>NZ_JAHZPZ010000009.1 GCF_019929665.1 Streptococcus infantis | reverse complement strand
TAATCCCGTACATTTTGCCCACTCTCTGAAGGTGAAATTTTAAATTGCACCTTTCCGAAGCTTTCAAAGTCCTCTCGATGCTTATTCAGCAAAATCTTCAAATGTCTGTGCTTAATTTCAGCACATTCTGCTACGATACTGCTCAGTGTATACGGCTCTTTCTTGCCGTCCATATAAACCAGTTCCATTGGTTCGCTCCTTTCTAACAATCATCTAAAAGCCAATCTATCACACTTTCGTAAATACGTTTAGGTTCATCATAGTTCCCAGCTTCAATCTTTGCTAGGGTAGGAGGTGTTATTTTCAATTTTTTGGCTAACTGAACTTTCCCCAACTGGAGTTCCCCTCGTTTTCTACGAACTTTTTTTGCATGTTCTATAGTTAACAACATTATTAGTAATTCCTTTCTAAATTTCTCTTTTGACGAAATTTTTTTCATCACAATTTGAATTATAGACGAATTTTTTTTCGTTGTCAAGCGAAAAATGAAATTTTTTTCGTCTATGATTTTATTTTTTCTTTTGACTGTGTTATACTCTAGATAAACGTAAAAAAAAGGATAACTAATGGAAAATCAAACACCTAAAAACAATCTTAAAAAAATTAGAATAGAAAAAGGATTCTCCCAAAAAGAATTTTACGAAGATATTATAAAAAAAGAACTAGGTTTGAATATTACTTTACGAACTTATCAAAATTGGGAAAATCCAAATAATGAGATTAAATCAAAACCTGCTCTACTGCTTGCAGAATATTTTGGAGTAAGTATAGGATATTTATTAGGACATGAAAGCGATGACGTTTTATTGAATACACTTTCCAAAAAAATTTCTAGTTTAAGTCCGGAAGAATTTGTTGAATACACGCAAACAGACGAATATAGTGACGAAAAAAAATTATTTGACCATCTTTTTACTAAACTCCAAGATTTTAACGAAAAGTCTATGAGAGGTAGAAAAATAAAAGATATTATTGGACTATTAAAAGGGTTAGATTTAGATGATTTAAACTTAATAAACGGTTTTGTTGAGCGACTATACTTCAGTGATTATTCTCTAGATGATAATGACATATTAGATAATAAACGTAAACAACTCTATGATGAATTAAAATTGTAAGATTAGCAAAGCGAATAATAAGCCCCATATCCGCCTTATTTCTTATTCTGGTACAATTTACCGTCTGACTGCTTAAAATCGAAAATAGGGGCATTCTCGTAGCTCCTCGCATGGTATAAACTCAAAACCTTTTCTAATTGCTTGCCTGCTGATGGAAAAAGGAGTTAAAACCATGAAAATTACACAACACATGAAAAAAGACGGATCAGCAGTCTACCGCTCTAGTATCTATCTTGGCATTGATTCTGTGACTGGTAAGAAGGTCAAGACTACCATATCAGCACGAACAAAGAAAGAACTCAAAAACAAGGCCACTCAGGCTAAGGTAGAATTTGAGAAAAACGGCTCTACACGGAAACAACGCTCACATATAACAACCTATAGCGAACTTGTGGACTTGTTTTGGCAAACCTACCAGCATACCATAAAGACTAATACGCAGATAAAGATAAAAGGCTGCTTAAATAACTACCTCTTGCCCTCATTTGGTACTTATAAACTAGATAAACTTACACCTGTCATTATCCAAACTCAGGTAAATAAGTGGGCGGATGAGTACAATCAGAACGGAACGGGGTATAAAGAATACAATCACCTTCATGCCTTAAATAAACGTATTCTACAGTATGGAGTTTCTATCCAGGCATTGGATAATAACCCTGCTCGTGATGTTGTCATTCCTAGAAAGATAACAAGAGATAAGCAAGAAATTAAATACTTTCAAGATCAGGAACTTAAAAACTTCCTCTCCTATCTCGATAACCTGGAGAATACCTTTATCAATTTCTATGATACTGTGCTTTATAAAACGCTCCTAGCTACTGGACTGCGCATCCGTGAATGTCTGGCCCTGGAATGGTCTGATATTGACCTGCAGAACGGAACGATCGATATTAACAAAACACTCAACATTTTAAACCAGGTAAACACTCCTAAGACAAAATCAAGCTATAGAGTTTTAGATATTGATCATAAAACAGTGCTCATGCTTCGTCTCTACCGAGCAAGACAAGCAGAAAACGGTAGAAACATTGGCTTAACCTATGAGAAAGTATTCTCTGATAGCTTTGACAACTATGTCAATACTCGAAAGGTTGATTACCGCCTACATAAGCACTTAAAAAAAGCTAACTGTACTGATTTAGGCTTTCATGCTTTCCGACACACTCACGCTAGTATCTTGCTTAATGCCGGTCTACCCTACAAGGAAATACAGACACGGCTTGGCCATGCAAAAATATCTGTAACTATGGACACTTACAGCCATTTATCAAAAGAAAACCAAAAAAGAGCAGTCTCATTCTTTGAAACTGCCCTCGAAAAAATAAAAAGTTCTTAAAAAAGTCCACAAAATGAAAAAAGCGATACATAAAACCCTTATGTATCAACGATTATAGAATGATTTCGGTATAATTGACTATACTATCATTTAACACTCTATAAGTCAAATTTTTAAGGCTCAACCATTGGAAATACTGACTTTTAAAAATTGCTACCGTTAGCAAACTATGCTTTATTTTCTATTCTACATTTCTACATTTATGTTCTAATAACAAAGTTACAGCTAGCTTTCAAATCCTTTGAAAGTATGTTATTTATCATCAAATCTAAGAAATATTTCGTAAAGTCTAGAAAAAAACTTCGGTATCATTAATAGTGTACCGAAGTTTTTTGTAGTGTGAGTTTTTCACAGTTTTTTCTACTATAGTTCCAAGCCCAATTCTTCTAAAATTTTCCGTTTATAAGCAATTTTTTGAACTTCCTTGTCTTGATCTTCAGACCAGTCGAGTTTGACTTCAGAAACAATCTGCCCAGGACGATTTTTCAAGATATAGATGCGGTCGCTGAGATTGAGGGCTTCCTCTATACTATGGGTGATGATTAAGGTCGTTAACCCTAGCTGTTTATGAATATCAAGATACCAGGCATGAAGTTCCATCTTAGTCATCTCATCCAAAGCGCTAAAGGCCTCGTCTAGAAGAAAGAGCTTATGCCCGAAAAGGTAGGTACGGAGTAAAGCAACACGCTGGCGCATCCCACCACTGAGTTCATGAGGGTACTTATCCCTTACAGCCGTCAACTGAAAGGTAGCAAGAATTTCATCTGCTTTGGCAATGGCTTCTGCCTTGTCCACCTTTTGGATCAAGAGGGGCAAAATGATATTCCCAAGGACAGTCTTGTGTTCCAAGAGCAAATCCTTTTGTAGCATATAGCTCACGCGCCCCTTTGGATTTTCCTCCCCGTCAAGCACAATTCTACCTGACTGGACTTCTAAAATCCCTGCAATCAGGTTAAAGAGAGTGGTCTTTCCTACACCACTGGGGCCTAGGATAGAGACCACTTCACCTGAAGTTACCTGTAGGTTAATATCCTCTAAAATCTTTTCATTGTCGTAGGCATAGTTTACGTGTTCTAGTCTAATTTCTGTCATTATTTTACAAATTCGTTCGTGAATCCTTTATCAGTCAAGTCTTCCTTAAGGATACCATTTTCTTTATCCCATTTGTAGAAGGCATTCCAGCGATCAGCATCAAATTGTCCCCATTTTTCCTTGTCGCTTGCGTATTCTTTTGACAAGTATTTTTGAGATTCAATGACAAAGTCACGTTTATCCTTTAACTCTGGGGCATTTTTGATGAGGATATCAGCCGCTTCTTCTGGGTGATCCATCGCGTATTGGTAGCCTTTTTTGATAGCTTGGATGACTTTACGAGCTTCTTCTTTGTTGTCTTTCAGATAGTCATTGTTTGCGATGATAACTGGTGAGTAGTAGTCAAACTCTTTGACATAGTCTTTCAAATACATGAAGTTGGCATCCACTCCTTGAGATTTAGCAAGAATACCATCCCAACCGAAGTAAATCCAGGCAGCATCAAAAACGCCATTGGCAATCGGTGTAATCGAGTTTGAGTCGTTGTTTGGTACTTTTTCAACCTTCTCAAAGTCTCCACCTTGAGATTCTACCAAGGTTTTCAACATCGCAAGCTCAGTTGGGTCATTCCAAGTTCCGTATTTCTTACCTACCAAATCTTTAGGACTATTGATATTGTCAGACTTACGAGAGATAATCCCTGATGTATTGTGCTCAACGATTGCTGCAACTGCAGTAATGCCTGCCCCTTTTTCCAATTTCTTAGCCATGTAATCTTGGAAATAGATAGCAAATGGCGCCTTGCCATTGATAACCAAGTCAGATGAACTTTCTTCTGGTGGCAATTTCAAATCAACATCCACTCCAGCTTCTTTGAAATAACCTTTTTCCTTGGCAACATAAAGCCCTGTATGGTTGGTATTGGGTGTCCAGTCTAGGATAAAGTCAATTTTTTTGAGTTCTGCTTCTTTGTTATCCTTAGAAGCAGTTCCTTGGCCACAAGCCACCAGCACGATAGCTACAAAAGTTGTTACAATCGTTAAAAACACTTTCCATGTTTTCTTCATTTTTATTTCCTCTTTTCTTTTTCTCAAACGTTATTGTTCTATGAACGTTTCCATTTAATCACATATTTTTCACTGATATCGACCAGCTTCATCCCCAGAAGGCTGATAAGCGATACCAGAATAATAATGGCAAACATGGTATCATACTGAAACAGTTTCTTGGACTGAATCATGTAGACACCAAGTCCTTCAAAGCCTCCCAACCACTCAGATACCACTGTTGTGATAAAGGCGTAGGAGACACTGACCCTCAATCCTGCATAAAAGTAGGGCAGGCTGACAGGGATTTTAAAATGCCACAGGATTTGCCAAGGATTTGCTCGCATCAGACTAAACAAAGTCAGCATGTCCTTGTCACAATGCCTAAAACCATCCAAAATACTAACGATAATAGGGAAGGTTGTCGTCAAGATGATTAAGACAATCTTGGGCAAGATCCCATAACCCAACCATAAAACTAGGATCGGTGCTATAGCAATTGTCGGTATGGTCTGGACAACTACCATCATGGGGTAAATCAAGTCATTGAGCCAACTCAGACTATCCATAAGGACGGCCATGATACAGGCTATCAAGACACCCAGTACCAAACCTAGCAAGGCTACTCTCAAGGTTGCCCAGCTATGGTACCAGAGAAATTCTCTGTCACGAACAAAAGACTGGAGGATCTCAAGTGGAGTCGGTAGGATAAACTTGGGTAGAAGTTTAAGGATTCCTGCCAACTGCCAGATTGATAAGACACCCATAAATCCCAGCAGACTAATATGTCGTCTCAGTATATTTTTCAAGTTTCTCATCGATGCTTAAAATCTCTCCTACATTTATTTTCACATTGGCAAAAACATTGTCTGATCCTTGCCCCGCCACTTCTAACGCTTCTTTAAGAATGCGCATGAGTTCATCAAACTCCCCCTCTAAAACTGTTTCAAAGGGTGTCACCACCATGGTCACTTCTTGAGCTTGCAGATAGTCAATGACTTGATCAATTACAGCTATGCGGTCAATCCCTTGTGATAGGGGCAGGACTTGTAAAGCAATGCTTGCTTTCATTAAAACCTCCTTCTAATTTACAGTTTTTCTTTGTAAAAAAAGAAAAACCTCTTTCATATATGAAAAAGGTGCAATATTAGGCCAAGTATCGTTCCCTACGCTGGCATTACCCAGATCAGGTGCGGTCGAAGTTTAAACACTTCCTCTCAGACTGTACACAGACTCCCATATATTATATGGACATATAATAGCCTAATAATGGCCTAATGTCAAGGTTTCTGCTCATATAAAAAGAGGCGTTCATTCGCCTCTTACTCTAATATTATTTGCATTTCAGCCATTTTATTTACAGCATAGGTGCAAATAACTGTGTTACTTCTTTAATCATCATTTGATACCATGTAGGATTTATGGTATCCGAGAAGATTTCTTGAGATTCTTCAAAAATCCCTTCAAAATCTTTGCGAATATCCGCTATTGACTCTGTTTTGTAGAGTAGTACTGCATTTTCATAGTGGTGAACCAAGCTACGATAATCCAAGTTAATAGTACCGACAGCCGCAAATCGATCATCAACAATCATTTGCTTACTATGGATAAAGCCAGGTGTGTATTCAAAAATGCGAACACCCGCAGATAAAAGATCTGGATAAGCTCCCCGTGTTACAAGTTGAATGAGTTTTTTATCCGGTATATGGGGCGTGACTATTCTAACGTCTACGCCTCGCATAGCCGCATTTTTTATATCCTCTGTCAAATCATAATCGATAATGAGATAAGGCGTTGTGATATAGACAAAATCTTCTGCTTGGTTAATCAAATTTTGATAAACGATCTTCCCTACCTTAGTTTTATAGATTGGCTTAGGTCCACTGCCGTAAGGGATACAAAGACCGCTACCAAATCGTGTCTGATTTTCCAAATGATACTGATCAAAGTCACTTATTTCCCCACGGTTGATGTACCAGTTCATGAGAAATAGTCTGGTAAATGCTTGAGTCGCCGGACCATCGATCCGAATCCCACTATCTTTCCAGTGTCCAAAACGTTCAATACGATTGATGTATTCATCTGCAAGGTTGATTCCTCCAGTATAGGAAATTTGTCCATCAATCACTAATATTTTCCGGTGGTCACGGTTATTATAGGCCACTGTCATACGAGGAATCACCTTATTAAATTTATGAGCATCAATTCCTTTAGAACGCAAATGAAGAGTATAATCCCCAGGCAAAGTCACCATACAACCGATGTCGTCATAGAGCATCTTGACTTCGACTCCCTGAGCTGCCTTTTCTTCCAGAACTTCGAGTATGCTATCCCACATCAAACCTTCGTCGACAATATAGTATTCTAGAAAAATAAACTTTTCTGCTCTTTTAAGATCCTCCAGCATCTGTTGCCACATTTCCTCACCGCTTGCGAAAAATTGTGAATCTGTCTGGTCATAGACTTCTGCATTACTATCCATATGTAGCAAGGCATTGATAATTCCGTAAGCTGATTTGTCTGTCTCCTGTAGTTGCAAATGGAGTTGGCGCCCATTATTCTCATGAAATGCAATAGAATTCAATTCCTGGAGTTGTTTCAGTTCTTTTTTTGATAGTCTTCTCTCACCAAACATGAGATAAAGCAATGGACCAAACACCGGTACAAAGGTCACAATCAACCAAGTCACTTTGCTTTCAGGTGACATCGAACGATTGACAATCGCTCTAACGGTTGCTACGCTAATCAAAAATACAAGAGTCACCCAAATAATCGGAGCAATCTGGCTCATGTAAAGAATAATTCCGAAAACAAGAACTAATTCTATCAGGATAATCGCAATACTAAAGCCATACTTGGACATTAATAAGCGAAATTTTCTTATTCCCATATCTCCCTCTCAATTTCTAAGTATACTCCCTAATATACTGTCTGAAAACGCTTGTTACCTTCTAGTATACTTAGTTTCATAAAAGTTATCAAGCTTTTTCTGTATAGGCCGATAGTTCTACGTTTAAAATTAATTTAAAAAGCAGGCCACTTATAGGTGCCTGCTATTATTTTACAATTTCAAAGCCAACATATTAACCGTCATACCAGCTGCAGTTCCCATTAAGAAGATGGTATCACCTTCTTTTACATAGCCATGATCGAGTGCATAAGCCAAACCAAAAGGTACAGCAACGGAGACCATATTTCCATAATCCGTAACAAGGTTAAGGTACTTGTCTTCGTCTACACCCAGTTTTCCCATGACCAAAGGAAGAGCGCGACTAGCTTGGTGGGGAATAATATAGTCTACAGCATCTTTAGAAATGCCTGATTTCTCTTGGAATTCTTGGAACATTTCTGGAATGACACGAGCAGAAAGCAAGAGAATTTTCTTGCCTTTCATATCAAACATAAAATTTGTCTTAGTCTCTTCAGAGTACTCTTTTGGCTGATAAGAAGTCAAGCCTCCACGAATCTCTGTATCGTGAGCTCCCTCTGACCAAGTACGTTGAAGGCTTGCTATCACTCCCTTATCCTTATCACTTGATTGGAAAATAAAGGCAGCCGCTCCATCACTAAAGAGTTCATAACTTTCTTTTTGCTTTGGATTAAGGCCCAAGCTACCAACTTCACTGGATACAATCAAAACACGACGGTATTCCCCAGCTTCAATCAAATGTGACATGGTTGATAAAGCAGAGATAAAACTTGTACAAGTCGTATTAATATCCATAGCCGGGATAGAGAGCCCTTTTGCCACACGTTCATGAATCAAAGCTGCCGTACAAGGAATCGGCTGAACACCAACCGCACTAGCTGATACCAGGCAATCAATATCTTTCATACTCAAATTTGCATTTTCAAGCGCACGTTTGATAGCTGCTTCTGCCAAATCTAGTTGCGTTTCTTCATTTTCAACCACACGATGACGGGTCTGGTCTTTAAATTGCACTGTATTTTTTGGAAGGCAGACTCCATAACCTGCAATTTCTACATGTCTTTTTACTTCTGTCATAATCTTTTGTCCTTTCATAAACGTTGGATACGTTTGAGCTTACGACTTGTATCCCAGTGATAATCTGAAAATTGTATTTCAGGTTCTTTAAACTCTTTTTGTTGCGCCAAAAGTAGAAACTGCTCTGTAATCGCTGTTTCTACTTGCTCATCTCTTCGACTTAGACAAACTTCCACTAGCTTCTCAGAGTGTTGCTTGACTTGGTAATCTCCAACATTCTCCACAAAGAGAATGCAACGTCTGATAAAGTCAGGATAAATCCTTACCTGACCTCCATCTTGTCTATCAAAATAGAAGATATCATCAGAACGCCCTTCGACCTTGTCAATCCTTGTGTAATGAGAACCACATGGACAAGGTTCAGGATTCTCAACCAAGATATCGTTGAGCTGGTAGCGATAAACAGGCTGACTGCTCCGCTTAAAATCAGTAATGACTGGATAAAAACGTCGGTCATCCAAGTAGTGTTTTTCCACAAAAATGATGTCTTCATTGAGATGAAGATTCCCAACAGAGCAAGTACAAGCTAAGAAACCTTCCGTTGCTTGATATACTTGGTCAATAATCGGCAACTCAAAAGCGCTCAGAATTCGCTCTTTATCACTATCTTCCAAGATTTCAGCCACCGAAACGATTTTTTGTGGGTGTATGACTAACTCCCCATCTTTTAGGCGCTTGCTCAATTCAATCAACATAGAAGCAGGCGCTACCACAATGGTCGGTTGATAATTGTTGAGACGCTCGATATGCTCATCTGTATTCTTGAAAATATCAAAGTACTCTAAACGAATAAGTGACGTATTGATGGTCTGATAGAGTTCATTATCCGCTCTGAGGAAAAAGGCTATGCGGTGCCCAAAAAGTTGGCCCTTGGGCAACATCTTTGCCAAGATAGCTGCTGCCCACATACTTCTCTCTTTTTCAGTTGTGATAAAGAGTCCCCGGTGTCCAGATGTTCCAGAAGACAACCCAACAGCTATTTCTCCCTTAAGCTCTGTAAAATTCCTGGTCTTTTCACTTTCGATAGCCAAAGCCAAGGCCTCGTCTCGATCCACTCCTTGGGTGTTGAGCTCATTGAAATGCGTCATCATGAACGCTTTATCCATATGATCAAAGTCGTTAGGTACACCATTTTTAAAATAAGGTGATTCACGTTTGAGAAAATCCATATAGGCAGCCAGTTGCTTTTTCTGATAGTTTTCTAATGCTTCTCGAGATCTAAAGTTATGAAGCCAGCGAGTTTGGATAAAAGTTTTAAGAAAGGTTATTTTTTTCATACAAAATCCGCTCAATCCTTTCTACAGGGTCATGGCTAACTAGCACTTCTATTCCATCCTTTAAAAGCTCTTCCAAGAGCTCCGTTCCTTTGATATAGGCTTCCTTGTTGTCCTGCACCAAGGAAGGAATCAGATGCATCTGTTTCGTATAGGGTAAAAGGTCTATTCCCCAACAAAGATCTGCTGCGATAAAGAGATGATAATCTGGAATAAAGAGACAAGCTTGCCCCTTAGCATGCCCATCTATCGAAGCTACAAGGATACTTCCGTCTCCAAAAAGATCGATGGTAGGGCGATACTTAAAGTTAGCATTTTGTTGATTTGCCTTGATGACTGTCAATCTTTCCTCGAAGTCACTCGGCAAAAATTCTTTAAAAATTAAATCCTTTAGTTTTGGTTTCTTGTAAACATCATAGACTTCCTGGGTCAGGATAAAGTTTGCATTCGGAAAGAAGCTAGCTCCTCCCAAATGATCTGGATGTAGATGAGACAGCAAGACATAGTTGATTTCTTCTGGTTTGATCCCTTTATCTTTTAGCAAGTGCAAAATCTGATCTTTCTCCATCATTTGAACTGGCGTCCCCAAACGGTAAAAAGCATAACGAAGTTTCGTCTTAATATCATAGTGATAGCCAGTATCATAGAGCAGATAGCCCTTATCCCTGTGCTTGATAAGGAACACTCCTGCGGGGAAAGTCATCTTTCTATTCTTGACACCCTTAAAAAGCAAACCGGCATAACTAGTACAATATCCCGCTGGGAAATACTCAATGCTTTCGATAATCTTGGACATATTGTTCAATCCCTTCTGAAATACTAATTTTCGGATGATACCCCAATTCCCTCTCGGCCTTGCTAATATCCAGCGTTTGACTATAGCGAAGCAGATAATAGGTATATCGAGTTAGAGGTGGCTCCCCTTTAAGGTTCAAGGTCTTGTATATAAATTCTAAACTACTTGCAATTCCTGATAAGAGAGATGCTGGAATTTTTCTATATTTGATTGGATAACCCAGACCTGTCAAACTTTCCTCTAGCAAATCTCTAAAAGCCCTCGGTTCACCATTAGTAATGTTATAAACCTCACCTTTAGCTTCTGGAGCTTCTATGGCCAAACGGATTGCCAGAGCAACATTTTCCACACAAGTCATGTCCATGAGCTGACACCCATCCCCAATCAAAGGAATTCCAATTTTTTGACTAAGTTTAATCACCCGTGGCAAGATGCTGGTATCTCCAATCCCAAAAAGTCCCCGAGGTCTCAAGATGATACTCGGAACATCTGGATAATCTTTAAAGAGTTTCTCTGAAGCCAATTTGCTACGGATATAGTTATTGAGATTATTTTCCTCTGGAGCATCACTTTCTTTGATAGCCAACTGATCCTTAGGAGCAGCATAGATGCTTGGTGAGGATACATAGACTAAACGTTGAATACCTGTTTGGCGACATGCCTCGAGAACATATTTAGTTCCTAAAACATTAGCCTGATAAAAATCTTCCCAAGGCCCCCAAACTGTTGACAGGGCTCCCGCATGAACGACCAGATCCATCTCCTTGCAAGCCTCTAGCACATCATCAGCTTTGGTCAAATCACCCTGAAAAAAACTAACCGAAGAATTCTCTAAAGAGCAACCAACCTTACTGTTTCTACCAAAAGCTCGAACCTGATAGCCATGCTCGACTAATTCTTCAACGACATATTTACCCAAGAAACCTGTCGCTCCAGTTACTAAAACTGTTTTCATTTTCCCTTCTCCTTATCTTCTAGCAGACGATGGATTTCTCTCTCTAACATTTCCGTCGGATGATAAGACTGTGCTGCTTGGCGCAAAGTCTCTAATTCTGGCCAATTTTCTTTAGCTAACAGCTCCTCAAAGGCTTGTCCAATGGCCTTGCTATTATCTCTTTTAGCTGAGAAAGCAACACTGGCTTCAACCCCACGAACGGCATAATCAAATTGATCATAATCATGAGGCAATATCAAAGCTGGTTTACCATAAATGATACATTGATAAAAAATCCCAGCCCCCCCGTGGTGAATCACGTAATCCATCTGGGGAATGTACTCCTTATAAGGTAGATAAGAAACTACGGAAAGGTTCTCCATGAGATTTTCACATTGGAAGGCCTCTCCACCTACACCACGAGTTACAAAAAAGTGACAATCAGGATGAGCTTTTGCAAGTTGTGTAGCTTGATAGGTAAGATTTTCCTTTGCCCAAGCTAGTTGTGTCCCACAAGTCATCAAAACTTTCTTTCGCTCCATAAAAGGAGACAAATCTAAAGGATAATCCTTTCCAGCCTCTACTGAAGCTCCTGAAGGCCCCACCCACTTGTAATGTTTTGGAAATCCTTTTTTTAACTCCACTTCTTTCATACCAATACCAAGAATTGAATATGGAGAATAAATGGTCTCATGACCGAGTTGATTATACAATTTAAAATGATATCTTTTTAAGCGATCACGAAGCAGAAAAGATACAATTCGTTTTACTAAACGAGTTGCTGTTCTTCCTAAAAATTGTACTGAAACTTGCCAGCCATTCTTGGGACTTCCCATTCCACCAATTAGACAGGGCGGGCCGTCAGTAGTCTCTAAAACAAATTGTGTAGCCATGGTGGTTATCCAAGGAATTCCAAGTTGATTAGCTACTAAACCTCCAGACAAGGTTATAAAATCAGCAATGACGATATCAGGGCGATCCTTTTGCCACTCTTCCAATAATTGATCTGAAACTAGATTAATTAAATCAATACTAGAAGAAAGTTGTTGATAAGCTGATAGTATCCCTAATTGCTGATCATTATTAGCAGCCCGTTCAAAATCCTCAATGTGATTTTCTAGTATTGGAACTACATGAAAACCTGCAGATTCAGCAACGGCTTTTTTTTGAGGACCAGTGAATAAGCGAATATCATATCGAGGGTTATTAAGTAAGGGTATTAATAAATTCATTGTTGGATACAAATGTCCACTTAAAGGAACTACTACAACATCAATTTTGATTCTTTTCATATGTCTAGGATATCAAATTTTAAAAAAAAGAACTATCGATAAGATAATTCTTTACACATTTATTAGTTTTGACATGAAAAGATAACAAAACATTTAAAAAAATGAAATGTAGAATTGCAGATAATAATAATCAAAATCAAATATAAAAATAAAAAAAAAAGGCAATTGCCTCAATTTAAGTATTGACCAATCGGGAAGACAGGATTCGAACCTGCGACACCTTGGTCCCAAACCAAGTACTCTACCAAGCTGAGCTACTTCCCGAGTTAAATGTTTAATGCACCCTAGAGGAGTCGAACCTCTAACCGCCTGATTCGTAGTCAGGTACTCTATCCAGTTGAGCTAAGGGTGCTCTTCAATATATGCCGAGGACCGGAATCGAACCGGTACGATCGTTACCAATCGCAGGATTTTAAGTCCTGTGCGTCTGCCAGTTCCGCCACCCCGGCCTCTATAAGCGAACGACGGGATTCGAACCCGCGACCCCCACCTTGGCAAGGTGGTGTTCTACCACTGAACTACGTTCGCATCGACTCTGGTTTATATTAAAAAAAATGCCGGCTACATGACTTGAACACGCGACCCTCTGATTACAAATCAGATGCTCTACCAACTGAGCTAAGCCGGCTGATTTCTATTATGCGGGTTAAGGGACTTGAACCCCCACGCCGTTAAGCGCCAGATCCTAAATCTGGTGCGTCTGCCAATTCCGCCAAACCCGCAAATATGACCCGTACTGGGCTCGAACCAGTGACCCATTGATTAAAAGTCAATTGCTCTACCAACTGAGCTAACGAGTCAAATAACTTTCGTTATTACGGTCCCGACGGGAATCGAACCCGCGATCTTCGCCGTGACAGGGCGACGTGATAACCGCTACACTACGGGACCTATGGGAGTTAACGGGATCGAACCGCTGACCCTCTGCTTGTAAGGCAGATGCTCTCCCAGCTGAGCTAAACTCCCTC
>NZ_JAHZPZ010000008.1 GCF_019929665.1 Streptococcus infantis | reverse complement strand
ATTCCAGGATACCGCTTCGTAGAGACTAAGAAACTTCCAAACGGCGACACAGAACATGTCTACGAAAAAGTGAAGACTAGTCACAAGGATAAAGACGGAAATGAAATTCCAGGATATCCAACAGAGGATGGAGAACAACCTAAGAAAGATATTCCAGGATACCGCTTCGTTGAAACTAAGAAGTTGCCAAACGGTGATACAGTACACGTCTACGAAAAGATCACAACAACTCATGTTGACGAAAACGGAAACCCAATTCCAGGATATCCAACAGAGGATGGAGAACAACCTAAGAAAGATATTCCAGGATACCGCTTCGTAGAGACTAAGAAACTTCCAAACGGCGACACAGAACATGTCTACGAAAAAGTGAAGACTAGTCACAAGGATAAAGACGGAAATGAAATTCCAGGATATCCAACAGAAGACGGCGAAAATCCTAAGAAAGATATTCCAGGATACCGCTTCGTAGAGACTAAGAAACTTCCAAACGGCGACACAGAACATGTCTACGAAAAAGTGAAGACTAGTTACAAGGATAAAGACGGAAATGAAATTCCAGGATATCCAACAGAAGACGGCGAAAATCCTAAGAAAGACATTCCAGGTTACCGCTTCGTTGAAACTAAGAAGTTGCCAAACGGTGATACAGTACATGTCTATGAAAAGATCACAACAACTCATGTTGACGAAAATGGAAACCCAATTCCAGGATACCCAACTGAGGATGGAGAACAACCTAAGAAAGATATTCCAGGATATGAGTTTGTGAAGACTGTTGTAGATGCAAATGGTAACATCCAACACATCTACAAGAAAGTTGTAACTCCAGAAAAACCAGAAGCTCCAGTTAAACCAACTCCAGCTAAGGAAAATGCTCCTCAATTGCCAAATACTGGTACTGAAGATCATGCTAGCCTTGCTGCCCTTGGTTTAGTAGGTGTCTTGAGTGGATTTGGACTTATCGCTCGTAAAAAGAAAGAAGACTAATCAACTCTGTAGAGTAGTGGAAAAGTCACCTTTCTAATTAAAAACTAGTACATCTTTGGATGTACTAGTTTTTTTATCTCTTTGCTGCTTGTTTTAAGGATAGAACTATGCTACAATCTTGTAAAATAAACAAGGATATCAAGATATGAAAAGTGAATACCAAAAAATGATTGCGGGAGAACCCTATCGCCCGTTCGATCCAGAACTTCGTGCTCTAGCACAAACAGCACGACAAAAGCAAGCCTCCTTTAATGAAGAGGTCGACCCAGTAAAAGGTATGGAAATCATCAAAGGCTGGTTTGGCTCAACTGGTGAAAACCTCTATGTCAATACTCGTTTGGTGGTGGATTATGGTGTCAATATTCATTTGGGAGAAAATTTCTATTCCAATTGGAATCTGACAATGTTAGATGTTTGTCCTATTACCATCGGTGATAATGCCATGATTGGCCCAAATTGTCAGTTTTTAACACCTCTTCACCCTCTAGATCCGGATGAACGAAATTCAGGTTTAGAATTTGGGAAACCAATTACAATCGGCAAGAACTTCTGGGCAGGTGGTGGGGTTATTGTTCTTCCAGGTGTTACACTAGGTGATAACGTTGTTGCAGGAGCAGGAGCGGTCATTACTAAATCTTTTGGTGATAATGTAGTTCTGGCAGGCAACCCAGCACGAGTTATCAAAGAAATTCCAGTCAAAGAAAATTAAAAGAACAGCGAAATGCTGTTCTTTTTTGCTAGAGATTTTTTCTCTTTTTAGCTTTTTTAGTGAGAGCCACATCGCATTCAGCAATGTTGCGTGTAAGATAGTTAGCGACTTGGAAGTCATCGGTATCAGATTTTAGCTCGACTTCATAGACAATTGTTAGATTATCACCTACGTTAGTGCTATTAATTGTAATCATGTCAACTTCTGAGCAGAATTAGTTAAGAGATGATTGGATAGCTTCCTGTACCTTGTCTTGATTGGCTACCGTGATTGTCAAAAGTCTACGGCGTTGATTGTCAGTTTTGATCTGTTGATTTTCTAAAAGGAACCAAACGCCCAAGATAAAGAGTGTAAAGAGAATAGCCAAGAAGAGGTAGCCTGTTCCGCAAGCCAAACCGATAATCATGGCTAGGAAAATAGCAATTAATTCTCGGGAACCACTAGTTGCGGAACGAAAACGAATTAAACTAAAGATTCCGGCTACAGCAATTGAGGTGCCCAAGCTCCCATTGACCAGAAAAATAACCAAGGTCATGAGGCAGGGAAGCAAGGTCAAGCTGATAGCGAATTCTCTGGTGTAGAGGGTTCTATATTTGTAAGTCCAAGTAAGTGCCAAACCGAGGACTAGACTGACTAGAAGTGCCAACAGTAGTTGAAAGGGATCTGCACTTGCAGTGGCGTTGTTGAAAATGGAATTAAATAGATTAAGCATAAGCAGTACCTGACCTTTCTATATTGGGGCGAGGAGCATAAGGCAGCCCTTGAGATTTGTGGTATGCACAACTGTATTTTGAAAATTTGTGCTCCATCAAATCATACTTGTCTAGGATGTCCTGCAACCACTGGGGCTTGTTTCCAGGGGCCTTGATTTCCATAATCACAGTGTTGTTATCTAAGAGAGGAGCCCCGTGATTTCCCGCGAAGAGACTGACAGTTTCATCTCTATAGACTAGATTTTGGTCAATTGTGATACGGATTTTGTTATAGTGGTAGCCCTCGATAGATTTCTTTTCCTTTAATGAATAACGATCATAGTAGATATACATACGAAGCTTGATAGCGAGTTTGTAATCATGCTGAAGTTTTTTCACTTTTTCAATGACGACTGTATCAGTAATGCTAGCATCCAAGTGCCCTTTGGTTATGAAATTTATGATGGAGCTAGGAGTTGATAGCAATCGGAACTTGCGGCCAACCCCTTCTTGGTCCTTGGTCTTGATTTCTAAAAACACCTGACTATCGGCTTTGGGATTACTGAGATAAGTTCGCATCCGTACTTTTTCTTTACGCTTGTTGCCTAGACAATCCTCTTGGAGCACATCAAAGTCTTCTGTGTCGAAGTAGATATTTGAAATGGTTGAAATTGGATAATCGTCTTCTACTAAATATTCCTTTAAATCTTGAATCAGTTTGTCTAATATTTCTTTGGAGACAACATATTTGGTTTCAATCCGTTTAAAAGTTGTTTCGATTGGTTTCATAAGTCCTTCTCCTCTAATCTTAGGTTATACTATTTTTAAACAAGGACGAGCTTGTTTGTCTAGGATTTTAAAGAGTTTATCTAAAACTTTTGTTAAATTTAACTTAATTGAAACTAAACTTAAGAAAACTTTCAGAAAAAGTTTAGGCTTATTTTAGGAAAGTCACGTAGACTAAGAGCATGTAAAATGAAAGTCGAGGAAACGAGCATGAAAGCAAAAAAATGGACATTCTTACTAACGAGTATAGCAACTCTAGCACTGGTGACAGCTTGTACCCAGTCAACTTCAAATACAACAGCTAGCAATACTGCAACAACTACATCCACTACAGAAGCTAAGAAAACTAGCTATTTTACAGACAAGGACTATGATACTTCTTATGATGAAAAGACAGCAGCAACTGTAACCTTGTCAGGATCAACAGCGAAGGTATCAGGTGACGGAGTGGCTGTATCAGGATCTACCGTTACAATCTCTAAGTCAGGTACCTATGTGATCTCTGGTCAATCTGATGGAGTTCAAATTAAGATTGAAGCTGGAAATTCTGATGATGTACATATTGTTCTAAAGGGTGTGAACATGACCAATACCAATGCAGCTATTTCCGCGACATCAGCTGGTCATGTTTACCTAACTCTAGCAGATGGAACCACCAATAGCCTCTCAGATTCTGCTTCTAATAGTGATGAAAAAGCTGATGCAGCCCTCTTCTCTAAAGTGGACTTGACCATCAATGGTAAGGGAACTCTCAATGTTGATGGTAAGAAAAACAATGGTATTAAGGCCAACGATATACTTCACATCACAGGTGGAACCTACAACATCACAGCAGTCGGAGATGCCTTTAATGTCAATGATGAACTCAATATTACTGGCACAACCATGACTATTGATGCCAAGGAAGACGGAGTTAAGGTCGACAATGATGAGGACACATCTGTAGGAACCATGTATCTCTCTGACAATACCATCACTGTTACTGCAGGGGACGATGGTATCCACGCATCAGGTGATTTGGTGATTGATAGTGGTACCTATTCCGTTAAGAATTCTACAGAAGGGCTTGAAGGGAAGTCAATCACTATCAACGGTGGAGACATCACCATCTACTCAACAGATGATGGTGTCAATGCGGCCAACAAAAATGCCCAACAAAGTGAAATCTTCTTTACTATGAATGGTGGGAACTTGACGGTTGAAGTTGGTCAAGGGGACACGGATCCAATTGACTCAAATGGTAACATTACTGTTACGGGAGGAACCATCAAAATGACTGGTCAAACTGGTTTTGACTTTGATGGAACAGCGACTTACACAGGCGGAGACATCTATTTCAATGGTGAAAAACAAACTGAGATTGTCAATTCGATGCCTGGTGGAGGAGCCCCTCAAGGAAATGGAGGCCCTGGTGGACGTCCATAAAAGAAAATCTCCTTTCTCGAAAGAGAAGGGAGATTTTCTTATGTTATTAGGACGAGAAAGAATTATTCTCCATCTTTTTTAAAGATGTTTTTTACGCCAGATACTGCACCTTCGACAGCTTCTTTTGCATCTTCAGCAACTTCTTTAGCTTTTGAAGCTACCTTTTCTGCAGCTCCTTCTGCTTGAGTTTTTGTATCGCCAGTTAGTTTACCAAAACCTTCTTTAACAGAACCTTTAGCTTGGTTGAATTTTTCTTCGATTGACATGGGGGATACCTCCGTTAATTTTTTGTATTATCTAAATTACATTAGATATTAATTTAAGTATATACCCTTTTATGCTAAAAAGCAAAAAACTGATACGAAAAGCATCAGTTTGTTTTTTTAATAGGTTACAACATTCAGTTGACCTTTATCATATTCTGCGATAAAAATATTAGAAACGTCTTCGAAACCTTCTTCTTTCAATTTCTCAGTTAGCCACTCCTCGGATTTGCCAATGGTTTCTAGGATTTCAACTTGGACAACACCGTCTGTGATGACTGGGTACTTAGGATTTTCGTCACCCATTCTTACGACAATTAGTTGTCCGTTTTGCTCAATCACAGCTCTCTTGACATCCTTTAATTGAAAGATTCCTTGAGCGCGCAATTTAAGAGCAACATCAGCAGCAGCTAGACCTTTTGAGCGACAGGCTTCTGGATCTAATGTTCCATTTTTAATGATAATCGTAGGTTTTCCGTCAATCAGATGTTTAATGAAGGAAACATTGGTATTCAACCATTTGAGGAGTAAAATGAGAATAGTCCAGATAATGAGGATAACAATGTATTGGATGATGGTGATAGAACTATTGTAGATAACCCCACCGATAATACCCCCGAGAACAAAGTTCTGGATTTGGTCTACTGCAGAACTTGGAGCTAAATTTCCTTTACCTGTTACGTTAATAACAAAAACAAGAGAAAGTAGCCCCAAGGCTAATTTAATTGCAATCGTAGCAAAAAAGCTTATCATTTTTCAACCTCCACGAGTTCAACATCTGATTTATAGAGTTCCATTTTTTCTAATAAATAGCTATCTTGGTCAGTCCCACTAATGGCACGATAAAAATTGTCACCTACTTTAATAATCGCCCCCTCAGTCACTGCTGATGTGTTGACATAAACATTTTTCTTATCAACACCTAACTCTTTTGATACAATTTCGATGAAGTGCAAGGAACTACGAAATTGATTATCATTGGATTGGTTGTTTTGAAGATTCGTAATGCTAATCAATACAAAAGCAATTAACGTCAAAATAGAAATGAGCGATAATTCACGGAACTTACTCCCTCTCTTATCTTGAAAAGCCTTAAATGCAAAGAATCCAGTCACAATCACTAAGAGCGTCGACACAATAATCATGGTCCAATTCTGTTGACTAATCTGACTGAGAACATAGTCATATGAATAGAATTTCATAAGATTTCTCCCTTTTTTAAATTCAATCTATTATAAACTAATTCCTAAGCTATAGCAATTTTATTAGTAGGGAAAAAGCATTTAATTGTTGTTTCCTACTTAAGGTAGGTTTTTCTGATTTGACTTAGCCTCCCGTCTTGACTTTCGTTTAGCTTTTGATATAATAGTAAAAATTTAGAGGAGGTGCTCTATGATTCAAAAACACGTCATTCCTATTTTAGAGTTTGATGATAATCCTCAGGCAGTCATTATGCCCAATCATGAAGGCTTGGATTTACAGTTGCCAAAGAAGTGCATCTATGCATTTTTGGAAGAAGAGATTGACCGCTATGCTCAGGAAGTAGAAGCAGATTGCGTAGGGGAGTTTGTTTCTGCCACTAAGACCTACCCGGTTTATGTCATGGACTACAAAGGTGAAAAAGTGTGTCTAGCCCAAGCTCCTGTAGGTTCTGCCCCTGCGGCCCAGTTTATGGATTGGTTGATTAGCTACGGTGTGGAGAAAATCATCTCTACAGGCACTTGTGGCGTGTTGGCGAATATAGAAGAAAATGCCTTTTTGGTTCCAGTCCGTGCTCTGCGTGATGAAGGAACTAGTTACCATTATGCGCCACCTTCTCGTTATATGGATGTACATGTAGAAGCGATTTCTGCTATCGAGCAAGTCTTGGAACAACTAGGAATTCCTTACGAGGAGGTTATGACTTGGTCGACAGATGGTTTTTACCGAGAAACAGCTGAAAAAGTTGCCTATCGTAAGGAAGAAGGCTGTGCAGTTGTGGAGATGGAGTGTGCAGCTCTTGCAGCAGTTGCCCAGCTTCGAGGAGTTGTTTGGGGACAACTTCTATTTACAGCCGACTCTCTAGCGGATTTAGAAAATTATGATAGTCGCGATTGGGGTTCAGAAGCTTTTGACAAGGCCTTAGAACTCTGTCTTGAAATCGTTAGTCATATGTGACTGCTTTAACTGTTTTATGGTACAATGTAACTATGTTATTCAAATCATTTTCGGAAAAAATAAACACGACCTTGGGGCGTTTATCACCTGCTCGTCGAATTTTTTTAAGTTTTGCTTTGGTTATTCTCGCAGGCTCTCTCCTTTTGAGTCTGCCATTTGTGCAAGCAACAAGCTCCCAAGCGACCTATTTCGACCATCTCTTTACAGCAGTATCCATGGTCTGTGTGACAGGACTCTTTACTCAACCAGTAGCTACTACATATAACATCTGGGGTCAGTTAATCTGTATGTTTTTGATCCAGATTGGTGGTTTGGGTCTCATGACCTTTATAGGGATCTTTTATATTCAAAGCAAGCAAAAGCTCAGCCTTCGTAGCCGTGAAACAATTCTGGAGAGCTTTAGTTATGGAGAAACTCAGTCTTTAATGGTTTTCATACGTTCGATTTTTTTGACGACTTTTATCGTTGAAGGACTCGGAGCCTTCTTGTTAAGTTTTCGTTTTGTTCCGGAATTTGGTTGGGGCCGAGGAATTTTTACCTCTATCTTCGTAGCTATTTCAGCTTTCTGTAATGCTGGTTTTGATAATTTTGGAAGTACAAGTTTAGTAGCTTTTCAAACTGATCCGTTGATTAATCTAGTGCTTGCTGCTTTGATCATCACAGGTGGTCTAGGGTTCATGGTTTGGTTTGACCTGGCCACGCAGTTGAGCGAGAAAAAACGTCGGCTTCGCTTCCATACCAAGTTGGTTCTCTTCTTGACAGCTGGAATTTTATTTACTGGAACAGTTTCAACCCTCTTGATAGAGTGGAACAATCCGGGAACGATTGGAAATCTCAGTATTCCTGATAAATTGCTAGTCAGTTTTTTCCAAACAGTTAGCATGAGAACGGCGGGTTTTGCTTCTATTGATTTTACTCAGGCTAGGCCTGTTACCTTGATGATCTATATTTTGCAGATGTTTCTCGGTGGGGCGCCTGGTGGAACAGCCGGGGGGCTTAAAATCACAACCTTTTTTGTATTATTAGTATTTGCACGCAGTGAGCTTTTAGGCTTGCCTCATGCCAATGTAGCTCGAAGAACAATTTTACCTCGGACAGTCCAAAAATCTTTCAGTGTCTTTATTATCTTCTTGCTAACTTTCTTGCTGGGCTTGATCCTGTTAGGGATAACCGCAGAAGGGAATCCGCGCTTTATCTACATCATGTTCGAGACAATTTCAGCGCTTGCCACGGTCGGAGTGACTGCCAATCTGACACCAGAGTTAGGCAGATTAGCTCTTAGCATTATCATGCTACTGATGTTTATCGGACGAATTGGGCCACTGACGCTATTAGTTAGTTTGGCTGAGTATCAACCAGATAAGAAAGATATGATCCACTATATGAAAGCAGATATTACCATAGGATAAGAAAGGATAAACTATGTCAGATCGGACAATTGGAATTTTAGGTTTGGGTATTTTTGGGAGTAGTGTGCTTACCGCTCTCGCTCAGCATGATATAAATATAATCGCCATTGACGACCATGAAGAGCGAATCAATCAGTTCGAACCAGTCTTGGTACGTGGAGTTGTTGGAGATATTACCGATGAAGAGCTCTTGCTCTCAGCAGGAATTGATACCTGCGATACAGTTGTGGTGGCAACTGGGGAAAATTTAGAATCTAGTGTGCTTGCAGTCATGCATTGCAAGAGTCTAGGAGTATCAACTGTTATTGCTAAGGTTAAAAGCCATACAGCAAAAAAAGTCCTTGAAAAAATTGGCGCAGATTCAGTCATCTCACCAGAATATGAGATGGGTCGTTCGTTGGCGCAGACTATTTTATTTAATAACAGCGTTGATGTTTTTCAGTTGGACAAAAATGTCTCGATAGTCGAGATGAAAATTCCACGGTCGTGGGCAGGTAAGAGTCTAAGTCATCTTGATCTTCGAGGACAATACAATCTCAATATTCTTGGTTTTCGTGACTATGAAAATGCTCCCTTGGATGTTCAATTTGGGCCGGATGATCTATTGAAAGCTGATGGCTATATGATGGCAGTAATCAATAACCAATATTTAGATAATCTAGCACACCTCAATGATTAAAAGAGAAATGACCATTCTTTTTTCTAGTGACTATTGAGTCAATATAAGTATTTTATAAGAAGGATTTAAGAAAAATTTTAACTTTTTCTTAATCCTTTTTAATTTTAGGAGATTATACTAGAGTCATCAAAAAAGAAAACTCTAAGGAGAATCCTATGAAATTCAATCCAAATCAGAGATATACTCGTTGGTCTATTCGCCGCCTCAGTGTCGGTGTTGCTTCAGTTGTTGTGGCTAGTGGCTTCTTTGTCCTAGTCGGTCAACCAAGTTCTGCACGTGCTGATGTCGTCAATCCGACTCCTGCCCAAGTCGTGTCAAACGACGCCTCAGTGAGTGAAAAGGGCGACCTATCAGCAGCGGTTCTAGATAAAGCAGTAGATGTAGATCTTTCTTCAGAACAGTCTGTTCCAACACCTCAAGCAAGTGTGGATACGACAAGTTCTTCAGAAAAAGCGGACGAAACTGCTAAAGAGCCAGTAGTAGCACCAAAAGAAGAAGTGCAAGCACAACCTGACTCTAAGAAACCAACAGAAGATGCAGTTAAACCTGTGGAAAGTCCTGCGTCTACAGCTTCTGGACAAGACCGCGAAGCCAGTGAAGCGCAACCAGCGACCACTCCAGCTGAAGTGCAAAAAGGTGTGGCCGACAACACCAAAGACACAGTAGAAGTCCCAGCTTCTTACTTGGATAGAGCTAATTTCCCAGGTCCATTTACAGCTGGTGTCAACCAAGTCATTCCATACGAATTCTTCGCTGGTGACGGTATGTTGACTCGCCTTATCTTGAAATCCTCTGATAAGGCTCCATGGTCAGATAATGGAACGGCTAAAAATCCTGCTCTCCCACCGGTAGAGAAATTGAGCAAAGGTCTTTACTTCTATGAAGTAGACTTGGCAGGTACTCAAGGTAAATCTGACAAAGAGCTACTTGACCTCTTGAAACAAAATGGTACTCAAAGTTATAAAGCTACCATCAAGGTGTACGGTGTGAAAGATGGCAAGCCTGACTTAACTAATCTGGTAGCGACTAAGAATTTGGATGTCAACTTGAATGGTTTAACCACACCAGCTGAAGTGCAAAAAGGTGTGGCTGATAATACCAAAGACACGGTAGATGTCCCAGCTAGCTACCTTGACAAAGCCAATTTCCCAGGTCCATTTACAGCCGGCGTCAATCAAGTCATTCCATATGAGTTCTTTGCTGGTGATGGTATGTTGACTCGCCTTATCTTGAAAGCATCCGATAAGGCTCCGTGGTCAGACAACGGAACAGCTAAAAATCCTGCCCTCCCACCAGTAGAGAAATTGGGGAAAGGCCGTTACTTCTATGAAGTGGATTTGGCAGGTACTCAAGGTAAATCAGATAAAGAGCTTCTTAACTTCTTGAAACAAAATGGAACTCAAAGTTATAAAGCTACGATTAAAGTGTACGGTGTGAAAGATGGCAAGGCCGATTTGACTAACCTAGTAGCGACTAAAGATTTGACTGTTAATTTGAATGGCTTGACCACACCAAATCAGGTTAAAGAGTCTGTTGTTAACAATGTCAAAGATATGATTGATGTTCCAGCTAGCTACCTTGATAAGGCTATGGTTCCTGGACCTTTCTTGGCCGGTGTCAACCAAGTTATACCATACGAAGCTTTTGGTGGAGATGGGATGTTGACTCGCCTCTTGTTAAAAGCCTCAGACAAATCCCCATGGTCAGACAACGGAACAGCTAAAAATCCTGCTCTATTGCCACTTGAAGGCTTGGCTAAAGGCCAATATTTCTACGAAGTGGATTTGAATGGCAATACGGTTGGCAAAGATGGTCAGGCCTTGCTGGAGCAACTTCTAGCTAACGGAACCCATACATATTCAGCTACTATTAAAGTCTATGGCTCTAAAGATGGCAAACTTGATTTGACCAATCTGATTGCTACTCGCCAAGTAACGATTCGACTTCATGGAAAAGAAATGGCGACAATACCATCTCAACAAGGTCAGATGAATACGAAGCCTTCTGAAAAAGGCTCTACAGGTATGACTGAGGGTATGATGAGTACAAATCACCATATGTCAGATATGAAAGTAGATCAACCAGCTTCTAGCCCAATGGCTAATATGATGAAAAAAGATGATAAAGCGATGCTACCAAATACTGGTGAAGCTCAAACGGCTACAGCTGAACTTGGAATCCTTGGCCTAGCCTTGGCAGGTTTTGTTGGATTTTTGGGTTGGAAAACCAAAAGAGAAGATTAAGGTTCAAATCATTTAAACATTACGGAAAATAGTGTTATACTAAAGCAAGTATAACACTGTTTTTGTCAAAGGAGTGTCAGATGAAAAAGACAATTTTGTTGGTTGATGATGAGATAGATATTCTAGATATTCAAAATCGCTATCTTTTACAGGCAGGTTACGATGTTTTAGTTGCCCATGACGGTAAGGAAGGATTAGAACTTTTTAGAAAAAAATCTATCGATCTCATTATCACAGATATCATGATGCCTAATATGGACGGTTATGATTTCATCAGCGAAGTTCAGTATATTGCCCCTGATCAACCCTTTCTCTTTACAACTGCTAAGACAAGCGAACAGGATAAGATTTATGGATTAAGTTTGGGGGCGGATGATTTTATAGCTAAACCGTTTAGCCCACGGGAATTGGTTTTGAGAGTGAATAATATCTTGCGCCGTCTTAGTCGTGGCGGAGAGACCGAGCAGATTGAGTTTGGTGACTTAGTGATCAACCATGTGACTCATGAGGTTCGCATTGGAGAACAGCCTTTGGAATTGACAGTGAAATCTTTTGAACTTCTATGGATATTAGCCAGCAATCCTGAGAGAGTCTTTTCAAAGACTGAACTTTACGAGAAGGTATGGCAGGAGGACTATGTGGATGATACCAATACACTCAATGTTCATATCCATGCTTTGAGACAAGAGTTGAGTAAGTATACGAATTTAAACACTCCTGCTATCAAAACTGTTTGGGGATTGGGCTATAAGATGGAAAGACCGAGAGGTAAAAAATGAAATTAAAAAGCTATATTTTAGTGGGGTATCTAGTTTCGACTCTACTAACGATTTTGGTCGTTTTCTGGGCAGTCCAACGAATGTTGATTGAGAAAAGTGAAGTTTACTTTCTGGTTGGAATGACCTTGATTGCAAGTTTCATTGGCGCTGCAGTGAGCATCTTTCTTTTGTCGCCTGTGTTCTCTTCTCTGAAACATTTGAAAAAACAAGCTCAGAATATAGCTGGCAAAGATTTCAGCACAGAAATTGAAACCAAAGGGCCGATAGAATTTCAAGAGTTAGGCCAAGCTTTTAATGACATGTCCCGCAATTTACAAGATACCTTTCAATCACTTGATGAGAGTGAGCAAGAAAAGAGAATGATGATTGCGCAGCTCTCTCACGATATTAAAACTCCCATTACCTCCATTCAGGTTACTGTGGAGGGAATTCTAGATGGAGTAATCAAGGAAGAGGAACGGCTCCACTACTTAGCCACGATTGGTCGACAAACTGAGCGTCTAAACAAGCTAGTAGAGGAGTTGGATGTTTTGACTCTTAACGATCAGCCTCAAGATATAGCTGATGAAGAAGTCGAAGATGTGTTTTTAGATCAGCTGTTGATTGAGTCAATGAGTGAATTTCAACTTCAGATTGAGCAAGAGGAGCGAGATGTCTACATTCAAGTAAAGCCTGAGTCTGCGAAAATCAAGAGTTATTATGACAAACTCTCTCGTATTCTAGTCAATTTGTTAAACAATGCATTTAAATATTCAGAACCTGGAACTAGGATTGAAGTTCTTGCTCAATTAACAGAAGAAGAGTTGATAATCAGTGTGAAAGACGAGGGTCAAGGTATTCTCCCTGAGGATTTGGAAAAAATTTTTAACCGACTTTATCGTGTAGAAACGTCGCGTAATATGAAGACAGGTGGTCATGGATTAGGGCTAGCGATTGCACGAGAACTAGCCCATCAACTTGGTGGTGAAATAACAGCAGAAAGCCAGCATGGATTAGGAAGTACGTTTACATTTCATCTTAATTTGAAGTAAAACTAAAAAAATTCTCTTTACAAATGGAGTATTTCATGGTACAATAGCCTTTGTGTGAAATAGCAGCAGGAAAGCATGAAGCTCGTCAACAGGTGTCTTATAACAAGTAACCTTGGCTGTTTAGGCGAAGGGCATCTGCACGAATCAGGGCTTTCTAAGTGACTATTTCCGCCGAAATTATATTTATATTAGGAGGACATACATATGTCACGTTATACAGGACCATCTTGGAAACAAGCTCGTCGCCTTGGCCTTTCACTTACAGGTACAGGTAAAGAATTGGCACGTCGTAACTACGTACCAGGACAACACGGACCAAACAACCGTTCTAAATTGTCAGAATACGGTTTGCAATTGGCTGAAAAACAAAAACTTCGTTTCACTTACGGAGTAGGCGAAAAACAATTCCGTAACTTGTTCGTACAAGCTACAAAAATCAAGGGCGGAATCCTAGGTTTCAACTTCATGCTTCTTTTGGAACGTCGTTTGGATAACGTAGTTTACCGTCTTGGTCTTGCGACTACTCGTCGTCAAGCTCGTCAATTCGTAAACCACGGTCACATCCTTGTTGACGGAAAACGTGTTGATATCCCATCATACCGCGTAACTCCAGGTCAAGTAATCTCAGTTCGCGAAAAATCATTGAAAGTTCCAGCAATCCTTGAAGCGGTTGAAGCTACTCTTGGACGTCCAGCATTTGTATCATTCGATGCTGAAAAATTGGAAGGTTCATTGACTCGTTTGCCAGAACGTGATGAAATCAACCCAGAAATCAACGAAGCACTTATCGTTGAATTCTACAACAAGATGCTTTAATTTTAAGAAATATCTTACAGAAAGCCTACAACAGTGGGCTTTTTGCTTTGTCTTAAAATGTTGATTTCTGGGTTTGTTCAGTTATTTGTTCAGTTATTTGTTCAGTTATAAACTTTTTAGCGCAGTTTCATAGAATGAGATTGCTTTTTTTGCATTCTCTTTTGAGAGGTGACTATATATATCCATGGTCATAGATAATTGGGAATGTCCTAAACGGTGCTGAAGTTCCTTGTAAGGTATTCCAGAGTTAAGCAAGAGACTAGCGTGAGTATGGCGAAAACCATGAAAACCAATGTTAGGTACGTCAGCACGTTTAAAGTGAGTTCTTAACCTGGTTTGTAGAGTTCGATTATTGGGGTACTCATTTATGAAGTCAGAAAAGACTACAGTTTCAGAGCGCCCAAGTTGCCAAGCTTCTTGTACTTGTCTATGTTTGTACTGCTTCAGCATACTAACAGTCGCTTGATCTATATCGATATCACGATAGCTAGATTTTGATTTAGGACTATTGAGTTCTTGATTATAGTTTAGTGTTTTTGTGATATGCACAATAGCATTATCTAAGTCAATATCAGACCATGATAAGGCTAAAGCTTCATTGATACGACAACCAGTAGCAAGTAGAAACTTATAAAGTGTAATCTCATAATAATAGCGATATCTACTTAGATCCAGAGTATCTAAGTATTTAAGAAAGCTTTTTAATTCGTCATTATCAAAGTGCTTTACTTTTTCTCGTTTTGCTTTTTGTGTGTTGCGAGGTAATATTACCTCACGAGCAGGATTAAACGGTATAGCTTGCATAACTACACCATACTGTAAAATACGCTTATTTAAAGCGTGTAAGCTATCGTAATATAGAAAAGCACCGTCTTCCCCTTTATTGGTTTTGTCAGCAAGTTTATTGACTATATCTTGAATAATTGGAGTATTTAGTTTATCCAGCTTATAAGCACCAAATAAAGGTAAGATATGGTTATCTAGCAGTCTTCTAACGTTTAATTGTGTGTTAGGTTTTACTGTATGCTTGTAACTTTCCCACCATAAGGAAGCTAATTCCTTATAGGTAGTAATATTAGTAGCCTGGAATCTAGTAGATCCATTTTGTAAAAAAGCAATTTCAGCTTCTTTTGTTTTTTGCTTAACTTCTTTTTTTGTCCTTCCTGTTATGCTTGTCTTTACATCTTTTCCAGTGACTTTATCAACACCAAGATAGACATTAGCACGATATACTATTGAACCGTCTTTTTTTGTGATTTGTTTTATTTGCATAATATTCCTTTCCATCAGCAGGCAAGCAATTAGAAAAGGTTTTGAATTTAGACCATGCTAGGAGCTACGAGAATGCCCCTATTTTCGATTTTAAGTAGTCAGACGGCAAATTGTACCAGATAAGAAAATAAAGCGATTATGGAGCTTATAAAGGATATTGATTAGATAATCTTCTCAAAAACCATTGTGGCTTGGATACGGTCACCACCGCCTAGTCCTTTACTTCCACCATTGGCGGTTGTGATGGTATGCAGGCGATAACCTTTTGAAGCTTGTTTATTGATAACATCTTCTAATTCTGTAAGATTTCCTGATCCAGTGCCGAAAAACTTTTCTTTCAAAGTTACCTGAAGGACAACGTAGTGTAGTCCATTTACTCCAGATGCGGTAGAAAAACTACCCTCTTGTTTTACAGTGTCAAAAAATCCCATGGGGGTTACTCCTTTTCGTCGTCTCTCTCAGATAGTTTTTTAACTAAATCAAAAGCTATTTTTTTATCATAGTCATTTAAAGAAATATAGTTGATTAAAATATCTGCAAAATTTGTACCAATTTCGGCATCATTTATTATTAACTTTTCTATAGTCAGCATGTAGTTTTGATTAAAATTTACTAGACCTTTGCCAAAATTCTCGTATTTTTTAGGATTATTTATGTGTTCTTCAACGTTCTCATACGCTGATTGAATCTTTTTTAGCAAATCATAATCAGGTTTAATGTTATTTAGTTCATTCATATCAAGATTTTCAAAAAAATCTTGTAATTTAGTAGTCATTTCTTCAGGAGACATTTCATCATGGCCTAAAAGAAATGCGACACTAACCCCAAAGTAATCCGCTAGGCTTTCCCATACTTTATTGTTTCTTGGTTTTCGAGTTCCGTTTTCATAATACATTAATTGACTATCAGAAACGGTAATATCGTATTTATCTTTTAAAATTTTTCTAAGTTTGTTCAAAGATAAATTTTCTTTTTCTCTTAATTCTTTGAGTTTTATTTTCACGATATATAACCTACTTTAATTATTTTAAGTTGATTATATCATAGCAAAGAATTTTTTTCTATAAAAAATTCTCAAAAAAAGAACAAAAGCGCTTGACATTCTTAAAAAGAGAGTATATACTTAAATTGTTCTTAAAATGAGAATGAAAAATTAAAAGGAGAAAGAAAAATGATTATTACACAATCACAAGCGAAAGCGTTACGAAGAAAAAAAGCTGATCTACAATTAAAAAATTATGAGTTGGCTTTTGAAATTGGTGTTGCACCTAAAACGGTTCCTAAAATTCTGAAAGGTGATTATAAGGCTCCTAAAAGAATTTATGCTAGCGTAATGGAATGGCTTGCTGAAGATTACTAGAAAGGGGCATAAGACAGAATCTAGAAATATTTTGCTTGCTACCTATGGCAGTATCAAGGGTTTGTAGGGGTTTATTCTCTCCTAAATTTTCCCTACCTCAATGATTTACTTTGGTACTGTTTTAGGTGGCAAGCACGAGCAACAAGAAGAAAGGAGCGAACCAATGGAATTGGTCTATATGGACGGCAAGAAAGAGCCGTATACACTGAGCAGTATCGTTGCAGAATGCGCTGAAATTAAGCACAGACATTTGAAGATTTTGCTGAATAAGCACCGAGAGGACTTTGAAAGCTTCGGAAAGGTGCAATTTAAAATTTCACCTTCAGAGAGTGGGCAAAATGTACGGGATTA
>NZ_JAHZPZ010000007.1 GCF_019929665.1 Streptococcus infantis | reverse complement strand
TATGAGGCGGTTAAAAAGTTAGTTGATGTAGATTTTCTAATCATTGATGACCTGGGGGCAAAAAATGGGACGGTAACCCCTAAGAGCGATTGGGAACAAGATTTCTTGTTTGATATTATCGATAATCGAGAAACTACGATTTTCAACACTAACCTAGATAGTAGTGAACTGCGAACTGTTTATAATGCTAGAAACTCAAGTAGAATTTTGAAAGGTTTAGAAGGGAATACTTTCAAAGCTTTCACAATCAAAGACAAGAGATACACTATAAATACAGTGAGGGGAGAGTTTCAATGAATGAAGAAAAATTTAGACTCTGCTAGACGTGATTATTTGGATTTTGAACTTCAGGAAAAGTATTTAAAAATTGACATGTTGATTAGTAAAAGAAAAAAACACTTATTACAAACATACACCTCACGGGGAATGAATGCGAGTAGATTTGAAGATATTAAGAGTAAAAGCGGTACTTATATAAACCACTCTGAAAATATAGCAGTAGAGTTTGCTAGTGATCCCATTGTGTTAAGGTTAGAAGAATTTAAAAAGTGTATTGACAAGTTATTAGACAATCTAGTACCAGATGATCGAAAGATTTTTGAACTACGATGGGGACACTCAAAAAAAGAGTGGTCTGATATTTTTGAGATTATGAACGGTGGAGAAACGGGGTACTTATACAGTAAGCAGGATCAAATTTTGAAACGGAGAAATTTAATATTAGACAACTTAGCACGATTATTAGGGTATTACAACGGTTGATAATATTTTTTTAAATGAGAGGAGCTGATGTGAGAATGAAACTATTTTATTATTTTGTGATTAAGGGAGAAATCTAATGAATGAACTACATAAAGGTTGGATTTATTTCCTAAACCGTGGTATAATTAAGAGTGTAAAGTTACCAGAATATGGTGACATTCGGTTGATAATTGCAGATGGTGTTGTGACCATGGTAGAAACCAAAACACAACAAAAATTTTAAATACTGACTTGAAAACAAGAGGTAGGACATAAGACGTAAATACGTTTTTTGTTCTGCCTCTTTTTTGCTTAAAAATGAAAGGAAATAAAAAATATGACTATGAGACTTAAAGGACAAACAAAAAACGAATACATGCAAGCTAGAGAAGCATTTATGAATGCAGTAAAAACTAATGCTCCACAAGATCAGCAAACAGAACTTTATGGTGATATGTTAGACAAAATGCAGGAACATATGATCGAAGAAGCTAAAACCGCATCATATTTAGGAGATGGCTTTACATCACAGCCTAATACTTTAAAGGGCAATGAAATGGTATTCTTTAATGAGTTTGAAAAGAATATCCCTAAAGGGGTGGAAAAACTTCTCCCAGAGGAGACGATTGACAGAATTTTTGAAGATATAAAATCAGAACACCCCTTACTTGAAAAAATTGGACTAAAAAACCTAGGAATCCGCCTAAACTTTTTGACATCAGAGCGTAGTGGTGGAGCAGTTTGGGGCAAGGTTTTTGGAGAAATCAAAGGGCAATTAAAAGCTAGTTTTGGAAGTAAACAAGAAATCCAGCATAAGTTAACGGCTTTCATCGTGATCCCGAAAGATTTTAAAGAACTTGGACCGATTTGGATTGAAAATTTTGTAAGAACTCAATTAACAGAAGCTTTTGCAGTAGCATTGGAAGAAGCGTTTTTAAACGGCGATGGTGATAATAAACCTCTAGGACTAACAAGACAATTGACGGGAGTGGCACAAGGTTCAAATATTACTTATCCTAAAAAAGAAAAACAAGCTTTAAAATTAACTTTTGAAAATCCTAAAGAAACCGTAAACCAGGTATCAGAGATTTTTAAATTCCATTCTGTAAAAGCTGATGGAGTTAGTTTTGTCGATACGACCAATAAAATTGTTCTTGTTGTGAATCCCTCAGAAATCTGGGAGATCGAGAAGAAACTAATTAACTTTACAGATAGCGCAACTTATAACAAGGCGGTACCTCTAAATTTACAAATCATTCCTTCAATCTCTCAAGAAAAAGGGAAGGCGACTTCTTTCATTCAAGGGCGATATGATGCAGTTGTAGGTGGAGGAATTAACTTACAACGCTATCAGGATACACTAGCACTTGAAGATATGGACCTCTATGTAGCTAAACAATTTGCTTATGGTAAGTCTCATGATGAAAAGTCAGCTGCAATCTGGGAGCTAGATTTCTCAAAAAATCAAGAGCCTGGTATTGGAGGTTAATCGATGAATAGCACTGATGTAATCAATCTCTTTCTTTTGTATCAGGACTATAATCTAGTTTATGTTAATCCATTTCATGAACTCATGAAGAATCTTTTTCATAAAATGAATGAACAAGAAGCTACAGAATTCTTTAGTAAGCAAGAGGGAGTTAAAAAAGAAATACTAAACGAAATTGAAGAGTATAAACAAGACTACACTTCGATTTTAAGCGATATGTTTTTGACAACACGTCAAAAAGAAAATCAGTTAGAAAATGAATTTAAGCAGCGAGAAAAAGCCATCAGGGAAAAGTCATTAGTATATTTTAAAGACTGGAAGGAGTTCTCTCAGAGTAAAATTCTACCCTTGGTTGCTGATATGGTAGAAACATTAAAAGCTGAAAATAAACTTTATCGTTCTGTTGTCTTTGAATTTTTAAATGAACTACAGAGCTTTTACACTATGGAATCTTCTACAGTAACCACTGAAGGCTTTTTGAGAAGTGAACTGCCAGAAGAATATTGCATCAAGCTATTAGAAGGAAAGTTTAAAGACAAGTACTATTACATTAACAAAGGGCAACAACGATACTATGAGCAGGCCATTCTTAAAGAATTGGAGCACTATAATCTTTCTCCAGATATGGTTTTATGGAGTGACTTGCTTTTAGAGGAGTTAGTACAAGATGGTAAAATCAAGGGACATAGTGTTGAAGAATTTACAGAGTATATCTCTGGAGTGGTAGATGATTTTATAGATCGGAAAGAGCAAGAACTTATTAAACAAAGGGAAGTCTTTAATGATCTACCAGAGAAAAAGAAAAATATTATTTCTAAATTCTTTGGGCAATAAATAAAATGAAGATAGGTTTGCGCCTATCTTTTTCTGTATTCTTTTATGAATTCCTTGTTTTAAGGTAACAGTGAACTCATAAAACAGTATCTTATAAAACGCTTGATAGAGTAAGGAAGTAACTCACAAAGCGAATTCAATAGAATGTGTAAAACAATGAATTCATAAGAGATTATAGAGATACAAGAAAGCTGTTTTTAGTTCCGTTTTGTCAAAATAACAGGGTTTAGGAATTAGAAAAAAATTGTAAAACACCCCCCGTTATGAAAAATCATGAAAATTTTCAGAAATGGGAACCGGGGGGAGGGGGTAACTGCCCAGATATCTAACGTTTTTTTTAAGGGAGTGGGGGGTAAGAGGGAAAAACTTGCTTAAAATTAGAAAATGAGCAAATTTTTATGTTATACTTGTACCAGGTACAGAGAAACAAAAAAGCACGTCTGACCGTGCTAGTTTCTTGCCTGCTGAACTCGTCAATGTTACGCCCTTTTCAGGGCTCTTTTTTGTGGACTTTTTTAGGAACTTTCAAGAAAAACTAAGGCGAATTAATGCCAAAGTGTTTTTTAAAAAAGTCAGTATTTCCAATGGTTGAGCCTTAAAAATTTGACTTATAGAGCTGTAAATGATAGTATAGTCAAAGATGGTCAAAGTTTAAGAAGGAGGTAGCAAGCTATGAAATTTAAAAATACATCGGACCATATCGAAGCCTATATAAAGGCGATTTTAGAACAATCTGGTATCGTAGAATTGCAACGAAGTCAGCTAGCGGATACCTTTCAAGTCGTACCTAGCCAGATCAACTATGTGATTAAGACTCGTTTTACAGAGAGTAGAGGATATCTAGTTGAGAGTAAACGTGGTGGTGGAGGCTATATTCGCATTGGTCGAATTGAATTCTCTAACCATCATGATATGCTCCGCGATTTGTTGTATTCAGTGGGTGATGAGGTGAACCAAGTCATCTTTGAAGATGTCTTAAGACTCTTGGTCGAACAAGAACTTATGACCCGCCAAGAGATGAATCTATTATTAGCTATGGGGACAGACCGAATTCTAGGTGAGGAAGCTAATTATATTCGTGCCAATATGCTTCGTCAGTTGTTGCATGAAGTAGATAGAAAAGGAAAATAAAACGACATGAAATATTCAAAAGCATTGAGAGAATGCATCGATAGCGCCTTTCTGGTAGCGAGTCGCTTTGATGCAGATTACCTAGAGTCTTGGCATTTGCTGATTGCCATGGCCAATCATAGCTACAGTGTTGCTGGAGCAACTTTAAATGAATTCCCGTATGAGATTGATCGTTTAGAGGAAGTGGCTGTAGAATTAACAGAAGCCAACTATAACCACAAGGAAGATTACAAGGAACTCCCATTTTCCTATCGTTTGAACGTCTTGATGTTGGAGGCGGAACATGTTGCTTCGGTGGTACATGCCAAAGCATTGGGAACAGAGCATCTTCTCTACGCTATCTTGCATGATGGCAATGCCCTAGCTACTCGCATTTTGGAAAAAGCAGGATTTTCTTATGAGGACCAGAAAGATCAAGTCAAGATTGCGGGACTTCGTCGTAGTCTTGAAGCGCGTGCTGGTTGGACAAAGGAAGATTTGAAGGCTCTGCGTCAGCGCCACAGATCAGTAGCAGATAAGCAAAATTCTATGGCCAATATGATGGGTATGCCTCAAACTCCAAGTGGTGGTTTGGAAGATTACACTCATGACCTCACAGAGCAAGCTCGTTCAGGCAAGTTGGAACCAGTCATCGGGCGTGACCAAGAAATCTCTCGTATGATCCAAATCTTGAGTCGAAAAACAAAAAACAATCCAGTTTTAGTTGGAGATGCAGGTGTTGGTAAAACAGCTCTGGCACTTGGCCTTGCACAGCGAATTGCCAACGGAAATGTACCTGATGAGATGGCTAAGATGCGTGTCCTAGAACTCGATTTGATGAATGTGGTTGCGGGAACTCGTTTCCGTGGAGACTTTGAAGAACGTATGAACAATATCATCAAAGATATTGAGGAAGACGGTAAGGTTATCCTCTTTATCGATGAGCTTCATACCATTATGGGATCAGGAAGTGGTATTGATTCGACCTTGGATGCGGCCAATATCCTGAAACCTGCCCTAGCGCGTGGAACTCTGAGAACCGTTGGGGCAACCACTCAGGAAGAATACCAAAAACACATCGAAAAAGACGCAGCCCTTTCTCGTCGCTTTGCAAAAGTGATGATTGAGGAACCGAGTGTAGCTGATAGTATGGCTATCTTACAGGGCTTGAAAGCAACTTATGAGAAACATCACCATGTCCAAATTACAGATGATGCAGTCGAAACAGCTGTCAAAATGGCACATCGCTATTTGACTAGTCGTCACTTGCCAGACTCAGCCATTGATCTTTTGGATGAAGCGGCAGCAACTGTCCAAAATAAATCGAAACACGCTAAAAAAGATGAGTCAGGTTTAACAGCTGCAGATAAGGCTTTGATGGATGGCAAATGGAAACAAGCAGCTCAGCTCATTTCAAAAGAACAGGAAGTTCCAGTCTATAAAGATCTAGTAAAAGAGTCTGATATTTTGACAACCTTGAGTCGCTTGTCAGGTATTCCAGTTCAAAAATTGACACAAACGGATGCCAAGAAGTATCTCAATCTTGAAACTGAACTGCATAAACGTGTTATCGGGCAGGAACAAGCGGTATCAAGTATCAGTCGTGCCATTCGCAGAAATCAATCGGGGATTCGCAATAACAAACGTCCAATTGGATCCTTTATGTTCCTAGGACCAACAGGTGTTGGTAAAACCGAATTGGCCAAGGCCTTGGCAGAAGTTCTTTTTGATGACGAGTCAGCCCTCATTCGTTTTGACATGAGTGAATATATGGAGAAATTTGCAGCCAGTCGTCTCAATGGAGCACCTCCAGGTTATGTAGGCTACGAAGAGGGCGGAGAGTTGACTGAAAAAGTCCGTAATAAGCCATACTCTGTTCTGCTCTTTGATGAAGTAGAGAAGGCCCACCCAGACATCTTTAATGTGCTCTTGCAGGTCTTGGATGATGGTGTCTTGACAGACAGTAAGGGTCGCAAGGTTGATTTCTCAAATACCATTATTATCATGACTTCAAACCTTGGTGCGACAGCTCTTCGTGATGACAAGACAGTCGGTTTTGGAGCTAAGGATATTCGTTTTGATCAGGAAAATATGGAAAAACGGATATTTGAAGAGTTGAAAAAAACTTACCGCCCAGAGTTTATTAACCGTATTGATGAAAAAGTGGTCTTCCATAGCTTGTCAAGTCAAGATATGCAAGAAGTAGTTAAGATTATGGTCAAACCATTGATTGCAAGCCTGGCAGAAAAAGGAATTGACTTGAAACTCCAAGCATCTGCCCTTAAGCTTCTAGCTCAGAAGGGATATGATCCAGAGATGGGAGCACGTCCACTGCGCAGAACTCTGCAAACAGAAGTAGAAGACAAACTAGCAGAACTCTTACTCAAAGGAGAATTGGAAGCAGGCAAGACCCTTAAGATTGGTGTCAAAGCTGGTCAGTTAAAATTTGAGATTGTTTAAAATTGTTAGGTTGGAACAGATTGTTTCAGCCTCTTTTTTTTGGAAAGTTGTCACTATAATAAACATTTGAATTGTGCATTTAGTTTAAGGAATTCAAAAACGAATTTCTACTGATCAAGTTTTGTATATCAAAAAAAAATCCGATCATGTAGAAAATATTTTTATAAAAATTAATAAAAAAGTGTTGACAAACAATAGAAGGAGTAGTATGATATAAAATATAAAAAATTATAAAAAGGTTGAAAAGACATGAAAAAAAGGATAGCAGTGGTTTTTGGAACCTTTGCTCCCTTGCATCAGGGACATATTGATTTAATCCAAAGAGCAAAACGACAATGCGATGCTGTATGGGTGGTAGTTTCAGGTTATAAGGGAGATCGTGGTGAACAGGTTGGACTTACACTACAAAAGAGGTTTCGCTATATTCGTGAAGCATTTCGAGATGATGAGTTGACCTCTGTTTGTAAACTTGACGAAACTAATATCCCTCGCTATCCAATGGGCTGGCAGGAGTGGTTGGAACAGATGTTGCAGGCCATTTTCTATGACCAGACTGGTGAGGAACTAATCTTTTTTGTAGGAGAGTCCGAATACCAACAAGAATTGTTAGAACGTGGTTTCGAGACTGTTCTACAGGGAAGAAAATTTGGAATTTCGGCTAGCATGATTCGTGAAAATCCAAGCAAATATTGGAAATATATCGCTCAACCTTTCCGCCGTCAGTTTACGAAAAAAGTGTTGATTATGGGAAGTGCTAGTAATGGTAAAACAACTCTAGCCAAGGATTTAGCTCGCTTTTATGATGCGCCAGTCAGTCTGGAGTATGCTCGTGAGTATCAGATAAAAAATAATGTCCGAGATGATGAGCTTACCCCCAAAGATTATTATTACCTTCTTTTGGGCCAATATGATCAAACTTCCAAGTTAATCGATAGCAATGCCAATCGAGGCCTAGTCATTGCAGATACCAACTCACTAGTAACCAAGGGCTACTACGATTACTACATGGAAAGCGAAGAGCAGGAGGACTTGTCCGTAGAGACCTTTGATAATCTCTTTGTTTCCATCGTAGCCAAGGAAAAGTGGGATTTAATCCTCTTTGTGCAACCTATTGGCTCTTATATCAATGATGGTTTTCGCGACATGACCATGGCAGAAGACCATATCCGTCACAGTTTTTCTCAGCATTTGGATATGATGAGGGAGCAATATCTAGCCAATATCCCTCATGTTTATCTAGCTGATGACTATCTAGGAAATTATGAAGCAGCAAAAGTAGCTATTGATGCCATTTACCAAGCAGATTAGGAGAAGAAAATGAAAAAAATAACTGAAAAAATCACACGATTTATTGAAAACTTTAAAAATGTTCACGCAGAAGCTCGTAAAATTGGTTTTGCAGGAGTTATGCGTTTGATTTGGAAAGACCTATTTGTGGGCCGTAGTCTTTTCCAGTGGCTCTATTTGATTGCTTTATCAAGTGTTCCTCTTATTCTGGAGTTTACACAAAACACAGAAAGTCATGACTGGATTGGTCTCTTGGCCTCTTGGACAGGGATTGTCTGCGTAATCTTAGTAGCTGAAGGTCGAGCTAGTAACTACCTTTTTGGAGCTATTAACTCTGCAATCTATTTGGTCCTAGCTATGAATGCGACTTTCTACGGTGAAGTTTTGACAACAGTTTATTTCTTTGTCATGCAGCCTATTGGTCTCTATACTTGGTTGTCTAATCGGATCAATGAGCAGGGAAGACCAGAGGAGTCTCATTTTGAAGCTAAGAAACTCGGTCTGATTGATTGGCTCAAGTACTTGGCCTTGACTGCTATCATCTGGATTGGCATGGGATTGGCCTACCAAAGTATCAGCAGTGCTCGTCCTTTCCGTGACAGTGTTACCGATGCGACCAATGGTGTTGGTCAGCTCTTGATGACACGTCTTTACCGTGAGCAATGGATTTTCTGGATTGCAACCAATGTCTTTAGTATCTACCTCTGGTGGGGTGAAAACATTCATATCCAAGGAATGTACTGGGTCTACACCCTCAATAGTCTAGTCGGTTGGTACCAATGGACTAAGGCTGTCAAGGAGGGATAAGATGACTGAAACGATAATCCCGGATGGAATGACAGAGAGAGAATATTTTGAGATTCATGCGACTGAGAAGGAATTTTTAGACTGGTACTGCAAACAGGAACTTCCTCAGTATGAAAGACCGAGCGTGACGGTGGATATGGTAGCTTATTGCTTTGTGGAAGGGAAAATCAAACTCTTGCTAATTCGTCGCAAGTCCCATCCTTATCAGAACTGTTTGGCCTTGGTCGGTGGTTTTATGGATAAAGGGGAAGATGCTGCCCATGCTTGTCAGCGTGAAGTGAGAGAGGAGGTTAACCTTGACCTTCCTTTGGAAAAAATCGAACAGTTGATGACAGTATCTACTCCAGGTCGTGATCCGCGGGGCTGGACGGTTACTATCGCCCACTTGGTGTATCTACCTAGCCGCGTACTTGATCTCGTTCAAGCTGGTGATGATGCCAAGGATGTGGTTTTTGTCGATGTTGATTTTCAGACGGGTAAGTGCTTCCTAGAGGGAGTGGAGCTGGACGAGCAAGCCTTCGCCTTTGACCATTATGCCATTATCCAAGAGTCTATTAAACGAATCCAAGGGCGTCTTGACTGGAATCCGACCTTTCTCTATCTGCTAGAGGAGGAATTCACTGTCTATGAAGGAACCGAATTAGTCAATCTCATCAACCCAGGACGACCAATCGTCAGCAATAACTTTCTCGTAAAATACGGTGAGTATGTAGAAGAAGTTGGACTCAAACGAGTGCCTAAAAAGAAACCAAGAAAAACCTATCGATTGAAATAAAAAGCTTGGTAGCAGAAATCGATAGCCCAAGTCTTGGTTTCCTAGTTTCAGTCCTGAAAAGTTTCAACAAGTCCGATGACTGGTTGAGCTTGAGAATAGAGAAAATAAAGTTTGTATCAAAAGTCAATTCAGCCATCGTTTCAAAGACTTATTAGTCATAAAAAAGTGAGGTCGGGATTTTGTCCCGACCTCTTTTTGTTTAAGGATGTTTATCTTTATTAGAATTGCTCATGATTCGAATGAATAAATCTTTGTATTTATATTTCAAATAATGTTCGTGTAAGTACATTAGAGACACATAAACAATCATGAAAATAGTGGTTAAGTAGAACAAATCAAATGTTGTTTGAGCGTAATGAGTAGCAACCCCATAAGAAGAGAAAGCACCAATAATCAACCAAGGAAGATATTTATAATATTTGCTTAACATAAGCCTACACCTCCAATATCCTATTTCAATTTTATTATAGCCCTTCAAGAAAAAAATGCAAGCGATTACACTTGTAAAATATAGTATTTTTACTAGGAAAAATTTTCTGTTTTTTAAATTTTTAACGAATAATAGAGATAGGAGGATTAAAAAAGAACAAATATAAATAAAAACCAAAACCATATATAAATAGTTGACAAACCCTAAAACAAATATTACAATAACATTACAGAAGTGTTTCATAACATTTCAAAAAGATTACATGGGAGGCGCATCATGAAAACAAAACATTCAATTCGTTTACTAGCAGTAGTAGTATTAGCTTCAACTTTGCTTTTAGGAGCATGTGGTAATAAAAAAGAAGAAGCTAAAAACGACAATGCAAATAAAACAACACAAACTACGTCAAGTTCAAAGGCAAGTTCTTCAAACAAAGAAAGTAAAACTCAAGCTTCAACAAGCACCACTACTTCAGAAAAAGCTAAAGCTTCCTCTGAACAAGCTTCAAGTCCTACAACTCAGGGTCAAGAATCCAACCAAGCTGCACCAACTCCCCAAGCTCCTCAGCAACAGGAAACTCCATCTCAACCATCTTCTAATCAGCAAGCTTCACAAAGTCAATCTAATCAAGCAAGCCAGTCAACTTATGACCCAACGACTGACCGCAAATTACAAGACCAGCAGGCGGAACATAATAAACGTTATAAAGGTGTTTTAACCATGGTCGATGGTGATTTTTCAGCAGCAGCAGGAAGCTGGAAGGGTGCCAATGGCGAGACTATCACTGTCTCATCAGGAGGTCAATTTACAGTAGAATCTGCTGATGGTAAGAAAGCAAACTACTCTATCCAAGGCTATGCCTATACTCTTGATGATGGTAAATATAATGCCAAAATTGGTGGTGGAAAAATCATCCAAATTACAACAGGAGCAGATGGTACAGTTTCTAGTGTTGTCTTGATTCAACCATAGAATCTGGCGGTAAAACTTTTCTCAAAACAAATGCAAACCCGTAACTCAGTTGAAGTTACGGGTTATTGTCTTATGTTTACTAATCTTTATCTAACTGCAAGAGGGCTTCAATCTCAGCCAGAGTGCTGGCTTGTGAAATGGCTCCACGGAGTTTAGCAGCACCAGATGTGCCTCGAAGGTAGTGAGGAGCTAGTCCACGGAATTCACGGACAGCGATATTCTCACCCTTAAGGTCAATCAAGCGTTTCAAGTGCTCGTAGGCGATTTTCATCTTGTCTTCGAAGGTCAGATCAGGCAGGATTTCTCCAGTTTCAAAGTAGTGATTGATCTGATTAAAGAGGTAAGGATTTCCCATAGCTGCGCGCCCAATCATAACGGCGTCGGCACCGACTTCCTCGATACGCTGTTTGGCTTCTTGAACCGTACGGATGTCTCCGTTAGCGATAAATGGAATCTTGGTCAGAGCTTGTGCAACCTTATGAAGAGTCTCAAGGTCCGCATGGCCAGTGTACATCTGTTCACGTGTACGACCGTGCATAGCAAGGGCAGAAACACCAGCAGCTTCAGCGGCTAGGGCATTCTCAACTGCTAGGGATGGGTCCGACCAACCTGTCCGCATTTTAACAGTGAGGGGGATATCAAGGACAGCTTGGACCTTGTTGATGATAGAGTAAATCTTATCTGGGTTCTTGAGCCACATAGCCCCAGCTTCATTTTTCACGATTTTGTTAACTGGGCAGCCCATGTTGATATCGACGATATCGGTCTTGGTGTTTTCTTGGATGAATTCTGCTGCGCGAGCTAAGCTATCTTCATCGCTACCAAAAAGTTGGATGGAAACAGGGTTTTCACCCTCGTCGATATGAAGCATGTGTAAGGTTTTTTCGTTGTTGTATTGGATACCTTTGTCAGAGACCATTTCCATAACAACGAGGCCTGCACCAAGTTCTTTTGCGATAGTACGAAAGGCTGAGTTGGTCACACCAGCCATGGGTGCGAGGACCGTCCGGTTTGGGATCTCGACGTTCCCAATCATAAAAGGTGTATTAAGATTTGTCACGAATGAGTTCCTCCAGGTCGTTTTCATCAAAGTTATAAGTTGTTTGGCAGAATTGACAAGTGATTTCTGCCCCATGGTCTTCCTCTTTCATTTCCTCAAGGTCTGAACTTGGAAGGCTGGCAAGAGCATCCATAAAGCGTTCTTTGCTACAGTCACATTGGAAACGAATTTCTTCTTCGGACAGACGTTTGTAGGGCTCGTCACCATAGATTGCTTTGAGAAGGGCTTCAATATGGTCATCGCTTTCCAGAAGTGTAGAGATAGCAGGCATTTCTTGGATGCGTTTTTCAAAGCGAGCAATCTCTTCTTCCTTGGCCCCTGGCAATACTTGGAGCAAGAAACCACCTGCAACTTCGACCTTGTCGTCTTTGTCTAAAAGAACATTGAGGCCAACTGCTGAAGGCGTTTGTTGACTTTCTGTAAGATAGAAAGCTAGGTCTTCACCGATTTCTCCAGAGATAAGAGGCGTCATGGAATTATAGGGATTTCCAGTGCCATAGTCTGTAATCACTAGAAATTGACCGTTTCCGACAAAAGGTCCAACGAGGACTTCTCCTGTTGCAGTCTTTTTAATGTCAACTCCAGGGTTTTGAACGTAGCCTTTGACGTTACCCTTGGTATCTGCAACTGTGATAATGGCACCGAGGGAGCTAGTTCCAAGAACCTTGACGGTTAGCTTGGTATTTCCTTTTTCGTTGGCAGCGAGAATTTGGCTGGCGATAAGGGTACGACCAAGCGCTACGGTTGAACTAGCTTGGGTTTGATGTTTTTCTTGAGCAGTGCGGACGGTTTCCGTGCTGTCAAGGACAAAAGCACGAAAGGCTCCGCTTTCTGATATTGTTTTAATAATTTTATCCATAGCTACTATTTTAGCATAAAAATGCCCAAAGAGGGAGCCGTGTGTTTGCTGTTTCTGAGGAATAATGACGAGGAAATCAGCTTTAAAATAAAATGAGAAACAGATTATTTCAGCATTTGAAAGATTTATGCTATGCTTGTAGGAGAAAATGAAAGGGGTAACAAATGTATTTAGGTGATTTGATGGAAAAAGCCGAATCTGGTCAATTTTTAGTCCTTTCCTTTTTATTACAAGATTCGCAGACAACAGTCAAGGAAGCCATGGAAGAAACAGGTTTTTCAAAGGCGACCTTAACCAAGTATATCTCTCTAATTAACGAAAATGCTTTAGAAAGAGGGTTAGAGCTGACCATCCACTTGGATGATGAAAGCCTGCGTCTGTCTGTCGGTACTGCCACAAAGGGGAGAGAGATTCGGAGCTTATTTCTAGACAATGCCATTAAATACCAAATTTTGGTTTACCTTCTCTATCACCAACAGTTCCTAGCCCATCAATTGGCTCAAGAATTAATGATTAGCGAGGCCACGCTTGGTCGCCATTTGTCTAGCTTGAATCATATTTTGTCAGAGTTTGACTTATCCATCCAAAATGGTCGTTGGCGAGGTCCAGAGCATCAGATTCGTTACTTTTATTTCTGCCTTTTCCGCAAGGTCTGGTCCAGTCAGGAGTGGGAAGGTCACATGCAGAAAGCTGAGAGAAAGCAGGATATTGCTACTCTAGAAGAAATCTGCGGTGCCAGCTTGTCTTCGGGTCAGAAATTAGACTTGGTTCTCTGGACTCATATCAGTCAACAGCGCCTTCGGGTTAACGCCTGTCAATTTCATGTTATAGAAGAAAAAATGCGAGGGTATTTTGACAATATTTTCTACCTTCGTTTACTTGGCAAGGCTTCTTCTTTTTTTGGTGGGCAGCACATTCCTCTAGGAACTGAAGATGGGGAGATGATGATATTCTTTTCATTTCTCCTTTCTCATCGTATTCTTCCTCTTCATACTATGGAGTATATTCTTGGTTTTGGAGGGCAATTAGCCGATTTGCTGACACAAATGATCCAGGAAATGAAGAAGGAGGAGTTGCTGGGGGACTACACAGAGGACCATGTCACCTATGAACTCAGTCAGCTTTGTGGTCAAGTTTATCTCTACAAGGGCTATATCTTGCAAGATCGATACAAGTATCAGATAGAGCATCGCCACCCTTATTTGCTGATGGAGCATGACTTTCGAGATATTGCTCAGAAAATTTTCGCCTCCTTGCCAGCCTTTCATCAGGGGACGGATCTGGATAAAAAAATCCTTTGGGAATGGCTTCAGTTGTTGGAGTATATGGCAGAAAATACAGGCAAACATCTGAGAATAGGGCTAGATCTAACAGCAGGCTTCCTTGTCTTTTCGAGAATGTCGGCCCTTTTAAAACGATATTTGGAGTACAACCGCTTCATTACCATCGAAGCCTATGACCGTACTCGTCATTATGACTTGCTGGTTACCAATAACCCCATTCATAAGAAAGAACAAACACCTATCTACTATTTGAAAAATGATTTGGACATCGAAGATTTAGCTACGATTCGTCAGATGCTATTTGCCTAAAAGACCTGAATTTTCAGGTCTTTTTTGTGAAATTCGCACAATCTCCTCACTTTTTTTTAAAATTTTAAAAAAATTGATAGACAGGAAAGCGCTTTATTTTGTATACTAGTTACTGTAAAGAGGAACCCCCTCAAGATTTTATCAGGAGGACAGCACATGTCACTAGAAAAATACATTATGGCTATTGACCAAGGAACTACCAGTTCTCGTGCCATCATTTTTAACAAAAAAGGAGAAAAGGTCAGCTCTAGTCAAAAAGAGTTCACTCAGATTTTCCCTCAAGCAGGTTGGGTAGAGCACAATGCCAATGAAATTTGGAACTCTGTTCAGTCAGTTATTGCGGGTGCTTTCATCGAAAGTGGTGTGAAACCAAGTCAAATCGAGGCAATCGGGATTACCAACCAACGTGAAACAACTGTCGTCTGGGATAAGAAAACAGGGCTCCCTATCTACAATGCTATCGTTTGGCAATCACGCCAGACTGCTCCTCTGGCTGAACAACTGAAAAGCCAAGGTTATGTGGAAAAATTCCATGAAAAGACTGGTTTGATCATCGATGCTTACTTCTCAGCGACTAAGGTTCGTTGGATTTTGGACCATGTAGAAGGCGCTCAAGAGCGAGCTGAAAAGGGTGAATTGCTCTTTGGTACCATTGATACTTGGCTGGTTTGGAAATTGACTGACGGAGCAGCTCACGTGACCGACTACTCAAACGCAGCTCGTACCATGCTCTATAACATCAAGGATCTTAAGTGGGATGATGAGATTTTGGAAATCCTCAATATTCCTAAGGCTATGCTTCCAGAAGTTCGTTCTAACTCTGAAATCTATGGCAAGACAGCTCCATTCCATTTCTACGGTGGAGAAGTGCCAATCTCTGGTATGGCGGGTGACCAACAAGCAGCCCTCTTTGGTCAGTTGGCTTTTGATCCTGGTATGGTTAAAAATACCTACGGAACTGGTTCCTTCATCATCATGAACACTGGTGAAGAAATGCAGTTGTCTGAAAACAACCTTTTGACAACGATTGGTTATGGTATTAACGGCAAGGTTTACTATGCTTTGGAAGGTTCTATCTTCATCGCAGGAAGTGCCATTCAATGGCTTCGTGACGGTCTTCGCATGGTGGAAAACTCACCAGAGTCTGAAAAATATGCTCTTAATTCTCACAATAATGACGAAGTCTATGTCGTACCTGCCTTTACAGGTCTAGGGGCACCATACTGGAACCAAAACGCTCGAGGATCTGTCTTTGGCTTGACTCGTGGAACAACTAAAGAAGACTTTATCAAGGCGACTTTGCAATCTATCGCTTATCAAGTACGTGACATCATTGACACCATGCAAGTGGATGCTCAGACAGCTATCCAAGTCTTGAAGGTAGATGGTGGTGCAGCCATGAACAACTTCCTCATGCAGTTCCAAGCTGACATCTTGGGAATTGATATCGCACGCGCTAAAAACTTGGAAACAACTGCCCTAGGGGCAGCCTTCCTGGCAGGATTGTCAGTGGGCTACTGGAAGGACTTGGATGAGTTGAAACTCTTGAACGAGACAGGAGAACTTTTCGAACCATCGATGAACGAATCTCATAAGGAACAACTCTATAAGGGCTGGAAGAAAGCTGTGAAAGCAACTCAAGTCTTTGCGGAAATCGATGACTAATACTGTTTCTTGATGCAATTATCAGTTTAAGAATGAAACAACTCAGTTAGAAAGTGTGTAAATATGGAATTTTCAAAGAAAACACGTGAATTGTCAATTAAAAAAATGCAGGAACGCACCTTGGATCTCTTGATTATTGGTGGAGGGATTACAGGAGCTGGTGTAGCTTTGCAGGCAGCAGCCAGTGGTCTTGACACTGGTTTGATTGAAATGCAGGACTTCGCAGAAGGAACATCTAGCCGTTCAACAAAATTGGTCCACGGAGGTCTGCGTTATCTCAAACAATTCGACGTGGAAGTGGTATCAGATACAGTTTCTGAGCGTGCGGTGGTTCAACAAGTCGCTCCACATATTCCAAAACCAGATCCAATGCTCTTGCCAGTTTACGACGAGGATGGAGCAACATTTAACCTTTTCCGTCTCAAAGTAGCCATGGACTTGTACGACCTATTGGCAGGGGTTAACAATACGCCTGCTGCAAACAAGGTTTTGAGCAAAGAAGAAGTCTTGGAACGCCAGCCAAACTTGAAGAAAGAAGGTTTGGTAGGAGGTGGAGTTTATCTTGACTTCCGTAACAACGATGCGCGTCTCGTGATCGAAAACATCAAACGTGCCAACCAAGATGGTGCCCTCATTGCCAACCACGTGAAGGCAGAAGGCTTCCTCTTTGACGAAAGTGGTAAGATTGCAGGTGTCGTGGCTCGTGATTTGTTGACAGACCAAGTCTTTGATATCAAGGCTCGTCTGGTTATCAACACGACAGGTCCTTGGAGCGACAAGGTACGCAATCTGTCTAATAAGGGAACGCAATTCTCACAAATGCGTCCAACCAAGGGAGTTCACTTGGTGGTGGACTCAAGCAAGATCAAGGTTTCACAGCCAGTTTACTTTGACACAGGTTTGGGAGATGGTCGTATGGTCTTTGTTCTCCCACGTGAAAACAAGACTTACTTTGGTACAACCGATACAGACTACACAGGTGATTTGGAACATCCAAAAGTGACGCAGGAAGATGTAGATTATCTACTTGGCATTGTCAACAACCGCTTCCCAGAAGCAAACATTACCGTTGCTGATATTGAAAGCAGCTGGGCTGGTCTTCGTCCATTGATCGCAGGCAATAGCGCTTCTGACTACAATGGTGGAAATAACGGAACCATTAGCGATGAAAGCTTCAATAACTTGATTGCGACTGTCGAGGCTTATCTATCGAAAGAAAAATCGCGTGAAGATGTTGAGTCTGCTGTCAGCAAGCTTGAAAGTAGCACATCTGAGAAACATTTGGACCCATCTGCAGTTTCACGTGGTTCGAGCTTGGACCGTGATGACAATGGCCTGTTGACCCTTGCTGGTGGTAAAATCACAGACTACCGTAAGATGGCTGAAGGGGCTATGGAGCGCGTGGTTGACATTCTCAAAGCAGAATTTGACCGCAGCTTTAAACTCATCAACTCGAAGACTTATCCTGTTTCAGGTGGAGAATTGAACCCAGCAAATGTGGACTCAGAAATTGAAGCCTTTGCTCAACTTGGAGTGTCACGTGGCTTGGATAGCAAGGAAGCTCATTACCTAGCAAATCTCTACGGTTCAAATGCACCGAAAGTCTTTGCTCTTGCTCACAGCTTGGAACAAGCGCCCGGACTCAGCTTGGCAGATACCTTGTCCCTTCACTATGCAATGCGCAATGAGTTGGCTCTGAGCCCAGTTGACTTTCTCCTTCGCCGTACCAACCACATGCTCTTTATGCGTGATAGTTTGGATAGCATTGTGGAGCCAGTTCTGGATGAAATGGGACGATTCTATGACTGGTCTGATGAAGAAAAAGCAGCTTACCGTGCGGATGTTGAAGCAGCCCTTGCTAACAACGATCTAGCGGAATTGAAAAATTAAGAAAAACTAGAAGAGAGGGAGACAAGCCTTCCTTGCCTTCCCTCTCCTTCTTTAAAATGGAGACAACGATATGATGAAAGAATTATTTGGAGAATTTTTGGGGACTTTAATCCTGATTCTTCTAGGAAATGGTGTTGTTGCAGGTGTGGTTCTTCCTAAAACCAAGAGCAACAATGCAGGTTGGATTGTGATTACTATGGGTTGGGGAATTGCTGTAGCCGTTGCGGCTTTTGTATCTGGCACGCTCAGCCCAGCCCACCTAAATCCAGCTGTAACGTTTGCGATGGCCTTAAAAGGAACGCTCTCTTGGGCTTCCGTTTTCCCATACATCCTAGCTCAGTTCGCAGGGGCTATGCTGGGTCAGATTTTGGTTTGGTTGCAATTCAAACCGCATTATGAGGCAGAAGAAAATGCAGGCAATATCCTGGCAACCTTCAGTACTGGACCGGCCATCAAGGATACAGTTTCTAACTTAATCAGTGAAATCCTTGGCACCTTTGTTTTGGTATTGACAATCTTTGCTTTGGGGCTTTATGATTTTCAGGCAGGTATCGGCACCTTTGCAGTGGGGACTTTGATTGCCGGTATTGTTCTATCACTAGGTGGGACAACAGGTTGTGCCTTGAACCCTGCGCGTGACCTTGGACCTCGTATCATGCACAGTATCTTGCCAATTCCAAACAAAGGCGATGGAGACTGGTCTTATGCTTGGATTCCAGTTGTGGGACCTGTTATCGGTGCAGCCCTAGCAGTTCTCGTATTTTCACTTTTCTAAGATAATAAAACCAAAATATTTATATCTCAATAAACATAACTTACCAAAAATGACCAAAATAAGGAGCGCTGCCTCACTTCATTTTGGTCGTTTTGATTTTTTTAAGTTTATATACTGGTGTTAATTATTATTTCAGCTAAAAAACAGAGTACTTCACTAGTTCATTCATCAATCTTTTAGGTCTTGAATTATATTTGTTGTTTAAATAATTTTGTCTCGTTATTGGGATTTAGTGGTAAGGATCATTTGTTTTTGTTATTTTAGGAAATTGGATGATAGAGGTATATAGTTTTTAAATTATGATATAATGAATAAAGTTAATTATCCTTGATAATATGATAGGGACTAATCCTAAAATGACAAATCAGGAGATGAGAAAAAGAGAAAAGGAGTCCATCTGGTATGAATTATTTTGAGGGGAATGAGTTTTTCCTTCTATTATTTGTGGTTTTACTGATTGGCTTTGTTTTAAACTATTTTGGCAAGCGTAAGGATTATTATATTTTAAGTCTGTCAATTTTATTTGCAGGAGCTATCTATGGTAAGAGTAAATCCATGGTTGTTTATCTATTGGCTTTCATCATCTACCAATATGTCCTAGTTTTCATAGCACAAAGAATGGATTCAAAACGGTTAAAACCTCTAGTTATGTTATCCATTTTACCTTTAGTGGTCAATAAAGTCTTTGCAATAACCCAGCTACATTTGTTGGCTTTTATTGGGATTTCCTACATGTCCTTTAAGACCATTCAGATCATGCTAGAAATATCGGATGGTTTAATCAAAGAAAAAATCAGTGTAAAAGATTATCTGCAGTTTCTACTCTTTTTCCCTACAGTTAGTTCTGGGCCAATCGATCGTAGCAGAAGATTTCTAAAAGAGATCAATGAAGTCATGCCTAGAAAAGACTACCTAGAGTTAGCAGGTGATGGTATTTATCGCATCGTTTTAGGCCTTCTCTACAAGGTTGTTTTATCAACCTATGTTTACCAGGTACTACTTGTTCTAAGCAATACTGGTACAGTTGTCTACTCAATCAAATATATGTACCTGTATACTCTCTATCTGTTCTTTGACTTTGCGGGGTATAGTTTGATGGCTGTTGGAAGCAGTAATGTTTTGGGTATCCAGACACCGATGAATTTCAATAAGCCTTTCTTGAGTATTGATATCAAGGATTTCTGGACTAGATGGCACATCACCTTGTCAACATGGTTGAGAGATTTCGTATTTTCAAGAGTTTTGATGCAGGTTATCAGAAAGAAATGGTTTAAGAATAGATTACACAATGCAGCCTATGCCTATATGGTCAATATGTTGGTTATGGGATTTTGGCATGGAATTAGTGTCAGCTACATTGCTTATGGTTTTTACCATGGAATCTTGATGTCTGGATTTGAAATTTATCAAAAGAAAAGCAATTTTTATAAGAAGCATAAAAATAAAACTTGGTACAAGCTAATAAGTTGGTTTGTGACCATGAATTTAGTTATGGTTGGCTTCTTTATCTTTTCAGGTGAACCTTATAAGATAATTATGGCAATTCTAAGTAGATAAAGAGATCTGCTGAAACAAGGAGATTGGACAAAACAAGATGATTAAGTTAAAAGCATTTATACTATCGCTTGTGCTCGTAATTGCGACTCTTGCTCTTTTAAATGTGACATATGTCAAGAAGATTGACGACTATTATAAAGTCAAGGACAATAGTATTCGCTACAGCACTTCTTATGAAAAGTATAAAAGTAGAGATATTCTAACAAATAATATCACTCCCAATACACTAGTTCTAATGGGTTCCTCAGAGTTAGTTGCGACGATAAATGAAGATTACCATCCCAATAAAATTTTTAACTACAATGATTTTAATATTATGCAGATAGGAACCAGTTACTCTCAAAATATCATTCAAGCTACAACCTTGAGCTCGATTGAGGGGGCTATGAGCAAGCGAAAAGTGGCCATCGTAGAGTCTGTTCAATGGTTTGAAAAGGATGGGACTCATCAAGACGCCTTCTTAAACAAGGCCTCTCAGGAACATATTTTTCACATGCTAGATAACGAGAAAATCAGTAAGGAAACGAAAGAAAAACTGATTAATCGCATTATTGAGATTACCAAAGGAAACAAACAACAAAATGATATCTATAAAAAGTATAAAAGCTATTTTATAGAAGGAAAAGGGACAATCATTGATAAAAAACTGTTGGAGCTTGACAATGCCGTTTATTCCTTTAAGCTTAAACGAAAATTCTATGAAAATCATGCCAAATCAGACTATCCTGCACTAGGAGATAAAACGCCGGATTATGATTGGGAGGAGATGACGAAGAAGTTTGTAGAAGAAGTTAAAAAGAAAACAGATAACAATGATTATGCTGTGGATAATAACTACTACAATACCTACTTGAGAGACCGCTATGCTTCGTTGAAAGATTCTAACAAAGACTTGAGCTACATAGAGTCACCAGAGTATTCAGATATGGAACTCTTCTTGACAGTTGCTAAGGAATTGGGAATTGAAGTTGAAGTCATTATCTTTCCTGTAAATGGTAAATGGAATGATTACACAGGTGTTTCGCGAGAAATGCGTGAAGAAACTTACAAAAAAATAGAAAATATTGCCAAAAACCACGGTGCTACGGTGTTAAACTATGGAAATAAAGAGTATGAAGATTACTTTTTATTCGACGTGATGCACGTTGGGGTGAAAGGATGGATGGAAGTTGAAAAAGAACTTTACAAATTTGCAAATGAAACTAACTGACACACATCGTTTACTATTGTGGACCTTGTTTTTCTACACAGTTATTTTAAGCATCGTAATCTACTGTTTTGTGACTGATTTTTCGAACATTCAAGATTTCATCTATAGTGAATTTTAAGATTACATATTATAAAAATCTCTAGATAAAGGGAATTCTACTGATAAAGTGAGACATAAGATAAGGCTCTATAATATTTATAGTGGGGAAGTCCTCTATAGGTAGTATAGAGCCTACTTTGTTGTAGCTCCCAATATAATCTATACTGGAAAGCATTAAAGCTATCAGTAGAAGGTATTATATGAAACAATTTAATGATGTTTAAATGTAGTGGAAATGGACGGAAAACAATTGAAAAAATAGTTTATAAAGTGGTATAATAGCAGAAAAATAAGTTAGTAAGAAATTGATTTTATTTTAGTTGAAAATTACAGGAATGAAAGGTTTTTCTTGATGAAACAGAGAAATGAACTCTATCTCTTTCTTGGTCGGACAGCCTTGTATTTTATCATTTTCTTGGGCCTGCTTTACTTTTTTAGTTATCTCGGTCAGGTTCAAGGTAGCTTTATCTATAATGAATTTTAACTTAAAGGAGAAACCCTATTGTGTCAAATAAACCAATAGTAGATATGATTGAAACCATTGAGCATTATGCTCAAAAGCAGCCTAATTTTCCGGTCTACAATGTCCTTGGAGAAGAGCATACCTATGGCCAATTGAAGGCTGATTCAGATAGCTTAGCAGCCCATATTGACCAAATGGGACTTCCTGAAAAGTCACCTGTTGTGGTCTTTGGTGGTCAAGAATATGAAATGTTAGCAACCTTTGTGGCCTTGACCAAATCTGGCCATGCCTATATCCCAATTGATAGCCACTCTGCCTTGGAGCGCGTGTCTGCGATTGTTGAAGTAGCAGAGCCAAGCTTAATCATCGCCATCAATGAGTTTCCAATTGAAAACCCAGCTGCTCCAATCATGTCCTTGGAGCAAGTGCGTGAAGCTTATACGGCTCAGCATGCCTATGATTTGCAACATCCGGTCAAAGGGGATGATAACTACTACATCATCTTTACATCAGGGACAACTGGGAAACCAAAAGGGGTGCAAATTTCGCATGATAATTTGCTCAGCTTTACCAACTGGATGATTACAGATAAGGAGTTTGCAACGCCAGAACGTCCGCAAATGTTGGCGCAACCGCCCTATTCCTTTGACTTGTCTGTTATGTACTGGGCACCAACCTTGGCTCTTGGAGGAACGCTTTTTGCTCTCCCATCAGCCATTACTCAAGACTTCAAACAACTCTTTGCAACTATTTTTTCTCTTCCGATTGCTATCTGGACTTCAACACCATCTTTTGCAGATATGGCCATGTTATCTGAAGATTTCAATGCTGAAAAGATGCCAGGCATTACCCATTTCTACTTTGATGGGGAAGAGTTGACTGTTAAAACTGCTCAGAAATTACGCGAACGTTTCCCAAATGCGCGCATCATCAATGCTTATGGCCCAACTGAAGCGACTGTAGCTCTTTCGGCTGTAGCCGTAACAGATGAGATGTTAGCTACTTTGAAACGTCTACCAATTGGTTACACCAAAGAAGATTCTCCAACCTTCATCATTGATGAGGCAGGAAACAAATTGCCAAATGGAGAGCAAGGAGAAATCATCGTGTCTGGGCCGGCTGTTTCAAAAGGTTATATGAATAATCCTGAGAAAACAGCAGAAGCTTTCTTCGAATTTGAAGGTCTGCCAGCCTACCATACGGGAGATGTCGGAACTATGACGGATGAAGGCCTTCTTCTCTACGGTGGACGGATGGATTTCCAAATCAAGTTTAACGGTTACCGTATTGAGCTAGAAGATGTTTCTCAAAACTTGAACAAATCTCAGTACATTGACTCGGCTGTTGCGGTACCGCGCTATAATAAAGATCACAAGGTTCAAAATCTCTTGGCCTATGTTATCTTAAAAGATGGGGTTAAAGAACAATTTGAGCGCGAGATTGATATTACCAAAGCGATCAAGGAAGACTTGGAAGATATTATGATGTCTTATATGATGCCTTCGAAATTCCTCTACCGTGACAGCTTGCCGCTAACTCCAAATGGGAAAATCGACATCAAAGGGTTGATTAGTGAGGTAAACAATAGATGATGGATTTCCTGAAACAGCTCCCTCATATTGAGCCGTATGGGAATCCTCAGTACTTTTTGTACGTGATTACTGTTACCTTGCCAATCTTTATCGGTCTTTTTTTCAAAAAACGTTTTGGCTGGTATGAAATATTGGTTAGTCTGTTCTTTATAGTCACTATGCTGACGGGAGGCAAGACCAATCAATTAGCTGCCTTGGGGCTTTATCTGATTTGGCAAATTGTACTGGTTCTTTTTTACAAGCAGTATCGAAAAGGTCGAGACGGTAAATGGACTTTCTATCTAGTAAGTCTATTATCATTGCTTCCCATCATCTTTGTCAAGGTGCAACCAGCTATTAATGGCACACAGTCTCTACTAGGATTTGTAGGAATCTCCTATTTAACCTTTCGTTCGGTAGGAATCATCATCGAACTAAGAGATGGAGTCATTAAGGATTTGAAAATGTGGGAGTATTTGCGTTTTCTTCTCTTTATGCCGACATTTTCAAGTGGTCCCATTGATCGTTTCAAACGTTTTAATGAAAATTATAAGACGATTCCAGAACGCGATGAATTGATGGATATGCTAGCTGAGTCCGTTCGGTATATCATGTGGGGATTTCTGTATAAATTTATCCTAGCTCATATTTTAGGCGAGATTTTATTACCACCGCTAAAGAATTTAGCTTTACAAACAGGTGGCGTCTTTAACTATTATGTAGTGGCCATCATGTACACATTTGGTTTGGAGCTCTTCTTTGACTTTGCAGGTTACTCTATGTTTGCTATAGCTATTTCAAATCTGATGGGAATTCGTAGTCCGATTAACTTCAACAAACCTTTCTTGTCAAGAGATTTGAAAGAGTTTTGGAATCGTTGGCACATGAGTTTATCCTTCTGGTTTCGTGACTTTGTCTTTATGCGCATGGTCATGGTGATGACGAGAAAAAAGCTTTTTAAGAATCGAAATGTGACTTCAAGTGTTGCCTATGTCCTGAACATGCTCCTTATGGGGTTCTGGCATGGGATAACATGGTTTTATATCGCTTACGGACTCTTTCATGGGATAGGCTTAGTGATGAATGATGCCTGGGTCAGAAAGAAAAAAACGCTCAATAAAGAACGGAAAAAAGCAGGGCGACCTCCCTTGCTTGAAAATCGTTGGGCTCAGTTGCTTGGCATGGTGATAACCTTCCATGTCGTAATGGTTTCATTCTTAATCTTTTCTGGATTTTTGAATGATTTATGGTTTAAAAAATAAATGGAATTAAAAAATAGAAGGAAATTTAAAAATGGATATCAAATCAGAAGTTATTGAAATTATCGATGAATTATTTATGGAAGATGTTTCTGACATGATGGATGAAGATCTTTTCGATGCAGGTGTCTTGGACAGTATGGGGACGGTTGAATTGATTGTAGAAATCGAAAACCGCTTTGATATACGTGTCCCGGTTACAGAATTTGGCCGTGATGATTGGAATACAGCCAATAAAATCGTGGCAGGGATTGCGGAGTTAAAGAATGCTTAAACGCCTGTGGTTAATCTTCGGGCCGATTCTTATTGCAGGTTTATTGGTTCTTCTACTCATTTTTTTCTATCCTAGTAGTAAGAGTCATAATCTAATGGAGGAAAAATACTCTGCAGCCTCAGTAAGTGCAGAAAGTTTCAAAGAGAGAAGTCAAAAAGTGAGAGCTCTCACGGATCCTGATATGCGTTTTATCCCTTTCTTTGGGTCAAGTGAATGGATTCGTTTTGACAGCATGCATCCAGGAGTGTTAGCTGAAAAGTATAATCGCTCCTACCGTCCGTATTTTATGGGGCAGGCAGGAGCCGCTTCTCTTAGTCAGTATTTTGGGATGCAACAAATCACATCTGAGCTTGAAAACAAACAAGCGGTGTTTGTGATCTCTCCACAGTGGTTTACAAAGGAAGATCAAGATCCAGTTACTTTTCAAACTTATTTTAACAATGATCAGTTAACTGCCTTCTTGGAAAATCAATCTGGGGATGTGGCCACTCAGTATGCGGCTAGTAGACTCTTGAAGCAGAATCCAAACGTACCGATGAAGGGGATTGTTGAAAAACTGGCTAAGAATGAACAGTTGTCAGACTTTGATCATTCAATAATTACAGCTTCTGCAGAATTCAATGAAAGACAAGCGGCCCTTTTTGGTCGATTCTCGATTCGGGGTCGATTAAAGTATAGAGATCATATTGAAAAATATTTGAGTAGCCTCCCAGATCAATTTTCTTATGAAGAATTGGAAAATATCGCTCGAAAAGAGGGTGAAGAAAATACAACCAATAATGATTTGGGAGTAGATAATCATTTTTACAATACTAAGTTAAAGAAAGATTGGAAAAAATGGGAAGGGTCTCAAAAGAATTTTAACTTTCTCAAATCACCTGAGTACAATGATTTGCAGTTAGTGCTCGATCAATTTGCCAAATCTAAGGTCAATGTACTCTTTGTCTTTCAACCTGTCAATAAAAAATGGATGGATTATACCGGGCTAAGTGAGGAGATGTATCAACACACAGTTGAAAAAATTCGTTACCAGTTGGAGAGTCAAGGTTTTACCAATATTGCTGACTTTTCAAAAAACGGAGGAGATCCATACTTTGTCAAGGATACGATTCATATCGGTTGGTTAGGCTGGTTGGCGTTTGACAAGGTTGTAAATCCTTTTTTAAGTAATCCAACAACAGCACCTAGTTACCAAATGAATGACCGCTTCTTTAGCCAAGATTGGGCGGATTACGATGGTAACATCAAAGATTTTCAATAAAATGAGCTAAAAGTTTGGGATTTTAATCCAAGCTTTTTTGTTTAAATGGCGAATATTTAAGATGCAAATAGGTCAAAAGTTTCAAAATTTTTAGAAATAGCGTATAATATAAAAGAGAAAAAGAAAAGAAAGGGGTTTCAAAATGAAGAAACAGTTCTTATTACCCATCCTATCTACAGCTTTATTAGCTCCAGCCTTCTTAGCAGGACAAGTATACGCTGAAGAAGCAACAACTCCTGCAGAAAGTTCAGCTGTCGCAGCAACTCCAGCTCCGTCGGCGACTCCAACTCCTGTTGAGAGCCCTGCGGTACCGGAAACTTCGGCTACTTCAGAAGCGATTACACCTGCAGAAGCTCCGTCAGCTCCTGCTGAATCTCCTAAAAGCGAAGAAAAGGACACTGTTATCTTACACACCAATGATGTCCATGGTCGTATTGTAGAGGAAAAGGGAGTCATTGGAGACGCTAAGTTGGCTACAGTCATTGAACAAGAGCGTGCAAAAACCAACCAGACCACCTTGGTAGTGGATGCTGGTGATGCTTTCCAGGGTCTTCCTATCTCAAACTCATCAAAAGGTGAGGCACGTGCTAAGATTCTTAACGAGATGGATTATGATGCCATGGCTGTAGGAAATCACGAGTTTGATTTCGGACTTGAAGAAGCAAAAAAATACAAAGAAATTTTGAAATTCCCCTTGTTAAGTTCAAATACTTATGTAGATGGAGCTCGTCTCTTCCAAGCTTCTACTATTGTTGACAAGAATAAGGATGTTGAAGGCGATGAGTTTGTAGTGATAGGTGTGACAACGCCGGAAACAGCAACGAAAACTCACCCTAAAAATGTTAAAGGAGTAACCTTTACTGAGCCAATCGAAGAGGTTAATAAGGTCGTTGAAGAAGTTCAAGCCAAGGCTAAGGCGGAAGGTAAGGATTATAAGCATTATGTAGTCTTAGCCCATTTGGGAGTTGATACAACAACGCCAGTAGCTTGGCGTGGCTCAACACTAGCAGAAGCCCTGTCTAAGAACCCTCTTTTGAAGGGGAAACGTGTAACAGTCATTGATGGTCACTCTCATACAGTAGAATCAACTACTTACGGAGATAATGTGACTTACAACCAAACTGGAAGTTATCTCCATAATGTTGGTAAAATTACTTATAAATCTCGTCAGCTTTTGGGCAATCCAACTCAGATTACTGCTGCTGAAGCCAAAAAATTAGAAGCAAATCCAAAAGTTGCTAGTTTAGTTAAAGATATTAAGGCAAAGTATGATGCAGAAAATGCAGTTGAGGTTGTGTCTAACAGTCCTGTTGAACTAAACGGTGACCGTGAAAATGTCCGTGTCCGCGAGACAAACCTTGGAAATGTCGTCGCAGATTCTCTCTACCAGTATGGTCAAACAGGATTTAGTCATCCAACAGATATCGCTGTGACAAATGGTGGTGGCTTGCGTGAAACGATTTCCAAAGATAAACCAATTACAAAAGGAAATGTCATTGCAGTTTTGCCATTTGGAAACACCATCTCTCAAATTCAAGTAACTGGTCAGCAAGTTCTGGATATGTTTGAAAAATCACTCGGCTCTATTTTGCAGGTGGATAAAGCAGGAAAAACTGTCTTAGACGAAAATGGTCAACCATTGCTCGAACCAAGCGGTGGATTCTTACAGATTTCAGGAGCCAAGGTCTACTACGATACAAACCTAGTCGCAGGTAAACGCGTCTTGGCTATTCAAGTGAAGAATCGTGCAACTGGTCTTTATGAAAAACTAGATTTGGCGAAAATCTACTACCTAGCAACCAACGACTTCCTTGCAGCAGGTGGTGACGGTTATACCATGCTTGGTGGTGCTAGAGAAGAAGGTCCTTCAATGGATGCTGCCTTTGAAGACTATCTCAAAACAGCTGATTTGACTCAGTATGAAAAGGTAAATCCAAATTCACGCACGATTTCTGTGGACTCAAAAACATTTAAACTTCCTGAAGAAGGTAAAGAGCAAGATCCAGCTAAACCAGTAGAAGATCAAGCAACAAAACCGACTCAACCTTCTACTGTAAAAGTTGATTATAAGGTTGCAGATAAGTTTGCTAAGAAAACAGTAGTCTCAGAGAAACTACTTCCAAATACAGGTAGTGAGCAATCTATTTTCATGATGCTACTTGGTGTGATTCTTGGAGCGACAGCCCTCTGGACTAGCCGTAGACAAGAAAAATAATTCTAAAGGATGAAAACATCTCAAGTGTTTTCATCTTTTTTCTTGATTCTTTTTTGGTTTATGATATAATTAACCAGTAAAGAATCTGTGGTGATCTATATTGTTTTCGGAAAAAGATAACTAGGAAAGGAGAAGTTCATGAGACAATTAGCAACAGACATTGATCATTTTTTAAATGAAGTAATCCTGAAAGCTGAAAATCAGCATGAAATTTTGATTGGTCATTGTACCAGTAATGTGGCTTTGACCAATACCCAGGAGCATATTCTTATGCTCTTATCAGAGGAGTCGCTAACCAACTCTGAGTTGGCGCGCCGTCTCAATGTCAGTCAAGCAGCCGTCACTAAGGCCATTAAATCCTTGATTAAAGAGGGGATGCTGGAAACGTCTAAGGATCCAAAGGATGCTCGAGTGATTTTCTATCAATTGACAGATCTAGCTCGACCGATTGCTGAGGAGCATCACCATCATCATGAGCACACCCTCTCGACTTATGAACAAGTTGCCAGTCAATTCTCAGATGAAGAGCAACAAATTATTCAGCGGTTTTTAACTGCTTTAGTAGGAGAAATCAAGTAATGAGATACATCACAGTAGAGGATTTGTCCTTCTATTATGACAAGGAACCTGTGCTTGAGCATATTAATTACAGTGTTGATAGTGGGGAATTTGTCACCCTTACTGGAGAAAATGGAGCCGCCAAGACGACTCTTATCAAGGCCAGTCTTGGTATTCTACAACCAAGATTTGGCAAAGTTACCATTTCAAAGACCAACACTCGTGGGACAAAACTAAGAATCGCCTACCTTCCTCAACAGATTGCAAGCTTTAATGCAGGCTTTCCGAGCACTGTTTATGAATTTGTTAAATCAGGTCGTTATCCAAGAAAAGGTTGGTTCCGTCGTTTGAATGCCCATGATGAGGAACATATCAAGGCTAGTTTAAACTCTGTTGGTATGTGGGAACATCGGGACAAAAGAATTGGTTCCCTTTCTGGTGGGCAAAAGCAAAGGGCTGTTATCGCACGTATGTTTGCTTCAGATCCAGATATCTTTATCTTGGATGAGCCAACGACAGGGATGGATGCGGGAACCAAGGATGAGTTTTACGAACTCATGCACCACAGTGCCCACCATCATGGCAAGGCTGTTTTGATGATTACCCACGATCCTGAAGAAGTTAAGGACTACGCAGATCGTAATATTCACCTGGTCCGAGACCAAGATTCCCCATGGCGTTGCTTCAATGTCCATGAAAGTGACCAGGAGGTGGAGCATGCTTAATCTATTGTCTTATGATTTTATGCAGCGAGCCTTTTTGGCTGTTATTGCCATGAGTCTCTTTTCACCAGTTCTGGGGACCTTCCTTATCTTGCGTCGTCAGAGTCTTATGAGTGATACTCTGAGTCACGTCTCGCTTTCGGGGGTTGCCTTTGGCTTGGTTTTAGGAATTTCTCCGACCATTTCAACCATTGTGATTGTCTTGATTGCGGCGGTCTTCCTTGAATACCTACGTACGGTTTATAAAAGCTTTATGGAGATTGGGACAGCCATTCTCATGTCTACAGGACTTGCAGTTTCACTTATTGTCATGAGTAAGGGTAAGAGCTCTAGCTCTATGAGTCTGGACCAATACCTTTTTGGTTCTATTGTGACTATTAGTCAAGAGCAGGTCATTGGGCTCTTTGTTATTGCAGCAGTTGTTTTAATCCTGACCTTCCTCTTTTTAAGACCCATGTATATTCTAACTTTTGACGAGGATACAGCTTTTGTTGATGGTCTTCCAGTGCGTACTATGTCTATTCTCTTTAACATGGTAACGGGTGTGGCTATTGCCCTCATGATCCCAGCTGCGGGAGCACTTTTGGTATCGACTATCATGGTTTTACCAGCAAGTATTGCTTTGCGTCTAGGTAAAAACTTTAGTTCAGTGATGATACTTGCTAGTGTTATTGGTTTTCTAGGCATGGTTGCGGGGCTTTATATTTCCTATTATGCAGAGACACCACCAAGTGCAAGTATCACTCTTATCTTTGTAGTTGTCTTCTTAGGAGTCAGCTTACTCAAACGTTTTATCAAATAGGAGAAGTAAATGAAAAAACTAAGTCTACTTTTGGCAAGTCTTGTGACCTTATTCTTAGTTGCTTGTTCCAATCAAAAACAAGCAGACGGGAAATTAAATATCGTTACAACTTTCTACCCTGTCTATGAATTTACCAAGCAAGTAGCAGGGGATACAGCCAATGTCGAACTTTTAATCGGGGCTGGAACAGAGCCACATGAATATGAACCATCACCTAAGGCAGTCGCTAAAATCCAAGATGCTGATGCCTTTGTTTATGAGAATGAAAATATGGAAACTTGGGTTCCTAAACTTTTAGAATCTCTAGATGCAAAAAAAGTAAAAACCATTAAAGCTACTGGAGATATGTTGCTTCTTCCAGGAAGTGAAGAAGAGGAGGACCGTGACCATGGTGAAGAAGGTCATCATCACGAGTATGACCCTCATGTATGGTTGTCTCCTGCGCGTGCAATCAAACTTGTAGAACATATCCGTGATAGTCTTTCAGCTGACTATCCAGATAAGAAGACGACTTTTGAAAAAAATGCAGCAGCCTATATCGAAAAACTACAAGCCTTGGACAAGGCCTATACTGAAGGGCTTTCTAATGCAAAACAAAAGAGTTTTGTGACTCAACACGCAGCCTTCCGTTATCTAGCCTTGGACTACGGACTCAATCAAGTCTCTATCTCTGGACTTTCGCCAGATGCGGAGCCATCAGCAAGCCGTTTGGCAGAATTGACCGAGTACATCAAGAAAAATAAAATCTCTTATATCTACTTTGAAGAAAATGCCTCGCAAGCCCTGGCTAATACTCTCTCAAAAGAAACAGGAGTGAAGTTAGATGTTCTGAATCCTCTTGAAAGCTTGACCGAAGAGGACATGAAGGCGGGAGAGAATTATATCTCTGTCATGGAGAAAAATCTCAAAGCTCTCAAGCAAACAACTGACCAGGCAGGGGCAGAAATTGAACCAGAAAAGGCAGAGGAAACTAAAACCGTTCATAATGGCTACTTTGAGGATGCCGATGTTAAGGACCGTACCCTGAGTGATTATGCTGGTAACTGGCAGTCTGTCTATCCTTTCCTTGAAAATGGTACTCTAGACCAAGTCTTTGACTACAAGGCTAAATTGACTGGCAAAATGACCAAGGATGAATACAAAGCTTACTATCAAAAAGGTTATCAAACTGATGTATCTAAGATTAACATCACGGATAACACTATGGAATTCATCCAAGGTGGCCAAAGTAAAAAATATACTTACAAGTATGTCGGCAAGAAAATCTTGACTTATAAGAAAGGCAATCGTGGAGTACGCTTCCTCTTTGAAGCGACTGATGTGGATGCTGGACAATTTAAGTATGTTCAGTTTAGCGACCACAATATCGCTCCGGTCAAGGCAGAACATTTCCATATCTTCTTTGGAGGCGCTAGCCAAGAAGCCCTCTTTGAAGAGATGGACAACTGGCCAACCTACTATCCAGATGGCTTATCAGGTCAAGAGATTGCTCAAGAAATGTTGGCTCATTAAATCCAAACAATCCTTCCTACATGGGGAGGATTTTTCTTGTTTTATCAACGTTGAGCATCTGGATTGACATTGTCAGATAAAGACGGTATTGTTACGAGAGTCAGAGTGGAGAACTAGGAGGTTTTATCTTTAAGATAAGTGCTCTTTTTGACAAAGGTCTGTATTAGAGATATAATGTAGAAAAATCGTTTAAGGATAAAGATATGACAAAATCAAAGTACATTACACGTCTCAAACGCTCAGAGGGTCAATTGCGAGGTATTCAAAAAATGATGGAGGAAGAGCGTGATTGTGTCGATATCATTACTCAATTAACAGCAGTGCGATCCAGTGTTGATCGTATTATTGAATTGATGATAACGGAGAATTTAACAGCTTGTATTAACGACCCTTTAGGCGACCCTCAAGCGCAGAAGGAAAGATTGGAAAAGGCAGTTAAATACTTGATTAAACGGAAGTAACAGAATAAAGGCTTACTTGAAAAGTTGATAGAATAGTAAAAGAGCAGTTGGTTTTCTTTAGAGTAAACCAACTGCTCTTTTTGTATTTGATTTATTCTACATCACCGGGCCAGGCATTCATGCCGCCTTCTACATTGGTAACGGTGAGACCTTGGGCGCTGAGAAATTGACAGGCAGAGGCAGAACGCACTCCACCTTGACAGATGACATGGTATTCATGGTCAGGTTTGAGTTCTTTGTAGCCTTGCTCCAAGGTACTTAACGGAAGATTTTTGGCAGCTGGTGCATGTCCTGCTTGGAATTCATGTACTTCACGGACATCGATAAGATCTAGATGTTCATTTTGATATTTTTCATAAAAGTCAGCCATGCTGATATTAGTTACCATATTCTACTCCTTCTGGGTTAGCCATTTTGTATAGTGAATAAGCGCCGTCAAGGTTTTGGACGGTAAATCCTGCTTGCTTGAGGATACGCTCTGTGATATAGCTGCGCAAACCACTGTGACAGCTAACGATGTAGGCTTGGTTCTTGTCTAGTTCATCCAAGCGTTCCCGTAGTTCGTTTAGGGGGATGTGGATGGTGTCAATCTTAAGTCGACCACTTTGGTATTCGCTACTGGTCCGTACATCCAGGAATCTCTTGCCAGTAGCTATTTCATCTTCTAGCTGGTACCACTGTATATTGTCGCTCAGACCTTCGATAAGGTTTAAGGCTGCGTATCCCAGCATATTTACTGGATCTTTGGCAGAACCAAATGGTGGTGCATAGGTGAACTCTAACTCTGGCAAGTCAAGGACGGTGAGATTTGCCTTGATAGCAGTTGCTAGGATATCGATTCTCTTGTCATCACCTTTCTTCCCAACTCCTTGGGCGCCATAGATTTTGCCACTGGTTGGGTCAAAGAGGAGCTTTAAGGTCATATCAGTAGCACCTGGATAATAACCAGCGTGGTCTTTCCCGCTGACATGAATTGCCTTGTATGGGGGTTGATTGTCACTAAGAGTGCGCTCGCTAAGACCTGTCGAAGCAGCGGAATACCAAAAGCACGAACGATAGCAGTACCGATACTACCCTTGTTTTTGCGCTCCATTCCAGCAATTACGTCTGCCACTTGCCGTCCTTGACGGTTTACAGGAGAAGCTAGTGAGATGATAGCATCTTTCATGAGACGTCTGAGATGAGTCGCCACTGACATACCACCTGCAACTCATCCAACAATGATAATCTTCATTGAGTTCCTCCCTTTTAGTTCTATATAGTTTCGCCTGTCCAAGCGATCATGCCGCCTCGGACGTTGATAACATCATAGCCTTTTTTCTTGAGCTTTTTAGCAGCCATCTTACTTCGGACACCAGAATGACAGATGACATAGAGAGTTTCTTTTGTCGCAGGGGTGTAAGATCCGATTTCGGTTAGAGGAATATTCTTTGCATTTTTGATATGACCTTTACGGAATTCCGTAGGCGTCCGAACGTCCAATAGCTGAATCGGTTCCTTGAGTTTAGCTTCTAATTCGCTGGTAGAAATACTATCAATTTTTGTAAATAAGTAAAACATAGGCACCTCCGATATACCCTTATGGGGTATATTAAACCACTAAGCAACGCTTTTGTCAAGCAAGTTGAATTGATCAGCATTCTTTCTTATTTAGAAAAATTTTTGTGCTTTTCCAGTATGTTAGATGATACCCTACAAACAAGAGAGAAGCTTTTTTTAGTTGGTTGGCAGGATATATCATACGAGTGATTCTAATTATTCAAGAACGAACCTCTGAAAACAAGCCACAACTATACTAAAGCAAGAAAAATCCTTCAAAGGACTTGAAAAATTAGAGAAAATCGGGTATAATATGAGTAATCATTTGTCGTAGGTTTTGTCTGAAATATTGTCCGGACAAGGCTCACAGCAGTTAAATCTCCTGAAAAAAGTCAGATTTAACTGCTCTTTTTGTGCTTTTTTTCGGTATTTTTTGCATCTGTAACAGAGATTTAAAGATTCTGAAAAATTAGTCAAGGGGGATAAGTTGATAGGGGTTTTAGAACCATTAAACGATAATTATTAGCTTAGGCGACTAAGCTTGGAATTTTATTTACAAAGGAGAATCATCTTGGCAGGACATGACGTTCAATACGGGAAACATCGTACCCGTCGTAGTTTTTCAAGAATCAAAGAAGTTCTTGACTTACCAAATTTGATTGAAATTCAAACTGATTCATTTAAAGATTTCCTAGACCATGGTCTGAAGGAAGTGTTTGAAGATGTATTGCCAATTTCAAACTTCACAGAAACAATGGAGTTGGAATTTGTTGGCTACGAAATCAAAGAACCTAAATACACGCTTGAAGAAGCTCGCATTCATGATGCTAGTTATTCAGCACCAATCTTTGTAACTTTCCGCTTGATTAACAAAGAAACTGGCGAAATCAAAACTCAAGAAGTCTTCTTTGGTGATTTCCCAATCATGACTGAGATGGGTACTTTTATCATCAACGGTGGTGAACGTATTATCGTATCACAGTTGGTGCGTTCTCCAGGTGTTTACTTTAATGATAAAGTAGACAAAAACGGTAAAGTGGGCTACGGTTCAACTGTTATCCCTAACCGTGGAGCTTGGTTGGAACTGGAAAGTGACTCAAAAGACATCGCCTACACTCGTATCGACCGTACTCGTAAAATTCCATTTACGACCTTGGTTCGTGCGCTTGGTTTCTCAGGTGATGACGAAATCTTTGATATCTTTGGTGACAGCGAGTTGGTTCGCAACACTGTTGAAAAAGATATCCATAAAAACCCAATGGACTCTCGTACAGACGAAGCTTTGAAAGAAATTTATGAGCGTCTTCGCCCAGGTGAACCAAAAACTGCTGAGAGTTCACGTACCTTACTTGTGGCTCGTTTCTTCGACCCACGTCGTTATGACTTGGCAGCCGTTGGACGTTACAAGATTAACAAGAAATTAAATATTAAAACTCGTTTGCTCAACCAAACAATTGCTGAACCATTGGTAGACCCAGAAACTGGTGAAATCTTAGTTGAAAAGGGTACTGTTATGACTCGCGATGTCATCGAAAGTATCGAAAATCACTTGGATGGCGATTTGAACAAGATTGTCTACACTCCAAATGACTCAGCTGTTTTGACAGAACCAGTTGTTCTTCAAAAATTCAAGGTTGTGGCACCAACTGATCCAGACCGTGTTGTAACAATCATCGGAAATGCAAATCCAGATGATAAAGTTCGCACTATCACTCCGGCAGATATCCTTGCTGAAATGAGCTACTTCCTTAACTTGGCTGAAGGTATCGGTCGTATCGATGATATCGACCACCTCGGAAACCGTCGTATTCGTGCTGTTGGTGAATTGCTTGCCAACCAAGTACGTCTTGGACTTTCACGTATGGAACGTAATGTTCGTGAACGTATGTCTGTTCAAGATAACGAAGTATTGACACCTCAACAAATCATTAACATCCGTCCAGTGACTGCAGCGATCAAAGAATTCTTTGGTTCTTCACAATTGTCACAGTTCATGGACCAACACAACCCACTTTCTGAGTTGTCTCACAAACGTCGTTTGTCTGCCTTAGGGCCTGGTGGTTTGACACGTGACCGCGCTGGATATGAAGTGCGTGACGTGCACTACACTCACTATGGTCGTATGTGTCCAATCGAAACACCTGAAGGACCAAACATCGGTTTGATCAACAACTTGTCTTCATACGGGCACCTCAACAAGTATGGTTTCATTCAAACACCATACCGTAAAGTTGACCGTGCAACTGGTAAAGTTACCAACGAAATTGTTTGGTTGACTGCCGATGAAGAAGATGAATACACAGTAGCTCAGGCTAACTCTAAATTGAACGCAGATGGAACTTTTGCTGAAAAAGTTGTCATGGGACGTCACCAAGGGGTTAACCAAGAATATCCAGCATCAAGCGTTGATTATATGGACGTTTCTCCTAAACAGGTAGTTGCCGTTGCGACAGCATGTATTCCTTTCTTGGAAAACGATGACTCCAACCGTGCCCTCATGGGAGCCAACATGCAACGTCAGGCTGTTCCGTTGATCGATCCTAAAGCGCCTTTCGTTGGTACTGGTATGGAATACCAAGCAGCCCATGATTCAGGAGCTGCAGTTATTGCACAACATGGTGGTAAGGTTACCTATGCGGATGCGGACAAAGTAGAAGTTCGTCGTGAAGATGGTTCCCTTGATGTTTACCACATCCAAAAATTCCGTCGTTCAAACTCAGGTACTGCTTATAACCAACGTACCCTTGTTCGAGTTGGCGATGTCATCGAAAAAGGTGACTTTATCGCAGATGGACCTTCTATGGAAAAAGGTGAAATGGCGCTTGGACAAAACCCAATCGTTGCCTACATGACATGGGAAGGTTACAACTTTGAGGATGCCGTTATCATGAGCGAACGCTTGGTGAAAGACGATGTTTACACATCTGTTCACCTCGAAGAATACGAATCAGAAACACGCGATACAAAGCTTGGGCCTGAAGAAATCACTCGTGAAATTCCAAATGTTGGTGAAGATGCCCTTAAAGACCTCGACGAAATGGGTATTATCCGTATCGGTGCTGAGGTTAAAGAAGGGGATATCCTTGTAGGGAAAGTCACACCTAAGGGTGAAAAAGACCTTTCTGCTGAAGAACGTCTCTTGCACGCTATCTTCGGTGATAAATCTCGCGAAGTTCGTGATACTTCCCTTCGTGTACCACACGGTGCCGATGGTGTCGTTCGTGATGTTAAAATCTTTACACGTGCAAACGGTGATGAATTGCAATCTGGTGTCAACATGCTGGTTCGCGTATACATCGCACAAAAACGTAAGATCAAGGTCGGAGATAAGATGGCCGGACGTCACGGAAACAAAGGGGTTGTCTCTCGTATCGTTCCTGTAGAAGACATGCCTTACCTTCCAGACGGAACTCCAGTCGATATCATGTTGAACCCACTTGGGGTACCATCACGTATGAATATCGGTCAGGTTATGGAACTCCACCTTGGTATGGCGGCTCGTACTCTTGGCATCCACATCGCAACACCAGTCTTTGATGGAGCAAGTTCTGAAGATCTTTGGGACACTGTCAAAGAAGCAGGTATGGATAGCGATGCTAAGACTATCCTATATGATGGCCGTACTGGTGAACCATTTGATAACCGTGTGTCAGTTGGTGTCATGTACATGATCAAACTCCACCACATGGTTGATGATAAATTGCACGCTCGTTCAGTCGGACCATACTCAACCGTTACACAACAACCACTCGGAGGTAAAGCTCAGTTTGGTGGACAACGTTTCGGTGAGATGGAGGTTTGGGCGCTTGAAGCCTATGGTGCATCAAATGTCCTTCAAGAAATCTTGACTTACAAGTCTGACGACATCAATGGACGTTTGAAAGCTTATGAAGCTATTACTAAAGGAAAACCAATTCCAAAACCAGGTGTTCCAGAATCATTCCGAGTTCTTGTAAAAGAATTGCAATCTCTTGGTCTTGACATGCGTGTTCTTGACGAAGATGATCAAGAAGTGGAACTTCGTGACCTTGATGAAGGAATGGACGAAGATGTCATCCACGTAGATGACCTTGAAAAAGCCCGCGAAAGAGCAGCTCAAGAGGCAAAAGCAGCCTTTGAAGCTGAAGAAAATGCAAAAGCGGAAGCAACAGAAGAAGCTGCTGAACAAGAATAAGCAGTTCACTTATAATAGAAAGGGAAGAAATAGTGGTTGATGTAAATCGTTTTAAAAGTATGCAAATCACACTAGCTTCTCCAAGCAAAGTCCGTTCATGGTCTTATGGAGAAGTCAAAAAACCTGAAACAATCAATTACCGTACGTTGAAGCCAGAACGTGAAGGACTCTTTGATGAAGTGATCTTTGGTCCTACAAAAGACTGGGAGTGTGCTTGTGGTAAATACAAACGCATTCGTTACAGAGGGATTGTTTGTGACCGTTGTGGTGTTGAAGTAACGCGTACAAAAGTTCGTCGTGAACGTATGGGACACATCGAGTTGAAAGCTCCTGTATCTCATATCTGGTATTTCAAGGGGATTCCAAGCCGTATGGGCTTGACCCTTGATATGAGTCCTCGTGCCCTCGAGGAAGTTATCTACTTTGCGGCTTACGTGGTGATCGATCCAAAAGATACACCACTTGAGCACAAGTCTATCATGACAGAGCGCGAATACCGTGAGCGCTTGCGTGAGTATGGTTATGGATCATTCGTTGCCAAAATGGGTGCCGAAGCTATCCAAGACCTCTTGAAACAAGTAGATCTTGAAAAAGAAATTGCTGAACTCAAAGAAGAGTTGAAAACAGCTACTGGACAAAAACGTGTGAAAGCTATCCGTCGTTTGGATGTTTTGGATGCTTTCCACAAGTCTGGAAACAAGCCTGAATGGATGGTTCTTAACATCCTTCCAGTTATCCCACCAGATCTTCGCCCAATGTTGCAGTTGGATGGTGGCCGTTTTGCCTCATCTGACTTGAACGACCTTTACCGTCGTGTTATCAACCGTAACAATCGTTTGGCTCGTTTGCTTGAGTTGAACGCGCCAGGTATCATCGTTCAAAATGAGAAGCGTATGCTTCAAGAAGCGGTTGACGCTTTGATTGACAATGGCCGTCGTGGTCGTCCAATTACAGGACCAGGTAGCCGTCCGCTTAAATCATTGAGCCACATGCTCAAAGGGAAACAAGGACGCTTCCGTCAAAACTTGCTCGGTAAACGTGTTGACTTCTCAGGACGTTCTGTTATCGCCGTTGGTCCAACTCTTAAGATGTACCAATGTGGTGTGCCACGTGAAATGGCAATCGAGCTCTTTAAACCATTTGTTATGCGTGAAATCGTTGCGCGCGATATCGTTCAAAACGTTAAAGCGGCTAAACGCTTGGTAGAACGTGGAGATGAACGTATCTGGGATATCCTCGAAGAAGTTATCAAAGAACACCCAGTACTTTTGAACCGCGCACCTACCCTTCACCGTTTGGGTATCCAAGCCTTTGAACCAGTCTTGATTGACGGTAAAGCCCTTCGCTTGCACCCGCTTGTCTGCGAAGCCTACAATGCCGACTTTGACGGTGACCAAATGGCCATCCACGTACCGCTCTCAGAAGAAGCCCAAGCAGAAGCTCGTATCTTGATGCTTGCTGCTGAGCACATCTTGAACCCTAAAGATGGTAAACCAGTTGTTACACCATCTCAGGACATGGTTTTGGGTAACTACTACTTGACCATGGAAGAAGCTGGCCGTGAAGGCGAAGGTATGGTCTTCAAGGACCGTGACGAAGCTGTCATGGCTTACCGTAATGGTTATGTTCACCTCCACTCACGTGTTGGTATCGCAACAGATAGCCTTAACAAACCATGGACAGAAGAGCAAAAACACAAAATCTTGCTTACAACTGTAGGTAAAATCCTCTTCAACGATATCATGCCAGAAGGACTACCTTACTTGCAAGAGCCAACAAATGCTAACTTAACAGAAGGTGTTCCGGCTAAGTACTTCTTGCCACTAGGTGGAAATATCAAGGAAGCTATTGAAGGACTTGAAATCAACCCACCATTCAAGAAGAAAAACCTTGGAAATATCATCGCTGAAATCTTCAAACGTTTCCGTACGACAGAAACATCTGCCCTACTTGACCGTATGAAGAACCTCGGCTACCACCACTCAACTCTTGCAGGTTTGACAGTGGGTATCGCTGATATTCCAGTCGTTGAAGACAAGGCTGAAATCATCGAAGAATCACACAAACGTGTAGAACAAATCACAAAACAATTCCGTCGTGGTATGATCACAGATGACGAACGCTACAATGCTGTTACAGCTGAATGGCGTGCAGCTCGTGAAAAATTGGAGAAACGTTTGGTTGCCAACCAAGATCCTAAGAACCCTATCGTTATGATGATGGACTCTGGAGCCCGTGGTAACATCTCAAACTTCTCACAGCTTGCCGGTATGCGTGGTCTGATGGCTGCTCCGAACGGACGTATCATGGAATTGCCAATCCTTTCAAACTTCCGCGAAGGTTTGTCAGTACTCGAAATGTTCTTCTCAACTCACGGTGCCCGTAAAGGTATGACCGATACGGCCCTTAAGACAGCCGACTCAGGTTACTTGACTCGTCGTTTGGTTGACGTTGCCCAAGACGTTATCATTCGTGAGGATGACTGTGGAACTGACCGTGGTCTCTTGATCCGTTCTATTACTGAAGGTAAAGAGATGATTGAGTCTCTTGAAGAACGTCTCAATGGTCGTTACACTAAGAAAACTGTTAAACACCCAGAAACTGGTGCAGTTATCATTGGTCCAAATGAATTGATCACAGAAGACAAGGCCCGTGAAATCGTCAATGCTGGTGTTGAAGAAGTGACTATCCGCTCTGTATTTACATGTAACACTCGTCATGGTGTCTGCCGTCACTGTTATGGTATCAACTTGGCGACTGGTGATGCGGTTGAAGTTGGTGAAGCAGTTGGTACAATCGCTGCCCAATCTATCGGGGAACCTGGTACACAGCTTACAATGCGTACCTTCCACACGGGTGGGGTTGCCTCAAATACCGATATCACTCAGGGTCTTCCTCGTGTCCAAGAAATCTTTGAAGCCCGCAATCCTAAAGGGGAAGCGGTCATCACAGAAGTCAAAGGGGAAGTTACAGCAATCGAAGAAGATGCTTCAACTCGTACTAAGAAAGTCTTCGTTAAAGGTGAAACTGGTGAAGGCGAATACGTGGTACCATTCACAGCCCGTATGCGTGTTGAAGTTGGGGACCAAGTCTCTCGTGGTGCAGCATTGACAGAAGGTTCTATCCAACCAAAACGTCTCCTTGCTGTACGTGATGTCTTGTCAGTTGAAACCTACCTCCTCGGTGAAGTACAAAAAGTTTACCGTAGCCAAGGGGTGGAAATTGGAGACAAACACATCGAGGTAATGGTTCGTCAAATGATCCGTAAAGTCCGCGTCATGGATCCAGGAGATACAGACCTTCTCATGGGTACTCTCATGGATATCAACGACTTTACAGATGCCAACAAAGATGTTCTTATCGCAGGTGGAGTCCCAGCGACTGGTCGCCCAGTTCTTATGGGAATTACCAAAGCCTCACTTGAAACAAATAGTTTCTTGTCAGCTGCTTCCTTCCAGGAAACAACGCGTGTCCTTACAGATGCGGCTATCCGTGGTAAGAAAGACCATCTCCTTGGTCTCAAGGAAAATGTTATCATCGGTAAGATCATCCCAGCTGGTACTGGTATGGCTCGCTACCGTAACCTTGAGCCACAAGCAATCAACGAAGAGTCACTCCTAGCAGATTCACAAGAAGAAGCTCCAGTAGATACTTCTACGGAAACGGTTGAAGTTGGAGAATAAGTACATAAGTCTGCACAAAAAGAGGGTCATCCCTCTTTTTGTACGTATAAATACTGAAAATTCTATGCATGTTTTCTAGAAAAATGATAGTAAATTGAAATAAAAAAAACATTACTTTTAATTTTCAAAATAGTGAGCAAAAAGCTTTAAAAATAAGTATAATAGTGCTAAAATAAGACGTTGCTTGTTTAGAGAATTGTTAAAAACAACGCATAAAAATATAACAATATATACACTCCCGAAAGGGTAATGGAGGTAAATCATGAAAAATGATCTGTTTAACGACCGAATTAGTCGATTCTCGATCCGTAAGCTTCATGTAGGAGTTTGCTCGGTCTTACTCGGAACGTTGGTAATGCTCGGAACAGCTGCAAACGTTAGTGCGGATGAAGCTGTAGAGGACAAAAAAGTTGACGGAGTTGCAGCTACAACAGAAGTAGACAAAGCTGAAGCTCCTGTAACTACAGAAGCAGCACCTGCTAAAGAAGTAACTTATAAAGCAGAAGCAGCACCTGCAGTTTCTACTGAAGTAAAACCTGAGCTAAATAGCGAAAAATTGGCAGCTTACGTTGCTGAAATTGAAGCAAACGTGGCAAATGGTAAATACAGCAACAAGACAGACGAGAGCGTTGAAATTCTTAAGGTAGGTCTTGCCAATGCTAAAAATGCACTTACTTCTGCTACAAGCCAAGCTGAACTTGACGCATCTTACCAATCACTTGTAACGATTGTAAATGATAAACTTAAGGAAAAAGAAGTACCTACAAAACCTGCAACCGCAGAAGAAAAAATTGCAGCAGGTCAAGAAGCTCCAGCGTCTGAAAACGCTCCTAAACGCCGTTCTCGTCGTGCTCTTGGTGACGCAAATGATCCAAGCTTGATCGCGGATGACGTTGAGGACGCAACTTCAACTCCAAAAGTTGAAAAACCAGGCTTTACAACAGATATTGATCCCAAATCTATGACTAGTCAGATTACTTGGTTGGACTTTGGAGATGTAGCCAACTGGACAGGAGCAAAAACAATCCAGGTCGCTAAAAATGAATTTAAACCAAATGACCTAACAGAGAGCTTAGCACTTCAAGTTGGGGCTACTTATACCAAGGAAATCATGCCTGGCTATGTAGTCACTGTAAAAGTTAAATCTTTGAAACCATTCCAAGCAACTGAAATCTATAAAAAACGGATGGAAGAGCAAGGGGCTACAGAAGCCGAAAAAGCAACTTATGACCCAAATGCTAAAAATGGCTATGTAAGTAAAGTTACTTCACCAATTGCTAAGCAATATTATAATGAAGGAAAAGAAGCCGACGTTATCGCTGATGCCCAAACTAGTTGGAGTGAAATCAAACTAGAAAAGGTTGATACCAAAAACAAGAAGACGACCATGGGTTCTGCATATAATGGTGGGAATATTGGGGTTCAATTTGAAATCTCTGCAACCTTCCGTGGTAAGAAAGTTAAGCCAGCTGTTGTTATGGCTGATGGAGAGTCTGCTAACCCTGGTGAATTTGTTATGTTCACTACCAACGGACAAGGTTGGCAGCACATTGGGGAATGGAAGAAGTTTAACAGACCAGCCACCTCTGTACCTTATCAACCACAAGATGCAGAAAACCTTTTGGGACCTACACCTAAATATAATAACATTAACCTAAGACAACTTCGTGATTCTACTGAAGTTGGACCAGAAAAGAAACCAGTAGCATGGAAGTACTTTGGAAATCCTGACCAAGTTACAGGTGGTCTAGGAACTGGTATCTTTGGACCAAATATTTCTGCAGGTAATAACACAGTTCCACTCGTGATGACACGTGGAGCATCTGAAGTGGGGCTTTATATCGCTTCAGGTGGTAAACAGTCAGCAATGCTAGGATTCTTCCCACTTGATGAAGGGGATGCTCCTGAGTCATATGGTAAGGCAGTCCATACCATTGCAACTGTTGACGGTGTTACTGGAGCTAAAGTAAATCAACCGTATCTTGGTAGCGTTAGCCCAGATATGGATGAAAACACTACTCAAGACTGGTTCGGTGATGATAAGACAACTACGGCCGATGAAGGAATTAACCAATTGCTTCCAGATGAACTCAAAGGTACAACTAATGAGATGATCAAAATGGACCGTACCAAACCAGGCAACTACAAGATGTCAGTTCAAGCTCATACGGATGGAGCTTCAGAAGCACATATCTATGGTTGGGTAGACTTTAACCAAAATGGTAAATTCGATGAAGATGAACGCTCAAATCTCGCTACAATCACACAAGATGGCACTGTTGAGTTGACCTTTGCAAACAGCAAGACTTACGTCGACCCAAGCGTTAAAGAGTTAGGTGCTCGTGTTCGTATCGCTAAGAAAGCGAACGAGATCGAAAGCCCAACTGGCATGGCCTTCTCAGGGGAAGTAGAAGACTTCAAGACTCAAATCACCCACCCGCCAAAAGGGGAATTCAAGGAAACAACTGGCCCTCAAGGTACGAAACAAACAGCAACAGTAACCTTTACAGCTCGTGGTGAACACAAGTATGAACGTGATTCTAAGGCAGTTATCGACGAAACTGTAGAACCATACATCGTTGATAAAGATGGTAACCGTGCAACTCTTGATGCAGAAGGTTACTACGTAGTTCCAGGTCAAGGTAAATACAAGATCACTGCCAACGGTAAAGACGTAGACGTTGAGTTTATCCCAGAAGATAACTTCCTAGGAACTGCAGATGGTATCTCTATCCGTCGTGTAGATAACAATGGTTACGATACGGGTTGGTCAACAAAATTCCCAGACAAAGAACCAAACATTGATGGTCAGTTGAATACCATGGATGGTCTTTATATCCCAACAGTTACTCCGATTGAAATCGAAGGGGTTGACAAGACATCGACTGATGTGCAAGGAGCGACTCAAAAAGAAACACCTACCTTTAATACAACTGCGTCTAACGCAAAAGGTGACAAGATTTCCATCACCCCAAGTGCAGAATATCCTGCTAAGTTGGTAGACCCAGCAACTGGTCGTACTATTGATGCGACATCTGTAACAGTAGCAGGAGAAGGAACTTACACTATCAATCCTACAACTGGTGAAGTAACCTTCACTCCAGAACCAAGCTTTACTGGTACAGCCAAAGGTGTGGAAGTTACATTGTCAGCGCCAGTTGGACGCAATAAAGATGGTAAGATTCAAGAAGAGTACATTAAGACTGCTACGGCTAAGTACACACCAACTGTAACTCCAATTACAATCACACCAACAGACAAAGTTTCTGAGGACATCCAAAACGTTCCACAAACTCAAACTCCTACATTTGAGTTGAGCAATGACAAGACTGCGAAAATCACAAGTAAGAAATTGGTAGACCCAGCAACAGGTCAACCTACTGATGAAAAAACTGTCACCGTGCCTGGCGAAGGAACTTACACAATCGATCCTTCTACAGGAGCTGTTACATTTACTCCTGAAAAAGACTTTGTCGGACCAGCTAAAGGCGTTAAGGTTCAAGCAACTGCAACTATTACAAACGGAAAAGGTGAAACTTCAACAATCACTGCTGAAGCAAGCTACACGCCAACTGTAAAATCAGCTGCTCCAACAGCTAAACCAGCTACATCTAAAGATATCCAAGGTGCGACTCAAACAGGTACACCAAAATTTGCAGGTACAACTGTTTCTGTTAACGGTGAAGATAAAGAAATCACTATTAAAGATAACAGCTACACACTTTTGGATAAAGATGGTAATGAAGTTACAACTACAACGGCTTATGCTGAAGATGGAACAACACCAATCGGTACATTCACAATCGACCCAGCAACTGGTACTGTAACATTCACACCAACTGATAAATCTTACACAGGTAAAGTAACTCCTGTTAAGGTTCAAGCTGAAAGCTCAAATGGTATTAAAGTTGATACAACTTACACACCTGAGATTGTTCCGGTAACACCAACTGCAACACCAGCTGAAACAACAGACATCCAAGGTGCAACTCAAAAAGGTAAACCTGAATTCAAGGGTGGAACTGTTACAGTTGATGGAGTAGAAAAAACTGTTCCAATCAACGAAGATGTTCCAGCAACATTTGACGATGGTTCAACAACTAAGACAGTTGAAGGTGTTGGTACTTACACAGTAGCACCAGACGGAACAGTAACATTTGTTCCTGAAAAATCATTTGTTGGTAAAGCTCCATCAGTTACAGTTGTGCGTGAAGATAAGAACGGAACAAAAGCTTCTGCAACATACACACCAACAGTAACACCTGTTAAACCAACAGCAACACCAGTAGAAACAACAGACATTCAAGGTGCGACTCAAACAGGTAAACCTGAATTCACTGCAGGTGACAGCCGTGTGCCAATGAATGATGCTGTTCCAGCGACATTTGAAGATGGTTCAACAACTAAGACAGTTGAAGGTGTTGGTACTTACACAGTAGCTCCAGATGGAACAGTAACATTCGTACCAGAAAAATCATTTGTTGGAACTGCGCCAGCGGTAACAGTTGTGCGTGAAGATAAGAACGGAACAAAAGCTTCTGCAACATACACACCAACAGTAACACCTGTTAAACCAACAGCAACACCAGTAGAAACAACAGACATTCAAGGTGCGACTCAAACAGGTAAACCTGAATTCACTGCAGGTGACAGCCGTGTGCCAATGAATGATGCTGTTCCAGCGACATTTGACGATGGTTCAACAACTAAGACAGTTGAAGGTGTTGGTACTTACACAGTAGCACCAGACGGAACAGTAACATTTGTTCCTGAAAAATCATTTGTTGGTAAAGCTCCATCAGTTACAGTTGTTCGTGAAGATATGAACGGAACGAAAGCTTCTTCAACATACACACCAACAGTAACACCAGTAACACCAACAGCTGAAGATGCTACTTCAACTGATAAGCAAGGTCAAACACAATCTGGTAAACCAACATTCACACCAGGTAACTCAAACGTACCAATGGATGATGCTGTTCCAGCAACATTTGAAGATGGTTCAACAACTAAGACTATCCCAGGTGAAGGAACATACACAGTAGCACCAGATGGCACTGTAACATTCGTACCAGAAAAATCATTCACAGGAACAGGAACAGGCGTGACTGTTAAACGTGTAGATAAGAACGGTACACCAGTAACAGCTAAGTACACACCAACAGTAACACCAGTAACACCAACTGCAACTCCAGCTGAATCAGTTGCACCTCAAGGTATTGTTCAAACTGGTACTGTTACATTCACAGAAGGTGACCCAGTTGCACCAATCGACAAGGATACCATTACTCTTCTTGACGAAAATGGTAAACCAGCTCCATCAGTAGTTGCTAAGTCACCAGAAGGTAAAGAAATCGGTACTTTCACAGTTGATAAAGAAACAGGTGTTGTAACATTCACACCAACTGACAAGTCATACTCAGGTGATGTTGTTCCAGTTAAGGTTCAAGCTAAAGATGCTAACGGTACTGCTGTAGAAACAACTTACACACCTAAGATTACTCCAGTAGTTCCAACAGCTGAAGATGTTACTTCAACTGACAAACAAGGTCAAACACAAACAGGTAAACCTAAGTTTACAGAAGGTAATCCAAGTGTACCAATGGACGACGATGTTCCAGCAACATTCGAAGATGGTTCAACAACTAAGACTATCCCAGGTGAAGGAACATACACAGTAGCACCAGATGGAACTGTAACCTTCGTACCAGAAAAATCATTCACAGGAACAGGAACAGGCGTGACTGTTAAACGTGTAGATAAGAACGGTACACCAGTAACAGCTAAGTACACACCAACTGTTACACCTATCACACCAACAGCAGAACCAGTAACATCTAAAGATATTCAAGGTCAAACACAAACAGGCAAACCTAAGTTTACAGAAGGTGATCCAAGTGTACCAATGGATGATGATGTTCCAGCAACATTTGAAGATGGTTCAACAACTAAGGTAATCCCAGGTGAAGGAACATACACAGTAGCACCAGACGGAACAGTTACATTCGTACCAGAAAAATCATTTACAGGAACAGGAACAGGCGTGACTGTTAAACGTGTAGATAAGAATGGTACACCAGTAACAGCTAAGTACACACCAACTGTTACACCAGTAACACCAACAGGTGAACCAGCTACAACTATTGGACCAAAAGGTAAAGAACAGTCTGGTAAACCAACATTCAAGGAAGGTGATAGCCGTGTTCCAATGAATAATGATGTTCCAGCTACATTTGACGATGGTTCAACAACTAAGACTATTCCGGGTGTTGGTACATACACAGTAGCACCAGACGGAACAGTAACCTTCAAACCAGAACCTGAATTTACAGGAACAGCTCCATCAGTTACAGTTGTTCGTGAAGATATGAACGGAACAAAAGCTTCTGCAACATACACACCAACAGTAACACCAGTTACTACGTTTGTAGACAAAGATGGTAAAGCAATTCCAGGATATCCAACAGAAGACGGCGAAAATCCTAAGAAAGACATTCCAGGATACCGCTTCGTAGAGACTAAGAAACTTCCAAACGGCGACACAGAACATGTCTACGAAAAAGTGAAGAC
>NZ_JAHZPZ010000006.1 GCF_019929665.1 Streptococcus infantis | reverse complement strand
GTTGGAGCTTCAGTTGTTGTTGGAGCTTCAGTTGTTGTTGGAGCTTCAGTTGTTGTTGGAGCTTCAGTTGTTGTTGGGGCTTCAGTCGTTGTAGTGGTTGTCGTTGTTGTAGTGGTTGTCGTTGTTGTAGTGGTTGTCGTTGTTGTAGTGGTTGTCGTTGTTGTCTTATCACCGCTACCTTCACCTGAACCAGTCTCTAAACGAGTAAGTTTAGTGATTGAACGTTCTTCAGGGAAGTTAGTTGCTTTCCACTTCAATGTGTTAGCTACTTTAGTTTTTGCTGGAAGGTCTTCTGTAAGTTCTGTTGTGTACTCAATCCAAATTGGCCAGTTCCAGTTATCACCAAAGTTAAATGTGAATCCTGTGATTTTACCTGCTGCATTTCTTGTGAATTCAGCTGTCTTAGTGAAGTTGGCAGCTGCGTCCAACTTGAACAATTCGTTTTCATTTTGGATTTTGTTTGGTTGTTGTGCATAACGAACAGCACGCAATGAACCTTCTACAAGAACTTGACCGTTATCGCTGAAGTCATCTGTGATAACCAAGTTATTCAATTTATCTTGAACAGCGTTCAAAAGGATACGCCATTTGATACGTTTAGGGTTTTCTTTGTCTTGGTAACCGTATTTGTACTCATAGTCACCTGGAGTACCTACGTATTGCTCATAGGTTACATTGTAAGTTTCTTCACCAAACTTAAATGTGTACTTACCAGATTCTTTCAAATTTGTTGCGTTCGGACGAACTGAGTATTTCAAAGACATGACTTTGTCTTTGTAGTTTTTAGAGAAGTAGTCAGTGAAAGTAATTTTCACTTTACCTGTAGCTGGGTCAGTTACGGCATCACCAACCTTTTCACCGTTGGCGTGAAGGATTGGGAACTCAAGTTTAGTAACAAGTTCCAATTCTTTTGGAAGGTCCAAAGTCAAAGTATCCCCAGCATTGATCTGTTGTGAGTCTGGGAAAGTAAGGCTATTTGTTGCCTCCAAGACACGACCAGTCGTAATCTTTTTGTCCGCAGTTATAGGTTGACCATCAACCTTAACTTCTGTGTTCATAGTATACTGAGTTACTTCAGTAGCGAAAACCGTCGTCAGTGTCGCCAATGAAAGAACTAAGATACTTAACATCGCTAAAATGCGCGTAGCGCTAAGCTGTGAATTCTTCATCACAATAAACTCCTTTAATTTAATCTGATATATCATAGCATTTTTTAGTTCCTTTTACAAGTCTTTTAAAGGGATTTTTAAAAGATTTTTGTTTTTCTGCTAGAAATATTCTTATTTTTGTTTTATATTGTCTCTTTTCGACAAATTTCATCTTCTATGGTCATCTTTTTTCTCGCGAATACCGACCAAAGTTAAGAACATCATCAACATTCCAAGTAGGCTGATCCACCAGTTTGATTGCTCTCCAGTCTCTGGTAAGAGCTGGTCTTGGACAACTGGTTCTTCAACTGTTTGAGGTTTTTGAGCTGAAACTGTCAATGGCTTCATCTCCTCCAGTTTAAGAGATGGAACTGTCGGAATGATTTCAACTGGTGCTGATGGTTCTTGTTTTGATTGTTCAACCAGGGTCCCTATTTCAATAATCTCTGCTTGTGGTTCTTCTAGGATTTCTGAGCGAATCAATTCTTTCTTAATCACAACTCCATTCTGCAGAGTCAAACGATACATATATTGACGTTTTCCTGGTTTTCCTTTTTGTAGAAGAATTTGTGTACCTTTAGCAAACTTAGGATTTTCAACTATTTGTTTTTCAAAGTCAATCTCTTCTACTTGGATTTTTTCTTCTATAATTATAGAAGAAACTTGCTTGGTTCCGATCTCAGTGATCTCTGCTTGTGGTTCTTCTAAGATTTCTGAGCGAATCAATTCTTTCTTGATCACAACTCCGTCCTCAAGAGTCAAGCGATACACATCTTGTCGTCTACCTGCCTTGCCTTCTTGTAAAACATTCACAGTTCCTTTTGCTAGCTCTGCATTTTCAACTGTTTGTTTCTCAAAGGCTACTTCTTCTACTTGGATGAGTTCCTCTGTTGTAATAGTAGGAATTCGTTTTGTTCCAACTAAGATTACACGAGCCACTGCTTTTCTGATAACCGTGGTATCTACCAATGTAGAAGAACGCTCTTCATCATTGAAGTAGTATTTCTCAAACGTTCTGTGAATTAGTCCATCTTGACCTTCTTGGAAGACTCTAGTTTCACCTTCTGGCAAGCTATCATCATTGCGATATTCTGTTTGATGACTAATGACTTCATCCTCAGTCACCAAGACTGTACGCTCAGCTCCAGCACCCACCACAAGAACTTGGTTGACAGGTTGAGTCGTTATAACAGTTCTTAGATACTCACGTTGAGTTTCTTTACCATTGACATAGGTTACTTGATAGTAGTCTGTTTGAGTTCCTTCTTGGCCTTCTACTTCGACCAGACGGTAGCTAACAGGCTTAGTCTTGTCCTCACGAACGATGGTGTTGTAAGGAATCGCACTGGTTAAGCTGATCTCTTTGGTTTCAGTAACTTGAGAACCGATATGGATAATCTGCTCAAGTGCTGGGCGCAACTCTTTGACGCTAATCAAGTCCGTCTTGACTAAGATGCCATCTTTATAAGTAAGCTGATAAATTTTTTCTACTAAACCAGCACGACCTTCTTGAACGAGCTTACGTTCACCCTTTGGCAAGTTTTCATCAATAACGGTAACTGTTCTAAAGTTAGTCTCTTCAGTTCGCTTTTCCTGCTTCACTTTAACATTTGGAACATGTTTTGTCCCAACTAAAATGATGGTCGGAATTGCTTCTCTGACAACTTTACTTTCGATTAGTTTTGAAGAACGTTCTTCATCATTGAAGTACTGTTTCTCGATTGTCTTATGAATTAGACCATCTTGACCTTCTTGAATAACCTTTGTTTCACCTTCTGGCAGAGTATCGTCGTTACGATATTCAGTTGAACTTGTGATTCTTTCTTCTTGAATTTCGAAGATTGTACGCTCAATTCCAGAACCTTCAACTAGGACTTTATTGACAGGTTGAGTTGTAATGACAGTTCTGAGGTGCTCACGCTTGGCTTCCTTACCATTGACGTACGTTACTTGATAGTAGTCTGTTTGAGTTCCCTCTTGGCCCTCTACTTCAACAAGGCTGTAACCAACTGGCTTGGTCTTATCCTTACGAATAATAACATTGTACGGAATTGGACTTGTTGTGTTGATTTCCTTGATCTCAGTGACTTGCGTACCGATATGGATAATCTCATCTTGGACTTTTTGAACTTCCTTGCTACTAATCAAGTCTGTCTTAATCAAGACTCCGTCTTTGTAGGTTAGTTGGTAAACTTTCTCAATGAGACCAGTTCTTCCTACTTGAACTACCTTGGTTTGACCTTTTGGTAGGTTTGGATCTTCGATTTTTTGAGTCTTGTAGGCAATCTTCTCAGTCTGAGTGTCTTGTTCTACCTTGATGGTTGGCACGTGTTTTGTACCTACCAAGATGATCGTTGGAGTTGCTTCTTTGATTAGTTTGCTGTCTACTAATTTCGTAGAACGCAATTCATCATTGAAGTATCGTTTTTCAATCGTCTTACGAAGGAGACCTTCTTCGCCAACCTGATCAACTTTTGTTTCACCTTCTGGAAGAGTATCATCATTTCGATACTCAGTTGAGCTTGTAATCTTATCTTCTTGAATTTCAAAGAGAGCACGTTCTACTCCAGCACCTTCGACAATCACCTTGTTAATAGCTTCTCTAACGACTGTTGTCTTCAAATGTTCCCGTTTGGTTTCGGTACCACTGATGTAGGTTACTTTATAGAGGTCTGACTTCTCACCGTCTTGACCTTCTACCTCAGTCACTCGGTAGCCGATTGGCTTCGTGGTGTCTTTACGAACCTTAATAGTAAATGGAATTGGACTTGTCTCGGTTGCTTCTCTAATTTCTTTGATACGAGTTCCAACTTGGATGATCTCATCTACTGGATCTGTAGTGATGTTAGATTCTACAAATGTACGAGATGTCTCTTCTCCATTCACTTTCGTTACAGAGTAACGATTTGTTTTCTGGCCTTTCTTACCTGCCTGGATAACCTTAGTTGTCCCTGCAGGAAGCTGATCTGAAAATTCTTTGAGAGTATTGTAATCGATTGACTCTGTCTCATCTACAAGCTCAGTTGTTTCCACGATAGGTGTCGCATTTCCGACACGAACGACACGGTTGACTGCATCTGTAATCTTATGTTCAGAGACGATGGTACGACCGATTTCTTTGCCATTTCGATAGCTTACCAAGAAAGTACGTATAATTTGTCCTGGACTTCCTTCTTCATCGACAACACTTTCTCCTGCTGGAAGTGTATTGTCTGAGACATAAATCGTCTTGAATGGAACATCAACCTGTTCATCCAATGTGCGTTCTGTCATCTTAGAAGTACCGATTACTGTGATTTCGTCTACAGCTTTTGGATCCTCAACTTTTGAGATTTCTTTACGAGCAACTTCAACATCATCCTCATAGGTGACTTCATAAGTTGTTGTTATTGTCCCTGGTGAACCAACCTGAGTAATCTTGTTGTAACCCTCTGGTTGGGTTTCATCTTTTTCAATGACCTTGTTGAAGTCTTTTTCTTCGACGACAACTACAGATCTCACTGATACAACCACACCCAGGCCTTTAACAATGATCTTATCCTTCTTCTCTTTAAGGATATTTTCATTGACCAAGCTACGGTCAACAAGTTCATTATTGAGGTAGGTCAGTTTGTATTGATTTTCAATGCGACCTTTCTCACCGTCTTGACGGACTTCTTCGTAACCTTTTGGTTTCGTATAGTCATATTCAACCACAGTTTCAAAGTCTACATCTTTGATTTCAGTAGTGTATTCTACTTTTTCTACTGCACTACCAACTGTGATAATGCGTTTGACTGGTTGGTCAATCACTGTTTCAGACGTCAAAGTCTTACCAGCTTCCTTACCATTCAGTTTTCTGATTTGGTAAGTCTTTTCAACAGAACCATTCTTACCAGCTTGATTTTCAAATTGATAAGTTTTTGGTTTTGTTGGGTCCGTTCTGATTTCTGTTTCGTATGCAACAGTTTCTTTCTCAGTAACAGTCTCAAAGGTTTCTGTCGCTGTACCAATCAAGACAATCTCTTTTGTAGGTTCAAGAATTGTTTCTTCAGAAATGATCTGACGTCCTACAATTGTGTCACCAACTTTGGTAATCTTGTATACATTAACTTTCTTACCAGGTACACCTTTTTGTACAGTTTCTTTAAATCCGATAGGAAGTTCATCTGTCTCACGAGTTTCGATGATGTACTCTGTCGTTGTCGTTGTACGAAGTGTTTCAACCGTTTTATCACCAACGATATCTACTGGAGCTAGCGGCTTGCCATCTAGAGTGTTACGTCCAAGGAAGACATTATTACTCTTAGCATTTAAGTTCACCCAATCACCATTGTATAGTCTAAAGAAACCATTCTTGTTTGGTGTGTCGGCGATGAATTTATTGTCTGTAGCTGTTACTTTAACAGTGTCGTTGAGACGGTTGATACCAAAGAAAGCTTGCATTATGTCTTTGATAACTCTACCGTCCGTTTTACGGGTAACATCATAACGTTGCCACGGCTCATTGTCTTTATACTTAAAGGTATTGCTATTGACATCAATAGAAGCTGCGTTTGTGCTTTCAATAGCGACCGCATTTTTCCATCTAGACTTAATCTTAGAAACGGTCAGCTCATTGTTGTCAATGTTGATGCTTCCTCTAGTCTTAGTAAATGGTACTTTTGTAACCTTGTTGACACGTTTTCCAGTAGTACGGTCAATAACACTTGCTACATAAGTTGTATCATCATTGATGTAAATCGGTAACTGCTTGATGTCATCTACTTCAATCTTGTTTCTTGAAATAGTGATGTCACCTGAACCGCCACCTTCAACACCTCTAGATGCTTGAGCAGTATTGTTGTTGACAGAGATGATATAGTCTGTCGAATCACCAGTGATGGTGTTTCCTTCAATGTTTAGACTATAATCATTTGAACTTTCGTTGTTTCTAAAGAGAATACCAAAGGTTCCTAGTTGTCCATCTTCAAATGGTTTTGTCAAACCTTCAATAGTGTTATTTGAAATGACATAACGACCTTTTTCGAGAGGTTTAGTCCACTTGTGGTTTTTCTCGTTTGTCAGGATAGAAATGGCTGTGTAACCACGGTAACGAGCTGGGTCATCATCATCATTTTCCAACTTAGAGTTTGGATCTTGTGTTACCTTGTTGTTACGAATAATGACATCCGTCATCGGATTGGCACGGTTATAAACCTCGATACCATTCAAACGGTCTCCGAGTGAGACGTTGTTTTCGATGAGGATCTTATTCCCGTCGTGAATATCCAAGCCTTTACGGTAGTTGTAGTTTGTATAGTTTCCAGTATAGGTAATGCCATCATTGTATGAGCCTGCCATTGAGGCTGCACCATATCCAGTACCACCGTCCAACACATGACCGTTGTATGACAAGATATTATTGTCTACCACAAAATTACGTTGGTAACCGAACATAACACCAGCAACACGGTTGTTATGAAGGAAAGAGTTAGTTACCTTGTTACCGTCCATGATAGGAACATCTGGATCTCCGATAGACTTGACTTCATTTGAAACCTTCTCAGAGATACTGCTGTAACGGATTGGCCTACCGCTAGCATCATACTCTTGAGCTGTTGCCTTGCTTGAACTAAAGAAGACACCGGCTCTGTTGAATTTCATTGCACGAACATCATTGATCGTAACATTTGAAGAATCGTTTACGTAGATCCCGTTTGAACGTCCAAAGTAAGATTTTCCTTTACGGTAAAACTCATTATCCTTAGTGTAGTCGGATGAATCATAGGCATGCTCAACAGTTAAGCGGCCTACAGTAAAGTCCTTCTGATTTTGAATGAGGATCGCAGACTCGTAACGGTTATCCGTCAAGTTTGTTTCAGGATCGTGCTCTCCATCTTGCTTTTTGTTAAACACGATTTTTGTATTGTTACGACTTGGACCACTACCAATCAAACCTTTTACATTGGCATAGTTTTCATCGATAACCAAGGTTTTCTTCAAGAGGACATTCCCTGAAACCATTACGGCAGCTCCACCCTCAACCTCATTGGCTGCTTTCAGAGCTTTTTGAAGAGCATCACTTGCTTCAACCTTACCAGTTGTATCTAATCCGAAATCTGTAGCTTTTACATACTTACCGTATGTTGCATCTTCATATACGTTTGTATTGCTAGCTGCTCTTCTACGACGAGCTCTAGGAGCTGCTGATTCATCTTTAGGAGCTTTCGGTTCCTCTTTAGGAGTCGTTACCCCCTCTTGAGGTGTCTCTGACAAATTTTTCAGTTCTTCTTCAGGTGTTATTTCAGCTGCTGGTTTTTCTACCTTAGGCTGTTCTGCTTTTGGCTGCTCACTTGTTGGTTGCTCTTGGACAGATTGTTCCGCTTTTGGTTGTTCTGCTACTGTTTTTTCTTCAGCAACTTCCCTCTCAGCAGGAGACTTGTCTGCTTCCTTTTCTGCCACTTCCGTTGTAGAAGTAGAGTTTTCCGGCGTTAAAGCTGTAGTCTTTCCCTCATTAGCAACCGGCTCTTTCTTATCATTAGCAGTGGCTTCACTCTTTTGATTTGTGATCTTATTTAATGAAGTTGCTTTTTCATCCTGATTTTGCACAACTGTGTTATTTGAGAAATCAGTTGTATCAGCTTTAACATGCACTTGAGCTAATTGGAAAGTGGTTAAAATCCCAATTGTCAATAGTGAATATTTTGTTGATTTCCTAATATTCATTTTCTTTTTCTCCAAACTCTCATCTAGCCATCATCTCTTTATAAGATTTGAATTATGCATAAATATCCTTAGACTCCCTGTTTTAGGGCGCAAAATATTTATTCTATACTATTCAATAATACAGTGATAGAGGGCGAAAGTCAATAAATTTTAACCAAAATTATTATTTATCCAACTAATACTTTTCGTTTATGATTTTTTCTAAAATTTGTGTCTTTTTAGTACTTTTTATTCAAAAAAGCCAGGAATTTTTCCTAGCTTATTTTGGTTCTTTTAGACTAATTTTTCAAATACTTCTGAGAAATTTTTACTAATAGCTTCAAGCGAAACTTCTAGTTCTTCTCGAGTTTGGTTGTTCTTAACCTTGACTTGTCCACTTTCGACTTCGCTCTCTCCAAGAGTGATAAGAGTCTTAGCTCCAAAAACATCGGCTGACTTGAACTGAGCTTTAAGCTTGCGATTGAGGTAATCACGCTCTGCTTTGAAGCCTTGCTGACGGAGAGCTTGTACCAACTCCAAGGCTTTCAGATTAGCCTCTTCACCAAGGACAGCAATATAGACATCTAGGGCATTTTCGATAGGAAGTGCCACGCCTTGTTTTTCAAGGACTAGAAGAAGACGCTCTACACCAAGTCCAAAACCAAAGCCAGCAGTCTCAGGACCCCCGAAGTAAGCAACCAAGCCATCGTAGCGACCACCTGCACAGACTGTCAAGTCATTGCCATCAATCTCTGTGATAAACTCAAAGATGGTGTGGTTGTAGTAGTCCAGACCACGCACCATGTTGGTATCGATGATATAGTCTACTCCGAGATTTTCCAACATCTGACGAACAGTATCAAAGTGGGCTTGGCTTTCTGCATCCAGGTAATCCAAGATAGATGGTGCATTCTCCACAGCTACCTTGTCTTCTTTTTCCTTCGAGTCTAAGACACGAAGAGGATTTTCCTCCAAACGACGTTGGCTATCCTTAGATAAGCTATCTTTGAGCGGTGTTAAGTAGTTAATCAAGGCTTGACGATAGGCCGCACGACTGTCAGGATTTCCAAGAGTGTTGAGGTGTAGTTTCACACCTTTAATCCCGATTGCTTTCAAGAAGTGGGCTGCCATAGCGATCGTTTCTACATCGGTAGCTGGATTGCTAGAGCCAAAGCACTCCACACCAATCTGGTGGAATTGGCGCAAACGCCCTGCTTGTGGGCGCTCATAACGGAACATTGGTCCCATGTAGTAGAACTTGCTTGGCTTTTGCACTTCTGGCGCGAAGAGTTTGTTTTCCACATAAGAACGGACGACTGGCGCTGTTCCTTCTGGACGAAGAGTAATATGGCGATCACCCTTGTCGTAAAAATCATACATTTCCTTGGTTACGATATCAGTTGTGTCTCCAACGGAACGACTAATGACTTCATAATGCTCAAAAATAGGGGTACGCACTTCTGCGTAGTTGTAGCGTTTGAAGATTTCACGCGCAAAGCCTTCAACGTACTGCCACTTGGCAGACTCAGCAGGTAAAATATCCTGCGTTCCTTTTGGTTTTTGTAATTTCATAGAGAATCCTCTTTCTAACTTAATAGTCCTATTTTACCATAAATAAAGGGATTGGGACAGTCAGAGGAGTAAAGAAATAGCTTTAGTCTATTCCTCTTTCATCTAGTCTCTGGACAAATAGCAAATGTCGGCCAGTATTTACAATCTAAGCCAGGCATGATACAATGAAAACCATCAGATATACGAAGGAGAACTTATGAAAAAGAATATCTTGACAACCCTTGTTGCTGCCCTTGTCTACTTTCTCTGTATCGGAGTTGGGGTTCTACTAGGGAACCTTGTCGACCACACTGGAAATATGTTTTACGCCCCTGCCTTTTCTGCTCTTGTAGGTGGTAGCGTCTATATGATCCTTTTAGCAAAGGTTCCTCGTTTTGGAGCGATTACTTCGATAGGACTTGTGATTGCTCTCTTTTTCCTCGGGAGTAAGCATGGTGCTGGAGCCTTCCTGCCAAGTATTATCTGCGGTCTTGCAGCAGATGGCATCGCTCACCTAGGACATTACAAAGATAAGGTTAAAAACCTTCTTTCCTTCCTAGTTTTTGCCTTTGGTACTACTGGTCCCATCCTACTCATGTGGTTGACCCCTCAAGCCTATATGGCAGCTCTAGTCGCTCGTGGAAAATCTCAGGACTATATCGATCGCATTATGGTTACACCGAATCCTGCTAATATCCTCCTCTTTATCACAAGTATTCTCATCGGTGCTTTACTTGGTGCCCTAATTGGACAAGCACTTAGTAAGAAATTAGCACATAAAACATCATAAAAAAGAGCCAGATGGCTCTTTTTTTATTTATGACTTAATTTCTTGGTCAAGAAGTCTCCCAAGAACTGAATCGTAAAGATAATCAAGATAATGATGAGGGTTGCAAGGATAGTCACATCGTGATTGTAACGGTTAAAACCATAAGCGATCGCTACGTTACCGATACCTCCAGCCCCAACTGCTCCCGCCATAGCTGTTTCACCGACTAGTGAAATCAAGGTTACAGTCGTCACTCGGATCAAGTCTGGAAGTCCTTCTGATAGGTAAACACCCACAATATCCCAGAATGTCGCTCCACTTGCTTGAGCCGCTTCAATGACACCGCCATCAAGCTCTGATAAAACTACTTGAACCTGACGAGCAAAGAAGGCAAAAACTGCAAAAGATAGAGGTACGATAGCCGCATTTGGACCGATACTTGTCCCTACGATCAAATGAGAGAAGGGTGACAAGACTGCCAAGAGAATGATAAATGGAACTGCACGGAAGATTGAGGTAATCTTATCCAAAACCCAAAAAACAACTTTATCTTCTAAGACGCCACCTGGTCCAGTTAAGACGAGGAAAAGTCCTGCAACTAGTCCTAGGAATCCTCCAATGATAAAGGAAAGAACTGTCATATAAAGCGTTAAGTAAATTGCTGTTCCCCAGCCTGCTTGGCCTAACCAGCCCATCTTATAGACATTTGGTAAATATGTTTGGATCAAGTCTGCCATCTTACTGTCCTCCCTTCAATACTTTTAGTTGCACACCAGCCTGATGGATAGCCTCTTGAGCTTTTGCCAGTGCTTCTTTTTCTCCAGACAAAACAACCACAAGCTCACCCACAGGAGTACCATCCAAAATTTCAATGTTCCCATAGAGAATATTGGCTGTTACTTGGTAGTGTTTGTATAATTCATTCAAAAGTGGCTCATCTGTAGAAGCACCTGCATACTTGAGTTGTACCAAAATGCTATTTTCAGATAAGTTCTCCACGATTTCTTGCTTTTCAATCTTGACCATAGCTTCATCGATACCAGTAGCCGTTGAGATAAAGTCCTGGGTCAATGGTTGCTTAGGATCTGAGAAGATTTCAAGAACGCTGCCCTCTTCAATCAAGCGACCATCCTGCATGACTGCCACACGGTTAGCAATGTCTTTGACAATCTGCATTTCATGCGTAATCAAGACAATAGTCAAGCCTAGTTTACGATTCAATTCTTGCAAGAGTGACAAGATTTGTTTTGTCGTCTTTGGATCAAGAGCTGAAGTTGACTCGTCCGAAATCAAGATTTTTGGATCATTAGCTAAGGCACGCGCAATGGCTACACGCTGTTTTTGACCTCCAGATAATTGTGAGGGATAGTTTTCGGCACGGTCTGCAAGACCAACCAAGTCCAACAACTTAGCCACTTTAGCCTTCTTATCTTTCTCACTGAGTCCAGAGTGTTTGAGGGCAAAGGCTACATTTTCCTCGGCCGTTTTTTGACTCATAAGGTTAAAGTGTTGGAAAATCATCCCAATATCTTGACGCTTACGACGCAATTGCCCGGCAGTTAAGGTTTCTTTCCCATCAAAAATCACATCATCATCAACAGTAATTCTACCTGCAGATGGTTTTTGTAAAAGGTTAATAACACGAACTAGGGTTGATTTCCCTGCTCCAGAATATCCTACAATCCCGTAGATATCCCCTTCTTGAATGTGAATGGTCACATCCTTGACCGCTGTGATGGTTCTTTTCTTTTGGTGGAAAGTCACATCAATCTGGTCTAATTTGATAATGTCTCTACTCATAACTTCTAATCAGCTCCTCTACTAATTCAATATGGGTGTAATAATCGGCGATTCGCACATTTTCATCTCCACCATGGTCTCGGCTATTAGCATTTCCTAGGCCAAATGCAACCATAGGTACTTCTAAGGCATCAAATACCGTATGCATTGGACCTGTACCAGCTGTTGTTGGCAAGACAGATACACCCTGTGGATAAAATTTCTTGGCTAGCTCAATGACATTGAGAATGGCCGGCGCACTCATGTCACTTCGATAGCTCATCTCACCCAAAGTATAGTACAATTCTACCTTATCAAAGCCATTTTTGTCTAGTTGTTTTCGGATTTTCTCCAAAATATCATGGGGTTCAAGCCCCGGAACCAAACGGACTTCTAGCTTGGCACTAGCCTCTGCTGGCAAGATTGTTTTTACTCCTTGACCTTGATAACCAGACTGAATTCCTTCGATATTGAGCGCTGGCTCAAAAAAGAAACGTTTTAGAAAGGCTGTGCGTTCCTCTTGTAAAAGTGGCAATTCCAAGCCATAAATCTGGCTGATTTCCTCTGGATTGCGTTGGGCATAGGTTTCAACCAAGGCCAACTCTCGTTCGTTTGGTTCCTGCACATCATCGTACAAGCCTTCTACCAAGATACGGCCGTCGGCAGCGCGAAGACTAGTCAAAGCTTGAATGAGATACCATGGAGCTGATTCGATGACTCCACCATAGCTAGAATGGATATCGACGTCTGCACTCTTGACCTTGGCATCAAAGGTCACAATCCCCTTGTTTCCACCAGAGATTTCTAACTGTTCTAAAGCATTCTTTGTTCCTTGTTCCCAGACTAATAAATCTGCGCCTCGGAGTTTGTCCGCATGTTTTTCTAAATATTTATCTAAATCCATAGAGGCAGACTCCTCTGCCCCTTCCATGATGAAGCTGATATTGACTGGAAGATCATCGTGATGTTGCATGTATTTTCTCAGAGCGCTCAAGCGAGCAGTGATATGCCCCTTGTCATCATCAACCCCGCGTCCATACATAATGCCATCACGCACAGAGAGTGTAAAAGGATCCTCGGTCCAAACTTGATCACCATCTGCTGGTACTGTGTCATAGTGGTTGTAGAAAATGATAGTTTTGGCATTTGGCCGTGAACTTTTGAAATGTGCCATGACAAAAGGCGCTGTATAGCTCTCGTCAATCTCAACTTCTGCACCAACACGTTTAAAAATCTCACCTAGATAACGAGCCACCTCTTTCAGGCCGACTTGTTGGGCAAAGACTGATTTTTTAGAAATCAAGGTACGCAAAACTTCAAAATAATGTTGCGCTACATGATCCTTTTCAAACTTTTCAATTTGTTCTTCTTGGCTAGGGAAAACCATTTTCTCTCTACCTTTCTACTAGGACTTGTACCTTTAGAATCAATACAAGTGAATTTCATTTGTTTTAGGCTCTATATAAAAGCAAGAGGCGGAAAAAATCTCTCCCACCTCCCTGTGTTTATTACCAAACTGGTTGATCCAAGCCATCTGAAGTTTCTTCGATGACTTTTTTCACTTCGTCAGTGTGGTAAGCTGCGATAATTTTCTTGATTGCATCAGCTTTAGGTGATGATTCCCAATCTTTTTTCGCAACGATGATGTTATACCATTGTTTTGAGTTTTCATCAGCTTGCTCTTTAAAGAGTGCTTTCTTATAGTCCAATTTTGCTTCTGTAACAAAAGTGTTATTTACAACAGCTGCATCAACTGATGACAATGAACGAGCTGTTTGGCTAGCGTCCAATTCAGTGATTTTCAAGTTCTTTGGATTTTCTGTGATGTTTGCGATTGTCGCAAGTGCAGTTCCTGAAACATCCAACTTAATCAAACCAGCTGATTGAAGCAAGTAAAGAGCACGGCTTTCGTTAGTAGCATCGTTAGGTACTGCGATTTCACCGTTATCTGGGATTTCTTCCACTTTAGTGTACTTGTTTTCACTTCCGTTTAAACCTGAATAAAGACGGATTGGTGAGATGTAAGTATCTGCAATCGCAACAAGGTCTTTACCGTTTTCTTTGTTCCAGTTATTCAAGAAGTTGTAGTGTTGGAAAGCGTTCAAGTCTACTTCACCATCAGCAGTTGCTTTGTTTGGTTGTGAGTAGTCTGTAAACTCTGTAAATTCCAATTTAATTCCGTCTTTTTCAACTAGTTCTTGGATTTTATCCCAACGTGCTTCTTCTGAACCGCTACGGTTTACAGTTGCGATTTTAACTGTAGTTGTATTGTCCGCTTTCTTGTTTGAATTTCCGCAAGCTGCAAGTGTAAGGCCTGCTACTGTAGCAATCGCTGCTACACCTAACCATTTTTTGATTTTCATGATTCATTCTCCTTTAAAAATAATACCGTAATAGTATCTCATACTTTATTTGATTTCGCAAATTGTTATTAGATAGGCAGGCATATAGTTTGAAACTATATGCCTAAAAATTGAGAAATCATCCGCCTTTCTCAGACTAGATGATTTCATACAACTATTTAATGTCAGCTTCTGCTGGCAGGTAAGAGCCACCAAAGAACTGTTGAGATAGTTTTTCAAGCGTTCCATCTTTATAAAGTTCTTGGATGCGTTTGTCCACAAAAGCCTTCAACTCATCTTGACCTTTGGCAAGAAGTGGATAAACATAAGGTTGTTGGTCACTTGGGAGTTCGATGACTTTCAAATTATCCAAACCTTGGTTTTTGATAACTGTCTCTACACCGATCTTGTCAAAAATCTTATAGTCAAATTGTCCATCGCTCAAACGAGACATGATTTGTTGGAAATCTGCCTTAGTATAATTAAGGATAGTTGGATTGTCCGCATGTTCTGTGTTGTATGCTTCCAATTGTTTTGCTGAGGTTGTTCCTTGAACGACTTCAGTAGATTTTCCACCGATATCATCAAGAGACTTGATGCTAGTGTCGTCCTTCTTCACAACAAGAACGTTAGGATTTTTAGCAGTTGGCGCTGCGTAGAGGTATTTCTCTGCACGTTCTTTGGTATAACTAAGGTTGTTAACGGCCATTTGGTAACGATCGCTATCAAGTCCTGGGAAAATCCCTGACCACTCTGTCTTTTCAAACTTGACAGTATACTTGTCTGAGTCTTTAAAGATAGCACGAACAAGCTCAATCTCGTAACCTGTCAATTCACCATTTTCTTCATAGATAAATGGTTTTGGCGATCCATTAGTTGCTACAACGATTTCTTTCTTACCAGATGTTGCTTCACCAGATGCAGCATCTTTCTTCTCACCACCTGAGCAAGCTGCTAATACACCTGCGGCAACAAGCCCTAGGGCAGCAAGTGATGAATATTTAACGATTTTTTTCATGATATTTCCTCCAAAATAAGATACAGTCTTATCTTAACAGAAAAAAAGCAATTGCGCCATTATATGATTTCTATATTTGCCATAGGTTTTCTTTATGGCTGATTAAAAAACCAAGCGTAGGACTGCTATCAAGACCACTCCAAAGAGAACCGTCCCCACCAGATTGCGGTAACGAAAGGCGACTAAGGCTGTTGGAAAGACTGCTATCAAGTCTAACCATTTTATCTGTGGGAAGCTTCCGATTTTTCCTGTCACCACACTTGAAAGAATCAAGGCGAAGATAATAGATACAGGTAAAAATTTCAAAAAACGCTCTACGATTACTGGTAATCCTTTGTACTTAGCAAGTATGAAAGGAATCATTCTTGGAATCCAGGTCACCAAGCCAGAGAAGATAATTGCCATTAAAATATACTTACTGACCATCCAAGACCACCCCCATGGTACAACCTAGCAAGGTCGCAAACAGAACAGCTAGTGACTGAGACACCACTGTCAAAAGCATAAAGAAGGAAAGGGCAACAACTCCTAAAATGATGAAGAGGTTGCGCAAGGGAATCCGTTTTTGCATAATTTGAAACTGGGAAGTAAAAATCCCGATAAACATCCCCACTAGGGCAAAATCTAGACCAATAACTTCCGGATTTGGCAAAAGTCCACCTAGAGCAGTCCCGACAACAGTTCCGACAAACCAAGCTAGATAGCTGTTAAGGTTGTTTCCGTGCATCCACATAGGATTAACCTTTTCCGTATGGACCAGCTCGCCCATCAAGACCCCGTATGTCTCATCCGTCAAGAGGCTAGACATTCCGATATTATGCCAGAGACTAGTATGACGGAAATAGGTCGATGCATGTAAACTCAATAAAAAGAGCCGTAGATTGATCAAAAAGACCGTCATGGCAATAGCAGCCACAGGCGCTTGGACTGCAATTAAGGCCAGCATGGCAAACTGGGCACTTCCAGCATAAACAAAGAGACTCATCAAGCCCATCTCTACAGGGGTTACATATGGAGCCCCGATAATCCCACAAGCAAGTCCGATGCTGACATAGCCTAAAGCGGTCGGCACTGCAGCCTGTGCCCCCTCCCAAAATCCTTTTTCTTTCATAAACCTCCTCACTATTCATTCCTTCATCAACTACTTTCCAGACAGTCACAGAAAAATTATTATAACACATTCAAAGAGGAGAAAACAGTCTGGAATTTGAAACTAATAGCAAGTATCAGACCCTGAACAGTATGGTTCATTATGGATACATGAGAAATTGATCAATTCGAATTCTATACTTATAGCCTTCATTTTTTTCAGTATATTCATCTTCTATCGGGTAGACATCAACCCAGAGTTCTCTCCTTTGGCCTTGCAATTTGACTTTATAGCGATAGCCATCATCGTATAATCCTACTGTCTCGGTAGTTACGGATTTGAAAGTCGGAAGAGCTTCAATTTCTTTTTTTATAGTCTGGGATAAATTGTAGAGCGCTACTTGTTGCTCCATTTTTGAAGCTACAGGAATATGAACTGTCACTTCTTCCAAGCGATGTGATTTTGAAAATGTGAAATCCGCTCGACCTGTATAACCATTCAATGCAATATTTTCGTAATGATAGAAAAGCCGGCCTGTTTTATAGAAATAAGGATCCCTTGCATGCCAAGTGTCCCGAAAGGCGGTTTCCGTTTCTTCTATCACTTCATCAGCTTCTCCAAACACTTTTTCAAGAGATTTAAGGGGCATATTGAATGACAGTGACTCAAATAGAATCAATTGTGTCTTTGGAATATCCTGGCAAGCTGACATACAAAGCAATAAAGCTCCAAGAGCAAGCACAACTCTCATTGTTTTTTTTAATCTCATATTTCTACTATACTAAAAAACTCGCGCATTTGTCCAAACAAAAAAGTCAGCCTCAAGCTGACTCTTTATTCTATGGTATCAAATGCCAGGCTAGGTTTGGCATTGAGGTCTAAGCCTGCAAAGTTTTCTTTGTTCCACTCGCTAACACTGGCATAGGCAATCATACCTGCATTGTCTCCGCAGAGACGTAGAGGTGGAATGATAACCTTGACATCGGTGATTTCAGCCGCCAAACGTTCTCTAAGACCTTTATTAGCTGCTACACCACCAGCCACAACTAGAGTTTTAACAGGATATTTCTCCAAGGCTTTCTTGGTTTTTGCCATGAGAATATCCATAACTGCTGCTTGGAAGGATGCAGATAGGTCTTCCTTGGACAAGCTTTCTCCCTTTTGCTCGGCATTGTGATGAAGATTGATAAAGGCGGACTTCAAACCTGAGAATGAAAACTCCAGATTGTCTTCCTTAATCATGGCACGCGGGAAATCATACACATCCTGACCTTTATGGGCCAACTCGTCAATCTCACGACCTGCTGGATAGGTCAAGCCCATGACACGACCGACCTTATCATAGGCCTCACCAACTGCATCATCACGTGTTTCGCCAACAATCTTGTAATCACCAGCCTCAGACACATAGACCAACTCTGTGTGTCCACCACTGACTAAAAGGGCTAACAAGGGGAATTCCAAAGGCTCAACACTTTGAGCTGCCATGAGATGACCAGCCATGTGATTCACAGGAATCAGAGGAAGTCCATGAGCCCAAGCAAAGGCCTTGGCAGCTGACAAGCCAACTAGCAAGGCTCCGACCAAGCCTGGTCCGTAGGTAACCGCCACAGCTGTCACATCGTTTTCAGTAATTCCTGCTTCTGATAACGCCTCCTCGATACAGGCTGTAACGACCTCGACATGGTGACGGCTAGCCACTTCTGGCACTACGCCACCAAAACGTTTATGACTCTCAATTTGACTAGCAATGACATTGGACAAGAGCTCGTCGTCGTTTTTCAGGACGGCGACACTGGTCTCATCACAGGATGTCTCAAATGCTAAAATATATCTATCCTTCATCTATTTCTCTCTTCATGATAATGGCATCCTCAACTGGATCATGGTAGTAGGACTTTCTCTCAGCGATGACCGCCATTTTTTCTTTCTTGTAAAATGCTTGCGCTCGGTGGTTGGACTTTCTAACTTCGAGGAAAATCTCCCTGTCTGTCGGCAATGTTGCAAACAAGGCTGAGGCTATCCCCTGACCTTGATAAGCTTTCTTGACAGCGATTTGCAAGACTTCTGCTTCAAAAAGATTCTCCTGAATTGCTAGAAAACCTATCACTTCTTCCCCATCATAAGCCAAAGCATACCAAGTCTGGTCTTGAGACAGGTCTGCTTGGATTTGTTCCAACGTCCAAGGACTGACGGGATAAACGTCCGTCATCACTTCGTAGATAGCTTGTGCCACATCAGGCTGCTGTTGGATTCGTTTGATTTCTATCATAGGCGTTTAATGTAAGACTCGCCAGACTCCGTATGGTTCTTGAGCCAATTTTCCTCAGCTTCGACACGCTTGAGGTAATTCGGCACAAAATCGTGCAAGGAGTCTGCTTCCTTATCCCATGCCCAAAGAGCAAGATTAGCTGCATTTGGCAAGGTTTCTTGATAGTTAGCCTGTGGTAATTGTTCTTGGATCTGCTCCACAAAGGGACCCACTTCTCCAACAAAGGTCACCTGTTCAGCATCCTTGACTTGCTCAAGGACTTCCTCGAAAGACAGGTGAGCTTCGGGAAAGACAGGTTGAGCATGTTCATAAAATCCTGCGTATACATTGTTACGGCGTGCATCCATCAAGGGAACAACCAGACCTTCCTGTTGATTCGGTAGCAGAGCTAAAAGGCTAGACATCCCTACTAACTCAATGTTTAAGGTATGAGCCAAGGTCTTGGCAGTTGCTACTGCGATTCGCAAACCTGTATAGCTACCAGGCCCTTCAGCCACGATGATTCGATCCAAATCCTTGGGTGTCAAATCTAGACTATCCATTAAGAAATCAATAGCAGGCATGAGGCTAATACTGTGATTTTTCTTGATATTAATCGTGGTCTCAGCAAGAAGCTGCTTGTCCTCTAAAATGGCTAAAGACAGAGCCTTACTGGACGTATCAAAAGCTAATACTTTCATAACACATTCCTATCTTTTTGTCTGTTTACTATTATACTACAAAAGCCGACACATGGGAATTTTCTTTGTTTCCAAACAAGAATGTCCTGCCAAACAGACAGGACAAGCACTTAAGTATTCAAGCCAAAGTAAAATACAAACCAGACCACATAGGTCACTAAGAGAAGGAAAAACGAATACAGAGTCACGAAGCTAATCTTCCAAATGAGCTTGGCTTTCCGATACTCCAGCCGAGTATACAAAACATTTCCTCCGTAAACACAGGCAACAAATCCCGCAAAGGCCAGAAGACGAATGATAATAGCTAGTTGAAACATATCCTGCCCTCCTTCATAAGGAAAAACCTCTTTTCTAACTTTATTATAGCACGTGATTCCAAAGTCTTCAAATACTTGTATCGGGCAAAATGAAACACATTTCAAGCTCCTTACTTTCATGTTTCCTGCTTTTACTAATTCCCCTTTTTATGTTATAATTGAGATAATTGTAACGAATCAAGGTCAATACAGGCAGAAAATGAAATAGAAACAAACAGCTGCAAGCTGGTAATTTTTTGAATACAGCTGACCTGAAAACAGAAAGGAAACACATGATTTACAAAGTTTTTTATCAAGAAACAAAAGACCGTAGCCCACGTCGTGAAACAACACGCTCACTTTACTTAGACATTGATGCCAGCTCAGAACTTGAGGGACGTATCATTGCCCGTGAACTTGTTGAAAAAAACCGTCCAGAATTCAACGTTGAATATATCGAGCTCTTGTCAGACAAATTGCTAGACTACGAAAAAGAAACTGGCGCATTCGAAATTACGGAGTTCTAATATGGCCTATACTCTTAAACCAGAAGAAGTGGGCGTTTTTGCCATTGGTGGTCTAGGAGAAATCGGTAAAAATACATACGGAATCGAATACCAAGACGAAATCATCATCGTTGATGCAGGGATTAAATTCCCCGAGGATGACTTGCTTGGTATCGACTACGTTATCCCTGATTACTCTTACATTGTCGAAAATATCGACCGCGTCAAGGCTCTCTTGATTACCCACGGACACGAGGACCATATTGGTGGGATTCCTTTCTTGCTCAAGCAAGCAAATATCCCTATCTATGCAGGTCCACTAGCTCTCGCTTTAATCCGTGGAAAACTCGAAGAGCATGGCCTTTTGCGCAATGCTACACTTCACGAAATCAACCACAACACCGAGTTGACCTTTAAAAATCTTAAAGCAACTTTCTTTAGAACAACTCACTCGATCCCAGAACCTTTGGGAATTGTTATCCACACACCTCAAGGAAAAATCGTCTGTACCGGTGACTTCAAGTTTGACTTTACACCAGTTGGTGAACCTGCAGACTTGCACCGTATGGCAGCCCTAGGTGAAGACGGAGTGCTTTGCTTACTCTCTGACTCAACAAATGCTGAAGTGCCAACCTTTACAAACTCTGAAAAGGTCGTTGGTCAGTCTATTATGAAGATTATCCAAGGTATCGAGGGACGTATCATCTTTGCATCCTTTGCCTCAAATATCTTCCGTCTCCAACAAGCGACCGATGCCGCTGTTAAAACAGGGCGTAAGATTGCTGTCTTTGGACGCTCTATGGAAAAGGCTATTGTTAACGGAATCGAACTTGGCTACATCAAGGCGCCAAAGGGAACCTTCATCGAACCAAATGAAATCAAAGACTACCCTGCGGGTGAGATTCTTATCCTTTGTACAGGTAGCCAGGGTGAACCTATGGCGGCTCTCTCTCGTATCGCTAACGGAACCCACCGTCAAGTGCAACTCCAACCTGGCGATACGGTTATCTTCTCATCTAGTCCAATCCCTGGAAACACCACTAGCGTTAACAAGCTGATTAACATCATTTCTGAAGCTGGTGTTGAAGTCATCCATGGTAAGATTAACAACATCCATACATCTGGACATGGTGGTCAGCAAGAACAGAAACTCATGCTCCGCCTCATCAAACCAAAATACTTCATGCCTGTTCACGGTGAATATCGCATGCAAAAAGTCCACGCTGGACTTGCCGTAGATACTGGAGTTGAGAAGGACAATATCTTTATCATGAGCAATGGTGATGTCCTTGCCCTTACTGCAAACTCTGCTCGTATCGCTGGTCATTTCAATGCTCAAGATATCTACGTCGATGGAAATCGGATCGGCGAAATCGGTGCGGCAGTCCTAAAAGACCGCCGAGACCTATCCGAAGACGGTGTCGTACTTGCTGTCGCAACGGTAGACTTTGAGTCTCAGATGATTATTTCTGGACCAGATATCCTTAGTCGTGGTTTCGTCTACATGCGCGAATCTGGCGACTTGATCCGTCAAAGTCAGCGCATCCTTTTCAATGCTATTCGTATCGCTTTGAAAAACAAGGATGCCAGCGTCCAGTCTGTCAATGGTGCTATCGTAAACGCCATTCGACCATTCCTTTACGAAAACACTGAACGTGAACCAATCATCATTCCGATGATTCTCACACCAGATGAAGAATAATAAAAAATTCTCTGAAATCCTATGACTTCAGAGAATTTTTATTATTTAACGACAATTTCGTAACGAGTTTTGCTAGTGAAAGTCTCTCCTGCTTTTAGAATGACTTGATCTTTCAGGTCACTGTGAATAGCATCTGGTAAAGCCTGCGCTTCAAGAGCAATTCCATTGTGCTGAATCATCGGCTGACCAGCGATAATGACACTCTCATCCACAAAGTTTGCGGTGTAAACTACAAAGCAAGGAGCTTCTGTCTTGAAGAGAAGGAAGCGACCTGAACCTTGGTCATAGAGGAAACCAGCATTGTCATGTCCTGCAGGCAGAGCAAATGGGTGGTCCAAACCAGATACGAGTTGGATTTGCTCATCTTCTTCTGCAAAGATATCTTTCAACAAGGCGCCATTGTAGATATGTTTGACCACATCACGATCAGCATCTGGAGCTTTAGCTGGGACACCGTCAGGAGCGATTGGATAAATACCTTCTGTATTCAGTTGGAATACATGGCGGTCAACAGTCTGAGTGAAATCACCTGATAAGTTAAAGTAGCTATGGTTGGTCGGATTAACCAAGGTATCCTGATCCGTCGTTACCTTGTAGCTAACTTCGTAGGCACCAGTTTCTTCCAAGTGGTAGCTAATCCAAATTTTAAGGTTCCCAGGGAAACCTCCTGTACCGTCTGTTCTTTCTGTGTAAAGAGTCAAACCATGGTCGCTCACCTCGACTAGCTCAAACAAACTAGAATCCCAACCTGTTGAACCACTGTGGTTACAGTTGCTTGCGTTATTGACTTCGAGTTCATAGGTTTTCCCATTCAATTCGAATGTCGCACCTGCGATACGACCTGCAACTGGACCTACACTCGCTCCATGTTTAGGACTGTTACCTACATAGCTATCAAAATCATCAAAGCCTAGGATAACATTGGCAAAATTACCAGCCTTATCAGGAGTTACATAGCGTAGAATCGTTGCACCATAGGTCATGATTTCTAGTTGGTAGCCTGCTTCCGTTTCAAAGCGATAAGCGACAACATCCTTGCCATCAACTTTCCCAAATACACGTTCTGTGTATGTTTTCATCCTTTTCTCCTTATTATTTGAATTCGTGAATAATAACACCTTGAACGACGCGGTTTACTGTACCTGTAGGTGATGGTGTATCAGGTCTGTTTCCAACCTTAAGCGAAGTCAAAAGGGCAAAGAGTTGGGCATAAACGATGTAAGGGAAGACACGGTAAATATCGTTCAAGACACCGCCACAACCAAGTGCTACTTCTTTGACATTTTCAAGTCCAAAAGTTTGGTCACTCAAGAGAACAACGCGACGAGCAATTTTGTCACCTGCAACTTCACGAACTAAGTCTAAGTCATACTGACGAGTATAATCTGTTGTAGAACCAAAGACTAAAACTACAGTATCTTCATTGATAAGAGATTTTGGACCATGACGGAAGCCAACTGGGCTTTCATACATAGTTGCAACCTGACCAGCAGTCAATTCCAAAATTTTGAGCTGGGCTTCGTGAGCAAGTCCGAAGAATGGACCTGCACCTAAGTAAATCACTCGGTTAAAGTCTAGGTCAACCAATTCTTTCACATCTGCCACATTGTCAAGAACTTTACGAGCAAGACTAGAAAGCACTTCAAAACGTTCAGCTTTAACAGCAAATTCAGTTGGATCAAAGACCAAAAGGGCTGTCAACATCATTGAAGTAAAGCTTGATGTCATAGCAAAGCCAGCATCGTTAGAAGCTGCCGGTTGCAAGAGCAAGAGGTTGCGATCGTCACCGTGAGCTTGAAGTGCTAATTCCCCTTCAGCCGCACAAGTGATCGTTACTTGATAAAGCTCGTCAACCAAGGCCTTAGCCAGGTCAACCGTTGCTACACTCTCAGGTGAATTTCCACTACGTGCGAATGATACCAAAACAGTTGCCACGTCTTTTTTCAAATAAGTTTGTGGATTGGCAACAATATCCGTTGTCGCAATAGAGTTAAAATTCCATTTACGTTCGTCATAGACTTCCTTGAAGTAAGGAACCAAGGTGTCACCTACATAAGCCGAAGTCCCAGCACCAGTCAGGATAACCTTAATGTAGTCATGTTTATCTGCAATTCCTTGCAAAAAGGCTGCAATTTCATCACGACGGGCTTGATAGGATTCAAAAGCTTCCTTCCAAACATCTGGTTGTTGGTAAATTTCGCGTGTGGTGATCTCTGCTCCCAACTCAAGCAAATCTTCTTTTGTATAATCTAGCATTGAAAACCTCTAATCTAATATTGTTTCATGATTGAAAACATGGGAATGGGAGTCGCTCCCATTCCCATGTATATTTTCTATAAGATGATTTAACGTTTTAACGCAATCACATCTTATACTCAATGAAAATCAAAGAGCAAACTAGGAAGCTAGCCGCAGGTTGCTCAAAGCACTGCTTTGAGGTTGCCGGATAAGACTGACGAAGTCAGTAACATATATACGGCAAGGCGAAGCTGACGTGGTTTGAATTTGATTTTTGAAGAGTATTATTCATCTTCATCGTCGTCGAAGCTAGCCAATAAATCATTAACTTTCACAATGCTTTCTGAAGCACGACTCTTATAGTCCGCATCCATGCCAGTTAGGCTTGCATTGATAAATTCAATGACCATCGGAAGGTTCATTCCTGCATAAAGTTCAATGTCACGACCTTCCATAATCAAACGGCTCACCACGTTACATGGAGTTCCGCCAAGAAGATCCGCAAAGACTAGGAAATCATCCAATCCTTCAACAGCAGCTTCAAACTTAGCAGTAAATTCTTCTGGTCCATCTTCTGGAAGAAGAGCGACCGCATGAATGTTATCTTGTGGTCCCATAATCATCTCTGTGCTACCTTTAAGTTCTTCACAGAAACGACCGTGGCTCACTAAAATTAATGATTTCGTCATAAATTATGCGCCCATTCCAAGTGCAAATTTACCAAAGGCAGAAAGAGCCAAGGCAAGCACGATAATGATACCGATAGCTTTTGTAGAGTTCATACCCTTCTTACCAAGCAACCAGAAGATGAAGGCAGTGAAGATTGCTGGAAGCAAACGTGGGAAGATTGAGTTCAAGATATCTTGGAAGTCAATCATCTTTTCACCGATTGGCAATTTGTATGAAATTTCAAAGTTGATCATTGTTGCTACAAGAGCACCCATCATGAACACACCAAGTACAGATGCAGCTTCAATCAAAGCTGTCAAAGTACTTTGCATGTTGTTGATAAGGTTAACCCCTTCTTTGTAGGCAAATTCCAACTGTTTCCAACGGAAGATGTCATACGCTACTGCAACTGCAATCCAAAGGAAGATACCCCAAGGTTGACCAGCGATAGCCATTGTTGCAGCGATAGATCCCATGATAGCAGGTACAAGTGAACCAAAGATAGTATCTCCAAGAGGAGCGAATGGTCCCATCAAACCTGTCTTGATACCGTTAACCGCATCTTTAGAGACAACGCCATCTTTTTCTTCCATGGCAAGGTCAAAACCAACGATGATTGTGTGGAAGAATGGTGAAGTGTTGAAGAATTGAGTATGAACTTTCATCATTTCTTTCAACTCAGGAGTTCCATCTCCATACATTTTACGCAATTGTGGCAAGATCATGTATAGGTAACCTGATGCTTGCATACGTTCGTAGTTCCATCCCAATTGGAAAGTGAACAAGCTACGTTTGTTAATTTGATTAAAATCTTCTTTTGTTAATTTGTAATTAGAATTCGTCATCTTCAATTTCCCCACTTTCTGATGGTGTAGAAGGTGCTGCTACAGCAACTTTTTGGCTGTTCTTGAAGTGAACAACTGCAAGGAAGATACCCACGATAGAGATACCGATCATAGACAATCCTTTGAAGTTGTTAACAAAGCCAATTTTTTCAGCAACTTCAGCAGGAAGAGTGCTAATGATACCAGCAACTGCTCCACCAAGACTTTGTACGTTTGAGTAAAGAACAGTCAACATAGCTGTCAAACCAAATCCCATAGCAAGGTAGTGAAGGTTACGTTTAACTGGAAGGTAACGAAGCAAGATAGCGAATCCAAGACCTGGAAGCATACGACCTGCAAGAGTCAAACCGTCTGCAACCCATTGGTATTCTTTAACAAGGTTTACAACACCTTGTACGAATTCTCCACCGAAAGCAAGGGCGAAGAATACTGGAAGGGCACGAGATAGAGCCCAAGGAAGCGCACCAAGAAGATAGTTACGTTCGATTCCTTTGTAGTCAAAGCGTTCAATCGCAGCGTCAATACGGTGAGCGAAGAATGTTGTAGTCATACGACCAAGTACGTCGAAGTAAGTCAAAAGTGCTGCTACTGGTACAGCGATTGTAGTGATCGCAAGGTCTGTTTCGATTCCTTGTGAAACTGAGAAAGCAGTCGCAAGAACCGCACCAGAAGTTGCGTCAATACGAGAAGCACCACCGAAGGTACCTACCCCAAGTACGAACAACTGCAAGCTACCACCGATAAACAAACCAGTTGTCAAATCTCCCATGACTAAACCAGTAATGAAACCAGCGAATACAGGGGAACCTGCAGAAGAAACGATCGTCAACTCATCACAGATTTGATAAGCTGAGTACAGAGTGAGAAGTAAAATTTGCCACCATTGTATCATAACAATGACCTCCTAAAAATTTTTTCCTATTTTAATAAGCTCAAAAAGTCTGAAACTGGATCATTTGGAACCATTTGAGCAGTAAGTTTAACACCTTTTTCCGCCAATTTGTGGAAATCTTCTACGTCTTTATCAACAACGTTAATAGAACGTGTGATCGCACGTGTTTCTGGTGTTTGAGACATGTTGCCGACATTGACAGTTTCAAGTGGCACACCTGCTTCTACCAAACCGAGGAAACGGTCAGGTTTGCGTGCTACAATCAAAAGACGTTGGCTATCGTATTTACCAGCAAGGATATTCGCTGCTGCTTTATCAACTGGCAAAATACTAAGTTTTACACCTGGTGGTGTTGCGAGTTTCAAGCCGCTTTTTTCAACGTCGTTGTTCACAACATCATTGTCAACGACCATGATACGTGAAACATTAAGTTTAGCAGACCAAAGGTTTGCTACTTGTCCGTGAATTAAGCGCCCATCGATACGGCATCCTACAATTGTCATAAGTTTTCCCCCTTTATAAGTTTTAGTGTAGGTTTACAAGTTAAATGTATGTGTTCCTTATACTCCCCTTCTGTTTCAAAGATAATGATGCGGTTGGCACCTTCTTTGAGATAGCTATGTGGAATATAAAGAGATAAGGTTGGACCGACATTCCAGAAACGACCTAGATGATGTCCGTTGATATAAGCAATCCCTTTACCAAACTCAGATAAGTCTATGTAGGTATCCTTTGGCGCCTCAACTTCAAAGTCATAAGCGTAAAAGGCAGGTTGCCCTTCTGTCCATCCCTTAGAGAAATCAATATTCTCTGGGTTATCAAGAGGAAGTGGATATTGCTTCCAGTTGAGCAAGAAATGCAAATCTTTACAAACACCTGTGCGAATTCCTTTTCGCTGTGTATCTGCTAAGAATTTGTGTCCATAGTTGACACGCCCCATATTTTCAATAAGGATGTCAAATCTAGAGAGCGCTTTCTTTTCGCCTTGATAAAAGATATCTTCACCGATTTCTGTTTGGTACTGTGTTGCCACTCGTTTGCCATCGATAAAGAGTTGAGCTCTATCACGTCCGTCAATAATTCGAATGCGTTCTTCATCTGCATCCCAACTTGCTTCCGTACGATAGAGTAGGTAGCCGTAACCTTGTCCTAGCTCTTCCATTTTCTTAGGATAGAGACTTTCGATAGGACTTGTCAGGCTATCCAAGGTTTCAAACAAGGAAACTTTCTCGACCAGTGGAATGTTTTCTACTTCCATACTCTCTTTGTAAAGCGGTTCAGATTGCGGATACTCAGGATAGTAAGTCGCCATCATTTCTTTCACTGCGAAATATTTAGCAGTTGGATTTCCAGCTTCATCAAGAAGAGCGTCATAATCATAAGATGTTACTTGTGGTAAATCAATGGTTCCTCGAGCTGAACAACCATTCATAAAACCAAAGTTAGTTCCACCGTGGAACATGTATAGGTTGATAGAGCCTCGCTCTAGAACCTCGTGGACAGCTTCTGCTAATTCCTCAGGTTCACGCTTGATGATTGGTTCTTTCCATCGATTGAACCAGCCATCCCAGAATTCCATACACATGAGTGGCCATTTCTTGCCGTGCTCATCAAAGAATTCTTGCATCTGTGAGAAATTGTAAGCAGCCTTGGAACCAAAGTTCCCTGTCACAAAGAGATCATCCTCAATTAAGGTTCCAGCCTTAAGAGTTGCTCTCCATGGTCCATCTGATGTGAAAAGCGGACAAGTAACTGCTCGTTCTTCCATCAAACGTCGAATTTCCCTCAAGTAGGTCTTGTCCTCGCCATAGGATCCGTACTCATTTTCGACTTGCATCATGAGAATGTTCCCACCGTTTTCCAATAATCTCGGAACTAGACGTGGAAGCAACTGATCATAGTAGCGACCAACCATGTCAATGAAAGCTGGGTCAGATGACCGTATTCTCATATCCTTGGTCAAGAGCCATGCTGGTAAACCACCGAATTCCCATTCTGCACAGATAAATGGAGAAGGACGTACAATTGCATATAAGCCCAAATCTTGTGCAGTTTGAAGAAATCTCTCTAAATCAAGATTGCCTTCAAAGTTAAAGTTACCTTCAGCAGGTTCATGCATGTTCCAAGCAACATAAGTCTCAACCGTATTGAAACCTAGTGCCTTGAGGTTATACAATGAATGATGCCAACCTTCCGCAGGAACTCTAAAATAGTGAATGGCGCCAGACAAAATCTTGAATGGTTTCCCATCCAGATAGAAATCATCTTTAATTTCAAATCTTGCCATTCTTCCTCCCCTAAAAGCGAAAAGTTTGCGCTTTCATGTATTGTTATATCAACTATAAACTAATCGGGGATTAATGTCAATACTTTTTGAAATTTTCTTTAAAATTTTTCTATTTTTTTACTGAATCTTTTCTAAAACTCTTCTCAAATCCTATAAAATCAACATTCTGAAAAACTAATGAAATTAAGGAGGAAAACACGAATTATTTATATCTATCCTAAATTCTTATTCCGATATTTTAATTTTTTTAAGTGCTTTTCAGCTATTTTTAAGAATTTATGTTAAAATGATAAGTGGAGAAGGAAAAAAATGAGGTGAAAATATGGCAATTCCAAAGTATCAATACATTAAAGACGAATTGAAAAATAAGATCATTTCTGGTCAATTTGCTAGTGGAGATAAGTTCTACACTGAAGCAGAATTGATTTCCATGTATGATGTTAGTTCAATCACAGTAGTTCGCGCCTTGAACGACCTTGCCAAAGATGGATATATTGTCCGCCAACAAGGGAAAGGAACTTTCGTAGCTCGTGCACGTAAACACAAACTCGTTGAATTTTCTGATGTGGAAATCTTCGAAACCAAAGATGATAAAGTAACTGTTCTTTCTATCGAACGTGGGAACGATCTTAAATATTTAGAAAAACTTGGCCTACGCGGCGATCAATTCTATTATAAGATTGAACGTGTTCGTGAAACAAATGGTGTTACCTATATCTATCACAATTCATACATTCCTGAACAATACATCAATGCCAACTATCCAAATCTTGAATACTATAGTTCTATCTATACTCGTTTCAAATTGGACTACCACATTCACATGAATGACGAGCATTTTGAAGAAATTAACGAAATTGTATTTCCAACTCCAAAACATGCCGCTTCTATTTTAGGAATCGACACTAAATTCCCAACTGTTTTCCAAACTAAGACAACTCAGCTTGAAGCAACTGGTCAAGTTTTGGAATACATCGAAACTTATAAACGTTCTGATTTCTACAAAATTAAATTCATTTCTTGTGACCGTGGTCACTAATTTATAAAAATCCTGAGGCAACTGTCTCAGGGTTTTTATATAGCCATTATAGCATCAGCTCCCTTCCCTGGAAATAGCATTTCAAGCAATTCTATAATTAGTAACCTTTTTACTAAAAAATAGTCAAAATTAGAAAAATACATCTTAATTTATAAATTATTCTATTTTTTATAGTAATTTCCTCAAAAACTTGACTTTATTTTAGTTAGAACATACAATAGAGTTAGTATGTGAAAACGCTATCAAAAATATAAAAGGGGAGGTTTTTTAATGAAACCAGAAAATAAACAGCGCTTCTCTATTCGTAAATATGCAATCGGAGCAGCTTCTGTATTGATCGGATTTGCCTTTCAGGCGCAAGCTGTTGCTGCTGACGGAGTCCTACCTGCTCCAACAGAAAATCAGCCTGCTGTCCAAACTACTGGAGAAGTCACTCCACCAACGAGTGAAGAAAAACTCGAGACTGCTCCAACAACAGAAAACGCTACTCCAGCTGCTCCAGTAGCAACTACTGAAGCTCCAAAAGTTGATGTTGCTCCTGCACCTGCCGTAGCAGAACCAGTCAGAGCAGAAGAAACTCCAGCTAAGGAAGAAATTACTGAAGAAGCTAAGAAGACAGAATCTGAAAAAGAAAAAGAAAAAGAAGAAAACAAAGAAGTTGCTAAGGTCGAAGCACCTGCAGTCGCTACAGAACGAGCAGCTCAAGTGAATGAAAAACTGGCTAAAAAGAAAATTGTTTCTATCGATGCTGGACGTAAATACTTCTCTCCAGACCAACTGAAAGAAATCATCGACAAAGCCAAACACTATGGCTATACTGATCTTCACCTTTTAGTCGGAAACGATGGCTTGCGCTTCATGCTTGATGATATGTCTCTAACTGTAGGTGACAAAACTTACGCAAGCGATGATGTCAAACGTGCTGTTGAAAATGGAACCAATGCCTACTACAACGATCCAAATGGTAATCACCTAACTGAAAGCCAAATGACCGACTTGATTGGTTATGCTAAGAATAAAGGTATTGGGCTTATCCCAACAGTCAACAGCCCTGGTCACATGGATGCTATCCTTAATGCCATGAAAGAACTTGGCATTGAAAAACCTAACTTCAACTACTTTGGTAAAGAATCAGAACGTACAGTTGACCTTGACAACGAAAAAGCAGTTGCCTTCACAAAAGCTTTGATTGATAAATACGCTGCTTACTTTGCTGGCAAGTCTGAAATCTTTAACATCGGTTTGGATGAGTATGCTAATGATGCTACGGATGCCAAGGGATGGAGTGTACTTCAAGCCTATAAATGGTATCCAGAAGATGGTTTCCCAGACAAGGGTTATGATAAATTCATCGCCTATGCTAATGACCTAGCTCGTATCGTCAAATCTCACGGTCTGAAACCAATGGCTTTCAATGATGGTATCTACTATAATAGCGATACTACTTTTGGTACCTTTGATAAAGACATCATCGTGTCTATGTGGACTGGTGGCTGGGGCGGTTACGATGTCGCTTCTTCTAAACTACTTGTTGAAAAAGGGCACGAAATCCTCAATACTAATGATGCTTGGTACTACGTTCTCGGCCGTAATGCTGATGGACAGGGTTGGTATAACCTAGACCAAGGTTTGAACGGTATTAAGAGCACACCGATTACTTCTGTTCCAAAAACTGAAGGTGCTGATATCCCTATCATCGGTGGTATGGTAGCTGCTTGGGCCGATACTCCATCTGCCCGCTACTCTCCATCTCGCCTCTTCAAACTCATGCGTCAATTCGCGAACTCAAATGCTGAATATTTCGCCGCTGACTACGAGTCTGCTGAACAAGCTCTTAAAGAAGTGCCAACTGACCTTAGTCGCTATACTGCAGAAAGTATTGCTGCCGTTAAAGAAGCTGAAAAAGCCATTCGCTCTCTTGATAGCAACCTTAGTCGCGCTGAACAAGATAGCATTGACCAAGCAATTGCAAAACTCCAAGAAGCCGTTAGCAACTTAACCTTCACACCAGAAGCTCAAAAAGAAGAAGATGCCAAACGTGAAGTTGAAAAACTTGCCAAAAACAAGGTTATCTCAATCGATGCTGGACGTAAATACTTCACTCTAGACCAACTCAAACGTATCGTAGATAAAGCCAGCGAACTTGGTTACTCTGACCTTCATCTCCTCCTTGGAAATGATGGACTTCGCTTCCTCTTGGATGACATGACAATCACCGCAAACGGCAAGACCTATGCAAGTGACGATGTAAAAAATGCCATCATTGAAGGAACAAAGTCTTACTACGACGATCCAAACGGAACAACTTTGAATCAGGCTGAAATCACTGAACTTATCAAATATGCTAAGGATAGAGGCATTGGAATTATCCCTGCTATCAACAGCCCAGGTCACATGGATGCTATGCTTGTCGCTATGGAAAAATTGGGCATTGCAAACCCTCAAGCTAATTTTGACAAGGTTTCAAAAACAACGATGGACCTTGAAAACGAAGAAGCTATGAACTTTACAAAAGCCCTTATCGGTAAGTACATGGATTTCTTTGCAGGCAAGACTAAGATCTTTAACTATGGTACAGATGAGTATGCCAACGACGCTACTAACGCTCAAGGTTGGTACTACCTCAAGTGGTATGGACTCTATGGTAAGTTTGCAGATTATGCTAATGGTCTAGCTGCCATGGCTAAAGAAAAAGGTCTGCAACCAATGGCCTTTAACGATGGTTTCTACTATGAAGATAAAGACGATGTTGAGTTTGATAAAGATGTTATCATCTCTTACTGGTCTAAAGGTTGGTGGGGTTATAACCTTGCATCTCCTCAATATCTAGCAAGCAAGGGGTATAAGTTCCTTAACACTAATGGAGATTGGTACTATATCCTCGGCCAAAAACCTGAAGATGGTGGTGGTTTCCTCAAGAAAGCTATCGAAAATACTGAAAAAACTCCATTTAATCAACTAGCATCGACTAAATACCCTGAAGTCGACCTACCTACTGTTGGTAGTATGGTTGCTATCTGGGCAGATAGACCAAGCGCTGAATACAAGGAAGAAGAAATCTTTGAACTGATGACTGCCTTTGCGGACCACAACAAAGACTACTTCCGTGCTGACTACAAGGCTCTACGCGAGGAACTTGCTCAAATCCCTGAAAACTTAGAAGGATATAGCACAGAAAGCCTCGATGCTCTCAAGGCTGCTAAAGATGCTCTGAACTACAATCTCAACCGTAATAAACAGGCTGAATTGGATACACTTGTAGCCAACCTTAAAGCTGCAAGACTTGGTCTCAAACCAGCTGCAACTCATTCAGGAAGCCTTGATGAAAATGAAGTTGCTGCCAACGTTGAAAACCGACCAGAGCTTATCACAAGAACGGAAGAAATCCCATTTGAGACTGTTAAGAAGGAAAACCCTAACCTTCCAGCAGGACAAGAAAAAGTTGTCACTGAAGGTGCCAAAGGTGAACGTACAATCTACGTCTCAGTTACTACTGAAAATGGTAAGGAAACCGAAACAGTTCTTGAAGAAAAAGTCACAAAAGAAGCTGTCAATCAAGTGGTTGAGATCGGAACTCCTGTCACTCACGTAGGAGACGAAAAAGGAGTTGCTCCTGTTGCAGATGCCAAACCACGTGTTGTCATCGAGGACGAAGAAATTCCATTTACAACAATCACTCGTGAAACGGATGCCTTACCTAAGGGAGAAACTCGTGTCGTAACTGAAGGCGTCAAGGGTCGTCGTAGTCATTTCTACTCTGTGTCTACTGCTACTGACGGAAGCGAAGTGAAAACACTGGTTACTAGTGTTGTCGCTCAAGAACCAGTTACTCAAATCATCGAAGTTGGGACTCCTGTAACACATGTAGGAGACGAAGAAGGAGTTGCTCCTGTTGCAGATGCCAAACCACGTGTTGTCATCGAGGACGAAGAAATTCCGTTTACAACTATCACTCGTGAAACGGATGCATTACCTAAGGGAGAAACTCGTGTCGTAACTGAAGGTGTTAAGGGACGTCGTAGTCATTTCTATTCTGTGTCTACTGCTGCTGACGGAAGCGAAGTGAAAACATTGGTTACTAGTGTTGTCGCTCAAGAACCAGTTACTCAAATCATCGAAATTGGTACTCCTGTAACACATGTGGGAGATGAAAAAGGTCTAGCTCCTGTTGCGGAAGAAAAACCAGCACTAGAGATTCCAAATATACCGGCTCCTGTTGCAGAAGAAAAACCTAAATTAGAAATTCCAAGTAAACCAGCTCCAGCAACTGTTCCTGCCGAGGAAAACAAAGCTCTTCCTCAAGCCCCAACTCCTGTGGCAAAAGAAAATAAACTTCCTGAGACAGGAAGCCAAGGTTCAGAATGGTTGATTGCTACAGGTCTCATGGCTGCACTCACAGCTTATGGACTTAGCAAGAAAAAAGATTAAGCATAAATAAAAAGCGAGATACAATCTCGCTTTTTTGTTTTATGATTAGTCACCCAAACCGATGCGTTCGAAAATTTCATCCACTCGTTTGGTGTAGTAAGTTGGGTTGAAGATTTCGTCGATTTCTTCTTGAGTCAAACGTGATGTTACTTCTGGATCTGCTTCAAGAAGTGGTTTGAAGTCTACTTGGTTGTCCCATGATTGAGCTGTCTTCGGCTGAACAAGGTCGTAAGCTTGCTCACGGGTCATGCCTTTTTCAATCAAGGTCAACATCGCACGTTGACTGAAGATAAGGCCAAATGTAGAGTTCATGTTGCGGATCATGTTTTCTGGGAAGACCGTCAGGTTCTTGACGATGTTTCCGAAACGGTTAAGCATGTAGTCAATCAAAATAGTCGTATCTGGTGTGATGATACGCTCAGCTGATGAGTGAGAAATATCACGTTCGTGCCAAAGAGCGACGTTCTCATAGGCTGTCACCATATGACCACGGATAACACGCGCAAGACCTGTCATGTTTTCAGAACCGATAGGATTACGTTTGTGAGGCATGGCAGATGAACCCTTTTGACCTTTGGCAAAGAACTCTTCCACTTCACGTTGTTCTGATTTTTGAAGACCACGGATTTCAGTCGCCATACGCTCGATGGAAGTTGCGATACTAGCAAGAACCGCAAAGTACTCAGCGTGAAGGTCACGAGGAAGCACCTGTGTAGAGATTTCTTGAGCACGGATACCAAGCTTGTCGCAGACGTATTTTTCAACGAATGGTGGGATGTTGGCAAAGTTCCCAACCGCACCAGAAATCTTACCAGCTTCCACACCAGCAGCCGCATGCTCGAAACGCTCGATGTTGCGCTTCATTTCGCTGTACCAAGTGGCCAATTTCAGACCAAAAGTTGTCGGCTCCGCATGCACACCGTGGGTACGACCCATCATGATGGTGAACTTGTGCTCTTTCGCCTTGTCAGCGATAATGTTGGTGAAGTTTTCAAGGTCACGACGGATGATGTCGTTAGCTTGCTTGTAAAGGTAACCGTAGGCAGTATCGACTACGTCAGTAGAAGTCAAACCATAGTGGACCCACTTGCGCTCTTCACCAAGAGTCTCAGAAACCGCACGTGTGAAGGCAACCACATCGTGGCGAGTCTCCTGCTCAATTTCCAAAATACGGTCAATGTCAAAGTCCGCTTTTTCACGAATCAAAGCCACATCTTCCTTAGGGATTTCCCCCAACTCAGCCCATGCCTCGTCAGCCAAGATTTCCACCTCAAGCCAAGCACGGTATTTATTTTCTTCACTCCAAATATTCGCCATCTCAGGGCGAGAGTAACGGTTGATCATGTTGTTTCTCCTTTAATTCCATCATTAATAGTTTCGACGTATATATTCAGCTTGTTTGATATCTCCAACTTGTTCACATGCTTCAATATACATTAGTCTCGATTCTTCGCTCATATACATTATATTTTCCTTAAAATATACTATAGAATCATTAAATCGTTCTAATTTAAATAATACTATTGCATATATTTCATATAACTCTGGCAAAATAATATTTTGTCCTTCTAATTCAAGTATATTGGACAGTCTTTCTTTTAAAGATTTTAAAGAATCTGCATCATCAAAAGTTGTTTCATCAAAAGTTAGGAAAAAAATATTTCCTTCTACAAATTGACGATAGTTTTGAAACTCTCTGTCCTTATAAATATCTGATAATTTTAGAACTTCTTGGTAGAGACCCAGTTTAATTCTAATAGCTATTTGTTTTGCCAACTCTAGTTCAGTCACGTCTACTTCATGTAAAATATCAATATTTATTAGTTCTTTTATTAAAAGTAATTTGTCTATAGTTTCGTATTCATAATAATACAATATACTTTTTTCAACAATTATTTCCTTCATTTCTTTTGACAATGCAATAATCCGATCTAATCCAAAGAATAAAGTAATAAATAATACTGGTATTTTTAAAACATCAGAACCGATTTCTAAATTCCCAATTAAAGTAAATCCAAAAAATATACTATAAATAAGTATTTTTTTTAATAATTTCATTTCTTTGCTAGCACTTCCAGTATAGACCCATATAATAAATATTACTAATAAAGTTAGAAGTAAAGACAAATCTACCCCTAAGGCTGGAAATGATTTGAACAGACAATAACTCATAGTTATGAAAAGAAAAATGAAAAGAAAAATGAAAAATATGATTTTATTTATACTCTTTTTATTTTTTGTACGACTCCCCCACCAATTGTAAATGATTTCTTCAAAATAATTTAAATATTGCACAACAGTATAATATTTACCATTTCCAATAGGATGAAAAATAATTAAAATACCAAATAAAACAATAATTAACATTGCTTGAAAATAAACTCCAAAGATTAGAGTATAAATTAGTATTGTTGAGATTGCAATAAATACTTTCGACTCAAAATTTTGTTTCTTAAACAAGAACATTGTAACCATTGAAATTATCATTGGAAACAACATCTTAAAAAGCAAAGCTAACTCATCAAAAATTATTTCAGAAAATAATTTGAGAGAATCTGCATTCTGAGTTGATGGTACATATTGTAGAAACTCATTCTTCCCTGAAAATATTGCATCTATTATAAAGTATAGATTAGCAAACGCTACTGCTGGCTGTAAAATAAACGGTTTTATCTGCTGATAAACTACAACTAAAAATATGCATGCAAATATTAAAAAAAGAATTCCATATAAAATGCTTAAAGAATCTCTTTTTTTCAAATCATTTTTAGATACATAATTAATTGATGGCAACAACAAATTATTTATCAATCTAAAATCTAAAAAAAAATTTTCCATTAAAAATCTATTCCCTGTATCTTTTCTTTATAATAGCAATTTTTAATTTTTACACCAATCTCTTTACTAAGAAACATCAAACGATTAGATGAGATGAAATAATAGCCAAATTAGAAAATTTTGTGCTTCAAAATTGATAGACCTATTCTTCATCCTTCTCTTCACTATCAGGTTCATTAAGTGGGCTTGGTAAATCTAAATGCCCAATAGTATCAGATAGCCCTTGAATAGACTTTAATATTCCAGAATCTATTTTAGGTATTTGAATATTATGGAACACTTCCATCATAGATTTGATCGCATTATTAAAAGCAAGATTGTTAGCATAAAACCTATCCATTGCTGGTCTTATTACTTCTGATACTGTTTTAGATAAAGATGATAAGCTAGCCAGAAACTCCTGATCAAAAATATCATTTGTAAGTTTTCTAGTTGCTTCAAAATCCCATTTCTCGAGCATACTATATTCAAACTCTTCTAATTCTTTAATTACATCTGACAACAACAAATCTATTTTTTTGTAACGTCTATAGGTTAGTGTGTGAAAATGCATAACATCATTTCTGTACTCTCTTATTCTATCGTAGTTATTTTTGAGTACATCAACTTCTTCACTATTAGTGAATGGTGTAAAATGTTTTTCCCATATAGTGATTGGAAGCGAATTTCTTATCATTTCTTTCAGAATATGGTCATTTTTACTTTGAAAATCTTTAAAATGAATAGTTAAGTCATTAACTGGATTTATATTTATTTCAAATATTAATGCATGGAGTTCAGCTACCTGCAGTCTTTCAATATGCTCTATTGTATGAATTTTTGATAAATCTAATTTATCATTAGTCTTTTCCTTGATAATTCTTACGATATCCTCGTCCTCGAGCGGAGACAAAGCTAATACAAAAATTTTCCGTAATAGTGATTCATATACTTGAAATTTAGGATAAAGCCTATTCGAAAAATACATAGACAAACTATTAGATAGAATTGAATACTTCAAATGATTTTTTCCTAAAAATTCTCTAAACTTTGAAAGAAACTTATCAAATTTTTTTGCCGACTTCAATTTATAATTACTATATTCATAACTAAGTGAAATTTCGACTATTCCACTTCTATATTGTTGGGTATTTATCGTAAATTCGTCATTTTTATAAGAACACTTATAGTCAATCGAATACTCCCCTACATTCTTATCACCAACTTCACCGTGGTTACTAGAAATAATACTAATTATCTCTGAACTACGAAATAATTCATCAAGTTTGACAATGCTAATATTTTTAGTTAATAACTCCACCTCAAATTTCATATTTATCTCTAAAAATCAATCCCTCTCCCAAACTCAACCACACTATCTGGCGCATCACTAAACAAAGTCACATGTCCCATTTTTCGGTTGTGCTTTGCTTCTATTTTACCATACAGGTGGAGGTGGGCGCTTGGATTTTCTGTGACATATTTTTCAGCGGCCTCGACATGCTGGCCGAGGACATTGAGCATGACGGCTGGGGCATGCAGGTGGATAGTTGGCAATGGTGCTCCCAGAACACCGAGAATATGGGTATCAAACTGCGAGAAGTCACAGGCTTCAATCGAGTAGTGGCCTGAATTGTGTGGGCGTGGTGCAATTTCGTTGACGATGATATCATCAGCCGTCGCAAACATTTCCACGCAAAGAGTTCCAGACAAGTTAAGTTGTTCTGCGATTCGTACTGCCATGACTTTGGCTTTTTCTGCTAGACTATCAGAAATACGAGCAGGTACAATGGTTTTTGAAAGAATGTTGTTGCGATGAATATTTTCCTGAACGGGGAAAACCGTCACATCCTTACCATTCCCAGACACAATGACAGAAATTTCAAGGTCGAAATTGACGAATTCTTCTAAAACACAATCTGCTGAATCCGCTAGCGTATAAGCTTCTTCTAAATCTGCTTCTGAGCGAATGACCTTTTGTCCATGCCCATCATAGCCACCAGTCGCAGTCTTGAGAACATAGTTTTTCGATAGGTCAATATCTGCCAAGTCTTGGTTTGAAGTCACGACCTTGTATGGGGCCACAGTGACTTGAGCCTTATTGGAAAGAAAGTCCTTCTCAAAAATCCGGTTTTGGGAAATGCGAAGTAGGTCTATTCCTTGTGGGAGCTGACCGTCTTTGATAACGGCATCCAAACCGTCAGCATCGACATTCTCAAACTCATAAGTGAGGACATCACAGCGCTCCGCCAACTGACGAAGGGCATCCACATCATTATAAGGCGCCACTATGATTTCCGCTACGCGAGAGGCCGGGCAATCCACCGCAGGATCCAGCGCGATAACCTTGTGGCCCATGTAGATAGCAGAAATGGCCATCATTTGACCCAGCTGACCACCACCGATAATTCCGATTGTTTTAGATGAGCTCATTTGTAGACTCCTCTGCGATTTTTCCTTGTTCTTCTGCGAAATCTGACAATGCTGTCGCAATAGCCTGATCCTCTACTGAAAGGAGACGGAGGGCAAAGAGGGCCGCATTGGTCGCACCTGCTTCACCAATAGCCATGGTCGCAACAGGCACGCCACCCGGCATCTGAACAATCGAGTAAAGAGAATCCACGCCACTAAGGGCACGTGATTTGACTGGTACACCGATGACAGGAAGGGTTGTTTTGGCAGCTACCATACCTGGCAAGTGAGCAGCGCCACCCGCACCTGCAATAATGACCTTGATACCGCGACTCCGTGCTTCCTCGGCATGTTTGAACATGAGGTCAGGTGTGCGGTGGGCAGAGACAACTTTCTTTTCGTAGACTACACCGAAGCGGTCTAGGACTTCTGCTGTTTTTTGCATGGTTGCCCAGTCGGATTTGGAGCCCATGATGATGGAAATTACTGGTTTCATTTCTTCTCCTTTTTTAATAATCGTCTAATGTAGTGCAGACGTAAGCAAACCTTCGGTTTCATTCCTAAAATTTGAGCCTAAGGTCTCAAATTTTCCCTAGACCAGAACAGATACTGTTCTGGTCTTTTCACCACGGCGACCATTATCGAGTTTGGCGACTCAGTCGCTTTTTCTTATATCTTTATCGAATCGCCTTGCTTCCGATATCTGTTCGGTAAAAGAGGCCTTCTGTGTTTTGTTTGTTAAGTTGGTTGTAGATAATGTTTTGGCCGTCTTTGACGGTGTCTGCTGTTGTGACGAGCATGTAGACACGTCCTCCGTTTGAGAGGAGGTCTTGGTCGTTTTCAGCGAATTTAGCACCAGCATAGTAAGTGATGATGTCGCCTTCTGTCTTGGCTGGAAGCTTGACACCCTTTTCATAGTCTAATGGGTAGCCCTTTGATGCTACAACTACGCCCAGTGTAACACCCTTGTCCGTCCAAGTGATGGCTGGCTCTTGGCCATCCAAAATATCAGTGATATTTTGCGCAAAATCAGATGTCAAACGAGGCAAGATGGTTTGAGTTTCAGGATCTCCAAAACGAGCGTTGAACTCGATGACTTTGGGCCCATCAGCTGTCAAGATAAGACCGGCATAAAGTACACCAAGATAAGGACGACCTTCTTTAATCATGCCTTCGAGGACTGGCTTGACAATGGTGTCAACCGCTGTGTCAACCACGCTCTGTGGCAAGTGGGGAACTGGCGCATATGCTCCCATACCACCAGTGTTAGGACCTTTGTCGCCATCATAGGCACGTTTGTGGTCCTGAGCTGTTGGCATGATGTAGAACTTGTCCCCATTAACAAAGGCAAAGAGAGAAAATTCCTCACCTGCAAGAAACTCCTCGATAACTACACGCGCACCTGAGTCACCAAATTTATTGTCCAAAAGCATCTCGTGAGCGGCTTCGACCGCTTGCTCAACCGTTTCAGCAACGACGACACCTTTCCCAAGCGCCAAACCGTCTGCCTTGACTACGATTGGAGCGCCTTTTTCTTCGATATAGGCCTTGGCTTCCTCGAAATCTGAGAAGGTCCCATAGGCTGCTGTCGGAACGCCGTACTTGACCATGATTTCCTTAGCAAAATCCTTGGACCACTCCAACTCCGCTGCCAATCTTGTCGGACCAAAGGCTTTGAGACCAGCTGCATTGAAATCATCCACGATTCCAGCAGCAAGGGCATCATCTGGACCGATAAAGGTCCAAGCGATATCATTCACTTTTGCAAACTCAATTAATTTAGAATGTTCGGAAATAGAGATATCTACCAACTCCAGACCATCCAGAGTCATCCCGTCATTCCCAGGAGCTACAAAAACCTTTTCAACGTCTTTTGACTCAATCAACTTCTTAGCAATGGCATGTTCACGACCACCCGAGCCGACAACTAACAGCTTCATCTTTCAACCTCTTTTGCGAATTATTTACTAATATTATACCATAAACGTTCGTTTTAATCTTGTTTCGTTTCGCTTTTAAAGCAAAAAAAGGAAAGAAACTGTTTTCTTCCCTTTTATTTTCTTAATGTCTAAAATGTCTCACGCCTGTGAAGACCATAGTCAAGTCGTATTTATCAGCAGCTTCGATAGACTCTTGGTCACGGACTGACCCCCCTGGCTGGATGATGGCCTTAATACCTGCTTTTGCGATTTCTTCCACGTTATCCGCAAATGGGAAGAAGGCATCCGAAGCAAGGACAGCACCGTCAAGGCGGTCTTTAGCTTGATCAATGGCGATACGGACGGAAGCCACACGGTTGGTTTGACCAGGACCGACACCAAGTGTCATGTGGTCATTGGTTACAATGATTCCGTTTGATTTGACATACTTGATAGCTTTCCAAGCAAACTCAAGGGCAGTCGCTTCTGTCTCAGTTGGTTGGCGTTTGGTTACCACTTGCCAGTCAGCTGGGCTTTCTTTGACCACGTCTTGGTTTTGAACGAGGAGTCCACCGACAACACCTGTGTATTCTGCTTCTACTTCACTAGCATCTTGTGCGTCAAATGGCAAGGCAAGAATGCGCAAGTTTTTCTTTTTGTTGGTCAAAATGGCTAGCGCTTCATCCGTATAGCTTGGTGCGATGATGATTTCAAGGAAAACGCCGTGCATCTTCTCAGCTGTCGCAGCATCTACCTCACGGTTAAGAACGACGATTCCACCAAAGATAGACACTGGATCAGACTCATAAGCGTAGTCCCAAGCAGTCTCGATGTCATCAGCCTGACCGATACCGCACGGGTTCATGTGTTTGAGAGCCACAACGGTTGGACGTTCTTTGAAATCGCGGATAATACGGATAGCAGCATCAGCGTCACGGATATTGTTGAAGGACAATTCTTTGCCGTTCAATTGTTTAGCGGATGCAATAGAGTAATCCGTTGGCAAAGCTTTTTGGTAGAAGTCTGCATCTTGTTGAGGGTTTTCCCCGTAACGCATAGGTTGCTTGAGGTCATAAGTCAAAGTGAGTTTTTCAGGTTTTGTTTCACCCACTTGAGCTGTGAAGTATTCTGCAATCAAGGCATCATAAGCCGCTGTGTGGCGGAATACTTTCGCTGCCAACCGCTGGCGATTTTCATAGCTTGTTTCGCCATTAGCTGCCAATTCGTCAAGCACAACAGCATAGTCAGCAGGGTCTACCACAACCGTTACGCTAGCGTGGTTTTTCGCTGCTGAACGAAGCATAGATGGCCCACCGATATCGATGTTCTCAACCGCGTTAGCGTAGGTCACATCTGGTTTGAGAATGGTTTCCTTGAAAGGATAGAGATTGACCACTACAAGGTCAATCAATTCGATTTTGTTATCCTTGGCCGCTTCCAAGTGGCTATCCAAGTCACGACGAGCGAGGAGACCACCGTGAATATTTGGATGGAGAGTCTTGACACGGCCGTCCATCATTTCTGGGAAACCAGTCACATCATCGATAGCAATGGTGTCAACACCAGCATTGTCAAGGGCAACCTTGGTCCCACCTGTTGAGATGATATCCCAACCAAGTTTTTTGAGTTCTTGGGCAAATTCAACGATGCCCGCTTTATCTGAGACACTAATTAGTGCGCGTTTAGTCATGTTCTTTCTTTTCCTTTTTAAAAAAGTTCTTTCTTTGCTACAGTCGAAAATTTTCTTTCAGCTCGAGGGCTTCCTTATTTTCGTGCAGCCCCCAAACTATCCAAAACTTCTGGATAGAGTTTGTACTCTGTTTCGTGGATGCGAGTCTCGAAAGTATCAAGGGTATCCTCTTCAAGGCGTGGCACACGGACTTGTTTGATGACCTTACCGGTATCAACACCAGAATCCACCCAGTGAATGGTCACACCAGACTGGTCCACACCTGCATTCCAAGCATCCTCAATACCATGAGCGCCTGGAAATTCAGGGAGAAAAGCTGGGTGAATATTGATGATACGGCCTTCATAAGCTGCTAGTAAAGTTGGGCCAACGATTTTCATATAGCCTGCGAGACAAACCAAGTCAATCTGGTGCTCATCTAAGAGTTCGACGACGGCTCCTTCATAGTCTGCCTTATTCTCAAACTCTTTAAGTTCAAAGGTATAAGATAAAACCCCTAGCTTTTCGGCACGTTCTAAGACATAGGCATCCTGGTGATCTGAAAAGACAAATTCTACTGGAAATTGTTCTGCAATCACCTGAAAGTTTGAGCCGTTGCCAGAGGCAAAAACAGCAATCCTTTTAGCCATTATTTAATCACCACACTTGCATCTGTCTTCTTGACAATCCGACCGATTTCATACACAGGTTCGTCAAGAAGTTCCTTGACACGTTCCACATGTTCTGGTTTAACCGCAAGCATAAGACCGACACCCATGTTGAAGATTTCAAACATTTCTTCGTGTTTGATTTGACCATATTTTTCAAGAGCTTTGAAAATTGGAAGAACTGGGACTTTGCTTTCGTCAATTTCAGCCGCCAAATCATCCGCGAACATACGAGGTACATTTTCGATGAAACCACCACCTGTGATGTGGGCAATACCATTCACCAATTCTTCTTTGATCAGTGGCAGAACAGCTTTAACGTAGATACGAGTTGGCTCCAAAAGAACGTCTTTAAGTTTTTTGCCTTCCAATTCTGGGAGGACTTCTTCACCTGTATAATCGGCAAAGACGCGACGCACGAGTGAGTAACCATTTGAGTGAATACCACTGGAAGCAAGTCCGAGAAGGACGTCTCCCTCTGCTACCTTTGAACCGTCGATGATTTGAGATTTTTCTGCAACACCGACTGCGAAACCAGCCAAGTCATAGTCGTCTTCACCATACATACCAGGCATTTCAGCAGTTTCCCCACCGATGAGGGCCGCACCTGCTTGTACACAACCTTCAGCCACACCAGCAACCACTTGTTCTAGCTTAGCTGGTTCATTTTTACCAGTTGCTACGTAGTCAAGGAAGTAAAGGGGCTCAGCACCTGCAGCGATGATATCGTTGACACACATAGCCACACAGTCTTGACCGATAGTATCGTGTTTGTCGTACTTGATAGCTAGCATGAGCTTGGTTCCAACACCGTCAGTTCCTGAAATCAAAACTGGCTCTTTAACACCTGTTTTTGAAAGGTCGAACATACCACCGAAACCACCAAGAGCTCCCATAACACCCGCACGCTCTGTACGTGCTACGTGTTTTTTAATTCGTTCAACAACTTCATAACCCGCTTCAACGTCCACACCAGACTGCGCGTAAGCATTTTTATTTGTCATTTGTTTTTTCCTTTTCCTTTCCTTCAATGGGGAATTTTATTTGTAAAAACTCGTTTTTTCTTCCAAACTTCTACGATAGTCTTCTTCATAGTCGTAGAGAGGAGTTGGATATTTCCCATCAAAGTAAGCCACACAGAGGCCGCCATTTGGCGCATCTGTTTCGATGCCGATAGAATCAATCAAGCCATCAATCGAAAGATAGGTCAAACTATCCGCACCAATGATTTGGCGAGTCTCTTCGACCGTATGATTGGCCGCAATCAGCTCCTGACGTGTCTGGATATCAATCCCGTAAAAACATGGATAGGCAAGAGCAGGACTCCCGATGGCAACGTGTACTTCTGATGCCCCCGCTTCTTTCAAAAGTTGGACAATGCGACGAGAAGTGGTTCCACGGACAATGGAGTCATCTACCATAACCACACGTTTGCCTTTAACAACACCAGAAACAGCAGATAGCTTCATACGAACCCCCTGCTCACGCAATTCTTGAGTCGGCTGGATAAAGGTCCGCTGCGTGTATTGGTTCTTGATGAGACCCATTTCGTTTGGCAGACCTGATTCTTCGGCAAAGCCCATCGCTGCGCTGAGTGAGGAGTTTGGCACCCCGACTACGATATCGGCTTCATGCTTGAACTCACGTGCTAATTGAGCTCCCATTCTCTTACGAGCCGTATGGACATTGACTCCGTGGATATTGGAGTCAGGACGTGCGAAGTAGATATACTCCATGGAACAGATAGCCAACTGAGTATCGTTTGTATAGCTGTCATACTGGATACCATTGTCATCAATAATGACAATCTCGCCTGGTTTCACATCGCGAATCCACTCAGCACCGATTACTTCAAAGGCACAGGTTTCAGATGAAACCACTACTGCTCCATTAGCCATTTTCCCGATTGACAGAGGACGGAAGCCATTTGGGTCAAGCGCTGCAATTAACTTATCTTCAAACATCAAGAGATAAGCAAAACCACCTTTAACAAGACTGAGTGCTTCCTTGATTTTACCCATCAGGTTTGGATTGTGGCTACGGCGAATAAGGTGAGCCAAGATTTCAGAGTCAGAGGTTGAGCTGAAAATCGCTCCTCTTTGTTCCAATTCTTGCTTGAGCGATTCTGCATTGGTCAGATTCCCATTATGAGCCAAACCAAACTGCATATCATGAAAGCGGAAAAGGAAAGGTTGGATATTGTCTACAGAAGCTTCTCCCGCAGTCGCATAACGCACGTGCCCAATCGCTCCAGTTCCTGTCAATTTATCCAAATTCGCAGGATTTTTGAAGACTTCTGATAAAAGCCCCATATCACGATGACGCTTCAATTTCCCTTGGTCATTGGAGAGGATTCCTGCACCCTCCTGACCACGGTGCTGAAGACTATGGAGTCCAAAATAGGTCAATTTGGCAGCGTCTGGGTGGCCCCAGATACCAAAAACACCACATTCTTCATTAAGAGATTTTACTTCGTATGTCATTTTTTATACCTAATTTTTATTTGTGTATCATTCCTTAACGATACTAGAGCGGAATGATACGGCAGAAGCTCGTTTCACTCGCAACAATAAATCATTTGCAATTGTCGTAAGTTAGATCTACTTGATTTTACATTTACTGATGGTTATCTATTAGAAAATCTGCAAAGCCTATTTTCCAGTAAAGTATTTAACCGCTGATGCAAAGAGATATTGGTCTTTATTCCCTGGAATATTTTGGAAGAGACCGTCTTCATAACGTTCTGAGTGTCCCATCTTACCAATGATTTGACCGTTCTTGCTTGTGATACCTTCAATCGCATTGACAGATCCGTTAGGATTGTATTTTGAATCCATGCTTGGTTTTCCTTCGAAATCAACATATTGGGTAAAGATTTGACCATTATCACGGAGCTCCGCAAATTCCTCAGCTGTCACGACAAACTTACCTTCACCGTGTGATACTGGGATGGCATGGATGTCACCAACTTTCACGCCAGCAAGCCATGGTGAGTTCGTATTGGCAATACGTGTTTCAACCATCTTAGCCACGTGTTGGTTGGCATCATTGTAGAAGAGGGTTGGACTAGTACTGCTTGCATCTTCAAAGTTACCATATGGAAGAAGACCTGATTTGACAAGAGCTTGGAACCCGTTACAGATACCGATAATCAAGCCACCACCTTCGATGAAGCTATCAATGGCTGCACGCACTTTTTCGTTAAGCAAAATATTAACGATAAATTTAGCTGATCCATCTGGTTCATCGGCTGCTGAGAAGCCACCTGCAAAGAAGATGATATTTGCTTTTTCGATATTGTCAACCATGGTGTCAACAGACTTGACAATCGCTTCTTCATTCAGTGTGACAAATGGTACTAAGTTGACTTGAGCCCCTTCTTTTTCAAAGGCCTTAGCTGAATCGTACTCAGAGTTGGTACCTGGGAATACTGGGATGTAAACCACTGGTGTCTCAACTGTTTCTTTAGCTTTGATCACAGCATCTGATGCCACAGCAGGTACTTCTTCCAACTCATTTGCTTGTGCAAATTCCGTTGGGTAAACTTCTTCCAATTTACCTTGGAAGGCACTGTCAAGTTTGTGTCCATCAAGCGTTACATCGTTGACAGCAAGTGTAAAGTCAGCTGCTGTTTGTCCAATCTTGGCAGCACCTGCAATGTCTTCAGGAGATGTGAAGATGAATCCACCCAATTGAGCTGTCAGGGCAGTCTCAAGATTTTCAAGAGTTACAGTGGCACCAATATGGTTTCCAAATGTTGCAAGTGCAAGAGCTTCAAGGACACCTCCATATTTGACAGCTGATGCAGATGTGACTTTATGATTAGCTTGGATAGCTTCGAACTTAGCAAAGTTAGACTTGATAAGATCAAAGTCAATTTCTTGTGCCAAAGCATGACCTGGGATGTAATAGATATTTTCACCAGCAGCTTTGAATTCTGGAGAAAGAACCTTACGGCTATCTGCAGTTGTGACACCAAAAGCAACCAAGGTTGGTGGTACTGTCAATTCTTCAAAGGTACCAGACATAGAGTCCTTACCACCGATAGATGGCAAACCAAGTTGAATCTGAGCTTCAATGGATCCAAGAAGAGCTGCTACTGGTTGACCAAAACGCTCTGCTTGTTTATCCATACGCTCGAAGTATTCTTGATAAGAGAAACGAGCCTTAGACCAGTTTGCACCAGCAGCAACCAAACGAGCGGTTGCTTCGATGACCGCATAAGCAGCACCATGATATGGAGACCATTCTGCTACATAAGGGTTGAACCCTTGCGCCATAACAGAAGCAGTTGTTGTCACACCATGTTGGACTGGCAATTTCTGTACAGAAGCTTCCGTTGGTGTGATTTGGTAACGACCACCAAGTGGGTGATTGACTGTTGAACGACCAACTGAGCTATCAAAGATGGTTTGCAAGCCTTTTTGACTGGCATGGTTAAGGTCAGCCAAGACTGCAAGCGTATCTGCTTCAAGGGTTTCGGCAGATGTTTGGCGTTCTTCTGGAAGCTTGACATCCTTGTCAACTACCTTAGCATCCACAACTACACGTACACCGTTTGTATCAAGGAAACGACGTTCCAAATCAACGATGGTTTCGCCATTCCAGTGCATAACAAGATTTGGTTTTTCAGTCACTGTCGCAACGACAACCGCGTCAATATTTTCTTTGTTACATTCTGCAATGAAGGCATCTACATCTTCTGGACGAACTACCACAGCCATACGCTCTTGAGATTCAGAGATGGCAATTTCGGTACCGTTCAAGCCTTGATATTTCAATGGTACTTTGTCTAGATCAATTTCAAGTCCATCAGCCAATTCACCGATTGCTACGCAGACGCCACCAGCACCAAAGTCATTTGATTTCTTGATAAGACGTGTCACTTCCCCATTACGGAAAAGACGTTGGATCTTACGTTCTTCGATGGCATTCCCTTTTTGAACCTCAGCACCAGCTGTTTCAACAGATTCAACCGTTTGAACTTTAGATGAACCTGTCGCACCACCGACACCATCACGTCCAGTCTTACCACCGAGCAAGATAATCACATCACCTGCTTCAGGTTTTTCACGGACAACATTTTCCTTAGGAGCCGCACCGACCACGGCACCTAGCTCCATACGCTTAGCAACGAAACCTGGGTGGAAGTATTCACGAACATAGGTTGTTGCAAGACCAATTTGGTTCCCATATGAAGAATAACCGTGAGCCGCTGTTTTAGAAATGACTTGTTGCGGCAATTTACCAGCGCGAGTCGCTGAAATTGGAGCTGTAATATCACCAGCACCTGAGATACGCATAGCTTGGTAAACGTAGGAACGCCCTGACAATGGGTCACGAATGGCACCACCGATACAAGTAGCTGCTCCACCAAATGGTTCAATCTCCGTTGGGTGGTTATGAGTTTCGTTCTTGAACATGAGAAGCCATGGCTCTTTCACACCATTGACATCCACTTCAATTTCAACAGAGCAGGCATTGATTTCATCAGACACTTCCATGTCATCCAAACGACCATTGGCACGCTCATAACGACCAAAAATAGTCGCCATATCCATCAAGGTTTGAGGTTTTTCCGTACGCCCCAACTCATCACGCATGGCAATATACTTGTCATAAGTCGCTTGCAATTGTTTTTCAAATTTAGATGCTGAGAAGTCGATATTCTTCAACTCAGTCTCGAAAGTTGTGTGACGGCAGTGGTCAGACCAGTAAGTATCCAAAACCTTCAACTCAGTCTCAGTTGGCACACGTCCAATAGACTTGAAGTAATCTTGAATGAAAAGAAGGTCATCCACTTCCATGGCCAATCCTTGCTCAGCCTTATACTTAGCAAAATCTTCTGCTGTATAAGTTTCAAAGAAATCCAAACTTGGGATGGTCTTGTCAGACTCAGAGAAATCCTGTTTAGCAATGTCAACAGTGATATCTTTGAAACGAGAGTCCACTGGGTTCAAAAGGTAATTTTTAACAGCTTCCAATTCACTCGCATCAATATCCCTGTTAACCAAGTAAAGTTGCGCTGTATTCACCGTTACATCACTTGAACTACCAAGCAAAAGCAAAGCTTCTTGTGAAGACGCCGCACGTTGGTCAAATTGACCAGGCAAACTTTCGATAGCAAAGAAAGCATACTTCTCAAGATCAGCCTTAACCTCAGCTTCATCCAAAACAGTATCGGTCACCTGCTCAGAAAAAATATGTTTTTCCGCACGCGCAAACAAATCCTCTGCCAAACCAAAAACATCATAAACCTGAACAATACGAAGATCATTCAAAGTTTTCAACTGAAGATTATGCTGTAATTCTTTTACTAAAGAGTCAGATTTGACACGAAAATCAGCTTTTTTCTCAACGAAAATACGTTTATCCATTTTAGTTCCTTTATCTATTTCTACTTAAAGATTGTAGTGACGACCAAGCATAACTTTACTTCAATCCCTGCAATTTCTCCAACACAACCTTGTACACATCTGTCAGACTTCCCAAGTCCCTACGGAAAACATCCTTGTCCATATGGTGCCCTTCAGCATCCCAAAGGCGGCAGTTATCTGGTGAGAATTCGTCTGCCAAGATGATCTTGCCATCCTTATCAAAACCAAATTCCAATTTGAAATCAATCAAACGAAGACCAATTTGTGCAAACCAATCTTTCAGCAATTCATTGATACGACGTGTTTCTTCCTTGATATAAGCAATTTGTTCATCATTGGCAATATCCAAGAACTTCACATGCTCATCATTGATAAATGGATCATCCAAATCATCGTTTTTGTAGTAAAATTCAACGATTGGAGTTTTCAAGTCCAAACCTTCTTCAACACCGAAACGTTTTGAGAAAGAACCCGCAGTCACGTTACGAAGCACAACCTCCAAAGGAATGATTGAAACCTTCTTGTTAAGTTGTTCTGTATCAGAGATACGTTCGATAAAGTGAGTAGCCACACCCGCAGCATTCAATTTTTCAAAAATAAGAGACGAAATCTGATTATTGAGCACACCTTTGCCTTCGATAGTCTCTTTACGAGCACCATTCAGCATGGTAGCCTGGTCCTTATAAACGGACCTAATCACATGTTCGTCTTCTGTAGTATAGATATCTTTAGCTTTTCCCGTATAAATAAGTTTACTGGACATTTTATCATTCGCCTTTCGTATTACTTGGCCTCATTCTAACACAAAAACAAGCAGAAATCAAATGTTTTACGAACGTAAACGTATTCCCTTCTGAGTTTTATAAAAACTGTAAATCGTTTTAGGATTACAGTTTTTAAATATTATTTAAGAAAAAGTGATCATTATTCCCAATTCAAAAAATCATCCAAATAATAGCGTAAATAACTTTTCTTGCCTGTGATTATTTGTAAGTGGCCTTCTAAACCATACCTAAGCTTTTCAGCTTGTTCTTGAGTTATTTTTGTTTCCGCTTCTATTTTAAAGAAATTTCCTTGGTCAGTTCTCGTTGCAATTGTATCAATACTAGTTATAGTAGAAACAAGCCTCACTTGACCATTAGCGCCATTAGTCGTGGTAAAGCGTACAGAATCTCCAATCTTGATTCCCACAATATCTTTTGAACTAAGATAGGCTGTTAATTTTGTTTTCCCTTCTCTATCTAATAGTGGATATAATTTAGCCAGTAATGTTCCTTCTGTGACGACCGCAGATTGATTCCTTTCAGGATTGAGATAAAGAACTCCGTCTTCCTGGGCTCTTATTGTTCCTTTTTCAAGTAAGCTAGTTTGATTTTTTTTGCCTATTTCTCTTTCTAAATCATCTTGCTCTACAGCTATCTGCTCTTGTACAGTCGAAGAATTCTGAGAAAAGAGACCTATATTTGGCTGTGTAGTACTGTTCTTAAGGTTACTTGTTTTACTTTGATGATGTCTAAAACTCTCCAACTGATTAGCATTGGCTTCATACTGAATCACATCTCCAACCTCCTGATACTGAACAAGTAAATCTCCTCGTTGCACTTGTTTGTTCTCTTCTAGATAATTAACTACCATCCGCCTATTACTAGTTGACTGGATATTAGCAATGATACGACTAGGTTCCACTGTAGCTTTCGAAGATAAACTAATTTCCTTTTCTGCAAACATTGCAAATCCAAACGTAAACACTACCAGAAGTGACATGGGAAAAATCACTCGACTGGAAAAATTATGATAACGTCGATTATAAAATTCCGCACTTTCTAAAAAATCAAGGTGCATTATTTCTCCTTTCTAACAGTTAACTAAATGAGTATAAAAACTATTTCGAGCAAGCAAGTCAGCATGATTCCCCTCCTCTACAATCTTACCCCGATCCAAAACGATAACCTTCTCCACCCGTTCAGCAATAGTCAAACGGTGAGCGATGAAAATCAAGGTCTTATCTAGATTCATGAGATTGTCTACTATCCGTTTCTCTGTTAAGATATCTAAACTGCTCGTCGCCTCATCCAAAATCAAGGTAGAGGCATCTGTCAAAAGAGCGCGCGCCAAAGCAATCCTCTGGCGTTGACCACCAGAAATCCCTGTCCCATCAGAAGTTAATTCTGTCTGGTAATTCAAGGGCATACGCTCAATATCTTCACGAATTTCTGCTAGCTCAACTGCACGTAGTATATCCTCCCGAGTCGTACCCTCCTTGGCTCCAAGGAGAAGGTTTTCTAAAATTGTTCCATTGAATACATAGGGTTGTTGAGGTAAATAGTTGATATGTTGGCGTAGAGACTTTTTATCAATCTGATTTAAATTCATATCCCCCAGTCTGATTTCTCCCTGATTTGGGTTGTAAAAATTAACCATCATCTTAGCTAGGGTCGACTTCCCTGATCCTGAAATCCCTACAAGAGCTATTTTAGAGCCCTGTTTGATTGTCAAATTGATATCTGATAAGATATCTTGACCATATTCATACTTGTAGTGAATTCCCTTAAAAGTCATATCTCCTTGAACCATACTCAAATCCTCTACCATTTTCTGTTCTTCAAACTCGGATTTGACCAGATACACCTCGTTGAGACGACTATTAGCAACTTGAGCTGTTTGGAGCTTACTCTGAAGGTTGATAATGTTTTCTAAAGGATTGGTGAAATAATAAAGAAGCGTATTATATGTAATCAACTGGCCTAAACTCATCTTTCCATCCATAACGAAATTAGCACCCATCCATAATACGCAGACATTTAGCAGCAGTTGAGCAAATTTTTTAAGAGCTTTTTGTTGACTTTCTGCTCTACTATAAGTAAAGGATCTTTTCAGATAGTCCACAAATTCCCTATCAATCTTTTGGTAGCGTGTTTTTTCGCTAGCCAATGATTTAATCGTTTCAATCCCATTGATATCCTCTATAACGGAAGATGATAGAGTTGCATTTGCTTCCATGGCATACCGGTTCATTTTTTCAAAAGGCTTCATAAAAACAAATATAATTACAGCATAAATGGGAAGACCCAATAAGCTTATGAAAAAGAGACTACTATTTTGCAAAAATAAGATGATGGAAATAATCAATACCGTAGATATATCCAAAAAAATTGAAATAATAGTTGAAGCTAAGGCATCTATGATACTATTGGCATCTGTAAATCGAGACACGATTTCCCCCGTCCGTCGAGTCGCAAAAAAAGACACAGGTAGATGAAAAACATGTTTGATATAAGATAAAATAACATCAATCGATAGACGTTGCCCAAGGACAATTAATAGGTAATCTTGAGCAAAAGACAAAATCTGCTGAAGGGCATACACGATAACAAGACATATAGAAATAACACTTAGGGTCGAAGATGTCTGATTTGGTACATAGGTATCAATAATAGATTGTAGATAGTATGAACCAACGATATTAATCAAGGTTACTAGAGTAGTCGCTAAAATGATATTGATGATTAAACCTTTCTGATTTATCAAAATCGGTAGAAAAGAAGTCCAATCCTGATTCTTGTCCTTATGTGGCTGATAATTTGGGGAGGGAGCCACAAAGATAGTTGTTCCTGTCCATTCTTCTTCAAATCTTTCGCGCGATAGTTTTGTCAATCTAACCTCTGGATCTGGATCAGCTATATGGATATTCTGCTTATCCTTCCCTATCACTACATAATAATGAAATAATTCTTTGTCCTTAAGCACGTGAACCACAAAAGGAAAGATTAAATTTGGAGAATCAAATAAAGTCATGTCTGCTTGAATAGCTTGTGGCTCAAAACCTAATGTTTCCGCAGCCTTCACTAGCCCCAAAGCTGTCGTCCCATTTATAGTCGTTTTGGCTAACTCTCGTAGACGTGCTAATGAATAATAGCTTCCAAAATAGCCAAACACCATGGCCAACGAAGCCACTCCGCAGTCCTTCTGATCCATCTGTGAGCGGTAGTGTTTTTTTCTAAATTTCATATTCTTATCCTTTTTCTTAACAATCTAATTAAAAGTTCTATAAGATTATTTTAGCCAAACAAAGTAAGAAATAGATAACTCTTTCTAAAAAAACAAAATCTACACCCAAATAGCACTTTTAAAAGTTTAAGCAAACATATGGATTGACAAATCCGTTAAAATAAATATTCCACACAACCAAAAAAGCAACATGACCAGCATGTTGCTTTTTCTTATATTCTATTTTTAATAATTGCTAATACGTCTGCGACACTTTGGAGGTTGTCAATTTCTTCATCACTGATTTCGATTCCAAATTCATCCTCAATGGTTAGGACAAATTCCATCAAATCTACTGAATCAGCATCCAAATCATCCTTTAAGCTCAAGTTTTCGGTTACGACAAAGTCTTCTCCTTGACGCTCTTGAATGATGGTTACGATACGGTCAAAAATTTGTTGTTCTGTCATATTGTTCTCCTTATTCCTCTGAAAATTCACGCGCAGTTTGAGCAACTACATCTGTCTCAAGCATGGTACGAATCTGGCGTATTGTGCTATAGACAGCCTTGGCATCACTTGAGCCATGAGTCTTAACTACTGGTGCCTTAACACCAAACAGAACCGCGCCTCCAACATCTGAATAGTTGAGCTGTTTTTTCAAACCTCTGAGGTTATCCTTAAGAAGGAAAGCCCCTAGCTTGGCTCTAAGACCGCCACCTACAATAGCATTTTTAAGCAAGCCCATGATACCCATAGCAGTCCCTTCAATAGCTTTGAGAACAGCGTTTCCCGTGAAACCATCTGTTACGACTACATCAGCAACACCATCCATCAAATCACGCGCTTCCACGTTCCCGACGAAATTCAAACTCTTATCAGCCACTAATAGGTCATAGGCTTCCTTGCGGAGTGGATCTCCCTTGCTGCTCTCTGTTCCGTTATTAAGCAAACCTACACGAGGTTTTTCAATACCACGAACATTTCTAGCATAGAAGGAACCTAGGATAGCGTATTGATGCAGGTGATGAGCTGTATTTTCTGCATTGGCACCAAGGTCAAACATGTCAAAACCTTTTCCATCAATAGTTGGCAAGGTTGACATAAGACCTGGTCGATCGATATTTTTGATACGACCAACGATGAAGAATCCTGCTGCTAACAAGGCACCTGTATTTCCTGCAGAAAGAACTGCATCTGCCTCTCCATCTTTGACAGCCTTAGCTGCCAATACCATGCTGGCATTTTTCTTCTTGCGGATGGCTTTTGTAGGCTCATCATCTGAGTCGATTTTTTCATCCGTATGGATAATACTAACGCGCTCTGTAGCTGTTAGATATTGCTTGATTTTGCTTTCATCTCCGTAAAGTTGAATCTCAATATCTGAAAAGTCAGCAAGGGCTTGATTAACTCCCTCTACAATAGCTTGTGGTGCGTAATCACCACCCATTGCATCTACTGCGATTTTTTTCATTTGTTTTCCTCTTTCAGTAGTTGTCCCCAATCTGCTAGGGAATCAATAAATTTCTTTGATTTTAGGTGAATTCCAACATACTCTTCGTAAATCTGGTCCATAAACTTACGCAATTCTTGCTTGATTTCTGACTTAAGAGAAATAGTCTCCAGAGTATCAAAATCAATAGACTGAAATTGATTGAGCAGATAAGGAATATTGGGATTTAAATGACATCGTTTCTCATCTTCATGGTAATGATCGGGACAAAGGCAACCCCCGTATTTGAAGGAGAAGTCAAAGGCTTGCCCCACACGATGACAAAAGGTACACTCATTAAAGTTGAGACTGATTCCAAAACGTGTCAATATTTGAATTTCAAAAATATTGGTCAAAACTTGATAATCCAGACCCTCTTCCATCAGCTCTAAAGTCTTTTGCAAAAAAGCAAATAAGGGAGCATCTTCTTGATTATCCTGCAAACTCGCATCTGCCAAGGCTGCAACGTAAGTCGCATAAGCCATAACAAAGAGGTCACTATTGATTTTCGGAAAAGTCTTCACCTCATGATAATCTTCTATATAACTAAGTCCATCGTCATTGACTTTTAGGAGAAAATGGGCTAAGACTAAAGGTTGAATGACAGGAGCTAGTTTGGATTGGCCGGCGTGTTTGACAAAAAACATGCGCTTGCCTGCCTGTTCTGTAAAGATTTTAACAAGCTTATCATCCTCTCGAAAATTTCGATTGTAAAGCACTAAACCCTGACTCGTAATCGATTGAATCATGCTTCTCTCATGTACTCCTCAAGTCGTTTCATAGCTTCTCTGATGGTTCCCATGCTAGCTGCATAAGATAGGCGAACATAGCCTTCTCCATACTGTCCAAAGGCAGCACCAGGAATAAAAGCAACAGCCTTCTTCTGGGCAAAATCCTTCAGAAAAGCAAAGGAATCTTGATTATAGCCTGCCGGAATCTTAGCAAAGATATAAAAAGCACCGTCCGGCTTGATGATTTCAAAACCAAGCTTAGTCATCTTCTCAATAATGTAGTCCCGACGTTGGATATATTCCTTCTTCATGGGTTCTGCATCATCTTTACCAGCTGTTAAAGCTTCCACAGCAGCATGTTGCGCCATGGTGTTTGCGGCAGTTACCAGATACTGATGACTCTTGATGAGTTGAGCTGTGAAGTTTGCTGGTGCAAAGATAAAACCTAAACGCCAACCTGTCATGGCATGGGATTTAGAAAGACCGTTAATGATTATTGCCTGATCTCTCAACATAGTTCCCAAAGATACATGATTTTCCCCTGTATAGGTCAATTCTGAGTAGACTTCATCACAGACTACGAAAATCTCATACTTACGTAAAACGTCTGCCAAGGCTTCTAATTGCTCGCGACTATAAGTAATTCCTGTAGGGTTGGCTGGATAGTTGAGAATAACTGCCTTGAGCTTGTCACCCTGCTCCAAAATTGCCTTCTCTAGCATTTCAGGAGTTAAGACAAAACCATTCTCAGTCGTGTCAATCTCAACAATCTCTGCGCCAACTAGATTGACAATAGGCTCGTATCCTGGATAGGCAGGAGCTGGCAAGAGAACCTTGTCTCCTTCCTCCAAAATAGCTGTCAGAGTAGCTGATAGAGCCTCTGTCGCACCAATTGTGACCAAGATTTCATTCTCTGGATTGTAGTCCAGCTGATATTTCTCTTTTACAAAATCACTCGCCGCCTGACGCAATGTCAACAAACCACTCATCCCTGTATAGTAGGATTGGTCTTGGTCAATGGCTCGCTTTGCAGATTCCTTGACATGATCTGGCGTTGTAAAATCTGGTTCTCCCAAGGTCAATCGCAGGACTCCAGGAATCTCTGAAATAGCCTGGTCAAATTGACGAATCAAGGAAACTTGTATCTTATCTAATTGTTTATTAAAGCGTTTGGTTAGGTCCATAGATATCCTCCTTGATCAAAGAACATATATCTATTATACTACAAAAGCTCTCTGACCGCAAAATTCCATTTATTTTCAACCTTCTGCTCACTTTCTATTTTACTTTTCTGACAGACAAGCTTATAATAAGAAGTGCTTATTTTCGGAGGTTTTTATGTCATTTCTATCAAAAAATTGGGCAGGACTGTTATCCTGTCTGATCATTTCTACCATTTCTTGGATCTTAGGAAGCTTCTTACCTATTGTAGGTGCACCTGTCTTTGCCATCTTTATTGGCATGATTCTCCACCCATTTCTCGCTTCCTATAAACAACTGGAGGCTGGTTTAACTTACAGCTCCAAGAAATTGCTTCAGTATGCTGTTATCTTGCTTGGATTTGGACTCAATATCTCTCAAGTTTTCGCAGTTGGAAAATCTTCCCTTCCTGTCATCCTCTCAACTATTTCGATTGCTTTGATTATAGCTTTCTTTTTCCAACGTTTTTTTAACATGGATACAAAGCTAGCTACCTTGATTGGAGTTGGATCTTCTATCTGTGGCGGTTCTGCCATTGCAGCGACTGCTCCTGTTATTCACGCCAAGGAAAAAGAAGTGGCCCAAGCCATTTCTGTTATCTTTTTCTTCAATGTCTTGGCAGCTCTTATCTTTCCAACTCTAGGTTCTTGGCTCCATCTTTCCAACGAAGGTTTTGCTCTCTTTGCGGGTACTGCGGTCAACGATACTTCCTCTGTAACAGCCACAGCTAGCGCCTGGGATAGTCTATACAATACAAACACTCTTGAGTCTGCCACTATTGTCAAACTGACCCGTACTCTAGCTATTATCCCTATCACTCTCTTCCTCTCCTATTGGCAAAGTCGTCAACAAGGCAACAACCAAGGAGTGAAGCTTAAAAAAATCTTCCCCGTTTTCATCCTTTACTTTATCCTAGCTTCTCTGCTAACTACTCTTCTCACATCTTTCGGTGTCAGCAATAGCTTCTTTTCACCTCTCAAACAACTCTCCAAATTCCTCATCATCATGGCTATGAGTGCTATTGGTCTCAAAACCAACCTCATTGCTATGATCAAATCCAGTGGAAAATCCATTCTTCTTGGAGCCCTTTGCTGGATTGCTATCATCCTGACTAGTCTTGGCATGCAAACACTCATCGGTATTTTCTAATACTCTTCGAAAATCTCTTCAAACCACGTCAACGTCGTCTTGCCGTACTCAAGTACAGCCTGCGGCTAGTTTCCTAGTTTGCTCTTTGATTTTCATTGAGTATAACACAAAAGGTAGCCCATCAGCTACCTTTTTATTGTTCAAGAATTAAACGTGTATGTTCTCTCTTAATACAACGGTTCATCACGATGTCATCGCATCCCCCAGCACGCAAGATTTCTGCTGCTTCCAAACTTTCAAGTCCTAGTTGTGCCCAAAAAATCTTGGCATCCGCCTTGAGAAAGTCTCGTGCTACATCAGGTAAAAATTCACTGCGACGATAGACGTTGACGATATCTACAGGGAAAGGAATTTCAGCTAGACTGGCATAAGCCTTTTCTCCCAAAATCTCGCTACCTGCAGCTTTAGGGTTAACTGGAATAATTTTATAGCCACGAGCCTGCATTTCTTTAGTCACTCGATTGCTAGTTGTTTCCTCACGATCGGATAAGCCTACTACAGCTAGAGTTTTACTGGTTGCTAGATACTGACGGACCACTCCATCGCTTGGATTGATAAATTCTTGAGTCATAGAAACCCTCCTTTTTCATCAGTATAGCATATTTTGAAAAGGCTTGCAGTTATTGGCTACAAAAAATTTCCTAGCAAGAGGAAAGTCTGCTAGGAAATTCGTTTATTCAAGTGAAAGTTTAGATTTTTTTCTCAATACTAAATAATGGAGAAAGAGGACGTTTTTCATGGATACGTACAATAGCATCACCTAGGAGATGAGCGATAGAAATTTGTTCAATCTTATCAATCAAACGTTCTTCTGGAAGATAGATAGTATCCAAAACAACCAATTTTTTAATGGCTGATTTCTGGATATTCTCCATTGCTGGACCAGAAAGAACTGGATGCGTACAACTTGCGTAAACTTCAACAGCTCCTGCTTCTGCTAGAGCATCAGCCGCATGACAAATGGTTCCAGCTGTATCAATCATATCGTCAATCAAGATACAAGTCTTACCTTCTACCTTACCAATGATATTCATAACTTCACTAGTATTCATCTTGTCTACACTACGACGCTTGTCGATAATGGCAATTGGTGTTTTCAAAAATTCTGCTAATTTACGAGCACGAGTCACCCCACCGTGGTCCGGGCTGACAACGACATAGTCGGAACCAACCATGCCACGACGCTCAAAGTAATCCGCAATCAATGGAGCACCCATCAAGTGATCCACCGGAATATCAAAGAAACCTTGAATCTGTGCTGCGTGCAAGTCGATTGTCAACAAACGATCTACACCAGCAACTTCAAGCATATTTGCAACGAGTTTTGCAGTGATTGGCTCACGCGCTCTTGCCTTTCTATCCTGACGTGCATAACCATAGTAAGGCATAACAACGTTGACAGATTCTGCACTGGCGCGCTTCAAAGCGTCTACCATAATCAAAATCTCAAGTAGATTATCATTTACTGGTGAGCTAGTTGATTGTAGAATAAAGACGTGTTTTCCACGGATCGATTCTTCGATATTAACTTGAATTTCTCCATCTGAAAATTGACGAACAGTCGATTTTCCCAACTCTAACCCAATCTCTTGCGCCACACGCTCTGCCAATTCTCTATTTGAAGAAAGGGCAAACAGCTTTAAATCAGAAAAAGACATGATTTCCTCCGGTATTTATGTATCACTTGTGTTTTTCACAACATTTTTCCATCTACCATTGTAGCGCTTTTTTCTCGATTTTTCAATAAAAAATAAGACAAGAGTAGACTTTTATACTCTTATCTTATACTATCTTATATTAGTGATATCAAAGGTAAAACTTGTCAACCTTCTCATCCTACTTCATGCTACTCCAGAAGCTTTTAATTAGAAAGTTAGTATATCTCCCTCATACTACCTGTATCCACATCGTAAACAGCTCCTGAAATAATAACATCATCTGGAATTAAGGGGCATTCTCGCAGCAATTTCATATCCTCTCGAACACTCTCATCGATGTCTTGAAACGGTAAAAAGTCCTGTCCAGATACATCAACTCCCAATTCACATTTTAGGTGCTCTTGAAAATCCTCGTTATTGAAGGTTTGAGCCCCGCAGTCTGTATGATGAAGAACCACAATTTCTCTTGTCCCCATTTGTTGTTGGGAAATTACAAGTGAACGAATCATATCCTCAGTCACTCGACCACCCGCATTCCGTAAAATATGGGCATCTCCCAGAGCTAACCCCAGAGCTGGCGCAACGTGTAGACGCGAATCCATACAAGTTACGATTGCAACCTTGGTCTTGGGTTTAATGGATAAATGCAAATCTCCATGTAGTTCTACATAAGCTTGATTGGCTTTTAAAAAATTTTCAAAATAGGACATGACAACTCACTTTCTAGTCTGCCAGATAATTTGAACACCAAATTATTTATCTCCTATCTTACCATCTTTTCTTTGTCTTGTCAGCTGTCAACTTTCATATAAAAAAACTGGGACAGAGACATCCAGCAACTAGCTTGGGTTTCTGTCCTAGTTTTTTTAATATTATGAGCCTTTTTGGATATACTTGTTAAGAGAGCCTGCAAAGCTCTGAAGATTGAGACTCTGTACATAGACCTCGCCGGTACCTCGGAAGGTATTCACCACTCCTTCGCCTGTACCGATAGACTGCCAGAAGCCATTTTCTAAGTGGATATCATAGTCCAGAGATTGACTCCAAGCCACCACATGGGCATTGTCAATCGTTATTTCTTGGTTTTGTAGCTCAATTTTCTTAATAGATCCAAAAGCATTGGCCAAAAGAGTTCCCTGACCTTGGGTTGTCATCACAAAGAGACCGCCTTGCCCTCCGAACAGAGCTTTCCCAATAGACTGGCGCTCCATTGTATAGAAAGCTGTACCATCAAGAGCTAAAAAGGCCCCATCATTCAATCGGTACTGGTTTTCGCCTAGCTCAAGAGCAATCACTTGACCAGGAGTATCTGGTGCTAAAGCAAGGTTGCCGTTGTCAGACTCTGCAACAGCTTGAGTGATAAATGTGCTTTCACCAGAAACCATTGAACGCCCTACAGCTTTGACAAAACGTCCCAAACCAGAACCGCTTGCATTGAGCTGGGTATTGAGACTTACATTAGGTGTATGGTAGACCATGCTACCGCGCTGAATAAAGACCGTTTCTCCCTGATTGAGCGACAACTCTACCAAAGGAAACTGCATGTGACTATCCATAGAAAATTTCATCAGAAATTCCTCCTTACTTTTAATAAATGTTTGCAATAAAATAATTAGTAATCTAAACCTGAGTAAAACGATTAGGAGAATACTTTTTTCAAGACTTCCTGAATAGTCGTCACCCCAATCACCTGAATTTCCTTAGGTGGCTTTATACCTGTTAGGGAGTTTTTTGGTACATAGATTTTTGTAAATCCAAGCTTAGCAGCTTCATTGATCCGTTGTTCGATACGATTTACGCGCCGAATCTCTCCCGTCAAGCCCAACTCTCCTACAAAACATTCCTGGGGATTGGTTGGCTTGTCCTTATAGCTAGAAGCAATAGCAACTGCAACAGCCAGGTCAATAGCAGGCTCATCTAATTTGACACCCCCAGCTGATTTGAGATAGGCATCCTGATTTTGAAGCAAGAGACCAGCCCGTTTTTCCAAGACAGCCATAATTAAGCTAGCACGATTGAAATCAAGCCCTGTCGTCGTACGCTTAGCATTTCCAAACATGGTCGGCGTCACCAAGGCCTGCACTTCCGCAAGAATTGGACGTGTTCCTTCCATTGTCACAACGATGGACGAACCAGTCGCTCCATCCAAGCGTTCTTCCAGAAACACTTCACTAGGATTCAGGACTTCAACCAAACCACCTGATTGCATCTCAAAGATTCCAATCTCGTTGGTCGATCCAAAACGATTTTTGACTGCTCTCAAGATACGGAAGGTATGGTGGCGTTCCCCTTCAAAGTAAAGCACCGTATCCACCATATGTTCCAACATTCGAGGTCCCGCCAAGGTTCCTTCCTTGGTCACATGGCCGACGATAAAGATGGCGATGTTATTGGTCTTGGCCAGCTGCATGAGTTCAGCTGTCACCTCGCGTACTTGAGAAACCGATCCTTGCACTCCAGAAATCTCAGGAGACATAATGGTCTGTATAGAGTCGATGATGAGAAAATCAGGCTGGATTCTCTCTACCTCAGCTCTCACGCTCTGCATATTGGTCTCAGCATAGAGATAAAACTCGCTATCAATATCCCCCAAGCGCTCTGCACGGAGTTTAATCTGCTGTGCAGACTCCTCACCACTGACATAGAGGACTGTTCCTACTTGAGACAGCTGGGTTGATACTTGTAAGAGAAGGGTTGATTTCCCAATCCCTGGATCCCCACCGATAAGGACAAGACTTCCTGGTACCACTCCGCCTCCAAGCACACGATTGAACTCCTCCATCTCAGTCTTGGTTCGATTGACATTAATAGAAGTTACTTCAGCCAATTTCATAGGCTTAGTTTTCTCACCTGTCAAGGACACACGCGCATTCTTGACCTCTGCAACCTCAACTTCCTCCACAAAAGAAGACCAAGCTCCACAGTTTGGACAGCGTCCTAAATACTTTGGTGAATTATATTCACAATTTTGACACACAAATGTCGCTTTTTTCTTTGCTATAATTCTAATCCTCTCATTATAAAATCTCTTATTCTTTTCACATCAGCAACTATCTTGTTTCAGAACAGTAAGGCCTCCATCATCCGCATGGACATAATACCGACCATCAGGACTAAATCCAAAAATATAGGGTAAATAACCTTTATAAATTTGACTTTTAGCTTCCTCATCTTTCCCCCAATAAATAGTTAAAATGGGATACTCTTCAGATTGGTCTTTATCCATTGTCACTCTGATGTCTTTGCCATTATCCAGAGGGAGACTTCCACCATATTGACCAGCGATAGGGATAGGTGAATCATAGCCCTCACACATGGCTACTAACTCTACCTCATCGTAATCTCCGTCTATCGGTGTTACTTGCCCATTTTCGCTGTCAATGATTGACATGTAGTCTGAAGAAATGCAAAGAATTTTATGATAGGCATCAGGGAGAAATGCTAGGTAAAGAAATCCTCCAATACTGATCTCATAAATCTTCTTATACCCTCGACAATTCTCGGTGGTAAAAGCTTGAAAGTCCTTATAACTCATTCATTATTCTTCTTTCTATATCTCTATCTCACACTCAATCACTTGGCAAAAATCAATCTTCTCGTCTGGTACAAATTGGCGCATGAGCATTCCGTGAGTCACAATGATAATAGTTTTATAATCTTTATATTTTTCCAAAGCTCTTAAAAAACGATGACGCATCTCTAGATCAGTTTCATAGCGATAAGGAGAATCTTCAGATAAAACTCCTTGATGTTTTAGATAATATTCATGAGCTACCAATACACTAGTTAAATCAGAGTTAGTGCCATCTAAGTCTGGACGCCACTCATGAAAAAACGGCTCTACAAATAAGTCCAATCCTGTTTCAACTGCTATATAATGTGCTGTTTCTAAAGCCCTCGTCACAGACGATGAAATAATAATCTCTGCCTTTCCAAAACATGCAGTTTTAGCAACTTCTTTTGCCAGACTGCGACCTTTTCCTGTCAATGGTGCTAAATCACGACCAAAACCACTATAGAGTTGCGGATTTTCAAGTTTATCAAGCATACTATAATCTGGCTCTCCATGACGTACAAAGATAATCTTCATCTTAGTGCCCAGTTGATCCAAACCCACCAGTACGAACTCCGTCTGCCTCATCTCCATCTGCGATTAAAAATGGTGCAAAAACAGCCTGAACTACACGTTCTCCAACTTCAAGAACAACTTCTTGATCTGTGATATTCTTCATCTGTGCAAAGATATGTCCCTCATTCCCTGGATTGCCATAATAGTCTCCGTCAATGACACCCACAGAGTTAATCAAGATCAAACCTTTTTTACGAGGATTTGATGAACGGTCATAAAGATAGAGCACTTCAGTCGGCTGCATATAAGCCTTAACACCCGTTGGGACGAGAACAATCTCTCCTGGTGCAATCACTGTACGCTCCGCAACCTTTAAGTCGTAGCCAGCTGCATGCGCTGTCTCACGTTTAGGTAACAAAGTTTCATCTGTAAAGCTAGAAACTAATTCAAAACCACGAATTTTCATATTATTCCTCTTTTTAATCTTTTATTCTAGGCTATTTTATCTTATTTATTCGAAAAAAGCACGAAAAAAGAGCACACAATTCACACTCGCTTAGGGCTGCTGGATTCCTCCCCTGACCCGCTTCACGCAGAACTGTTGCTCCACTAGTTATTATACCACATTCCCCTCTATTTTTAAAGAGAAATTATTTTTTACGTCGATTTCGGAAAAAGTCTTGCATAATCTCTGCGCACTCATTCTCTAAAACACCTGTTTCAACGTCCACACGGTGATTGAGCCTCTCATCTGTTAAAATATCGTACAAGCTCCCAGCGGCGCCAAATTTCTGGTTTTTAGCCCCGTAGACCACGTTTGGAATCCGTGCGAGACCAATTGCCCCACTACACATAACACAAGGCTCAATGGTCACAAAAAGCGTACAATCGAGCAAACGCCAACTCTCTTCGCTCAAATTAGCATTCTCTATGGCCATAATTTCCGCATGCATGACTGCCCGTTGCAACTCCTCTCGCGCATTGTGTCCTCTCCCAATGACTTTTCCGTCCTTGACAATTACACAACCAATCGGGATTTCATCATGCTCTAAAGCAATCTCTGCCTCTTTTAAGGCTTCTCTCATAAAAGCTTCTTTTTCTTCAAGCGTGTAATGCATCTCTTCTCTCTTCCTAGCTATCAATTCTATCATTATACCATGTTTCTCAACACAAAAAAAGCCACCGAATGCGGTGACTTTATAGGGAGATTATTATGAAAAAGAAAAGTTTAGGAAATTTGTTACAACAAGTTAGGAGGTCTTCTTGTAACTGTCTATAGTATATCCAACCTGTCTTAAACAAATCTTAAAAATCTCCTATGACCAAACACTTTCTAAAATATTTGTCTGTTCACGACCAGGACCTACTGAGAATGTTGAAATACGAACACCCACCAATTCGCTAACACGGCGAACATAGTTGCGTGCATTTTCAGGAAGGTCTTCCAAATTACGTACTCCAGTGATATCTTCAGACCAACCAGGCAATTTTTCGTAGATTGGTTTACAACGTTTCAATTGTTCGAGACTAGCTGGGTAGTAATCAATACGTTGACCATCAAGATCATAAGCCACACAGATTTTAACAGTATCCAAACCACTCAAAACGTCAATAGAGTTCAAAGAAAGATTTGTGATACCAGAAACACGACGGCTATGACGCATAACAACTGAGTCGAACCAACCTACACGGCGAGGACGCCCAGTAGTTGTTCCATACTCATGCCCCACTTCACGAATACGATCACCAACTTCATCAAATAGCTCAGTTGGGAAAGGACCATCACCTACACGACTTGTATAAGCCTTACATACACCGACAACTTTGTCAATCTTGCTTGGACCTACTCCAGAACCAATTGTCACACCACCAGCCACTGGGTTTGATGAAGTAACAAATGGATAAGTACCTTGGTCAATATCCAACATGACACCTTGTGCACCCTCAAAGAGAACCCGTTTACCATTATCAAGTGCGTCGTTCAAGATAACTGAAGTATCAGTCACATATTGCTTGATTTGTTGGCCATACTCATAGTATTCTTCAAAAATATCATCAATTGAAATAGGTTCACTATCATACAATTTTACAAATTGACGATTTTTCTCAGCAAGATTACGTTCTAAACGTTCACGGAAGATTTCTTTATCCAAAAGATCCGCAATACGAATTCCAACACGAGCTGCCTTGTCCATATAGGCTGGACCAATTCCTTTAATTGTCGTCCCAATCTTGTTATCACCCTTAGCTTCTTCTTGAAGACGGTCTAATTCAATGTGATAAGGCAAAATAACATGCGCACGATCAGAAATTCTAAGATTATCTGTTGTAACACCTTCTTCATGCAAATAAGACAATTCTTTGACAAGAGATTTAGGGTTTACTACCATCCCATTACCAATTACAGAGATTTTTTCTGGGAAGAAAATACCTGAAGGAATCAAGTGCAATTTAAATTTCTTTCCATCAATAACAATTGTGTGACCTGCATTATCTCCGCCTTGGTAACGAGCAATCACTTCTGCATTAGCTGAAAGAAAATCTGTAATTTTTCCTTTACCTTCATCACCCCATTGGGTACCTACAACAACAACTGAAGTCATAATAAATTTTCGTCTGAGCCAAAAGGCTCGTCCTTTCTCATATACATGGTGGGACTCTCACCCACAATTATATCTTACAATTTATTATAAGAAAAAAACACCATTTTATCAAGGATAAACACTAGAAAAGATTAGGGTTTTCCTTTGATTTTAAAATAAATAAAGTAAAAATTTAAGATTATACTATATATTTTTTATTATATATAAATTAACGTTCGTAATAAATGAAAATAACTGTATCTACTAACAATAATTGAATGTTTGTCCAAGTAAATGATTAAGATAGATACGATAAGCAGCCCTAAAATGACAGAGAAGAAAATCCTTCTCATTCTTTATCTTAAAACGAATTAAATAATAAAGTAAAAATTTAAGATGAAGTAATTCCCATTCATCAGTACTTTGAAATAAAATTGAATATTCATTTTCGATTTGCTTTAGAAAAACCAAAGATCGATCATAATATTTTTGAAGCATATAAAAAACCTTTCTTATTGATAAAACAAGTTTATCAGAAAGGCTAAATAAATAGATAAATATTTCTATAAAGTAAAAATTTTAAGCTGAACAAACTTAAAACAAAGAAAAGAAGTAAAAATAGATGGAAAAAAGCTCTGAAAAATCCAGAAAAATAAAGCCAAGAAAACAAAAAAACGTTCCTTAGAACGTTTAACTACTCCGCCAGTAGGACTCGAACCTACGACATCATGATTAACAGTCATGCGCTACTACCAACTGAGCTATGGCGGATA
>NZ_JAHZPZ010000005.1 GCF_019929665.1 Streptococcus infantis | reverse complement strand
TGTTACCGCCGTGAAAAGGCGGTGTCTTAACCCCTTGACCAACGGACCTGAGCTTTTTCAACTCTTTCTATTATACCCGCTTTTAGAATCTTGTCAACTAGTTTTTAAAAAATTAGTTGACAGAATTCTAGATTCACAAGTAGATGAGTAACTGAGATTACAATTCAGCAATTTGATTCAAGTTTACTTCTGCTACTGTATCATTACCAAACATTGAAATAATCATTTTCACTTTGTTATTATCAATTTCAGTAATTTTTCCTGTGTAATCAGCAAAGGCACCATCAATGATTCGAACTGTTTGACCAACTTCAACATTGATATCGAATTCTTGAACCGTTTGTCCCATTGATACCAAGATATCTCTGATTTCTTGTTCCAAAAGCGGAGTTGGTTTAGATCTGTTCCCGTGTGAGCCGACAAATCCCGTAACGTTTGGTGTATTACGAACTACAAACCAAGCTTCATCGGTCATAACCATTTCTACAAGGACATATCCTGGGAAGCGATTTTCTTCAACTTCTTTTTTCTTCCCATTTTTTTCAACTTGCACAGTTTGAGTTGGAATTTCCACACGTAGGATATTATCCAACATATTGTATGTTTGTGCACGTTGCAAGAGATTTTCTTTTACTTTATTTTCATAACCAGAATATGTTTGTAGGACAAACCATCCTTTATCAAAACTATCCATCTTTTTTCCTTTCTTAATGGTAAACTTCTTTCAGCCTATTTATACTATCTTAAAAAATGTTAATGAATCGGATTAATCCGCTAACGATTAACTGGTCAAAAATATAAATGATGACAACAAAGAAGGCAGTGTATTCCATGATAGATTTGAAATCTACCCAACTTTGTTTTCGAGTTGGCCAAGTTGTATCTTTAAGAAGTGTAAAGATATCCTTAATAAAACCCATTCTTATCTCCTATCTCGTTTCTCGATGTGTTGTGTATTTACCACAATGTTTACAAAATTTATTTACTTCTAAGCGAGTCGGTTTTGGATTCCCACTAATTTTAATTGAGTAGTTTCTTGAACCACAAACCGCACAAGCTAAACTTGCTTTTTTAAGTGCCATAGCGCCTCCATCCTATCTATTATAACAAGAATCCCTGTCTTTGACAAGTTAAATTGCACTCTGCATTTTCCTATTTTCAAAATAAAAAAAGCCTAGGAATAATCCTAGACTCTATTTTACATTATTTACCAAGATAGTATTCAGAAACTACGTTCAATTTTTCGTCAAATTCGAATACCAATGGTGGGAAGTTAGGGATTTCCACATCCATGATTTCGTCGTCTGATAATTGTTTGATGTGTTTTACAAGGGCGCGGATTGAGTTACCGTGTGCACCTACGAATACGTTTTTACCATCTTTAAGTGCTGGAGCGATTTTATCTTCCCAGAATGGAAGGGCACGTTCCAAAGTCACTTTCAAGTTTTCAGCATCTGGAATTACTGAGTCATCAAGTGAAGCGTAACGACGGTCAGTGTGAGCTGAGTGCTCATCATCACGAGGCATTGCTGGAGGCAATACATCGTATGAACGACGCCAGATGTGAACTTGCTCATCACCAAATTGTTCAGCAGCTTCAGCTTTGTTTTTACCAGTCAAACCACCGTAGTGACGTTCGTTCAAGCGCCATGATTTTTCAACTGGAACCCAAAGTTGGTCAGATGCTTCAAGTGCAAGGTTAGTTGTTTTGATTGCACGTTTCAATACTGAAGTGTAAGCTTGGTCAAATTCAATACCAGCTTCTTTAATCAATTTACCAGCATCGATAGCTTGTTGAGTACCTTTTTCAGAAAGATCTACGTCAGCCCATCCTGTGAAAAGGTTAGCTTTGTTCCATTCAGACTCACCGTGGCGAGCGAAAACCAATTTTACCATTAGTTGGATTCTCCTTTTATTTTTCGAGGTTGCCCTCGTTTATCTATTCTATTTTACACAATTATTCACAAAAAAGCTAGTTAAAATCAACGAAAAAGAGAAGAGCTCATGGACTCTTCCCTAAAAGATAATTTATTCTTCAATTCTAAATTGTTTCAAGCTTGCTAGGTACAAAGCTCCTCCGATGATAAGGACGATTCCACCAATCCATCCAAGAAAAGGAATCAAAGCAACTACAGAACCTACGATAAATAGAATCGATGGTGCTAGTGAAATACGATTGTCATCCTTATAGTAGACAAGTGAGAGGATTCCAAGAATGAGGGTTGCAATTTTCACTAAAGAAAAAACAATGAAAATAATGCCCAAAATTAGCCCTGCAGCATCTTCGTCTTCAGAAATGGCTGCAAGAAATACCATAAAAATTGGTAAGAAAGCTAAAATTGCCCCTGCAATAATACCAATAAAGCCATCTACTTGTGCTAGTGTTTTTGTCTTCATAAATATCTCCTTTTATTTTAATAAGGTATATTATACCATATTTTTATTAAAGTTTTTATTTTTTAAAAAAATACAGGAATTTCTCCTGTATTTTTGTTAGACTATTTAGCTTCAAATCCTTCTGCTACTGCATCTGCAAAATTTTCTTCGACGATGCTTGCACAGTGATCGCAGATAGTTGCATGGTAGCTACGTTCTGCTGTACTTGGATCGATACGGCGGCAACGGTCACAAACCTCACCAGCCGCACGCTCAACCGTGAAGGCTACATCTTCAAAGTTAACAGCGTCTTCTGGAGCTGGACCTTCAGCGATGGTCAATTTAGAGACAATCAAGAGTTGGGCTACATTGCTATCAACAGCTCCAAGAAGAGTTTTCACCACTTCATTTGGATAAACTGTCAAGTGAGCTTCAAGTGATTTACCGATCACTTTTTCATTACGTGCTTCTTCCAAAGCCTTTTGAGCTTGACCACGGAAGTTCATGAAGGCTGACCAGGCATCCAAGATTTCCTCTTGGTTGGCAAATGTTTGTGCTTCTGGCAATTCTGACAATTGAACAAAGTCTTCTGTTTCAAACTCGAGATATGACCAGATTTCTTCAGCAGTGTGTGGAAGAATTGGTGTCAAGAGTTTCGTGATTTTCACAAGAATATCATAAAAGACGGTTTGCATCTGACGGCGTTCAAGAGATTTTGGACCTTCGATGTAGACAACATCTTTGGCAAAGTCAAGGTAGAAAGCAGACAAATCAACGTTGATAAAGTTCACTAGGGCTTTATAGATTGTCAAGAATTCAAAGTTTGTATAAGCGTCACGAATAGTCTTAACAAGTTGATTAAAGCGAATAGTCATGTACTTATCAACAGAACGAAGTTCTTCGTAAGTTACTGCATCCTCAGCTGGGTTAAAATCAGATGTGTTAGCAATCAAGAAACGAAGTGTGTTACGGATCTTACGGTAAGTTTCAGAAACTTGACTCAAGATATCCATAGAGATACGTACATCGTTACTTGAGTCTACACTGGTTACCCAGAGACGCAAGATTTCCGCACCGAATTGTTTTTCAACATCGCTTGGAGCAATGGTATTTCCAAGAGATTTAGACATCTTCTCACCTTTACCATCCAAAGCAAAACCTTGCGACAAGATTTGTTTGTATGGCGCTACACCGTGGTTAGCCACAGAAGTGATAAGTGATGAGTTGAACCAACCACGGTATTGGTCTGAACCTTCTAGATAGAGGTCGGCTGGATATTTAAGCTCAGGACGGTTTACCACAACTCCATTCCATGATGAACCTGAGTCAAACCATACGTCCATGATGTCTGTTTCTTTCTTGAACTCACCATTTGGTGAACCTGGATGGGTAAATCCTTCTGGCAAGAGGTCTTTGGCATCACGTTCCCACCAGATGATGGAACCATGTTCTTCAAAGAGTTGGGCTGCATGCTCGATGGTTTCAGCTGTCATGATTGGTGTTCCGTCTTCTGCATAGAAGATTGGAAGTGGCACACCCCAAGCACGTTGACGAGAGATGACCCAGTCACCACGGTCACGAATCATGTTGTAAAGACGGATTTTACCCCATTCTGAATGAAACTTGACTTTTTCAATTTCGTTCAAGATTTCTTGGCGGAATTTTGATACAGAGGCAAACCATTGTGGCACGGCACGCCAGATGATTGGTTTTTTCGTACGCCAGTCAAATGGGTAGGAGTGAGAGATTTCTTCTTGAGCAAGGAGCAAGCTACCAAGTTTTTCAATAACTGTTGGCACAACCTTGTCATAGAATTGACCTTCGAACTCTGCACCTGCATTGGCCATCATGATCCCGCGTTCGTTAACAGTCACAGCAACTTCAAGCCCATTGGCAACACCGACATTGTAGTCATCCTCACCAAAACCAGGAGCTGTATGGACGATACCAGTACCAGAATCAGTTGTAACATGGTCACCAAGGATAACGAGTTCATCTACTGCTGTATCCCATGGATGCTCTGTCACAATTTGGTTCAATTCTGAACCACGGTAAGTAGCCAAAACTTGAACGTCAGACCAACCGAATTTCTCAGACAAGCTGTTCAACAATTCTGAAGCAACCACAAACTTACGAGGTTCACCAGCTGGTTGCACCAAGACGTAATCAATATCCGCACCAACAGTCAAACCACGTGAAGCCGTGATGGTGAATGGAGTTGTTGTCCAAACGACGATGTAAGTATCTGTATCAAGGACACCTTTACCATCTTTTACCTTGTTGGCATAGTAAAGTGATGTTGAAACCAAGTCATGGTATTCAATTTCCGCTTCAGCAAGCGCAGACTCAGATGACCAAGACCAATAAACGGGCTTCGCTCCACGGTAGATGTAGCCTTTATTAGCCATTTCACCGAAGACACGGATTTGCGCTGCTTCATAGTCAGGCGTCAAGGTCACATATGGATTTTCCCAGTCACCAGAAACACCCAATCGTTTAAAGTCTTCGCGTTGTTTATCTACTTGAGACAGAGCGTACTCACGGCAAAGTTTCAAGTATTCAACAAGGTCCATCTCTTTGCGTTTAACGCCTTGTTTTGCCAAGACTTGCTCAATTGGCAGACCGTGAGTGTCCCAACCTGGAATGTATGGTGCGTAGAATCCTGACATCGATTTTGAACGAACAATGATATCCTTTGAAATCTTGTTCATGGCATGTCCAACGTGGATGTTTCCGTTGGCATACGGAGGGCCATCATGAAGGGTGAAATGCGGTTTTCCTTCATTTAATTCTTGACGACGTTGATAAAGTTTAGCTTCATCCCATTCCTTTTGCCAAACTGGCTCTTTGGTCGGAAGACCGGCACGCATTGGAAATTCTGTTTTCCCAAGATTGAGGGTTTCTTTAAGTTTCATTAGTACTCCTTTAATGTAAATTGACAATATAAAAACCACGACTCGCAAAAAGGACGAAAATCGTGGTACCACCTTTGTTCGGAAAAAGACCTAGTCTCTTTCCCTCTTTTCCCGTAACGTGGGCAACGTCAAATCTTACTATTTTCAGATTTGATACTAAGAGAGGATGAATTTACCAACAGGGATTGTAGGACTTTCACCATCTCCTACTCGCTAGAAATGTGTTTGATAAATTCTTGTTCTCTAATGAGATTCTTATAAAATTAGAACTGATTCTTGTTGAGTGTCAGCATCATCTTGAGGTCCTTCCTCATGTGCTGGTTCAACAGGAGTTTCAGCAACTGGCTGAAGTTCAACTTCAGTTTCAGTTGACTCTTCAGCAGCTTGTTCAGCCTCTAACAATTCTTTGTTAGCTGCTTCAATACGCGCTTGTAGTTCTGCAACTTCTTCTGGAGAAAATTGACGAGTCATGTCAATTGGTTCTTCATCATGATATGAGGATACATCTTCACCTAGAACTTCTTGGACGACTTCCTTAAATGCTTCGTCGCTAGTTTGAAGATAAGTTGCAGTCGGACGCAAAATTTCTTCCCAATCTGATGAATCAACAATAGCCAACTGACTTTCGATTGTTGATTTCAAACGTTGGTGGAAGACGCGGCTCTTATTCTTCAACTCTTCAGTTTCTACAGCAACTTTTTTAGCATTATCTGTAGCTTGACGCAAAATTTCATTGGCTTTATACTTAGCTTCATCAAGTAAGCGTTGGGCATCTTGCTCAGCCTGCTTAATGATGTTATTAGAACGGTCATTCGCAGCTTGTTTCACACGTTCAGCTGTGTCTTGGGCAATCAAAACTGATTGACTCAATGAATCCTTAATCTCATCAAAATACGACAAACGTTCTTCTAAGTTTTTAATGTGTTGTTCTTTTTCATGATTGCTTCGTACAAGTGCTTCATAGTCACGAACAACAATATCTAAAAATTCATCAACTTCTTCACGGTTAAAACCTCTAAACTGAACACCAAAGGTTTTATCCTTAATTTCTAACGATGTAATTGGCATATTTTTCCTCACTTATTTAATAAAAAATAGAATCATTAATTGCTTCTGGTTCTTGCTCGTTTGTTACTGTTCTCTTAGGAATATCATTCGTATAATAGGAAAGACGTTCTTCTAGCTTTTTGATGTAGAGTTCCGTTTCCTCTTTGTTTCGGATTAATTCCTCTAATTCAAAATAAATCTTATCTAGAAATAGGTCAACTTCTTCCTGATTGTAGCCTCTAAATGATCTTGAGAAAGCTTTATCACTAATTTCTTGTGGTGTAATTGACATATTTATTCTCACTTGCTTAATAGTAGCTGGACTGTTAATTTTTTCTTATCCTTTTTGGTTTGACCATTTTCTTTAAGTAAGATAATTCGACCAAAGCGTCTGACGCTGATTAAATCACCAAATTTTACCGGATAGTCCGATTTTTCAACTATATGATAGTTGACTTGAACCAACTTTTTTTCAACCAGAGCCGAAGTTTGGGAACGAGATAATTTCAATATGCTAGATAAGAAGGCATCCAGTCGAAGACTTGAAACCAAGACTTCTTTTTCTTGATAGTCATCTTTGGATTCTATCATATCTGAAAAAGGACGTTCTACTAAACTTACAGGCAACTTGGAAATCTTTTGAATTCCATCTTGGAAAAGAGTGGTAAATCTTCGATCGACAATAATTTGGGCTTTATCTTCTGTCACCAGAATGTCTCCGAATAACTTACGGTCAATACCTAGTCGATTGAGAACTGTACCCAATATCTTTGAATGGGTCAGTTGCTGAAACTTGCTGGGATACACGATCTCAAGCAAGGTCATTTCAAAATCTTCCAAACTTGGCGTGAAGTAATCGGGCGCTAAAATAACCCTAGCGTACTCCGAAGAGATATAACTCGTACTAGAGAAGACTTTTATCCCTCTATTATTTCCTAAAGTTTCCAAGATAAATACTTGGTGAGGATTTATAAAAGGAGATAAAATCGGTGCATAGTGCTCCTCGACTTGACTCAACCATTCCAACCCCTTATCGATGAATGGAATATCCTCCGTTGCGAAATGTTGGTAAAGTTCCTTGCTCATAATACGACCAGCAAATTGATGAGATAGCGGCTAATCATGCGTAAGAGAATTAGAGCTATCCAAACCGAGAAATCCAAACCTGCGATTTGAAGAGGTAGACATCTTAGAGGTTCAAGAATTGGTTTACACAAAGTCTCTAAAAATTTCCCCAACTGTGTGTTATAGGCATTTGGAAACCATGATAATAGAGCAAAAGCTACAAGTATCAGCGAATAGATATCTGTAGCATTTTGGATAAAACGAATTATTAGAAACATTAACGTACTCTATTTCTCTTCATGTCAAAGTCGTATTCTTCGCTTTGAGCTTCTTCAGGTAAACGAATATCTTCAATGTTTACCACAACACCAACAGGTGTCAAAAGATACATTGTGTTCGCTACTTTTCTTAACTCACCAGCAAGGACATGACGTGCTCCATCCAAGTAATCCAAACAACGACGAGCTTGAACTTCTGTCATATATTGGAAGTCAATCAAGATACTTTCATTTCCAGCCAACAAATCAACAATATCTGTTGCATCTTCGTAACGGCGTGGGTAACGAACATCGATGGTTACTTTTTCAGTAGAGCGATGGCTTTCAATTGCTAGTTGTTGCTGACGTGCATGAAGTTTTGTAATGTTTTTCTCTTTTGTTTCAACTGAAGAAGATTCTTGAGCAGCAGCTTGCTGTGGCAATTCTCTTTTTTGAGGCACCGAAACTAGTGAACGTTCAGGTTGTGCAGCTACAACTTCTGAAGCAACTTCATCTCCATCTTCTGTAAAGTAATCTATAAATTTATCAAATTTATCTTTTAATGACATGATTATTTCCTATTTAAAAAATGCTGTACCAATTCGAACAAAAGTCGAGCCACATTGAATCGCTTCTTTGTAGTCACGACTCATTCCCATACTTAGTTCTGTCATTGGCATATTGGGGAATTGTTGTTCACGAATGTATTGTTGCAACTCTTGCGTTTCTTTAAAGATTTTTTGCAACTCTTCTGTTTGGGCCTCAAAGGGAGCCATGGTCATGAGACCAACATACTCGATTTGATCCAAGCTAGACAAGTCTGGCAAGACTGTCAATAGTTCTTCTTTTGAAAAACCATGCTTGCTTTCCTCTCCAGAAATATTGACCTGCAAAAAACATTTAACTGTTCGATCGGCACGTTTTTGAATCTCTTGGGCTAATTTCAAAGAATCTAAAGCGTGAAAATAATCAACATAAGGAATGATATCCTTAACTTTTCTTCTTTGTAAGCTACCAATCAAGTGCCAAGTAACATCTTTATCACTTAAAGCATGATACTTTTCAAGAAATTTGTCGACACGGTTTTCACCGATGTGTTTGACTCCTTGGTCAATCAAATTTGCTGCAGTTGCAATATCAACATATTTTGTTACGGCAATTACAGAAACCGAACCGTCTTCACGGCCGGTTTCTTGAATTGCTTTTGTAACCTGGTGAAATACCTGATTTGTATTTTCTTTTAAATCCATCTCTATTAACGGTTTTTAAAGAATGGTGGTGTTTCCAATTCATCTTCGTCAGAAGCTGGTGCTTCGAAACGTTCAACTGGTGACACGACTGATTCACCTTGACGAACAATTGAATCACGTCTCAAGTCCCAGTCACCAAAAGCTGATGCTTTAGGCGCTTCAGTGTGACGTTGTGAAGGAGTTGGAAGTTCAGCTGTTTCTGCCAAATCAAAATGACGGTCATAAGTGTGTGTATGTCCAGATTTTACTGGTTCACGGAATGACGCTTGTCTTGGTTGTGGCGCTACAACTTTTTCGACTGCATCTTGACGAACTCCAGTTGCAACAACAGTTACACGGATTTCATCTTTCATTGATTCATCAATAGAAGTACCGAGCCAGATATTTACGCCATGTCCAGCAGCTTGATTGACGATTTCAGAAGCTTCTTCTGCTTCAATCAAAGTCATATCCAAACCACCAGTTACGTTAACGATAACATCTTCTGCTCCATCAATAGTTGTTTCAAGAAGTGGTGAGTAGATAGCTTTACGAGCCGCTTCGATAACACGCTCTTCTCCGCTACCGATACCGATACCCATGAGGGCATTTCCTTTGTTTGCCATTACTGTCTTCACGTCTGCGAAGTCCAAGTTGATCAAACCAGGATTTGTAATCAAATCTGTAATCCCTTGAACACCTTGACGAAGAACGTTATCTGCTTCAGACAAAGCTTCAAGAAGTGGAGTTTTCTTGTCAACAATTTCTAATAAGTTGTTGTTTGAGATAATCAAGAGAGTATCAACATGTTCACGAAGTTCGTTGATCCCTTGGACTGCGAATTGACCACGCTTGCTTCCTTCGAAACCGAATGGACGTGTCACAACACCGACAGTCAAAGCACCTAAACCTTTAGCGATACGAGCGATAACTGGTGCAGCACCTGTACCAGAACCACCACCCATACCAGCAGTGATGAAGACCATATCTGCACCACTGATAGCTTCAGTAATTACTTCTTCGCTTTCTTCAGCAGCCTTACGACCAACTTCAGGCTGTCCTCCAGCACCAAGTCCGCGAGTTAATTTTGGACCAAGTTGGATAACTGTTTCAGCTTTTGTACTGCTCAAGGCTTGTACATCTGTGTTGGCTGCGATGAACTCAACACCTGAAACGCCTTCGTCAACCATGCGGTTAATGGCGTTTCCACCGCCACCACCGACACCAATTACTTTAATTACTGCACCTTGTGCTGCTGCTGTATCAAATGAAAATGTCATATTTTATCCCTCTATCCTATTCATCAAACATGCTTCCGATTAAGCTACGGAATCGCTCAGTTAATTTTGGTTTCTCTTCTGATTGATTTGGAGTTGCTGATTCAGCAGTATAAGTTGGTTCTGCTGATTCAGTTGAAGTTGTACCAAACACTGAGCGTTGAGAAGCTGCAGGTTTTTCCTGACTTGAAGTTCTGAAATCAATTGGTTGTTGACGTAGAACTTGATCTCCTCTGATAGCTCTTTGAGCCAAAACATTCACTTCTGTAAGACTTCCAGCAAATTCTGACAAACTAATCACATGAGCAAATGCAGGATTGCGGATACCTACTTGGTTTGGAACATAAAGTTTCACACGAACTCCAAGTACTTCTTGGGCAAGCTCAACGATACCTGGTAGAATAGCATTCCCACCAATCAGAGCAATACCACCCGGCAAGTCCAACAAATGTCTTCTTTCCAAATCTTGTTTGATTTGTTCAAAGATGTGTTTCAATCTAGCTGAAATAATTTGAGCCAAGTATTCTTCTGTAACTTCAACAGGTTCTACTTCACCAATCACTTCAACTTGGAAAGTTTCTTTGCTTGCAAGTTGCGGATAAGCTTCACCGTAGTTAAGCTTCAAACCTTCTGCAATTTTCTTAGAAGTTTTAAGAACTTTTGAAATGTCCTTAGTGACGTAATCGCCACCTTCTTGGTAAACATTTGTGTATTGTAGTTCTTGATTACGGATAGTAGCAACACTTGTTTGGCCACCACCCATATCAATAACAGTCGCTCCAAACTCACGTTCGCCTTCGTTAAGAACAGAGTTTACAATTGCAAGCGGTGAAATAATCACGTTATCAACTTGAACTCCAACACGTTCTACAGTTTTACGAAGGTTGTGAAGAATGGTTCTTGGACCTGTATAGAGAAGCCCACGCATTTCCAAACGAACACCCATCATACCACGTGGGTCACGAATACCTTGGAAACCGTCTACTACAAATTCTTCTGGCACAAACGTAATCACTTCACGATCAGGTGTCATACTCTTAGTCAAAGCCGATTTGACAACATTCTCAACATCTTGATCTGTAATTTCTTTTGTATCTGATGTTACAGGAATCATTCCTTGAGTTGGTTCCACTTGCAACAAGTTTGCTGGAAGTCCAACATTTACGGATTTAATTGAAATCCCTGCTTTTTCTTCTGCTTGAGAAATAGCAGATTTGATAGCCGTTGCTGCGGCTTCGATGTCAACGATAATCCCATCCTTGACACCTTTACTTTTGGCGTTGCTAACACCGATTACATTTACTTCACCATCTACAAGCTCAGCAACTAACACTTTAATTGAGCTTGTTCCAATATCTAAGCCTGTAAAGAAACCATTTCTAGTCATTACATTGCGTCCTCTCTATCTTCCAAGTTTCACACTTTGATTTTTTAACAGCTACAAGAAGGCATAGCTATTCACAGAATATTATATCACAAAAATCCGATTCGTGCCTAATTTTTTTGTGATTTTATCGAAGGTTTTTCATTAAATTTATTTTAATATTCCATTACAAGTCCCTCTTTTTTATTTTTTCTATGAAAAACAGTGTAAAAATGTCAGAAAAGCTGAAAAATGCTGTGTAATTTATTGTATTTTTCAAGTAATTTCATGCCAACTTCATTTCAATTTTGCGTTAAGATGAAATACTTAAATTGTCCCTAAAAACTAATCGCTTCTTCTCTAACTTATATACTAGAAGATTAACTTTGTAACAAAAATAAGAAGTCCAAAAAGACTTCTTATTTTGTTAATTTTTTAAGAGCACTGGTTAGATAAAAACCATCTCGTATTTTTTTACCAATATTTTTTGCATTTGCAACCAATTCTTGATAATCGGCATCTGATAGATTTTCAATCGTGTTTTTTAAATCATGAAGAGACTCCACTGCAACACCACAGTTCTTCTCAAGCACAAAGTGAGACAAGGCAGACTGTTTCCACACTACAAGCGGGAATCCAGATGCCAAATAAAGGGATGCCTTGTGAGAATTGTTATAACGGAGGTACTCTCCGAAAACACCACTACATGTTTCAGCACTATCACCATCCCATACAAGCCCAAAACCACCCTCAAGGGCTGCAGGAAGTTCGTCTGGCAAGAAAGAACCAAAGTAAGCCTCATTCTCTAAAGCTCTACTCTCATCAAAACCGACACCATAGAGATTGTAGGCCGGTCTAGCAGGCAATTGATAAAGGTAACCTGCTTTTTCTTGGGCTAAATTCCCTGCTACAATGATTGGTTGATCCTTTGATAGACCATCTTTCTCTTGGTAATTCGGAATGAGGTAGTCAAAAATTTCTAAACTAACTAGTTTGTGCTCTGGGAGCCCCTTCTCCACCAATACTGATTTCATAATCGGATTATGAGCAATCACTCCATCAGCCACCTTCAATAGACTCGATTCTTGAAGATGGACTCGAATCTTATGCTTCAAAGGTACTGTATCCAGATTGGCATAGCGCAAAGCTTCCAAATCATGGATAATAAAATAGACTTGTACCCCTCTTCGCTGGATTTTTCTTACCAAGCGAGTGGTGAAAAAACTATGATGGAGCATGGGGAATTGAATCAATAATTGATCCCCTGATTTCAACTGAGAAAAAGCTTGAGCTAGAGCTTTTGCCTTGTGTCGTTGGGCTTTAACGGTTCCCATTTGATACCAATCCTCAACTGTTAACAACAAGGGTTGATAGCCTTCTCGTTTGACAATTTCCTCGACATCATTTCTGGCCTTATTTCCAGCGTTTCGAGCACCAGAATCTTTTAAAAACTCTTCTTTTAGAAAATACTTCATGAATCACTATTTCTTTCAATCAAATTCATTTGCTACGACTTCCAAAGCACGCTCAATAACCACGTGCATGTCGTAGTATTTATAGTCTGCCAAACGTCCACAGAAGATAACCTTATCATTTTTGGTTGCTTCTTCTTGGTACTTAGCAAACATAGCGTTGTTCTTTTCATCGTTGATTGGGTAATATGGTTCATCTCCACGTTTCCAATCAGCTGGGTATTCACGTGTGATAACTGTCTTAGGTTGTGTACCATATTCGAAGTGCTTATGCTCAATGATACGAGTATAAGGAATCTCACGCTCGGTGTAGTTGACCACGGCATTTCCTTGATGATTTTCCTCATCCAAGACTTCGTGTTCAAAACGAAGACTGCGATACTCCAACTCACCGTGTTTGTAGTCAAAGTACTGGTCAATCATCCCTGTAAAGACAACTTTATCAGCTGATGCTTCAAGCTCTTCACGATTAGCAAAGAAATCAACGCCAAGCTCTACTTCCACATCACCAAGCATATTTTCAATGATGACGTTGTATCCACCGATTGGAATTCCTTGGTAACGGTCATTAAAGTAGTTGTTATCAAAGGTCAAACGAACTGGTAGACGTTTGATGATAAATGGTGGAAGATCTGTAGCAGAACGGCCCCATTGTTTTTCGGTATAGCCCTTAATCAACTTTTCATAGATATCTGGGCCAATCAACTTGATAGCTTGTTCTTCCAAGTTCTTAGGCTCAACATCCTTCATGTCAGCCGTTTGCTCGGCAATCTTATCCTTGACTTCTTGTGGTGTCTTAGTTCCCCACATAGCGTAGAAGGTATTCATGTTGAAAGGAAGATTGTAGAGGCTGCCCTTGTAGTTAGCCACTGGTGAGTTGATATAGTTATTGAATTCAGCGAATTGGTTGACATAATCCCAAACCTTTTTGTTTGAGGTATGGAAAATGTGGGCACCATACTTGTGGATATTGATGTCTTCAACATTTTCACAGTAGATATTTCCACCGATGTGATCACGTTTGTCAATCACTTTTACTTTTTTACCACGTTTTGTAGCTTCGTGTGCGAAGATTGCTCCAGACAAACCTGCACCAACAATTAAATAGTCATACATATTAAAACTCCGTTAATGAACTCTACAATTTCTTATTAATGCTGACTCCGGGCCAGCAAACGTTATTTTTTCTTTCTTAGAAAGGACTCTTAGCATCTATTAAAGCCTCCTAAAGTCTAGTACTAGAACTAGGTCGCATTTAATTTAGTAATATCATTCGATTCTTTTTTACTAAAAGTATTTGTTGTAAATAGTAAAAACATGAATATATTATATGTAGGAACAAACCAAAAGGCTTCAATCATACAGTTAAAAGCAATCAATGATAAAATCGCAACGAATAAATATTGACCATCCTTATACTGTTTTCTCGAGGCGACAACATAAATTACGATCAATAGGACTACAGGAACTATTCCATATGTAAATAACATCTGCACATAAGAAGAATCTACATAGTTATACCCAATTACAGATTCTGTTTTTCCACCTGATCCGATAAATTGAACGTTTCTAGTCCCAAATAGATGCACTTCAAATGTAGTAAATGCATTCCTGCCTAGAGCCAGCCTTCCCGTAATTAATTTGTTTATCGATACTAAAAATGGATTAGACCAAGAAAACTTGTATGACAAATAGGTAACAATTGATGCGAATATAACAGCCGAATATGGGAACAAGGCAAATATCTTTAGTTTTTTCTCTTTGCTGTAATAAAAATAAATGAAAATAACTGTCGCTAACAAGATTGACAAAGCATTTAAACGTGCATCACAGTATTTTATAATGAAAGCTGATAGCAAGACACCAAACAGAGATCTGGTCCATATAAATTTATCTTTTAGAAGATAGGAAATTGCTAAAAATAGATAGAAGCAATGTGATGCAAAGTCCGTAGGATAAATAAACCCAAACGAATTTCGAATAACTCCCGCACGATTATATTGTAGATTAGGAACTATGCCAGCAAGTGATAAAAGAAAAACTCCAACTACGAGAATACCAGCTACAACTACATAGTTCCTCAAAACTACTTTCATATCTACATTAACCAAGAGGACTAGTAGCATCGAATAGACTAGAAAATTAAGTCTATTCGTTTGAAAATACACTAAAACCCCCGAAAGCAACAATAGAATAGAAAGTATTAGATATTTGTATGAGACCCGCATTTTATACAAAAAACGAAGCCCTAAAAGCAATACAACCAAAAATAGGAAATTTACTTTGACTTGAAAAAAAGTCCTATCCAGCATCGTAGTTGATATGGTATTAAAAAATACCACTACAGATACAACAATGCTGACTAGTAGGTTTTCAAATTTAATTTTTATCATATTTTTTGAAAAAGAATCATACAGAGTGATTTATAAGAAAAAGAAATATGGAATTGAATGAGAAAAAATAATATTTCTTTAATCTTCTAGTTCACTTATACTCTTCTATCCTCCCTTTCCTAACTATTTAATCAACCAAAGCGAATTTAATCTATACAAGAGTTCATTTTACAATAAGACTATAAGCTACTGAAATTTCTATTTATTCCATTCAATTTCACTTATTCAATAACTGCTGTTTCAACTCTTTTGGACTAATTACCTTTAAGAATAGTATTTGAAAAATGTAAAGTATCGCTCCTATTGTAGCAAATACCATAACATTTATAACAGGCGTAAAATTCACTGTAGTTTTTACAACGAATAGTACACCGTACATGAGAGCTGATGCTCCTATAATTTTAACTGTCGAAGCTAGAAGAGGCACTTCCTTTAAATAGTTTCTGGTAAAATACAGTTGAATAGCCCATACTAAGGCTTCTGTTAATACAGAAACAATGGCTGCTCCGATATAACCTAATTTAGGTAGTAATAATAAATTTAAACCGACACTCACAATAGCTGGAATAGTTGTCGAAATCATAAATTCTTTATTTTTATTATGTGGAATCAAAATTTGAATACCCATAATATTTGTCCAGCCAATAAAGAACATTCTAAAAATCATAATTGCTATCGCATATTTAGCATCTTGGAAATCCTGTCCTAAGAAAAATTGCACGAAATCATCATTAACAATTAACATTCCTGCTATTATAGGAAAAATGACTAAATTGTATATTAAGAAAGACATCTGATGCATTTTGTTTACAGCCTTGTGATCTCCAGTTGATAGGAGATTGGCAACACGAGGAAGCATTACGCTTCCTAACGAAGTCACTAGTGTAAGCAAAATATTGACCAATTTTAAGGCTTGGTCATAAATTCCGACGTCTTTAGTTGAGGCTAATGCCCCTAGCATAGTACGATCCAAAGTAACATATAGCGAAATAGCTATTTGCGGCAAAAACAAGAGAACAACTGGTTTCAAGTGTTGTTTAGCATAGGACCAATCAAAATGTGGTTTCCCGATAAATTCTCTAGCTGGCAACCACATACTAAACTGCCCCAATAATTCAAATATTGTTAGCAAAAACACATAAAGATATAAATCATTTGCTGATTTTACAAATAAGAAGATTGAAATGACACCGACCAGTTTAACAGTAATATTTCTAACTGTTATCTTGCGAAAATCCTCTAACCCTTGAAATAACCAGGAGATATCCATCCCTTTAGATACCAGACTCAAGCCCAAAATATATGCAACGGGATTTTGCATAAATGACAAGGACATACATAAGAGAATGTATAAGCATATTGACAGAATGGTCGCACCAAACTGCAAGGTGTATATGCCCCAAAAGTTTTTTCTGATATCTTTACGATGGCCTGAAATTTCTTTTGTACCATAATTGGCCACGCCCAATGTCGCCAATAAAATAAAGTAGGTTACAATTGAATTGAAATAACCATAAGTACCTAAATCAGTTGAACTAAATACCCTAGTTACATAAGGTGTTGTTATAATAGGAAGAATTATCACTAGTAGCTGGTAAGAGAGATTATATGCATAATTTTTTAAAATCTTCATTCTTACCTAACTCATCTTCTCTCTAATTTTTTCATACAGTTTTGGAGAAACCAAAAGCATCAAGTATTTCACTTTATTTTTCCTTGTAACATTTGAATTCAGAATAACATCTTTGAAATATTGAATGTATTCTTTTCTAATTTTATTAACTTCAGCATACATATCTGAACTAAGCATAGCATGTACAATATGCAGACCATTAAAAACATAGCGAACATTCAAGGCTCTTCTCATATCCCTATCACCTGAATAGTCTCGTTCAACATAACTTATATTCCATTCCATTGCCTTGTAAAAATCTAAGAGACGATCACTATACTTAGAATTTACAATACTTCCTGGTCTTCGATAGTATTTATAAAGATTTAGATCACTAACAGCAATATTTTCACAGGAAGCAATATGCTCATAAGCAAGAGCTAAATCTTCATACAACATCCCATTAGGATATGGAAACCTTAATAAAATTTCTTTCTTATATAGTTTACCACCTGAATGTGTCCCAACATAATTTCCATAAAACATTTGTTCTAAAGCTGTTCGACGATCTAATTTTCCAGAATATTTCTCTCTGAAATCTCCTAGGAAATCGCTATTTTCATAGTTTCTAACTTCAATCACTGGAGTTGCTACAAGATCAACTCTATACTTATCTCTAAGTTCTACTAAATATTCAATGGCTCTATGGTCATAATAATCATCTGAATCAATGAAAACAATCCAATCTGTTGAAGATTCTTTTACCCCAGTATTGCGGGCATTGGATAATCCCCCATTTTCAATATGCAGAACTTTTATTCTGTCATCTTCTTGAGCATATTGGTCACAAATTTCTCCTGAAGAATCTGTAGAACCATCGTCTACCAGTATAATTTCTATATTTTTATAGGTCTGTTGTCTTAGACTGTCTACACAATAGCTTAAGCAATCTTCGACATTGTATACTGGTACAATAATAGAAACCTTATCCATTATCCCTATCCTTCCAAAATGATATTGACGATTCTTTCACAAGCTTTTCCATCTCCATAAGGGTTGCTAGCCTTACTCATCTTGTTATATTCTATTTGGTTTTCTAAAAGAAGCTTAAAATTAGAGTAAATATTTTCTTCTTCCGTACCCACTAATTTTAATGTTCCAGCCGCAATCCCCTCTGGACGCTCTGTTGTATCACGCATGACTAAAACAGGCTTCCCTAACGATGGAGCTTCTTCTTGAACTCCACCAGAATCTGTTAAAATCATGTAGCTTTGATTCATGAAATTATGGAAATCAATAACTTCTAAAGGTTCAATGATTTTCATGCGTTCATTATCCCCAAAGACTTTACTTGCCAATTCACGAACTTTAGGGTTTTTATGAATTGGGTAAACAACTTTTACATCTTCAAATTCATTTAAAATACGATTAACAGCATTAAACATATTTTCCATTGGTTGTCCAAGATTTTCACGTCTGTGAGCTGTCAACATAATCAACTTACTATCCTTAGCCCACTCTAAAATTGGGTGATTGTAATCATCCTGAACAGTTGTCTTTAAAGCATCAATAACCGTATTACCTGTTACAAAAATATTCTCTCTTCCCTCTTTTAGAAGATTGTCTTTAGCCACTTCTGTTGGCGCAAAATGATAATCTGCAATGATAGAAGTTGTCTGACGATTGAACTCCTCAGGGAATGGACTTTGAAGATTGTAGGTTCTTAAACCTGCTTCCACGTGTCCAACTTTAATCCCCATATAAAAGGCTGCCAAGGCCGTTGCGAAAGTTGTTGTCGTATCTCCGTGAACAAGCACAATATCTGGTTGTTCTTGTTCAAGCACTGCTTGAATTTTATCTAGAATACTGGTCGTGATTGAAAATAAGGTTTGGTTTGCCTTCATAATCCCTAAATCATAGTCTGGTACTACTTTAAAAACGTCCAAAACCTGTTCAAGCATTTCCTTATGCTGTCCAGTCACGCAGACAAGAGTCTTAATTGAGTCATTTTTCTTCAACTCATTTACTAAGGGACACATTTTGATTGCTTCTGGGCGCGTCCCAAAAACCAACATGACTTTTTTCATTTTGATTCTCCCTTTAGTTCTCTATACAGTTCCCTATAGTTCTCCAAGAATAAAGGATAACTAAATTTATTTTCATAGTCTTTCTTTGCTTGACTAGCAAGTTCCTGTCTTAGTGTTGCATCTGTAGCTAATTTATCAATAGCAGATGCCAGAGCAGCAGAGTCTTTTGCCGGAACTAGAACCCCATTTTTATTTGTTACTACTTCGTTTAATCCCGGTATATCCGTCGCAACTAAGGTTTTGCTATTCATAAATGCCTCAATAGCAACTAGGCCAAATCCTTCAAATACTGAAGGTAAAACACAAAAATCAAAACTATTAATACATTCCACAATATCCTTGCGATATCCTAAAAAAATTACCGAATCTTGAAGGTCTAGCTCTTTAACCTTGTTTTCCAATTCTTCTCGAAGCTCACCTTCACCAACGATAAATAATCGAATATCCTTAATAGTCAGTAAAGACATAGCATCAATAAGATAAGTCAAACCTTTTTGTTCAGATAACCTAGCAATACAGCCAAGTTTAATCCCACTATAACTGATAATCTCATCGACCTGGTCATTCGTTTCTTTTAAAACGACTCCATTATAAATAACCCTACTATCAGTAATTCCTACGTCTTCTTTTAGGTTTTTATTTACCGCCTCTCCTACTGCTACACTTTTAGCATTTTTTAAAGCAAATCTATATAGAGGTAATTTATCCTTAAAGACATTGTGAGCTGTATAAATGTGTTTTAATTTTGAATTAAAAAGCTTTAATAATCGGATATAAAAAGCAGCCATCCGGTGATGAGTGTGGACTATAGTAATCTCATTGTTTTTGATAATCTGGTGAATAGAATATAGAAGCTTTAATACTGTCAGTGGATTTTTACTATCAATATCTATAATTTTATGATGTTGAATACCTTTAGCAGCAAGATTGCTCTCCCAAATTCCACCTGTAGATGCGACATGAACACTGTCAAACTCATCTTTCAAATCTGAGCTCAACTGGTAAACAATACGCTCTGCACCACCGATATCCATGGTACGTGAAATATGTAAAATATTATTTTTTTGATTTTCGTTTTTCATCTAAAACTCGCTTAATAAAAGTGGCATTCCCTACAAAATAACGTTTAAAGAGACGTTTAGGTTCATTTGCCACTCGGAACAGCCATTCAAGATGCACATTTTGCATCCAGAGAGGAGCTCGTTTAATATGGCCAGATAAAACGTCAAAGCTACCTCCAACTCCCATAAAGACAGAATTAACACCTTGATCCATAAATTTTTGAATGATGTATTCTTTCTTGGGAGAGGTAATCCCAACAAAAACAAAATCAGGATTTTTCTCTCGGATATCTTCTTGAATACCGTATTCATCTTCTTCAGAAAAATAACCATTACGATATCCAAGGACTCGTAAATTTGGATAGTCTTTCTTAAAGATTTCTAGCATGTCTATTAAAACTTCTTCCTTGGCACCAAAAAAATAAACCGAATAAGACTTTTCATTGGCCAACAAGAGCAATCTTTGCATCAAATCAATCCCAGCAACTCTCTCAGGAACTTGATAACCCAAAAAGCGGGAAGCAAGAACAACTGAAGCTCCATCTGCATTAATAATCTCAGAAGCGTTCACTATCTTTTTAATAGATTCATCTGTTTGACATTGATTAATTTTGTCTGCGTTCACCCCCATTAGATGGAGTGGCCGTTGCTCAAGAACAAATTTTTCAACAGCTTGGACAGTTTCGTCCATTGTTAAGGGGTCAATTCTGACCCCCATTAAATTAAAACTATTCAATTTAATCTCCCCACGTAGACTCAAAATGACCCTTCCGTTCAGCTTCTTTTGGTAGTTGCATGTAATCACCATATATTTTTGTCAAATATTCATCAGGATTTGCATGACAACTAATTTGTAAGTTTTCAAACTCTAGTAATTGCGGTTCCCCGAACACTTCTTTTCTTGCGAGTTCTCGCTCGCGGTAAGAACCTAAGACATTTCCAACCATGGTACTAGTCTCGTAATCATATTGTTTAATGATATTTTGTAATTTTTTATTAATTTTTGAAGTGTTTAAGAGCTTATTTAATTTTAAGGCTTTGGAAACTTTCACAATTGCATTTTCGAACAAGCCTCTATCTCTTTCATGCAAACGATCGATGACAGAAATTTTAGACAAGGCACGATACAATTTTATTTTATTCGTATGCAACCAGTACTGGATCCCATCTTCTGGATAACCATCTAAGGGAAAGATATCAATAAAGGGACTACACCATTCATTGCCAAATTGAATTTGGATTGAAGTATCCATAATCGAAGTATTACCTAGATTATCGTCGTGAAGTCTTAAAATAACACTTTCAGGAAGCTCTTGCTCACAGATTGACAAGAATTTTTCATAATCTTTTCTGGGCATTCCTAAATCCATATCATCATCCCATGGGATAAATCCTTTATGACGAATGGCACCGAGTAATGTCCCACCCAAGGCGTAATAACGCAAATTATGTCTTTTACAAAGATCGATATAACTTTCTAAAAGAGTTAACTCTCCTAATTGAATTTCTCTCACTTTATTCATAGAATCATTTTGCTCCATCTCTCATCAGCACTACTTTTATTGTTTTTAATAAAATTTCAAAATCTTTCCAGATTGTCCAATCATCGATATAGGCCACATCTAGTTTGACAACATCATCAAAGTTGGTAATTTCACTACGACCACTAATTTGCCACAAGCCAGTAATTCCTGGTTTGAAACTCAAACGACGTTTTTGTTCAGGTGTGTATTTTTCGTATTCGTCCACTGTTGGAGGTCGAGTTCCTACTAGGCTCATATCACCAATCAACACATTCCAAAATTGGGGCAGTTCATCCAAACTTGTCTTTCGAATAAAGTGTCCAATTTTGGTAACACGAGGGTCATTGTCCATCTTAAACATACCACCCTGCATGGTATTTTGATCCATCAATTGCTGCTTGATTTCTTCCGCATCTACTCGCATAGACCGGAATTTATAAAAAGTGAAATGACGACCATTTTTCCCTATTCGAGTTTGAGAAAAGATTGCTGGTCCACCATCTTTTCGAATCATTGGAACAAGGACTATGCTTACTAGTCCACAGATGATTAACCCAACAATTGCCCCTAAAATATCAATAATTCGTTTGGCAACTATGTGGCTTGGTTTATATAAGTTTGTAGAAAAAGTTACTACATTTAATCCAGCCATCTCATGGATCTGTTTATTTCTACCTAAATTCTTATCAAAGGCATTTAAATTTACAGTAACATCAATTCCCATTGTTTCAAATTGTGAAATAATGCTACCGATATCATAATCCTCACTAGGCAGGTTCACAAAAACTTCGTCCACAACCTCATGAGTTGCATAATTAATGAGATTTTCTCGAGGAATAACCGTTACTTTATCATGTTTGAAATCCGGTTTGTCTAGTACACTCACAGCGACAAGTTTCCCACCGACATCAGTTGCACTCAACAACCGATCTATCACCTTTTCAATTCGGGATGTCGCAGTAATCAAAATAATTTTACGACTCCCTTTTAAATTGTGATTAAAATGCACCCAATATTTTTTGATAACAAAACTCAGGATATAATTAAACACTCCGTACAAAGATAGGAAGTAAATCATACCACGCCTTGAAATAACAAATTGGTCTTTCAGGAAAAAACTAGAAAAACTAATCAGCAATGCAAAAAAGATGATGTATTTTACTATCTCTATCAATTCGACGGATTGACTGCGTTTAAAAAAATCCTTTCCGTAGCCACTGATATAGAAGGCTGCAAAATGAAGAAAATACAGAACAAAAACCGTTTTTGCAACAATTTCTGTTTCAGATACAGAGATTAGTATATAAGCCAATATACTGACTAGTATACTCTGCAAAAACGCTAGAGTTACGTTGTAGAAACCCCTTCCTTCCATTTTTTACTCCCTTTTTTTCCTACTTATTTCTTCCCGTATGAACCGTAGTTCCCGTATGAACCATATGAACCATATTTTTCAAGCTGAATATTAAATTTATTCAGAATAACTCCTAAGAATGGTGTTCCTGTTTGCTCTAGCTGATCTTTAGCTTTCTGAACTTCTCTCCGTTTTGTTGCAGAAGCTTCAGTTACCAGGATAGAGGCATCACATTTTTGTACGATAATAGCCGCATCAATGACAACACCGATAGGGGCTGTATCCACAATGATATAGTCAAAGTATTTGCGTAAAGTCTCAATCATTGCTTCAAATTTGTCACTTTGAAGAAGAGCAGTCGGATTTGGTGAAACAGCTCCTGATTGAATGACAAACAAGTTTTCTACGTTTGTTTCACACAAACCATGAGATAAATCTTTGGTTCCTGATAAGTAGTCTGTCAAACCTGTAATTTTTTCTCGAGATTTAAAGACACCTGACATTACCGAATTACGAATATCGGCATCGATAAGGAGTGTCTTATAGCCTGCACGCGCGAATGCCCAAGCTATGTTGGTTGAAGTAGTCGACTTCCCTTCTCCAGGTCTAACTGAAGAAAGGGCAATCACTTTGAGACCATCTCCACTCAACTGGATATTGGTCCGTAGTGCGTTATAATACTCCTCAGCTTTTTTTACAGAGTGTAATCGTTGTTCTGATAATTCTAACTTTACCATATTTCCCTCTTTACTTTAATTTCTCAAGATTTGGAATAACACCTAAAAGTGAGATGTGCATCACTTCTTCGATATCTTCTGGACGCTTCACTCGATCATCCAACAATTCAACTAAAAGCACGATAATCGTGACGAATCCTACACCTGCTATAGTGGCAATCATTGTATTGCGACGAATGTTTGGAGAAGATGGTGATGTTGCTGGTCTTGCTTCTTCAAGTGTCGTTACATCTGACACTCGTGTTACAGAAATAATTTTCTGAGCAGCTTCTTCTCTGAGTGCATTGGCAATACGACTTGCTTCCTCAGGATTGCCATCTCGAACCGAGATAGATACAATACGAGTGTCTGCTGGAACTGTTACTGAAACTTTTCTTCCAAGAGTTTTTGCATCCATAGTTAATTTTTGGTCGGCCACTACTTTTTCAAGAACATCCTGAGAGAGGATGATTTCACGGTAGTCTTTTACCAAGTAAGCACCTGCCTGTAGGTCTTGATTCGTCAAACCTGGCTTATCTGCTTGGTTACGATTAACAACATAGATACGAGTAGTACTAGTATACTGTGGCTTAATCACAAATGAGCTATAAGCAAAAGCTGCTAGACCTGCTACTAGTGCAGCTAAGACAATGAGGAATTTTCGTTTCCATAGCACTTTTACCAATTGAAATACATCGATTTCAAATTTATCTTGTTCTTTCATCATTTCTCCTAAATTAGTTGATCATTTATTATTTTTGATGGGTTTGTTTCAAAAAGTTCACGAGCTTTCTCTGCTCCGTATTTTTTAGCAATGAGATCATAAGCTTCACTCATATAAGGCGGTCGATTATCCAAATTGTGCATATCGCTAGCCACTACATGTACTAAGTCCTTGTCCAAGAAGTACCTAGCACGCTTTTTCATAAACTTGTAGGTGTCTCCGAAAAGCCGCGGTTTTAAGACACTCGAGCTATTAATCTGCATATAGCAGCCCATATTGATGAGCTCTCTTACTTTTTTCTCATCGTTTTCCAAGGTGTGATAGCGCTCAATATGAGCAACCACTGGTGTAATTCCTAACATGAGAACTTTAGTCAAGGCGCTATGAATATCTCTGTAGGGTGTATTCATGCTAAACTCGATTAAAGCATAACGAGTGTCATTGAGTTTTGGGATAATATTCTGTTCAAGTTTTTCTAAAACATCGCTAGAAAAGTAAATCTCAGCTCCGTACACGATATTCAAATCTGGTGCGATTTCTTGAGCCAACTGTTTAACTTCGCTAAAATTAGCTGCAATTTTGTCTTCTGGTGTTTCAAACATTCCTTTTCTACGATGAGAGGTGGAAACAATGGTTCGAACACCTTGTGCGTAAGCTTCCTCTAAGAGAGCCTTGCTCTCAGCTCTATTTTTAGGTCCATCGTCAACATCGAAAACAATATGTGAATGAATATCAATCATCTTATTTTCCTTCCATGGTATCTTTAATAGCCGTTTTAACAGTTTCCAAGCTTGTTGGGTCGATTTCTAACATGTAAAGATTGCTATCTGGCATAGCGTAAGACGGGAGACCCATACGACCAGTTCCTTTCAAATCTTGATTAGTAACGGTATATTTTCCTCCACTTGCCAACTGAGTGTTGACAAGGCCTACCATTGTTTCTGGCGGCATATTGGTCTGAATTGAATCCTGCAAGCTCTGAATAATACTGTCATAGTTTTTCAGGGATTCTGCCGAGGTTAATTTCTGGATAATCGCCGCAATGACTTTTTGTTGGTTACGGCCGCGATCCCCATCACCATCCGCAAGCGAATAACGCTCACGTACAAATCCTAAAGCTTGTTCAGAATCCAGATGGACATTGCCGACCGGGAAGTGGTATTGCCCATGACGCGATGTAAATTCTTGGTCATTATAGACGTCAACGCCTCCAAGAAGGTCAATCAATTTCAAGAACGAAGTAAAATTAAGGCGGGCATAGTAGTTCAAGTCGATACCATAAAGATTTTCTAAGGTATGGATAGAAGCATCTACACCGTAAATCCCCGCATGCGTCAATTTATCGTTTTGGTTGTTTCCACCATCTGCAATAGGGACATAGGCATCTCGAGGAGTTGTCGTCAAAAGAATCTTCTTAGTATCTTGATTCACTGTCATGATGATATTGACATCTGAGCGCGAAACTGAACTAATAGGACCATAGGTGTCAATCCCACTGATGTAGACATTGAAAGAATTTCCTGTAGCCACCTTAGGCGCTTCCACTTTCTTGGTCAAATCCTTGGTGTAGATTTTCTTGATCTTCTTAGCGTGGTCAGGATATTCCTGCTCAATCAGATTTTCAAAAACACTGTTTAAGACGATTGCTTTGGTTTCTCCATCTAACAAGCTCTTATAGGCCGCTAGGTAAGAAGACGCTTCTTCTACTGTCAATTCCTTGTTTTGAGTTGTTTTAATGTCATCTATCAATTTTTGAATATTCTCAGCATCTGATCCTGTTGGAGCAGCTACACTAGAAAGTTGAGAAACGTTATTAATCTCACTGTCTGCTAACACCGCCACACTTATAGAGTAGCTTGAATAATTTGAAGTTGCGTTAAATTGATTGGCAAGTCCTACAAATCGATTTACAGCTACTAAAGCTACAGAGCTAAATAAAATCGAGAGCAATAGGACTATCAAGGTGAACACCTTGGCTTTGCGTTTAACTATCAACAAGAGGGATAATAATGCTATGAGCACTAAAACTACTGCCAAGATAATATTGAAATAGCTGACTGCTAAAATTTGATATTTAAAAATCAAAAACAATAAAAAAGAAGCTAGAACAGCATAGATTAGCAACAAACCAATGTTTAAACTCTGCTGAAACTTGCTAGATTTACTTTTTTTTATGCGTCTACTTTTCATGGAACACCTCTTCAAAACATTTTAATTCAATTATATCACAAAGTACCTCTAAAGGCTATCTACATTAGTCAAGGAAACGTTTTATTTTGAAAATGTATTTAGTTAGTGTATATTTATTAGCGCTTTTACTACATTTTATGTTTTCAAAAAACAGCTAAAATAAAAAAATAGAGCTCTTAAAAAGCTCTATTTTTTTATTATTTAACGTGACTTTCGAATTCTTTTTGACTCTTTTCGACTGAGTTTTTACGTTCTTGTTCCCATTTGGCTTTAGCTTCGTCAAATTGAGCAGTTGTTACGACTTCGGTTTGCAATTTCATGTACTTATAGTTACTTCCAGTACCTTTGATTCCGACAAGTGAGTAAGCTCGTGTAAATGGTGTCACACGTGTTACTGAAGCTCCACCACCGTTTGACACAACTGGGATTAGAAGAGAACTATCAATCAACCAAGCTTGTGCCTCTGCGTAGTTTTCATAGCGTTTAGCTACGTCTGTGTTTTCTGCATCTGCTGCTTTCAATTTTTGAGTATATTGGTCCAATCCTAGACTAGTAATCTTAGCTGTGTCCTTACTTGGATCAAGTCCTAAAATCTTGAGATAGAATCCATCCTCAGCATTGAAAGGATTGAGGTAAGTTGAAGGATCTTGGTAGTCAGCTGACCATCCATCCAAGTTCAAATCATAGTCATGATCTGCAGGAGTTGGTGCTTGAACTGTTGCATTTGTATAATCATCTGTTGACAATTGGATAACATCAACCACTACATTTTCAGAACCGAGCGTTGATTCGATTGATTGTTTGATTGAGTTTGTTCCAGAAAGCAAGGTCTTGTTAACCTGGTCTACAGGCAAGTCCAAATGAATTGGGAAGCTCACACCTTGAGCTTCTAATTCTTTTTTAGCTTCAGCAAACTTAGCTTGCGCTTTTTCTTTGTTGAAATAACCGTCTTGAGCATCTTCAAGATTCATATTTGACCATTGTGTGCCATAGTTGACCAATTTTGAAGCAACTGTTTCACCAAAAGTCTTGTCTCCGACTTGTACGAAAGTTGGTGGCACAAGTGTGTTACGGAGGGTATTTTTCGCTGCTTCTTCACCATTTGATTGTGCTGAGTAGGCAGTACGATCGATGGCAAAGTTGATCGCTTGACGGAAATTTTTATTTAAAATCGCAGCTTGGGTAGCTTGTTTTTGCTCATCACTTGTTTTTGCAGTATGGTTATAAGCACCGCGGTTGACGTTAAAGTTATAGTACCAAGATGTCGCATCTTGCAAGCTATAAACGATATTGTCCTTGTATTTTTCCTTGGTCTTAGCGAAGTTTGAGCTGTTTGGATAAACACCTGCAGATGAATAAGCACCACTTTCAAAGTTACGAATTGTCAAGTCTTGGTCTGAACCATCAAAGTAGGCCAATTTTACCTTTTCAATCGTTACTTTTTCTTGGTCATAGTAATGTGGGTTTTTCACATATTCGATAGAAGACTTAGATGTAAAATCTTTTAACAAATATGGTCCGCTATAAAGAATGCTATCTGGTTTCAGGGTTCCGAAGTCTTTACCTTTAGAAGCAAGGAATTCTTCGTTTACAGGGAACAAGATACTGTTAGTTGTCTTAGAGTTCCAGAATGGTTCTGGTCGTGTCAAGGTATATTGGACAGTATAGTCATCCAAGGCTTTGACACCAACATTTGAAAAGTCAGTATTTGCGCCTGTCACATAATCATCTAATCCCTTGATTGAGTTCTGAATCAAATCGAGAGCTTGACTCTTGTTATTAGCTGCATACTTGATACCTGTGACGAAATCCTGCGCTTTAATTGAAGCATATTCTTCCCCATCAGCAGTGAACCATTTAGCATCCTGACGAAGCTTATAAGTGTAAGTCAAACCATCCTTTGAAACACTCCAATCTTCTGCAAGAGCAGGAATGAGATTTCCATAATTGTCATTTTCAAGCAAACCATCTACCAAGTTGGTTACAACAGCAGTATTATCACCAGCGTAGTCCAACAGGTAGTTAAAGGTTGTTGGGTCAGCACCAAAGGTAGACGAGTAGGTTTTAGCATCTGTCGCTGTTTTACCACATGCCGTCAATAAGACCGCCGCGGCAAGCGTCAACCCCGCTCCAATCAGTCGTTTTTTGAGTTTCATGATTCATTTTCTCCTTGTATGTTAGGTTTTATGACATATAACTATTCTACCAAATTTCGCCCCAAAAGTAAAGTTATTTAATTATTTGCCCTCTCGTCAGTATATGAAAAAAGAAAGAAACCCCGCATAAAATCAGGATTTCTTTCACCGTTGTTTAAAATTATTTAACGTGGTTCGCTAACTCTTTTTGATATTTAGCATTTGTTTCAAGTTTCTCTTTTTGCCATTTCTTGAGAGCTTCTTCGTATTCTTTAGTAGTCACAATATCATTTTGCAACTCTAAACCTTTGAATACAAACGGATCTCCCTTGATACCAACTTGAGAGTAGGCTTTCGAGAATGGTACTGTACGACTAACTGTAGGAGAACCTCCTGAAGACGCTACAGGGATGAGGAGTGAGCTATCAGATACCCAAGCCTGTGCTTTGGCATATTTTTCATAGCGTTTGTTAAGGTCGGTTGTTTCTGATGCTGCATCATCCAAGAGTTTCTTGTACTCATCAAGTCCAACTTGAGCCATGACTTCTGAATCTTTACCTTTTGTGATACCCAAGTGTTTAAGGGCAGAACCCTTCTTAGCATCCAAGATATTTAGATAAGTAGCTGGATCTTGATAGTCTGGTCCCCAACCAGTTCCATTCAAGTCATAGTCTTTTTGAGAAGGAACCTTGGCTTGAGAAGTAATACTCATTTTCTCATTATCTGTCATTTGAAGCACATCGATGACAACATTTTCAGTTCCAAGTGCTGCTTCGACAGATTGTTTGAGGGAGTTGGTTTGTTGAACAGCAATGACATCTGTTTGTTCAACTGGAATATCCAAATGAATTGGGAAGGTTACGCCCTTGGCTTGTAATTCTGACTTGGCTTTTTCAAAGGCAGCTTTTGCTTTTGTTGGATTGTAAATAGTGTCTTTACCATCTGTCAAAGCTACATCTTTCCACTGGTCTCCATATGTTACCAATTGTTCTTGAGCCAATTCACCGAAGGTCTTTTCACCGACCTGAACATAGTCATACGGTACAAGACTGGTACGGATAATCTTGTCCGCTCCTTCTTCACCATTCATCTGAGCAGAATAAGAATGACGGTCAAGAGCAAAGTTGATGGCTTGGCGGAAGTTTTTATTAAGAAGCGCTTCTTTTGTAGAAGTCTTTTGCGCTTCATCTGTCTTAGCTGTTTTATTGTAAGACTGGCGATTCACGTTGAAAGTAAAGTAATAGCTAGTTGCTTCTTGCGGGCTATAGACAATCTTATCCCCGTATTCTTGCTTAGTTGAGTCAAAGTTTGAACTTGTTGGGAAGAGACGAGCTGTTGTATAGGCTCCTGATGAGAAACTACGAATCAACGATTCTTGGTCAGAACCATCGTAGAAAGTAAGTTTGACGTGGTCAATCTTAACATTGTCTTTATCCCAATAATTAGGGTTCTTTTCGTACTCGATCACTGATTTTGAAGTGAAGTTCTTCAAAATATATGGTCCATTATAGAGAATACCTGAAGGTGTTGCTGCACCATAATCTTTACCTTGAGAATTCAGGAATTCTTCATTAACTGGGAGCATAGTCGCTGTTGTTACCTTGGAATTCCAGAAGCTTTCTGGTTTGTTCAAGGTGTATTGAACAGTGTAGTCGTCAATTGCTTTAACTCCAACTGTTGAGAAGTCATTGCTTTCACCACTAACGTATTCTGCCAAGCCTTTGATAGAATCTTGGATAAGAGTTAGACCATCTGACTTACCATCAGCAGCATGCTTCAAACCAGTCACAAAGTCTTGAGCCTTGACCTCAGCGTACTCTTCACCTTCAGAAGTATACCATTTGACACCTTTACGTAGCTTGTAAGTGTAGGTCAAACCGTCTTGCGAAACCGACCAGTCTTCAGCAAGAGATGGAATCAAGTTTCCGTATTTGTCATTTTCCAAGAGTCCGTCGACCAAGTTAGCGATGACGTCTGATGTTGAACTTTTACTTGTAACGCTATAATCCAATGTTGATGGATCGATGGCATATACGTATGAAAATGTTGTTGGAGCGTCTGCTTTTTTCTCTGTCTTTCCACAAGCCGCTAAAAGAAGAGCTGCACTCATCGTTATCCCTGCTACTGCGAGCAACTTTTTCGATTTCATCGGTATTCTCCTTTAAAATACTATTTTTCACCATTATACCCTATTTTTTTATAAAAGCAAGGGTTTTAAGGGTATTTTTTAGAAAATTCAAAATAATATTTTTTTAAGAAATTTCTACACTTATTTTAGAAAAAACTCAAGCATCTTGGATACTTGAGTTTTTTAGGTTTAATTGGTCAATTCGACACAGAATGCATCCCAAGAAGCCAGTGCTAGTTGCTCGAGATTTTCTTGAATCTCGGTGTTAGCAACTAAGATTGATTTGAGAACCCCATTAAAGTGAAATTCTTGTTCTTGATTTGAGAGGTTAGCTACTACTAGGAAACGGCGTTCCCCGTCCTTGCGAATATAGGCAAAGACTTTCTCAGCCGTTTCTAATAATTCAAAGTCAGCTTGAACCAGCCAGCTATTTTCCTTGCGAAGCTGGACTAATTTTTGGTAGGTATAGAAGATAGAGTTTGGATCATCTAAAGCAGACTCAACATTGATAGCATCATAGTTTGGATTGACTCCTAACCATGGCTTCGTGCTTGAAAAGCCAGCATAATCTGTAGCATCCCACTGCATTGGCGTACGAGCATTGTCACGTCCAATCACACGAATACTATCCATAATTTGTTCTAGCGGTACACCTTGTTCTAGCGCCTCTTTGGCATAGTTGATAGATTCAATATCTTCTACTTGCTCCAAACTTTCAAATGGGAAATTGGTCATACCGATTTCTTCACCTTGATAGATATAAGGCGTCCCCCTCATCAAATGAAGTAAAATCGCAAAAGCTTTAGCTGATTTCTCACGGTATTGCTCCTCATCCCCCCAAATGGAAACAATGCGTGGAAGATCATGGTTGTTCCAGAATAGGGAGTTCCAACCATCTTCCACTCCGAGCTCTGTTTGCCACTTGTTGAAAATCTCTTTTAATTTCCCTACATTTAACTCTTTTTGGTAATGCCATTTAGGTTGACCTTCCTGATACTGAAGACAAATATGTTCAAACTGGAAGACCATAGACAACTCTTGACCTTCTGGGTTCGAATAACGCTTAGCCTCTTCTGGATTTGCTCCCCAGGCTTCACCAACAGTCAACAAATCTTTATCCCCAAAGGTTGCCTTGTTCATCTCCTTGAGATAAGGGTGCAACATAGGACCGTTGCTCACGATTTTCTCATCCGGAATCTTTCCAATCATATCGATTACGTCCATGCGGAAACCACCGATCCCCTTATCAATCCAGAAATTGATCATCTCATAGATTTTTTGGCGGAGCTCTTCATTTTCCCAATTGAGGTCTGGTTGTTTCTTACTGAAAAAGTGTAGGTAATATTGACCAGATTTTTCATCGTATTCCCAAGCAGAACCACTAAAAGCAGACGTCAAATCATTGGGCTGGTCTCTCCAGATATAGTAGTCACGTTCGGGACTTTGAGGATTTTCACGCGCTTCGATAAACCAAGCATGCTCATCGGATGTATGATTGACAACCAAGTCCATGATGATTCGAATGTCTCGTTTTTTGGCCTCAGCGATCAGCTGGTCCATGTCTTCCATGGTTCCAAAGATAGAAGCGATGTCTTGGTAGTTGGCAATGTCATAACCATTATCATCCATTGGACTGTCATAAACTGGTGAAAGCCAGATTGCTGTGATTCCTAGCTTAGCTAGATAGTCTAACTTGCTAGTTATTCCGGGTAAATCACCAATTCCATCTCCATTACTATCCTTGAAACTTTTAGGGTAGACTTGATAGACAACTGCATTATGCCACCATTTTTCTTGCATCTTCTTACCTCATTATTTTAATAATCTATAGTCTATGATAGCGCTTTTTCAAACTTAGTGCAAGCGTTTGCCTAATCTTTTTAATTTCTTTTTTGACTCCGTAGTTTCCTATCTTCCAATTTTTTATTATAATAGAAGTCAGAGGTAAAAAAATGAAAAAACAAGCTTTTAGTTCTGAAAAATATCTAAACTTACAACGCGACCATATTTTGGAGCGTATCAACCAATTTGACGGCAAGCTCTACTTAGAGTTTGGGGGAAAAATGTTGGAAGATTTCCACGCTGCCCGCGTCCTTCCTGGATATGAGCCAGATAACAAAATCAAACTCTTGCAAGAGTTGAAAGAACAAGTTGAGGTTGTCATTGCCATTAACGCTAGCAATATCGAGCACTCAAAGGCTCGTGGTGACTTGGGTATTTCGTACGACCAAGAAGTGCTTCGCTTGATTGATAAATTTAACGAATTAGGTATCTTTGTTGGCTCTGTCGTTATCACTCAATATGCTGGTCAACCTGCAGCAGATGCCTTCCGTAATCAATTAGAGAAAAATGGGATCGACTCTTATCTCCACTACCCTATCAAGGGATATCCGACAGATATGGATCACATCATCTCACCTGAAGGTATGGGGAAAAACGACTATATCAAAACTAGTCGTAACTTGATTGTCGTGACAGCTCCTGGACCTGGTTCAGGTAAGTTGGCAACTTGTATGTCCAATATGTACCACGACCAAATCAATGGTATCAAGTCTGGTTACGCTAAATTCGAAACCTTCCCAGTTTGGAACCTGCCCCTTCATCACCCAGTCAATTTAGCCTATGAGGCTGCTACAGCAGACCTGGATGACGTTAACATGATTGACCCTTTCCATCTCCAAACTTACGAAAAAACAACAGTTAACTACAACCGTGATATTGAGATTTTCCCTGTTCTCAAACGTATGCTTGAACGTATCTTGGGCGAGTCTCCTTATGCATCTCCAACCGATATGGGTGTAAATATGGTTGGTTTTGCAATTACTGATAACGATGCGGCAATTGAAGCATCAAAACAAGAGATTATCCGTCGCTACTACCAAACCGTTCTCGACTTTAAAGCTGAAAAAGTTACTGAGTCTGCTGTCAAGAAAATCGAACTTCTCATGAATGATCTCGGCATCACACCAGCCGACCGCAAGGTCGCTGTTGCTGCTCGACAAAAAGCCGAAGAAACAAACGGACCTGCTCTAGCACTTGAGTTACCTTCTGGTGAAATTGTCACTGGTAAAAACTCGGAACTCTTTGGTCCAACAGCTGCTGCCTTGATCAATGCTATCAAAAAGTCAGCGAATATCGATGCTGAAACCAAGTTAATTGAACCAGAAGTGGTGAAACCAATCCAAGGTTTGAAAATCAATCACTTAGGTAGTCGCAATCCACGTCTTCATTCCAATGAGATTCTCATCGCTCTTGCAATCACAGCTATGCAGAATCCGGATGCAGACCGTGCTATGAAAGAACTCGGAAATCTCAAAGGAAGCGAAGCTCATTCTACTGTCATCTTAACGGACGAAGATAAGAATGTTCTCCGTAAATTGGGAATTAACGTAACCTTTGATCCATACTACCAATACGATCGTTTATATCGTAAATAGATTGAAGACTCGTAGAACTTCTTATCAAGTATCACCCCTCTTCGATAGATTTCGACTCTCTCTTAAGGGGTGACTTTCTTTTATGCAAGAATTCTGACAATCTCCGGTTATCTTCTTTTCTAATTATTCTAACATTACTTCGGGAGTTTATTTATAATGAGAGAACTACTCAGCCAAAAAGAGCAGAGACAATTAAAGATTTTAGAATATTTGTTTGAAAATCCTGACTGGATTTACCTAGATGATTTATCTAAGATTATTGGCTACAACGCTCGTATCATCAAGAGTGATATCAAGGATTTACGCGAAGTCTTCCCTGACTTTGATATCAGACATTCAACTGCAGGGATTATGATGGTGAATGTACAAAATAATGGTATCGAGCGAATCTATCAATATTTTTTACAGACATCTGATTATTTCCAAATTTTAAAAGCTTTCTTCCTCTTGGACAGACCTTTTACCTATGAACATCTTGCCGAATCTTTGGATATTTCTCTTCCTTCTTTGCGTAAGAAGGTTGCGGATATCAATAAGATTCTTGATGGAACCTATCGCTTTAAGCTCAAGGTAACCCCTATCTCTATCATTGGCGATGAAAAAGATATTCGATTTTTCTTCTCCCAATATTTCCACGAGGCCTATAGCTTTTTAGAATGGCCCTTCACAGAAATCAAAGAAGCAGACATTGATAATTTTGTTTCTTTCTTTATCAATTTGGCGAAATTCCCTGCAAAATATCAAAATCTTTACCAAATCAGAACGCAGGCTACAGTCGATTTGCACCGAATGAAGAGAGGCTATTTTGTTCGTTTGCCAAAACAAAGTACTTCTTGGTTGAGCCCAATCTACGACCAGCTTGATGATTTCCAACAGCAACTGCAAGAATTGGCCCAAGGCCTCAATGTTGAAATTACACCAGAGAACCTCAATCAGATTTTTAGCCCTTTTGCAGAACCTGCTCTCTTCTTTACAGTTGAAGATTTCCTAGCTGCCCGTCAATCTTACGAACAAGTCGATCGTTCCTATCATGCTGCACGAGACATTCTAGACAACTTGACTCGAAGATTTGGTGTTCAATTTTCAAATACGGATACCTTGATTTGGAACTTACACAATACTGCCTTGCTTGAGAGAAGAGAAATCAACTCCGAATCGATCATTTCACAAAATAAGGATTATACGCTTGGAAAAATTAAAAAATTCTTCCCTAAATTTTATGAAGCAACTGTCTTTGAAATGATGCGATACAAAAACATTATGGGACAAAAGGAGAAGACTCCTGCCCTTTCTCACCTGATTTACACCCTGTTTACCCACGCTGAAGGGCTTACAGATCAATTATTTGAACATAAAAAGAAAGTCAAGGTCTTAGTTCTGAGTGAGTATGACTTTGCCCACCCACAATTCTTGATTTCTCTCTACGAATTCCATACTTCAAATAACATCCAGTATGAAACTTGGGATAAAGAAACCCTTAACATCGAAGAAATCATGGATAGTGACTACGATGCTATTATCACTAATTTTGATATCAAAGGCCTCGAAGACATGCTCGTCATTAATATCAGTCGACTATCTATCCTGCAAGTTGTCAACGAACTCAATAAGATTTCTATGCAAGATTTATAAATTTAAAAACCTCCTAGAAAATATCTAGGAGGTTTTTGTAAATCTATGTTTTCTCTAAAGAATCATGAACCAATCACATTATTCAAAATCAACAGTATTATTCTTAATCACAAGCTTGGTATGAGCTGTTATATATTGTCGGTCAAGGGTTGTTGTAACTTCCCCTTCACCATTTATAATATGCCAAGCTCCATCTTTATGAACAACCATAGCAACTTCTTGTTTGTTTTTATCTTCATTCTTAACAGCCAAGGCATAGGCGTCATCGACCCCTTCTAGCAAGAGTTCTTTGTTGCTACTGAGTGTCAGTAGATAATAGGCTCCGTCTCGAACACCAATATCGTATTGTTGATTCACAAATATGGTTTTGTCGTAGCTAGGTCTTGGTTCAGAAGTTCCTAATCCATTTCCAAGGATACCCTTAAAAGTATCCTTTTGCTTTTCTGCCTCAGCCTGTTCTTGGGATTTGATAAATTCCTGAACTGCAGCAATCTTTTCACTCTCTTGTTTCTTTGAAGCTCTCATTTGATGAATCACTACAGTCCGAATCAAAAATGAACTTGCAAACAAGAGTCCTATGATAGATGAAATTTTCCCCTTTTTCATTTCCGCTCCAATCTCCTTATACTTCACTATTAACTACTTTTCTATAGTATAACAAGATTTTGCTAGGTTGACAAGAAATGTTGGAATTCAGCAACAGGACTTCCTTATTCTACCGTTACAGACTTAGCAAGGTTCCGTGGTTTGTCCACATCAAGTCCACGGTGAAGGGTTGCAAAGTAAGCGACTAGTTGCGTTGGTACGACCATTGAGATTGGTGAGAGGTAAGGGTGAACGGTCGTAAGAACGATATCGTCTGTATCTTTGGCAACATTTTCTTCTGCGATTGTAAGGACCTTAGCGCCACGCGCTGCCACTTCTTGGATATTTCCACGAGTGTGGTTGGCAAGGACTGGGTCTGACAAGAGAGCTAAAACTGGTGTCCCCTCTTCAATCAAGGCAATGGTTCCATGCTTGAGTTCTCCAGCCGCAAAACCTTCACATTGGATGTAAGAAATCTCTTTGAGCTTGAGACTGGCTTCCATGGCTACATAGTAATCTTGGCCACGTCCGATGTAAAAGGCGTTGCGTGTTGTTTCAAGAAGGTCACGAACCTTAGCATCAATGGTTTCTTTTTCTGAAAGAGTTGATTCGATAGACTGGGCTACGATAGACAACTCGTGAACCAGATTAAAAGCTTTGGCTTTTTCGTTGCCATTTGCTTCACCAACTGCTTTTGCAAGGAAGGCAAGGGCTGCGATTTGGGCTGTATAAGCCTTAGTTGACGCTACGGCAATTTCAGGACCTGCGTGAAGCAACATAGTATGGTTGGCTTCACGTGAAAGGGTTGATCCTGGCACGTTTGTCACTGTTAAGCTTGGGATGCCCATTTCATTGGCCTTAACCAAAACCTGACGGCTATCAGCTGTTTCACCAGATTGACTGATAAAGATGAAGAGTGGTTTCTTGCTGAGAAGTGGCATACCATATCCCCACTCAGATGAAATACCAAGTTCAACTGGTGTATCAGTCAATTCTTCAAGCATCTTCTTAGAAGCAAATCCTGCATGGTAAGACGTTCCAGCTGCAAGAATGTAGATACGGTCTGCATCTTGAACAGCCTTGATGATAGCTGGATCAACCACTACTTGACCAGCCTCATCTGTGTAAGCTTGAATCAACTTACGCATAACAGTTGGTTGCTCATCGATTTCCTTGAGCATGTAGTAAGGATAAGTTCCCTTACCGATATCAGACAAATCAAGTTCAGCAGTGTAGCTAGCACGCTCACGACTATTTCCATCATAGTCTTGAACTTCAACGCTATCAGCTTTCACAATTACCAACTCTTGGTCATGGATTTCCATGTATTGGTTGGTCTCACGAATCATGGCCATGGCGTCTGAGCAGACCATGTTATAGCCTTCTCCAAGACCAATCAAAAGTGGTGATTTGTTTTTCGCCACATAAATAACATCTGGATTTTCAGAGTCGATCAAAGCAAAGGCATATGAACCACGGATGATGTGAAGAGCTTTTTTGAAGGCTTCAAGTACTGACAAGCCGTCTTCTTCTACAAATTTCCCAATCAAGTGAACAGCGATTTCTGTATCCGTTTGTCCCTTGAAGTGGTGACCTGCAAGGTATTCTTCCTTGATTTCAAGATAGTTTTCGATCACCCCATTGTGGACCAAGACAAAACGTCCTGTCTCAGAGCGATGTGGGTGAGCGTTATCTTCTGTTGGTTTTCCGTGAGTGGCCCAACGAGTATGTCCGATACCAGTTGTTCCCTCAACCCCAGCTGTCTTGGCAGACAATTCTGCGATACGACCAACAGCCTTGACCAAATGGCTTTCAGGACCACCTAGAACAAAAATTCCCGCAGAATCATAACCACGGTATTCGAGCTTTTCAAGCCCTTGAATCAAAATATCAGTTGCATTTGTGTTTCCAACAACACCAACAATTCCACACATAGTATATACGACACAGGCAAGCTGTGCTTTCTCCTTATCGAAATTGGTATAGTCTGATTTTCTGTTTTTAGAATCAGTGAAAACAGTATATACTTGTTTCTTTCACTTGTCAAGAATAAAAATTGGTATAGCTCAATTGTTTTTAAACAGCAAACAAAAAACCATTCAAGAAATAGCTCTTGAACGGCTTAGAAATATAGCTAATCAATTGATATCCATACCCTGTCTAACACTAGATATCATAGTTTATCTTTTCTCACTCCTCGCAGCCAATTATTTATTAGGGTGGATGGGATAGGTGCTTTCAAAAGTATCCACTATCTCTACTAAATGATCATCCAAATAGGCCATAGCTTGATTTCTGATTGGAGCAGGAATTCCATAGTAGGCTTGCGCAAGACCTCCACAGATAGCAGCGATGGTGTCGCTATCTCCTCCGATGGAAATAGCATTTCTGATAGCATCTTCAAAATCTTGTGACTTGAAAAAGGCTTGGAAAGCCTGAGGAACCGAACCTTGACAAGTCACATCAAAGCTATAGTCCTCACGAATTTGGTCCAGGGTAAAGTCCATGGAATAGTAGTTTTTATCGATGTAGTCTCTGATTTCATGGCGGCTAGAACCAGTTCTAGCCAAGAAGATAGCTACTGCAACTGCTTCTGCACCTTTTAGTCCCTCAGGATGGTCATGACTCACTTCTGTCACTGCTTGGGACAAAGCCTTTGCCTGCTCTATGCTATCTGCCGCGAAACCGACAGGGCTAATTCTCATGGCAGATCCATTCCCATAACTCCCATAGGGTTGAGGATCATCTGAAAAGATCCAGTAGAAAAAATGACCGCCATAGCCACAATTTGGATATTGTCTCCCTATCTCTTGCATGTATTTCACTGCATTTTTCGAGAGTTGACCCCAGTCTTCCCTACTAGCCAATATGGCTTTAGCAACCGCCAAGGTCATGATACTATCGTCGGTCGGACAAGAATCCTGGGTGAACAAATCAAACTCTTTACTTTTATGATTATCCGCCTCAAATCGGGAACCAATAATATCTCCAATAACTGCTCCTAGCATAAGCTACCTCCTAGAAGTTTTTCTAAAGATTTCTATCACGTTAAATAGTTACATATAACCAATACAATTTACACCAATCACTCCTCGTCTTAGGAATATCGTATGAAGCTTCTCATATTCAAATTGTTCATATTCAAATTTCTCATATTCAAACTTCTCGTATTCAAACGGTTCGTATTCAAACTTTTCATATTCGAAAATTTCAATTCCTATTTCTTTTAATACTTCTTCTGGCAACTCGTAATCTTGATCTACTAAACCAAATAGAGTAAAGCCTGAATCGACACAAAATGATAGTACTGGATTGTATATTGAAGAGTAAATTACAGATCCAGCTATCGATCCTACAAAACTACCAATCATGTATCCTAACACAGGAATTTCAATTAGTGATTGACTTGCAGCTCCCATAGATAAAGCACATGTTGTTACAAACATTTCTTTGATTAATTCATTAACCATCTCAGCTCTGCTCATGTTTCCAGTAGTGACTTGATACGAATTTTTCATGGAATTCATCACTAATACAGTCACTGCTCCAACAATTGACGGATCAATAGATTTCATTGCACTACCACATAATCCTGCCTTACAACTTGCTGTAATTGATGCTGACACTGTACCTCTTACAAATCCTTCGCCTGCACCTGTAATCGCTGCAAATCCTATCTTTTTGAATTGACCTTCTTCAACTTCTCCATTTTTAATTAGGTAAGCTACTGCATTCCATATTTCAGGAGCAACTCTCAATGCCATTGATATTGTTGCTGCAGTTAAGCCAGCTTTATATGCCTGTTTCAATATATCGGCATACTTAATCAACTCTTCAGTAGTTAAATGTAAGTTCTCAGGATTTACTCCACCCTCTTTAGACAATCTTGCAAGTTCTCGTGCTTCCTGTTCCGACAAAGCAATCGATTCATTCCCCATATTGTCTGTAACTTTATCATTCAGTAATTTGAGAGTCTCTTCATAGCGATGAACTTGCTCTGGTCGTTTTGCAGCTTCTTCTCTTATTTTTCGTTCTAAAAATAAAGTCGCTTCTTTTAACTGGTCTGATGGAATTACTCTGTACTGCCCTGAGTAAATCGGATCACTCAAAACTGTATCTGCTGAATATCCTCGCTTTTCTAAATATAATTCTAAGCCATCTTTGCCACCCTGAGATTTATATTCACTGAAACGATTAAAAATACTTTTTGATTGCTGGATGGCACTAGATGCCCCATCCTTATAATATTTTAAGCCAAATTTAGCATCGAAGTTTACTCCCGTAATGTCAGCGGAACCAAAATCATGGCTACGATCGACTTGTACTCTGTTTTTTGAGGAATTAATAGCTGCATTAATGTTATACGATCCAGCATGCCAAAATTCAGCAACATCTCCCTTTAATGTATTTACAAGTGCACCACTTGCTTTGAATTCATCTAGATTATTCACCAGCTTCTTTATCTCTGATTCTACAGCGTTTACATAATGTACTCCGGAAGTATGTCCTATAAAATTACCTACGTTCTTTTCAAAGAATTCATATCCCTCTCTAAAACCATCCATTCATCACCCCTCCAAGAACTCTGATAATCCATCCATGTATAATATTAAAGTCAAAGCTCGGAATTGTTGGTCAGTAATTTTTCTCTGCTCCTCTGTTGTTGTAATCCATTTTGTAGCTTCTGCAATCGCATTGACTGCATCCGCTGCAATAGCTGGGGCAGAACCTACTAGGAAAGAAAATAGGGTATTTCCCACATTCGAAATAACATTTGGAATATCCCCCATAGCGCCTACCGCAGCATCTATAGCTTGTTCTGGTAGAGATTTTTTAAATTCGATAAGTTCAAATTCTGTTTTATAATTTCGACAAAGCTCAATAAATTCATTATAGTCTTCCGGATTATCTATAGTTTTTGAAATAATCATCATCCCACGTTTTCCTAACCAACCATATTTCATTCCATATTTGTCAAATTTTACATGCATACTGGATATTTCATTCTTACTTGCCTGATTTTCACCAATAAAAAGCACATGTTCATTAGAAGAAATTGTAGACATATTATCTAAATAGTTTTGTTCTAACCAGACACTCACTTTAATCGCATCATCTTTAGTTCCCACAATTACATCATCCTCGTCGTCGTTAGCGCTTACAAGTTGGCGCAAATAATTAGCATACCCAACTGTATTATCATTACAAACAATGATTAATTTTTTTATATTTTGTTCAAACATAATAATCCTCCATATTAGCTGACATTTTTGTCAATTTGTATAATTTTACAAACCTATTATATCATATATATTATTCAATATTATATAATATAAAAAATCTTCAGTAAAAGATGAAGATTTTTCGTTTTCTAGATACAAAAAGTATAGCTAAAACCTCTAACTGCTTTATTTTCGGACATCTTCACCCTAAAATAAAACCGATGCTCCCTACCGTCCTTGGCATTTTCCTTATTCAAGACAAAATAGTTCTTTTGGTTAATGGCCATGGTTCGCAAAATGTCGTCAATCAAGAAAGTCAGGGGAACATTCATGGCAGAGTATTTTTGGAAATCTTCTTCAAAGCGGATATAATCATCTGAGAAATAATCCATCTGCAGTTTGTTTTCATATAACTCTTTTCTAGTCATAAACTTCCTCCTGATACAGTTGGATGGCGAGAATATCATCTACCCTTATTAATCGATAGCCTTCATCCGTTCTAACAGAGATTTCTTGAGGAGATAATTCTATTACTTCACCCAATATCGAGCTTTTATGATTTTTCTCCTTGACCATAAAAGAGCCTTTTAGTCGTCCGACGTAGAGCTGGGAAAGTAGCAACAACTTCTCGACTGGATTCAAGTCTGTTGATAAATCGACACGATTTTTTTCTGCACTGAGTGAACTGGTATGCTCCGATAGAAAAAAGCCCATCCACTTCTGCATGCCTGGATCTTGATAGTCCCTCGCGGATTGAAAGGGCAAATAAGAGCGATCAATCATTTTAGTCCATCTAATCCTCCAGCAGAGTGCCCTCCGATGAGCTTACTTCTGGCAATACTTCTCGATGCATCCTCTAAGGCAGTCGCCTTCAAAAGAGAAGTAAAGCCGAATTGTTCTCGAATGGAATCAATGGCAGTCTGGAGCCTTTCTTCTTTTTCTAGCTTGTCAACATCATCAAAAAGGGAAATCATAGCAAAGGATTCATCTACAAATCCTGAATAACTAACAGCAACACTCCTGATGGCTCCAGAAGTATATTTGCTATGGAATAATTTCAGTACATAGCTGACCAAAAGACTCGTACTGTTGGTCGGCTCCACCTTCATCTGGGTATGGATGGAGCGTTTTTGTTCCTGCTTAGAAAACCCAAGATGTATAGAAACCACCGTTGTCTTTTTCCCAGCCCGTCGAAGCCTGATAGCCACCTGTTCAGCCATCTCTCGAAGGATAATTTCGATGTCTCGCTGCTTGACATAATCTCTCGGTAAAATTTGCGAATTGCCTAAGCCGTGAGATTTGGCTTTATAGGGCTTGTGAACATTACTCTCGTCTATTCCATTGGCATGAAACCACAAGCGAAGGCCAGCTTGCCCAAGTTCTTTCTTCAGGACATCAGGATTGCTATTGGCTAATTCCTTAATCGAATAAATCCCCAAACTATTCAAGCGCTTCTCCATCCGATGCCCAATCCCCCAAAAGTCGGTCATCTTTGGAATGGACCAGACCTTATCTTCCACGTCCTGGTAAGACCAATTGGCTCGCATAGTCGGTGTGTGCTTGGCTTCATTATCCAAGGCCAACTTAGCAAGCAGAGGATTGGCATTCGACATACCGACTGTCGAGTAAATCCCGGTCTGTCGCCAGATATCTCTCTGGATACGAGCCGAAAGCATGTCTAGCTTATCTTTGCAAGAAATCTGCTGATCTGGGACAAAATAATTGAGCGAACTGGTTAGATCAATAAAGCCTTCATCAATTGAATAAGGATAAATATCATCTGGACTGCCATAATTCTGGAAAATGCGCTGAATTTCCATGTTGACTGCGATATACTTATCCATCCGAGGAGGAACAATGACAGTCACCCGAGCCCAGTCTTCGATAAATCTCACATAGGTTGGGTCTGTCCGTAAGCCTTGTTTTTTGGCATTACAGTAGGAAAATTTACGCGTCTTGATATCAAAGGGCAGGTCATAGGCACGGCCAACATTTGCTTTTCCAAAAACCTTTTTAAACATAGGCGAGGAGGCAAGGATAAGCCCAACAGAATTATCCGCCCGACTCATGACACAAAGGGAGGTTTTAAGGGGATGGAGTCCTCTTTCTACACACTCAACGCTAGCATAAAAGGACTTCATATCGACAAAGGCAATATCACTTTTGGGCTCTCTGGAATAATCAAAGTAGCCCATAGACTATCCCTCCATGGGTATAAAGTTCCCAACGATAATGCCTACAATCCGCGGATCTTCTTCGTAAGAGATGTGAATATCCTTGTATTTAGGATTGATGGAGACCAAACGCAAGCCATCCTCTTCTCGATAGACCCGTTTGATATAGGTCTGGTTATTGCAAACCACTGCATAGACAGCACCATCATAATCAAATCCGGTTTCTCGAATCAGAGCTACTGAACCATTTTGATATTTGGGTTCCATGGAATCTCCAGAGACCCATGAAGCAAAATCGTGAGCTAGTTCTTCATTGAAATAAACCGTATCGAAATTTCGATCATCATAAACTGAAGCCCCAATCCCAGCCGACATGCGTTCATAGACATGATACTCGTAGAGTTTTTCTGAAATAGCAGTCACCTTCTTGACTTGTTCTTCTTGAGCCAAGTTGCGAGCATAGACTACCACCTTTTCTTTTCCTTGATTGGAAAGGCTGTTATAAAGACGGACAATTTCGATTTGAGTAAAATAGCCTTTTGGTACTTTTAAAAGATCTTCTAGTTGAGCAACCTTCTCTTTAGAAGGCTCCTTTACTCCACGTTCCCAGGCTGAATAAGCCTGAAAACTAATGCCAAGCTTCTCTGCAATCTCTTTCTGTGTTAATTTTAGCTCTTTTCTCCGAGCCTTGAGTTTTTCTGGTTGGTACATGATTTACCTCCTAGCATGATGTTTTCATCGTAAGTTGACTATATTTTTTAAATTCAACCATTTTGGTTTAGTTTTATTATATAAAAAAAGTAGACGAATGTCTACTAGAAATGTTGAGGTTTGGCAAACGGCTGGTAATGATGATGCTATAGATTCCTTATCTCAAATACTGCCGTATGAATCCACTCGTTATGCATTTGAAAGTCATTCTCTATGATTCTACTAAAGGTAAAACCATTTTTTAAAAGCACTCTCTGAGAAGCCAGATTGTCCCTTGCCGTCCCTGCGATAATCTTATGTAAACCATAAGTAGTAAAGGCCTTTTCTAAAACGAGTTTAACCGCTTCACTTGCATAACCTAAATTGGTAACATTTTCTCCAATCCTATATCCAAGTTCTGCTGTTTTTCTATCCTTTCCTAAAACACTTAAATTGATTCTTCCAACCATAGTACCTTGTGCATCTCTAATAAGATGCATGTAGACATCCTGATTCTCTTGTTCCCTTAACAATTCCCTTGTAATTTCTTTAAAACCTTCTGAATCAAAATAGGTAACTGGTCTAGGAGGTAAATTCCGCTCAAAATACTCCCGATTTTCTTTTTCAAAAGAATAAACGTCTATGCTATTTTCTTCAGACATCAGCTCTAAACTTATCATTGTAAAGCATCTCCTATCATTCTCTAAATTCAAATGTACTCATGTTCACACAAAGTGACATTTACAGCATTTAAAGAGTTATCTTAATTTATTCATATCGTATCTACATTATAACACAACATACTATGAAGAAAAATAATACCCGTCAAGGTCCTCATAAATTCCAACATCTTGCTAAACAGGCTGGAACGCCTATGGAAGCTATTTCTGAAGCATACTTGATTAACCTTCATAACATGATCACAACTCATAAATAAAGAAGAAAACCATCTCAAATTTGATGAGATGGTTAATCATTTAGTCTACTTTATAAAAAACTTGTTCTGATCTGGTTGGAGCAGCTTGACCAGCAATAAGCCTATTTTTAGTTAAATCAGTATCTAACCCAGGCATAATAAGTCCAGCAGGATAAATACTCATTCCATAGCCTGAGATACCATCTCTAATGCTGAATTCAATCGTTCCATGGCTACCCATGCGCACTTTTTCAATATTTCCACTGTTTACTAGTCCATTTTTATCGAATGTAAACTCTTGCCCGAGTCCATTTCTCCAAGTTCCAACTAGAGTCGAGAAATCTCCATTTAGAATGGCTTGCTCATCTATTTTTTGTGATCTAGCATTCGTTTGCTCTTCTTGTGTCGAGAGTTTTTCCTCAGTAGTCGTAACACTATCTTGAGTAGTCGTTGAACTAGTGGTTGTTGTACTAGTCGCTGTCGTACTAGTGGCAGAAACCTGTTCTGTTATAGCATTTACTGCTTCTACATCTTGCTTCTTATGATTAAAGAAGAACACAAAACTTATCAGTACTATAGCATTTAAGCAACTAAACAGAATCAAAATCCAATTGATGCCTTTTCCTATTTTCATTTATAACTCCTTTAAATTATTCGTATTTAATTATATCATACTAAACTCATACTAGGAAGAAATTGTATAAGACAAAGACTAGTGGTGTGATTTTTGGGGGTAAACTCTATTGAGAATTAAAAAAGAACACCCCGAAAGGTGCTCTTTGTAAGTATAGTCATTCTTTCGAAGAACGTTTACTAAATTGTGATGCTTTACGAGTTTTTTTCAATCCTAGTTTGAAAAGTCTGGCTTTTAGGACAGCTCAAAAGTGCTCAATAGCAACCGTCAGAAGAGTTTCTTCTGATTTCAATTTCAATAAATAAAAATTTATGTATCTAAAATAGTGCAATTTCTTAACGCAAAACTTTCAATCCTATCCTCTTCCTCCTTATCCTAACAAAGTTTGTAATATTGGAATAACAACGATAAATAGAACCGTACTCAGAGTCACCACATTCGTAGAGAATTCCACATCTCCTTTGCCCTGATTAGCAAGGATTGGGAGAACAGCTCAAGCTGGTGTAGCGGACTGAATCATAAAGGTCTTAAATTCTACTGTCGCCATATTTGGTGCAAAGAACTTCAATACAAGAAGCATGATTAGAGGAGCTAGGATAAAGCGTCCAACTAAAGTGACAATTGTATCTTTATCAAAAGTAATAGTATTCAAACCTGCCTTTGCAAGAACGATACCAATATAAATCAGAGATAGGGGAGTGACGATATTTCCAACATAGGTTAAGGTATTCGTTGCGAAATCTGGAATAGAGATTCGGAGAATCAAAAATAGCAGAGCCACAAGAAAACCTACAAGCGGAGCTGGTAGCAATTTCTTCCAGTCAAATTTACTTGTCTCCTTGCTTTGACCCGATTTACTGTCACTCGTCATCAAATACACGCCCAATGTCCAGGTGGAAATCGTGTTGGTGATATAGTAAATTAAGAAATATGGAAGAGCCTGATCCCCAAAAAGAGCAACGTTTAAAGGTAAACCAATAAAAATAGTATTGGCATTCACAAAGGTATTCATCATGGTTCCTCGCCGTCCTGGACGAACCTTGAAAACCACAACTGCAATATAAGCTACGATATAGCCCAAGATAAAGGCCACAAATGTATAAAGGAGACCTCCAGAAAGACTGATTAGTTTATCTAGTGTTAGGTATTTCATCACCGACACAAAGATTGACGCTGGCAAGGCTACATTCATGATCAAACGAGATAGGTTAGGCCCAAAGGCATCTCCAAACCATCCCTTCACCTGAAGAATATACCCCAAAACAATAATAGCGATAATCGGAATGATACTCGTAATCGAGGTTAAAAAGAGTGACATAGGTATCCTTTCTAAATTACTTAAGTCCACAGCCCATACAAATCTGTCGCTAGCAAAGGATAGACAGCAGCAGTGAATTATTTATACTCTGGATACCACTTCAAATCACGAACTGCTTTGGCCATATCTGTTTCCTTAGCACGTGCAAGACCTTGCTCTTGTGCTTTTTTAGCGACTGCTTCTGCTACTTTAATAGAAACATCTGCTACATACTTGAACGGTGGCAAGACAGGAGCTCCTGGTTGGCCTGGATTGACAATACCACTCAATGAATGAGCCGCTGCTCCGATCATTTCATCACTCAAAAGACTTGCTTCAGAAGCCAGCATACCTAGACCAAGACCTGGGTAAATCAAGGCATTATTGGCTTGACCAATCACATAGTCGACACCTTTATAAGAAACTGTATCAGCAGGAATTCCTGTTGCGACAAAAGCTTTGCCATCTGACCATTCAATCAAATCTTTAGCACTAGCTTCAGCTAGTTTGGTTGGATTTGACAAAGGGAAGATCATCGGACGCTCTGTATTTTCACACATAGCCTCTACTATTTCTTTAGTGAAGGTATTAGGCTGAGTCGAAGTTCCTACAAGAATGGTTGGCTTCACAGTTTTCACTACTTCAAGCAGGTCAGTCAACTTGTCTGCGTTACTAAAGTCAGCACGTTTCTTAGCAAACGGTTTTTGCTCTGGTGTCAAGTCATCCATGTCATCAAAGAGAAGACCTTGTTTATCAACCATAAAGAAACGTTTATAGGCTTCTTCTTCAGAAAGACCTTCACTCACCATTTCACGAAGAACACGAGCGGCAATTCCTGCACCCGCAGTCCCACCACCATAGCAGAGATAAACTTGATCTGTTAATTTTTCACCACTAATATCCAGCGAACCAAAGATACCACCCAAGGTAACGATTCCTGTACCTTGAATATCATCATTAAAAGTTGGAATTTGTTTCCGGTATTTTTCAAGAATATTGGCAGCATTCGAGCGGCCGAAGTCTTCCCAGTGAAGGTAGAGTTTAGGAAAGAGACGTTCTGCTGTTTGAACAAATTGGTCAATGAAGTCGTAGTAACGATCTCCGCGAACCCGTTCGTGACGATTTCCTAAGTAATTAGGATTGTTACGAAGTTCTTCACGGTTAGTCCCTGCATCGATAACTAAAGGAAGGACCACAGAAGGATCGATTCCAGCAGCACCCGTATAGACCATCAATTTCCCGACAGAAATATCGACACCATTTGTTCCCCAGTCACCGATTCCAAGGATTCCTTCTGCATCTGTTACAACAATGAGGCGAATCTCGCGATCCCCGGCAGCATTTTTCAAAGTGGCTTCAATATTTTCAGGATGATTGATATCAAGATATCCCGCATATTGGGGATCTACAAAGAGGTCACTATAGCCTTCAATGGTATCTGCAATGGTTGGATCGTATACAATTGGATTGAATTCCTCCAAATGGTGAGAAAAGAGGTAATAGAAAAGAGTTCGGTTGGTATTAAAAATTTCCATTAGGAAAAGACGCTTTTCCAAATCATTGGCTTTTGTTTGCATTTGCGCATAAGTTTGCGCTGCTTGTTCTTCAATCGTTTGAACATACGGTGGCAGTATACCAATAAGACCTAGTTCCTTTCGCTCCTCTAAGGTAAAGGCAGTACCTTTATTGAGGAAAGGGTTGTTTAAAATATCATGTGCAGTCATAGTGCAACCTCCTTTTTACTTCTATTATACCACTTAAAATGAATTGTTCGGAAAACTTTGTTGTTTAAAAAATACGATTGTATCCGCATATGTTATAATGAGTCTACGAGAACAATTTTCTAATAAGCTCTTTTATAGTTAAAACACCATTATTAATGACACTTTAAGTTGTTATATTTTATAAAGTTATGAACTTATAAAACTCTCGATGATCACTCTTTCCTAAAAGTTTCGAGTAAAAGAAACTAATCATACAAATTGGCAATCCGAATTAAAATAAATATTATATAAGTTTGTTATACAATACTTTGTATTTTTTAAGATGTTTTTTTGTCATGCAAAACTTGTATTCTATTTATATGACCAATAAAAACTATTTACAACAATATATTTCCCAAAAAGTGAAATATTTTCGAACACAGAAAAAAATGAGCCAGGAAGAACTTTCGGAACAAGCGGGGCTCGGGCTTAAGTATATCAATCAACTTGAAAACCAAAATGTGAATCTGACCATTCACAGTCTTGAAAAAGTGATTGTCGCCCTAAAGATGACCCCAGAGGAATTTTTCAATTTTGATAGCCTTGAATCAACCTCTGATAAGACCGACAATCTTTCACTCAAAAGAATCAACATGAAGATTAAACAGCTCCCTATTGATAAACGAGAAAAGATGTTGGTCATTTTTGAAAGTATCTTAGATAACCTTTGATATCCCTGACTCACTTACATTTTAACCGGCGAATACTCGTATAGTCAAATTGTAGGATACGGATAAAAATTATTTATCTGGTGATTTCCACTTATTTTCCTTCTCCAACTAATGAAAGTGAGCCCATATGAATTTAAAAGATCTACAATATTTTTATGACCTCTGCCAGCTTCAATCCTATACGGAAGTAGCAAAACAACACAAAGTCAGCCAACCATCTATTTCTTATGCCATCAAGCGCTTAGAGGAATCTTTTAATTGCAAATTGATTCACCATGATCCTTCACATCGTTCCTTTAAATTAACTTCTCAAGGGCAAATCCTTCTAAAGCATACAGAAAAGATTTTACCCGAGGTCATTTCTACTCGCAAAGAAATCAATCGTTCCTTGGCCCAATACTCTACTGTAGGATTTCCTCCTATTATCATTCAGTATCTCTTTGCTGCCTTAAACGAAAAAGATAAATTCGATTTTTTAAAAAAAGTACGCCCTATCCGCGGTGGCTCCGTAGAGTTATTAAATCTTCTCCTCAAGGGAGACCTTGATGCAAGCCTACTCGGCTTGATTGAACCACTCAATCATCCCTCAATAGAGACACATGAACTCTTTCATAAAGAACTGTATGTCGTTTTATCTAAGAACCATCCTCTTGCTACTGCTCCTTCCCTCGCTTTTGAAGATTTAGTAGATCAATCCTTTATACTTTTAGACGAACACTTTGTTCACCTGAAAGCTTTTGAACTCCTTAATCAAAAGTATCAAAACAAGGCAGAAATATTCTTTAAGAGTGACGACATTGTCATCATTAAAGAACTTTTAAAGAAAGGGGTTGGCCTTAGTTTACTAGCTGATATCGCACTTTCTGATGAAGATGATGATTTAATAAAAATCCCTCTAATACCAGAGGACCAGATCACATTTACAGTTTATTATGCTTATCTCAAATCAGCTACACTGTCATCAGAATCAGAAGCCTTATTTAATCTCATTAAATCATATGAATAGAAAAAACTCTAACTATCAACTACCTGATAGCTAGAGTTTTTTTAAGACCTGGTTTGGAAAGTATGAATTTCAGTTGGACTAAAAACAGCGTAATATCAAGACTTTTCTCCGCTTTTATAAAAGCGTTTTTCCAATCAAATTCAACTAATTTTATCTAAATGGTGTGGATTTTACCCCCAAAATTACAGAGAATGGAGCTGATAAACACTAAACGTTCACACCATTAGTTAAATGATTTTTTTCATCATTTTTCTTAGATGATAGAACTTCTAATTTATTTCTTATTCAAGCAAAAACAACCTGCTATAAGTAAGAAAGAGGAAGATACAAGAAAAACACGGCGTAAAAACCGATTCAGTTCATTGTCCTCAATCCTTGTCTGCTTCATTTTCTTTTACGAGATCGTTTTGTGAATCTTTTTCAGAGAGTTTTTGATCAATATACTTGTCAATGTTTTCATAAAATTCCTTGGTCGCTTCACTATCTAATGTTGGCGAGTTCTGAACTTGATTCACTTTCAATTGAACAGATTGAATACCGTAAGAGGCTTGTTTTTGGTGGAGTGTTTCTAATTCTTCTTCTGAAATCGGATCTCCAACAACCGTCAAGACCAATTCATTGTTACTTGACTTGTAGACTTGATTAATAACCGTATAATTGGCGAACTCTTTTCCTACAAACTGTTTGACCCCTTCTTTGCGCGCTTGTTCTATTGTCAGAGTAACTGCCGAATAGCTAGCTGGAAGAATCAACAATACAATCAAAGAAATCAAGCCAATTCTCATTTTAATGCTCAGCTCTTTAAATGAAGTTAAAGGAGATTTTCTCATCAAAATTCTTGTTCCAACAATGTTGGCTAGCATGATAAAGACACAGTTGATCAAGAAAAGATAGAGAGCCCCCAATAAAAATCGTACATTCCCATTAGCTAAACCATAGCCAGCAGTACAGATAGGCGGCATCAAAGCTGTAGCAATGGCTACTCCTGGCACGATATTGTTTGCTTCTTTTTTCCTTGAACCGATCACACCAGCAATCCCACCAGCAATAGCAATGAGAACATCCCAAATGGTTGGAGAGGTTCGTGCGATCAACTCGCTACTTGCATAAGACAAGGGAGAAATCCAGAAATACAGAGTCGAGACAAGCAAACTGACCAACACTTGAGTCAATAAAACCTCTAGAGATTGCTTGATTAAACGCGTATCAAAAATAGCTAAACCGAATCCCAGTCCAACAATCGGTGTCATGAGAGGTGAAATTAACATGGCTCCAATAATAACAGCTGTTGAATTCATATTTAGACCGATAGAGGCAATAAAAATTGCACACATCAAAATCGCTGTATCTCTCAATCGAACATGAAGGTCATCGTATAATTTCTCACGGTATTCCCGTGTTGAATAATTGGCAGTCATTTGTCCTCTCCTCTTTCCTTATTTAAATCGGTATAATAATTAATAATAACAGCTGATAAACAGCCAAAAAATATGAGCCCATAAATCGTCAAGAAGACACTGGTAATCCTTCCAATCAAGGTCACAGCTAGGAGATCCCCGTAGCCGACAGTCGTCGAAGTCACAAAAGCATACCAAAGACCGTCTCCGTAATTTGTGATAGCAGGTTCAACTAGGAAAAGCACGCCTCCTGACCCAAAAACAAAGGTCACAAAACTCAGAGCAAACCGAGTAAAACCCGTAACCTGTATAATATGCCATAACATTTTTAAACGTCTCATTTGTTCTCCTTATTCATACTAGCTCCTGACCGAGCCGTTTTTTCCAATAATCAAAGTGAAGATAGGACATGATCTCCATCAGAGAAAGATAGACAAACTGATAGATCTGATTTAAGCTGATTATCAACTGATATTGTTTGAAAAATGACTGGAAGAAAGACCAGATATGACTGTCTTGAATCAGTCCCTTCTTAACATCAGACAGGATATTAGCTAAAGCTCCCAAGGACTGAAACGGTAAATCCTTGACATTTATATAGATCCGGTCCACCACATCATTCAGACTGGTATCTTGGATGGCATGAAATTCTCCAAAGAGAACTCCTGCCGCTCCAAGAGTAGAAACAAATTCCACCAAATAATTTCTGAGGAAATTTTCTCAACCTTTTCCCATAATGTGTTTAGTGCCATCCATAACGATCCCAACCAGAAAAAGGAAAGAAAACAAGCAAAGAAATTTTGCCGTAAATCCCAAAAAGCTTCAAGACTTGGTGTTGTTGGTTTTTCTAACTCTAAAATCAAGATGGTCATAATAATTGCTAGAACAGCATCTGTCAATACAATTAATCTGTCTTTCTTCATCGGATTGCATCCCCTTTCTTTTTTGTAACATTCTATCTTATCGCATAATATTGGATATTCTTTCATAATCCGACTACAAACAAAAATAAACCAAAAAGTCTGTCCCTATTATGCTATATTTAACTCTAGAAGTATTCATCCATCTAATTAATAAATATATCATATTTCACAATAAATGAATACTATCAAAGATTCATCCCCTTTCACTTCATCATTTAGTGTTGCTTAGATTTATCAAAAACAACCAAATTTGTATTAATTTCAAGTATCACCTAGTTACAAAAATTTGGGGTGAACAGAAAAAGCATCCCGTATTTTTGATACGAAATACTTTCAATAAGTTTAAATAAGTTTTAACGTTTACTAAATTGTGATGCTTTACGAGCTTTTTTCAAGCCTGGTTTCTTACGTTCAACTTTACGTGAGTCACGTGTAAGAAGTCCTGCGCGTTTCAATGAATCGCGGAAGTCTGGGTCTACTTGAAGAAGGGCACGAGCGATACCGTGACGGATAGCTCCTGCTTGACCAGCGTATCCACCACCTACAACGTTAACGAAAACGTCGTATGAACCTGCAGTTGAAGTAACTGCGAATGGTTGGTTGATGACCAAACGAAGGTCAGCGTGTGGGATGTACTCTTCAACATCTTTTTTGTTAACAGTGATTTTACCAGTTCCTGGAACAAGGCGAACGCGTGCAACAGCGTTTTTACGACGTCCAGTACCTGCATATTGTGCTTGTGACATACTTTATTGTTCCTTTCCTTAGATAAGTCCTGAAATATCAAGAACTTCTGGTTGTTGTGCAGCGTGAGTGTGCTCAGCTCCAACGAATACTTTCAATTTCATACCTTGAGCGCGGCCAAGAGTATTGTGTGGAAGCATACCTTTAACTGATTTCTCGATCAAACGTACTGCATTTTTAGAACGAAGTTCACCAGCAGAGATTGATTTCAATCCACCTGGGTGGTTTGAGTGAGTGTAGTAGATCTTATCAGTTGCTTTTTTACCAGTCAATTTAACTTTTTCAGCATTGATAACGATTACGAAGTCACCTGTATCAGTGTGTGGTGTAAATGTTGGTTTGTTTTTTCCGCGAAGTACGCTAGCAACAACTGCTGAAAGGCGTCCAAGAGGTACATCAGTTGCGTCAACAACGTACCATTTGCGTTCTACTTGGCCTGGTTTAGCCATGAATGTAGTTTTGTTCATGATTTCTCCTATATGAATATCGTTTTTGTTTACAGGGCGGATGTTCCGGTCCGCGGGGTATTTGAAAGGTTCCGGGGCCTTACAAATGGGGTAAACAATACCGCCTACTATTGTATCAAAATTCTCAGATAAAAGTCAAGCGGTTGGGAAAATATTTTTTATTTCTGCCAGATTTTCAATCTTCTTTCTGCCTTCTCCTGAGTGATGACTTGAAAACCTTTAGAGAAGAGGAAAATAGCACAAGCCAAAAATAGAGTGACAATGATATAATTAACCACAAGACCATGGTCTCCCACCAATGGTGGTTTTGTCATAAAACCGTAATCTCCACCCGTTAATAAATTGACTATAAAAATCAAACCATTGAGTAAAGAGGTCAGTATAAGAATACCTTTGAAATCCAAGAGACGAGCATTGTAGTTGTTTAAAAGATAAATCAAGGAATTCCCAAGAAGGGCTAGATGTCCGAAAATAAAGGACAAAATAACGATGTGTGGGAAAGAGTAAGCGTCTGGGATTGGATAAACAAAAGCTGCAATCGTCCCGAAGGTTCCAAGCACAGCAAAGTACTGTTTGACTCTAGAGACACCTGGAAGCAAGAGAACTACAAACATGGCTAATCGACAATGATAAAAAGGCAAGCTTTCTGACAGCGGGAACTGATTAATCCAATACCAGCTGTATAGCGCGATTAACTGAATTGCCTGTATAATCTGGAAAAATCGTTGACAAACCTTATTTTCACGATAGCGATAAGCAAGATAAATTGTCAAAAACAGTAAGGCAAATGTACTTGCGTACCAAGTAAATCCAAATTGGGGTGGCTCCGTCGCCTGGGTGGTAAATAAAGCATCCCAAACATTCATATAATTTTCCTCATTTCCATATAAGCCATTCTCTTACTTGTCTCTATAGATCCTAGCTTACATTTATTTCTTATAATTTTGTGTTCCAAAGAAGCTATCGGCCTTAAGATAAAGCAAAGCTTCTAATCAATATATTGTTCCCGCTCACCCTGATAAACCTGCCATAGAATATCCATTTGTTCCTTGGTTATTCTTTTTTCAGATAAGGGAGGGAGAGCCGAAATGTCAAAAAATCCTAATTCAGCAACTTCTTGATTTTCTTGAAATTGTCCATCTAATAACTGACAGTCAAAGACGAACTTTGCATACTGCTTGTTCTGAAGTTGAAAGCAGTTGGTATCAAAAACTGCCAATAAAGAGCCTACTTCTGCCGAAAATCCTGTTTCTTCCTGAACTTCTTTTCGGATATTTTCCTTGGGAGAATAGCCTACCTCACCAAAGCCACCAGGTAAGGCCCAAGTATCCTCTCCTTGTCCTCTAACCAAACAAATCTTCTGGTCTTGAACAATCCAAGCTCGCACATCCATCAAGGGAGTTGCATAGCTAGCTGTTGGTTTTAAGATCGCAGTCAATTCCTCTTGATTGAGCTCTGTTTGATCCTGTAATAGGCTCCATAAAATCTGACGTAAATCCTCATAACGTTCACGGTCAAAGGGGTCCTTTGTATAGGTCAAACCAGTATCAGTGATAGCCAACATCCTCTGTATATTCTTAGCAAAATCAGTTGCACTCATTTTCTAAACTTTCTACTAGCTTAGCTAGATTCATAGAATTCGAACCTTTAAGCAGAATCTGGTCATGTGCACCAAGACTTTCCTTGACCTGCTTGACCATGGCTTCAAATTGGTCTTCCTCAGCTGTTTTCTTGAAGTAGTAAACATGGCCGATGGGGAACATTTGACTGGCTAATTGAGCCAATTCAGCAATGTCTTCACCGTAGAAAATAACAGTATCAAGGACATCTGGTGAAATGCTCAAAATCATCTGATTATGGAGTTGAACAGACTGGTCTCCAAGTTCTTTCATATCTGCCAGAACTGCGAGTTTCTTGCCACCTTCATTGGCTGGAATGGCAGAGAAAGTTTCTAAAATCAACTTCATAGCTGTTGGGTTAGCATTGTAGACATCTGACAAGATATCTGCTCCATTGGCAGCTTTTTTCCACTCGGTACGATTGCGGGTCAATTCAAGATTTTGGAAGGCTTGACCAATTTGCTCCTCAGTCACTCCTTCTTGAAGAGCTACATAAGATGCAATCATGGCATTGGTCGCATTGTATTTACCAGTTACTGGCAAATCAAGGGCTTGCTCCAAGAAATTAGCCTTGAAGGTTAAGCTATCCTTGCGCTCAATCAATTCTGTAATTTCGAGTTCTGCACCTGGGCCAAAACGAACCACTTTTTGGTCAGCAGGTAGATAATCTTCTACAATTGGATCAGCCGGTACCAAAAGTAAGCTACCTTTCTCCATACCATCAGCGATTTGCAATTTCCCTTTGGCAATCTCTGAACGGTCCTTGAAGAAGGCCAAATGAGCTTCTCCTACCAAGGTCACAATAGCTGTCTTTGGATGAGCTAGTTCAGATAAGAGATGGATATCTCCTAGGTGATCCTGTCCCATTTCCAAGACTAACTTCTCAGTATCATCTGGCATATGAAGAACAGTGTAAGGGAGGCCAATCTCGTTATTGTAGTTCCCTTGCGTTTTGTAGGTTTTGTAACTTGTAGAAAGCAAATGAGCCAACATATCCTTGGTAGTAGTCTTCCCATTTGAACCTGTAACAGCAAAGACATCGACACCTGTCTTTTGAAGGTAATAGGCCGCAAGTGCTTGAAAGGCTGTCAAGACATCATCTACTAAAATGTAAGGATGACCTTCTACTTCCTTTTCTGACAGGGTTACAACAGCGCCATTTTCAAAAGCTGTCTCTATAAAGTCATGACCATCACGCGCCCCCTTTAGTGGCACAAATAAATCTCCAGGCCCAATCAAACGACTATCAAACTCAGCCTTGACTAGCAGGTTATCCGCATAGCCTGTCACATCATTTTTTGCATCGAAGGCACGCGCAACTTCGTGAATCGTAAGTTTCATGTTTACTCCTTTAAAAAGGGGCAAGGAGTCCTTCCCCGCCCTTATGTCTGTCTTTACAATAGGTGCGCTTCACGCTTGTCAAAACTCTCTTTAGCAAGATCAACTAAACGTTCAATTAATTCTGGATAAGAAATTCCCATATTGTCCCAAAGCAATGGATACATAGACCATTGGGTAAATCCTGGCATAGTGTTAAGCTCATTTAGGAAAACTTCTCCCTTATCTGTATAGAAGAAGTCGCAACGTGATAAGCCAAGTCCACCAATAGCACGGAAGGCTACTTCTGCATTTTTACGCATGACTGCTACTACATCATCACTAATCTTGGCTGGAATATCCATAGTAATCTTGTTATCGATGTATTTTGCTTCGTAATCATAGAAGGCTACATCCTTGACAACTTCACCAGGAAGCGTGCTCTTGACATCATAGTTTCCTAAGAGGCCAACCTCGATTTCACGCGCATTTACTCCCTGTTCTACCAAGACACGACTATCGTACTTGAAGGCAAGCTCGAGAGCTTGGTGGAGCTCTTCTTTAGTTTCAGACTTAGAAATACCGACACTAGAACCCATATTTGATGGTTTAGTAAAGACTGGATAGGTTAATTTTTCTTCAACTTCAGCAATCTTAGAAGCCAAGTCATCCCCTTCAACAATGGCTACGTAAGGAACTTGGGCAATTCCAGCGGATTCCAAAACACGTTTGGTAGTGATCTTATCCATAGCAAGGCTTGAAGATAGGATATTACAACCGACATAAGGTATTTTCAAGACTTCTAAGAAACCTTGAACGGAACCGTCTTCTCCCATCGGTCCATGAAGAACTGGAAAGACAACTGCTCCTTCTTCGTAGATGGCACTTGGAGCAACTTTCTTGTCCCAATCAATCGTTTCATTAGTCATGAGGCGTTCATCTTGACCAGGAGTTTGGCTGAATTCTTGGGTTTTGATGAAATCACCAGACTGGCTGATAAAGAAGGTTTTGACTGCAAAACGGTCATAGTTAACCGCACGCATGACACTCTCAGCTGACAATACAGAGACTTCACGTTCTGCACTGCGTCCACCATATAATAGAATAATTGTTTGTTTCATATGATTGTCCTATTTCTACTAGAATACTCGCTTTTTAGTATATCACATTTGTTTATTTTTTTAAACTTGAATAGCAAAAAAGAGACTGTATTAAAAATAAATCCAGTCTCTTAATTTCTTGAAATCTTTTCTACTAACTAATTGCCTGTTCTATATCCTTACAGACTAAAGTTCGGTACGATTTTCGATGGCTCTTAGGAGCGTTACTTCGTCCGCATATTCGATATCTGCTCCTACTGCTAGACCTCGTGCTAGACGAGTAACCTTAATCCCTGCAGGTTTAAGTAGTCGAGAGATATACATGGAAGTCGCTTCACCATCTGCTGTTGCATTGGTGGCCACGATAACCTCTGAAACTTCGCTATCCATGAGGCGTGTCATGAGACTTTTGAGATTGATGTCATCTGGACTAATCCCATTCATAGGTGAAATGAGACCATGTAGGACATGGTAAAGCCCATGGTATTCCTGGATATTTTCCATAGCAGCAACATCTCGGCTATCCTCCAGAACCAGAATCGTAGACTGGTCACGGCTAGGATCGGTACAGATAGAACAAGGATCGTCATCTGTCAAGCGCCCACAAATAGAGCAATAGGTCAATTCTCGCTTGGCTGCAAGAAGATTTTTTGCAAATTCATTGACGTCATCATCCGACATCCCAATGGTATAAAAGGCCAGTCGGGTTGCTGTCTTAATCCCGATACCCGGAAGTTTAGAATAACTGTCAATCAGCTTAGCTATAGGTGTTGGGTAAAGCATGGCTTCCTTTCTAGTTCATTGGATGGTGTTGGTTGTATAGATTGATAATGTCGCGAGCAATCGAAGGTCCGACACCATTAGTTAGATTCGTATTATGCGGGAATACAACTGCGACTGCAATCTGCGGATTATCGGTTGGCGCATAGGCCACAGCATTAGTGTTGTTGGCTTTCTGACCACCATTCACGTAACTTTCGGCTGTACCAGTTTTCCCACTGATGGAGACTGCTGCACCATTTGAAAAGGCACGACCTGTCGTAAGAGCACTTGTCCCGTGCGATACTTGGTAAAAGCCTTGTTGCAAGATAGACATATCAGACTCAGAAATATTAATCTTATTCATTTCTGTGCTGTCCGTTTGCTTAATGAGTTCTCCCAAACCACCTTGTTCGTTGTTGTCGTAGACTCCTTCCACGATATGAGGAGCTAAGCGGACACCATTATTGGCAATAGTTGCCACATACTGAGCTAACTGCATCGGTGTGTAGTTATCAAACTGCCCAAAGGCATTATTTAGATAGTTGGCCAAATCGTAGTCTTTAGGAATAAAGCCTGTTGACTCATCCGGTAGGTCGATTCCTGTAGAAACTCCTAAACCATACTCACCGAAGGTTGAACGAAGTTTTCCCATGGCAGATTCGAGACTGTTGGTTCCTACTGTCATATTCGGCTGATAAGTTTGCCCCATGATTCCAAGAGCAGTTTGGACCATGTAGGTATTGGATGAATACTCCAAGGCCTCAACTGCTGTAATCGGGAAAGAACCATAATAAGGGGTATACCAGGAATTGATCGGCGCAGAACCTTGGAAGACGATTGGTTGATCTGTCAAGGTTTGATTTCCTGACAAGACCCCATTTTCCCAACCTGAACTGATGGTAGCTGCCTTAACGACAGATCCTGGTACGAAGACATTGGTGACAGTTCCGAGTGAGTCTGTGGTCAGTTCTCCAGTCTCTACATTGTGCTTCATTCCTGACATGGCTAATACAGCACCTGTCTTAGGATTGAGGGCTACTGCATAGACACCTTCAGAATATCTGGCTCCACCATTTGCAAGTTCTGAGTTGAAATAACTCTTCAAGAGACTGTCTACGCTATCTTGGAAGGCCAAATCAATGGTCAATTTGATATTTTTACCCTTGCTTCCTTCTTCGATATTTTCTACACTCTCCATGTCTCCGTGCTTGTCCAAATGGATTTCCTTGACGGTACGTTTTCCTTGCAAGACTTCTTCGTATTGCTTTTCAAGATAGGAAGTCCCAACACGGTCATTGAGTGAGTAACCTTTTTTCAAATAAGCGTCCACTTCTTCTGCTGGAAGACCAGATTTTTCACTCGAAACACTTCCAACTATAGATGAAAGAGAAGTTTCTAAGACTTTTCGGTCCCATGAAGTAGAGATGGAAATACCTGGCAATTCCTTAGATGCAGAAGCAATCACAGCTACCTGTGTATCGCTCAAAGGATCCGTTTGAATATTTCCTGTCGCAAAATTTTCTACTGCATTGAGCTGACTAAAGATATAGATTGCCTTCTTTTCATCCTCTGAGTAGTTTAATTGACTGGAAGTAATACTCTCAGCAGCGTTGTTATAGAGTTCAGATTCGGAAAGTTGATTGCCATCTGAATCATATCGTTTATCTTTTGGAAGAGCTTCAACTGTCTTCTTATAAACTTCAGCATCAGCCAAGTAGTAATCAGCCATTTGACGGTCCGTCAACTCTGGAGAGGTGACTGTGACATAGGTCAACAATTTTTTAGAAATATCCTTCAAATCAGCCGCAGTCATCTTGTTGCTTCGTGTAAAGGAAACAACTTGCTTAACGGTGTTTTGGACTAAAGGTTTTCCTGTTGCATCATAAATTTCTCCACGAGCGGAACCCATGGTTACTCGAGTTTGGCTAGCAGAAGCGAGTTTGTTTTCATAAAAATCCTTATGAAGAACTTGCATATAAAGCAAACGACCAATAATTGCTAAAAAGAGCAAAATGACGATTGCAAATAACAAATTAAGCCGTATCGGTATCGAGTGGCTATTGAATTTTCTCATACACATCAATCTCATTTCTAATCAAAATCACACTCTTCATTGTACCATAATTTAGGTAGAAAATTATGGAAAAAGAAAAGACTTTTCCTTTTTGGTCCAAAAAGTATTTTCTATGATATAATGGAGGTAAGCGCTATTTTATTTGTTAGATTTGTCAAAGTAATTTTGGCAAATAGCTATAAAAGGAGTTCCATGAATAAGCAAGATATCTCTACGATTATCGACCTTCACTTTGAAGAAATGACCGATTTAGAGCAAGAAATTGCCCGCTATTTTCTGCAGGCAGACACCATAAATGATGATTTATCCTCTCAACAAGTCACGCAAAAACTTCATATTTCCCAGGCGGCGCTCACTCGTTTTGCCAAGAAGTGTGGTTTTAAGGGCTATCGAGAATTCATCTTCAAATATCAACAACAAAAAGACACTCTTTCTGCTCCTCAACAGGATATGAATCCTTTGACTCAACGAGTTCTCAGAAGTTATGCAAATGTGCGAGAAATTTCTCAAGGATTGATTGACGATGAGCAGTTGGAACGTGTAGCTCAGATGATTGAGCGATCAGAACGCGTGTATTTTTTCGGAACTGGGAGTTCTGGTCTAGTCGCACGTGAGATGAAGCTACGTTTTATGAGATTGGGTGTCGTCTGTGAAGCCTTAACAGATCCAGACGGTTTTGCCTGGACGACTAGTATCATTGATGAAAAATGTTTGGTCTTTGGTTTTTCCCTCTCAGGAACAACACCGTCCATCATCGATAGTTTATTAGATGCCCAAGATATGGGAGCTAAGACAGTTCTATTTACAAGTTCACCGAATAAGGATACTCAAGCATTTACAGAAACTATTTTGGTCGCAAGCCAAAACCAAGCATCTTATATTCAACGAATTTCTGCTCAGATTCCAATGCTGATTATCATTGATTTACTCTACGCTTATTTCCTAGAGATCGATCGCGAAAGTAAAGAAAAAATCTTTAATAGCTATTGGGAGAATAATAGACTGAATGGTTATCGTAGAAACACAAGACATAGAAAACCCTGAAATTGAAAACCATTCAGGGCTTTCTGTTTGGAATAACTTCATCAATAAAAGGGAGTCCACTACGGGACTCCCTTTTTTTAGTGTTTAAAATACTTTCTTTGATTTAGTCTCTGCTAATCCTTCATCTCTTTTTTGAAGAAGAATAGCATTATTCCTGAAACAAGAGTGAGGGCAGGCAAGAGAGCTGAACTTACTTCTTCTCCTGTTGCCGGCAACTGTTTGCTTGTAGAATCTGCTACAGTTCCCTTAGCCTCTGCTAAAGGCTTATCTTCTCCCATAGGTTGTGGAGCAGGAGTTTCTACATTTGCTGGTGCACTTGGTTGAGCTGCATCCTTGTACACTACCGCATAGACACCTAGGTGTGGAGCTACAAATTCAAGTGCTGAACCTTTCTGTTCAAACTTCACTTCCTGCAATTCTCGATTTGCATTCATGGCATAGACATTGGCTACATCAGACGCCACAGCAACTTGAACAAGGGCTGCACCTTTCAATTGAACAAGTTCGCCTTTCTCATTCTTCAATTGAATTTGATAAGCATCGAAACGGCGACCTTCCAAGACCTGATCAGCAACCTTATCGACCTCTAGAACAGAACCACCATTGAGGTCCCCTTCTCGAGCAATCAGTTTCAAGTTTGTTGATGAATCTTTCAAGACCTTCAATGTGCTATCAGTTGATGGACTTTCTTCCTTAGTTCCAACTTCGACGATGCGATTTTGGGCTTCCTCACGTTCAACCTTAACAACCTTACGGTTGTCACCATCGACTTCTACATAAGTCGTTACTTGTCCGTCTTTTCCTTCAGAAACAACTCGTTCCTTACCTTTAGCTAAATCAGCATTCTCACGGCGAACAGTCTTGAAGGCGATTGGTTCTTTCTCTACTTTTAGATTTGGTAGGTTAAAGTCCAGGTTCATAACGCCTTCTGTCGGCATAGCAGTTCCTTCTTGAGTACCTACTTCAACGATGCGGTCTTGAGCTTCCTCACGTTCAACCTTAACAACCTTACGATCGCTGCCGTCAACTTCTACATAAGTCGTTACTTGTCCGTCTTTTCCTTCAGAAACGACTTGTTCCTTACCTTTAGCTAAGAGAGAATTTTCACGACGAATAGTGTTGAAGGCAATCGGATCTGTCGTTACTTCAAGGCTTGGTTGAGTTACACTCAATTCTTTAACACCTTCTGTTGGAAGATTTGAATGTTTCACTTCCTCTTCTGGCTTACTTGGTTCTTCTGGTTTGCTTGGCTCTTCTGGCTTACTTGGTTCCTCTGGTCTTGCAGGCTCTTCTGGAGCTGGTTCCTCTTTTGGAGTTGCTTGAAGCTTATTGATGGATACCAAAGCGTCTTGCAAGGCCTTATCTACTGCATCCTGAGTTTTGGCTTCTTCAATAGCAGCTAAGGCTTGTTCTGCTAGTTCAACTAGTTTCTTCTTAGCTTCCTTGTCATCACCCAACTCAGCTGTTTTACTTTTAATGGCTTCGGACAAGCTTGCCATAGCTTTATCGTAGTCAAGCTTAGGCTCTACTGGTTTGCTTGGTACCTCTGGCTGTGTTGGTTCTTCTGGTTTTGCTGGTTCTTCTGGTTTTGCTGGTTCTTCTGGTTTTGCTGGTTCTTCTGGCTTGCTTGCCTCCTCTGGTTTTGCTGGCTCCTCTGGTTTTGCTGGTTCCTCTGGTTTTGCTGGTTCTTCTGGCTTGCTTGGCTCCTCTTTTGGAGTTGCTTGAAGCTTATTGATGGATACCAACGCGTCTTGCAAGGCTTTTTCAACAGCATCCTGAGTCTTAGCTTCTTGGATAGCCGCAAGAGCTTGTTCTCCAAGTTCAACGAGTTTTTCCTGAGCAGCTACATCATCGGCAAGTTCTGTTGCTTTTTTCTCGATAGCTTCAGTCAAATCTGCAATCGCCTTATGGTAGTCAACTTTAGACTCTTCTGGTTTTGATGGCTCCTCTGGCTGTGCTGGTTCTTCTGGTTTTGATGGTTCCTCTTTTGGAGTTGCTTGAAGACTGTTGATAGATGCCAGAGCTGCTTGCAAGGCCTTATCTACCGCATCCTGAGTCTTAGCTTCTTGGATAGCTGTCAAGGCTTGCTCTGTTAATGCAACTAGCTTCTTCTTAGCTTCCTTGTCATCACCGAGCTCAGCTGTTTTTCTTTCAATCGCTTCGGTCAGACTTGCCATAGCCTTGTCATAGTTAGGCTCTTCTGGCTGTTTTGGTTCTTCTGGAGCCGGCTCCTCTTTCGGAGTTGCTTGAAGACTGTTGATAGATGCCAAAGCTGCTTGCAAGGCCTTATCTACTGCATCCTGAGTCTTGGCTTCTTGGATGGCTGTCAAGGCTTGCTCTGTTAATGCAACTAACTTCTTCTTAGCTTCCTTGTCATCACCAAGTTCAGCTGTTTTTCTTTCAATCGCTTCGGTCAGACTTGCCATAGCCTTGTCATAGTTTGGTTCTTCTGGCTGTTCTGGTGTTGGCGTATCATCTGTGCCATAATTTTCTTCCTTATCAAGGATCGTTTGCAAAGCTGCTACTGTCTTCAGAACTTCTTGTGCATTGGCTTCACTTGCTGAAAGTTGCTCAGATAATTTATCCAAGTTTGACTTGAAGGCTTGACGTGCCTCTGGAGTATTCTTCAAGCTTGTCTGGTCAAACTTAACCAACTCATCCTTCCAGTTCTTCATGGCTTGGATTAACTCTGCTTTGGTATAAAGAGCACTACCTTCACCATGAGTGATGAACTGGTCAACTTGGATACCAATATTTCTCGTAGTATCATTACGTTTTGGATCCAATTGCAAGGTTACAGCATGCCAACCTTCTTCGAGTCCAGTCAAACGAACAAGAGTCTGACCACCTTGACGAGTAGTAGCTGTACCACTGAAGTACTTCTTACCGTTGTACTCAGAAGCATTACCTAGGCCATCTTGATACTCGACTTTTCTACCGTCTAACGTCACCTTGTAGATACCATGTCCTGGATCCACATATCCTTTGATCTCAAGACCTGTTCCGTAGAAGTAGGCTGTTACGCTGGCATTTTTCTTCTGCTCTTCTGTCAAACGTCCAAATGACGCCCATGATTCTGTATTTTGGTATTTATCAGCTGAGTTCGTTTCATGGTTCCAACCTGGACTATAGTCAAGCTGAGTTGCCTGATCGTCATAGCTTGTTTGGTCTTTTATGAGCAATTCTGCCTTCATCACTCGAATAGTAGCTTCTGAAGCAAAACCAAGAAGGGCATTGTCAGAAACGCTAGTCATTTTCACTTTGAAGTCAAAGATTGAATCAGCTTGCTCTGTAAAGTCGATCGTTGGAATCGTGATTGTTTTCTCAGTTTCACCATCTTGGAAAGTCAGGTCAGCAGTTGTGTCCTTGTACACTTTACCATGAACCCCTGTTCCTGGTTCTGTTACAACATGGACTGTTGCTGTTCCTTTGCTACCACCAACACGTTTAATGGTTACAGTAACCGGTTGACCTTTTTGAACTTCATAGGTCGTTTCTTTCATCTCAAACATACCTTTACCAGCATTGTTGAGCGTGTAGATACCTTCCGTTGCAATAGGCTCGCCAGTCTTATTGACAAGCTTGATAGTATGTTCACCTGGAGCCAAGTCATCTGTTTCATAGACCATCTGACTACGCTTGCGAGCTGCATTTTTGGTTTGTACGTCTGCAACCTTTTGACCATCCACGTAAACGGACATTTCACCGTGGTTTGGATCAACTGTAGACACTACATATGCTTTTGTTCCAGTGAAACGGTAGGTTACACTAGCATCTTTTTGGTTAGTCCACATAGATGTTCCGCGGACGCCTTCAGATTCATCATACCAAGTTGTATTCTCTTTATCAGCAGTTGTATTTGAATGGTAATCTAGTCCTAGAGGGTAACCATCTGTCTTCTCGATACTGCTTGGTGTCTTATAAACAGAGAAGTTTGTCAAAATTGGAGTCGCTTGTGCACCAGTAATGGTTACACGAATCTTTTGTGCCTCTACTGGTTGACCTTGGATAAGACGACGATAGCCAACAGTCGAACCTTCACCGTATGGTACCCAACGTCCATTAAGTTCAACTTCAACCTTGAAGCCAGAGATACGTTGACCCTTAGCGATATCTTCTTTGAGTTCGACTACGTCAAAGCGTCTCTTTTGTCCAAGATCGACAGTAAATTCACCTGTCTTAGCATCATTTGCTAGTGCCCAGCTCGTATCATCCTTACCATCTGTCAAATGACTTGCTTGATACAAGTGATTCTTACGAGTAGAGCTTGCAGTTACAGTTGCACCCTTAGCGAAGTCAGTCGCATACATTTGATCCAAGGTTGCTCGGAATTCTTGCAAGCGAGCCACGTCTGCATCTGCGAATTTACCTTCTTTATTAGGTGGAATATTGAGGAGAAGTGGCGTTCCACGACCAACAGACTTGAAGTAGATATCCATCAAATCTTTGATTGATTTTGGCTGTTGATTGTCATGGTAGAACCAACCTGATCGGATAGAAACGTCTGCTTCACCAACTGAGTACATATCTCCTTCTGGATCTCCATGGTTAAGATATTCATTCTTCACATCATCAGTGATTTTAGCTTTCTTGACCTTATGCCAAACTGGATCTCCTGCGATACCACGTTCATTACCGATCCAACGGACACTTGTCGGTTGAGCAGAGAAGATAGCGATATCTCCTTCAGCTTCCTTGATGTACTTGAACCACTCATCAAAGGTATACGTTACTTTTTGAGCTCCGCTACCACGCGCACCGTCCATCCAAACTTCGATGAATTTACCTTTGTTTCCGTATTTAGGATTGCCAAGGATTTCCTTGAGTTGGTTGAGGTAGTATTCGTTGTACTCTTTCTCAGTTGCAACATGATATTTAGGATGGTTGGCATCCCATGGTGATAAGTAAACACCCATATTCATGTCATACTTAGTTGCTGATTTAGAGATTTCTTCGAGAAGGTCACCCTTACCATCTTTCCATGGACTTGCAGCCACCGTATGGTCTGTATATTTAGATGGATAAATCACAAATCCGTCATGGTGTTTTACAACCATGATTGTTCGTTTGAATCCAGCATCCTTCAAAGTCTTAATCCACTGATCTGTATCAAGGTTAGTTGGATTGAAGTACTGAGGATTTTCTCTACCGTTCCCCCACTCAGAGTTGGTATAAGTATTCATACCATAGTGGATGAAGGCAGCCAATTCTTCCTTGTGGTAGTCCAATTGAGCCTTGCTTGGAAGTGGACCGTAAGCAGCAATTTCTGTTTCTTCATCTTTTGGATCAACTACTGGAGTTACAGGAGTTGCTGGTTTTGGATCTTCAATCTTTTCGTATTCAAAAATAACTTCATTCACCCCTTTATGCTTGATAGTTGCTTCTTGACTTGCATTTACTGCACGATAACCTGCAATTTCTTTGGCTTGGAATTTATGAACAAAGGAAACATCGTATTCTTTACCTTCGTTATTATCCACATCTGCAGTTGTCAACTCTTTATCAGAGTCTTTTAAGCGATAGTGAACCTCAAAGGAACCTTTGTTCACTTTATAAACCACCTTGATGACGCGAGTTCCTGCAGGAGCCTTGCTCACAACACTATAATCATCTTCCCAAGCGTCTTTCAATTGTTTATTGACAGCTTTGCCATCAATCGATACAATCTCATATTTTTCTTTATTCTTCTTGAAGAAGTCAGTCTTTTCAATTTCTGTTTTATAGTTATAGTTGAATTGAGCACCAACTTCTGCCTTATCTACAAAGGTATCGTTTTCTTTGACTGGGTTATCATTTTGGTCCACATGCTCGATAACTACACGGCCATAGTCAACGCCTTCAAGGAGAGTTGCTACACCACTTTCATCGAATGAATATTTGTTTTCACCGATAACTGCTGTCTTATTTCTTAACATTTCTCCCTCTGGAGTAAAGTAATAACGGCTACCGTTATCGCCTTGATACCAGCCTTTAACACCGTATTTATCAATGATGCCTTTAGCCCATGCTAGTTGTTCTGGAGATAGAACTAGACCTCCACCGAAGCGGTCTTTTTCAGCAATGTTCGCATTATCAACAGTACCACGTTGGTGGATCCCAATGACCTTACCATCACCGTTGATAATTCCACCACCAGAAAGACCTGATACAGAAGTCAAACGATAGGTAACACCTACTGTTCCCTTATCATCATACTTTTCAGTATCTCTAACGACACCGTCTGCCTTATACAATTGACCAGGTACAATTGGTTCCTTCAATTCTGGAGAAGTTGAATCTGTAGGATAGCCAATTGTGCTCACAGGTTCTCCAGCTTTGTATTCCCGATGCTCTGCTAACGGAGTAAAGGTTGCTGCCTTATTTGGACTTGCAATCTGTACTGGAACTGGAGCCACAACCAAGGCTAGGTCATTCTTGTATCCTTCACCAAACTTATCTTTATTCCAGAAATGAATATCCTTTTCTTGGAACAAAACAGTTTTTCCTGAAGTTGGCAATGATCTTTCTTTTGGAGTATTAGAACCAACATTGTAGTAGAACTTAGCAGTATCACCACCTAAGATATTACCAGCATTGGTTTCGGCATCCTTCTTCAAGAAATTGTGAGCGACTGTCAGCATGATATTTGGAGCCACAAAGATACCTGAACCTGAATTGAGGTAACGCTGAGTTCCACCGTCTGCTAGAGGTGAACTGTAGATTGTGTAAATCATGGTAGCCGATGTAGCTGGTTGCCCCTCATAATTGATATGCTTAAGGTCTTGGCCACCATTGATAATGGCTCTATTTTCTTTTTTGCCTTCAGTTGTACTTGCTTCTTCAGCTTTTAAAATACTTTTAGTTTCAACTTTCGGGCTATCTTTTTCTGATACAATCGCTGAACTGTCAAGTTTCTTCACTGGTGTATCAGGATAGGCACGGTCAGGAATTTCTACTGGAAGTAAATCTCCAGCCTCTTCAGTAGTTTTAGTTTCTTCTGTTACTTTTTCTGTAGCAGGAGCTGCTTGTTCAGCAACTTCTTCTTTTACAGGACTCACTACTTCTTTAGTTTCCTTAACTGCTTCAACTTTTTCTTTATCGACATCGATTACTTCTTTGGCCTGACCTTCTACTTCCAGTTTTGGCTCTGTCACAACTTCGTTAGCGGCAACATTTCCAGATGCAAAAAAAGCCAGTCCAACTGCCACAGAGGCTACACCAACCGTTAGTTTACGAATACTGAATATACGACTTTTTTCTAAAAAATACTGTTTCATCAAATTCTCCTAATGAACAAAAGCAGTCAGCTACTGCAAGAGCCCAGTTTCTGCTGGCGACAATTCTATTTCTCAGTGCTACTTTAAAACTCTTCTTCCTCCCACTCTTATCTTCTGTTTAGATTCATTTTTAGAAATCGCTTACATTTTTCTGAATAAAAAAATGACTTGATTTTACAACCGCTTTTTCGAGATTTCTCAGTATAATAAATATACTATATTATCCCAAGAAATGCAAGGGCTTCCAAAGTTTTATTAAAGTTTTACCTAGCTTTTTTCCTGCCAAAAAAACCCTAAATTGGCAAAGCCAATTTAGGACTGTTTGGTTCTGAAATGATAATAAGCACCGAGCATGCCAGCAGTATTTTGATGGTGGGCAAATTCAAGTCGAGTCTTGTCTGCCAAGCTTGGAACAAGCGAATCTTTCAAAGCCTTACGGATTTTTGGTTTCAAAATTGCTTCTTGCCCCATGATACCACCACCAAGGATGACAACTTCTGGATTGGCAACATAACAAATATTTGCGAGACCCTTACCAAGGTATTCTACCATGCGGTCAATTCCCTCCATACAGAGTTTATTGCCTTCGGTAGCTTCTTTGAAAATTCTGCGACCGTTCCACTGTTCCACTTCATCTCCATGTGCATCAGCCACATACTTAACAAGAGCTGTCGTAGACGCTAAATCCTGGAAAGCTCCATCCTGCATGTGCAGATAACCAACCTCACAGGCAGAATTACTAAAGCCATGGAAAACTTGTCCATCTATGATCAAGCAGCCACCGATACCAGTCCCAATCGTCAAGCAAAGGGTAATATTTGCACCCTTTCCTGAACCAGAGACAGCTTCAGCAAGCCCTGCACAGTTAACATCATTTTCAATTTCACAAGGAATGTTAAAGCTTTCTTCGATTTCCTTTTTAAATTGGGTCCCGGCATAATTTGGAATCTGTGGACCAGCGTAGAAAATCTCACCCTTATCAGGATCAACCATTCCCGCAGAGGAAATGGCTACACCTGACACTGGTCCTTTTTCTAGATAGCTAGCTACGATATCTTTTGTTTTCTGTAAGATGTGTGGACCACCCTTGTGAGCCTCAGTCGCTACTTCGTTAGTCTCTACAAGTTGTCCCTCTTGGTCAATTAAACCGTATTTGATATTAGTTCCACCAATATCAATTGCAACGTAATTAGTCATAAAGCCTCCTATTGATTAGAGGAAACGCTCCTTAGTTTCACGAATCAATTGAGCAGCTGCTTCTACAACTGGACGATCTTCTTCGGTCACTGGTGTAAGTGGAGAACGAACTGATCCGATGTTAAGCCCTTCATTGATTTTCAAGACTTCTTTAATCACACAGTACATATTCCCATGAGCTGCAGTCAATTTACCGATGATAGCGTTGATAGCGTATTGCAATTCACGCGCTGTTTCTAGGTCTTTATCCGCAATCAATTGGTTGAGTTTCAAGAAGAGTTCTGGCATAGCACCATAAGTACCACCGATACCAGCTTTTGCTCCCATGAGACGTCCGCCTAGGAATTGTTCGTCTGGACCATTAAAGACGATATGATCATCACCACCAAGACTAACAAAAGTTTGGATATCTTGAACTGGCATTGAAGAATTTTTAACACCAATGACACGTGGGTTTTTCAACATTTCTGTGTAAAGACTTGGAGTCAAAGCAACACCTGCCAATTGAGGAATGTTGTAGATAACATAGTCTGTATTTGGTGCTGCAGCACTGATGTCGTTCCAGTATTTAGCAACTGAGTACTCAGGCAAACGGAAGTAAATTGGTGGGATTGTTGCAATAGCATCAACACCCAAGCTTTCTGCATGACGAGCCAATTCAATACTATCTTTTGTATTGTTGCAAGCTACGTGAGCAATGATGGTCAATTTACCTTTAGCAACTGCCATAACTTCTTCCAAGATCAATTTACGGTCTTCTACACTTTGGTAGATACACTCACCTGAAGAACCATTAACGTAAAGTCCTTGAACACCTTTATCAATAAAGTATTGTACCAAGGCACGAGTACGTTCTGGGCTAACTTCACCCGCATCATCATAACATGCGTAGAAGGCAGGAATGACACCTTCATATTTTTTTAAATCTGACATAGATTTCTCCTAAGATTTCTTTTTTCTGCTTTGAGCAGATGATTTTTTACTATTTTAGTATACACCTTGTAAAAAGCGCTTTCAATACATCTTAGCCACTTAGATTTTAATTTCTATTCATCTCCCATAGCTTTTCTTGTTTGAAAGTAGTTTCATATCATTTTCAATCTGCTTGATATTTAGCAAACAATTTTTCCATTAATCCAGCTTGGCAAAAGGCAAGAAGACCAAAGCCAAAGAGTAGAAATGCTGAACCACCAAGCACTAGAGTAAAGCCTGATAGATAGAGAAGCATAATGATTAACAAAATAATTGCAAGCATCAAGAAGAACCAAACGAAGTTAAAGCTGACCAAAAGCAAGCCCTTTTGAAGCACTTCTTTCCAAGTTAATTCATAGCGTGCAGCAATTGGATAGCTAGCCAACATAACTAGGGTTAAAAATATCAGAATTCCCAAGCAAATAGCTTTAATAAGCTGAAAGGCAACACCAGTTTGACTCCAAAATAGTGATAAGTCAATCACACTGATCAAAAAGATTCCTAATTCCAGCAAACCTAACTGAAAACCTAATTTCAAATTTTGCTTGAAGGCTCTAATATAGATTTTGAAAACAGGAATACGACGGCTGTGCTTCACTTCAAAGATTGTCTGATAGAGACTGATTTTAGCTACTCCAATAGTCACAATAGGCAGACAAGACACAACAAAGAGTAGGTTAACCGTCACGATATCTAAAACTTTCTCGCAAAAACGCATCAGAAAGTTATCCGTATCGAATGCCGCTTTTATCAATCCAGATCCTTTATGTGCCATTGTTTCTCCTCCTAACTGACTAATCGATTAAAATTTTAAATAAATATTTGCGAACTTTATCTTCCATACCTGCATAACCGTTAGGCTGATGAGGTTCTCCTGGGAAGAAAACTGCAAAATTGTGATATCCCAACAAGAGTGGGTATTGTTCGTGACAATGAACAAAGCCAATATCGCTAGCTTCATCAAAGGCTACAGCCTCATCTTTGATACGAGAACCGTAGCTAGAATACTCATGTCCTTCAACTAACAAATGCAAGTCTGCATAGTTTTTGTGGTGCTCAAAGCGATCATTTTCTTCTTTGTTGAGAACATTTTCCTGTACAACTAAGAAGACCTTATCTCCATCAATATCGTATTTACCTAATTCAAAGTTATCTTTACGATGCTCATAGAGATAATCGATGGCCTTATCGAGATTTGGATGAATTCCCTTGTAAAAGCTAATGTTTTTTAAATCATCAAAAATCATAGTAATTTCCTTTACCTGATTGTTATCTTCAGACACAAAATGTCTAGCCAGTAAGTTTATAAGTGTCTAACAAAACTTCATGAAGTAAGCAACTCCTATCCATTTTGTAGACACTTATAATACTGTATCGTTTTCAATAAATAGATTTTCCTATTCTCAATTAAAATTGAAGAGCAAACTAGGAAGCAATCCGCAGGCTGTACTTGAGTACGGCAAGGAGTCGCTGACGTGGTTTGAATTCAATTTTCGCAGAGTATTAACCTTTAACGGCTCCCATAGTAATCCCTTGAGTGAAGGATTTTTGGAAGACAAGGAAGACTGTTACGATTGGCACCGCTGCAAGAGCAGCCCCTGCCATGATTAATCCATAGTTGGTTGCCATTTCAGCCTGCATGGTTGCAACCCCTAGTGAGATGGTCAAGTTGTTACGAGATGTCAACATAACCAACTGCATGAAGTAGTCATTCCATGTATTGATGAAGGTAAAGATTGCAAGAGCTGCAAATCCTGGTTTCACAATAGGGAAGGCTACGCTCCAGAAAGTACGAATCTCACCACATCCATCGATTTTAGCAGATTCGAGCAATTCTGTTGGAATGTTTTCACTGAACTGTTTCATGAGGAAGACCCCAAATGGCCATCCGATCAAAGGCAAGATAACCGCCCAAAGAGTGTCATGGATTCCCATGAAGTTGACGATACGTACCAATGGTACAAGGACAACTTGTTTTGGAAGAGCCATGGCAGCGATAAAGATAGCGAATAGAATGCGTTGTCCATAGAAGCGTTTCTTAGCCAATACATAACCTGCTAGGGATGAAGTTGCACAAACCAAGAACATAGTTACCAATGAAATGAAGACTGAGTTCCACATCCATTGCAAGGCTGGGTTTTGCACCATCAATTGTTGGAAGTTCTCCATTGTTGGAGCTTTAGGGAACCATTGTGGTGGAATCATAATGGTATCTGGTTGTGATTTGAATGCACCTGTCAAAATCCAGTAGAATGGAAAGATAAAGAGTACAGTCAATAAAAGCAAGAAGATGGTTGAAATAACAGTGAAGGCTGTTAAAGGTTTCTTTTGTGTAGATTGCATAGCTGTCTCCTTTCTATTAATATTCTACGTCGTTTCCAAGTACTTTAAATTGAACAAAGCTGACAATTGCGATCATAACTGCCAAGAATACACCAATAGTATTGGCATAACCATACTCAGTCAATTGGAAGGCTTTTTCGTAAAGGTAGTACATGAGTGTACTTGTTGAGTAGTTTGGACCACCGGAAGTCAAAAGCTGAATCAAAGCGAAACACTGGAATGAGTTGATTGTTGTAATGATTGCGATATAAAGAGTTGTTGGAAGGAGGCTTGGCCATTTAATCTTCCAGAAAACTTGTAACTCAGTAGCTCCGTCGACACGTGCCGCTTCAACAAGAGAGTTGTCAATATTACCCATTGCAGCGATGTAGAGGATGATTGGTTGACCAACTGATGTTGTCAAAAGAATAATCATAATCGCCATCAAAGCCCAGTTTTTGTCACCCAACCAAGAAATGTTTTGGCTAATGATATGGCTTGACTTAAGCACGAAATTCAAAATACCTGATAGAGGATCATAAATCCATTTCCATACAACCGTTACGGCAACACTACCTGTTACAACAGGAAGGAAGAATACGAAACGATAGAAGGATCTAGCAACTGCATTTTGTTGGTAAGTTTGTGATGCCACAAATAGTGAGAATAGTACAACGACTGGTACAGATCCGATAACTAAGATTACGGTATTAATCAAAGATTTTGTAAAGACAGGGTCTTTAAACATGCGGATGTAGTTGTCAAGTCCCACAAACTCAAAGCTAGTCATCGAGTAGTTAAAGAAACTAGTGATGAATCCCATGATCATTGGAGCTAGGACAAAGACGGTAAAGAAGATTAATACTGGTGCTAAGAAAGCATAAGAAACAATTGTTTCTCTCATGCGAATTTTATTGACTTTCACAGTTGGCACCTCACTTTCAAATAGTTTTTGTTTTTTTGATTGTCGTCTGACATTGATGTAAAATCAAAATGAAATTTTTTCCAAGAAAAGCCTATGTAAGAACTTCATTTTAATTTTGACCTGTCAGTTCCTTACATTTTTTAAACAAAACTCCCCCTTTTCGTACACAGATGTGCACAGGGAAAAGGGGGTGATTTTACTTTTTATTTAGGGCTTATTGTTTAGCTGCTTTTTTGATTGTTTCATTCGCTTTTTCAGTGAATGTCTTCAAAGCTGCAGCAGGTTGTTCGTCACCGTTAGACACTGATTGCAACATTGGGAACCATAGAGTTCTCATTTCAGCAAATCCGTCGATTGTGTTGTAGTATGGAGAGTAGTATTGAGTCCAACCACTGATTGTTTCCATACGTTTGTCGTCGTAAAGTTTTCCAAATGAAGTACGAACTGGGAAGGCACCTGTACGAACTACGTCTTTAGGACCCCATTCTTTATCATCAGCGATGAATTGGATGAATTTCTTAGCAGCAGCAACTTTCTTTTCATCTTTGTTGTTAAATACTGCAAATCCGTTTACAAGGTACTCAAGAGCTGGTTTGCCTGAATCAGATGGGAATGGAACTTCTACCACTTCAACTTTACTTGCTTCCAAGAGTTTAGCTTGGATACCGTTTTGAGCTGGTGCCCAAAGGATTGTGTATGATGTTTGACCGTTTGCAAAGTTTTGGATGTCTGCTCCACCGTCAAATTGTGAACCGTTGTTCAACAGACCATCTTTAATCCAGCTAGTTGCTTTTTCAAGACCTTTGACGAACTTAGGATCGTCAGTTGTGTATTTAGTAACTTCTTTGTCTGTTACAGAACCGCCGTAAAGGTTAGCGATGAAGGCACGTGTTCCTTGGTCTCCCCCTTGACCAGAACTGAACAATGAACCTGGAGTGTATCCTTTGTCTTTAAGTGCTTTCAAGACTTTTTCAAAATCATCTGTTGTCCAACCTTCTTTAACAAGGTTAGCTACACCAGCATCTTCCAACATTTTCTTGTTCATAGCCATGTAGAATGGTGCAGAACTGATTGGATACATGTATGCTTTATCGCCAGCTTTACTTGCTTGAATGATGTTTTCATTGTTAACATCTTTAACAAATTCATCTGTAAAGAGGTCATTCAACTCAGCTAATTTACCATTTTTACCGTAATTAATGATACGACCTGGTGCATCGAAAAGTACATCTGGAGCAGTTCCAGCTTCAATAGCTGTCGTGATTTTTTCTGGACCAGATTTGAAGTCGATTGTTTCTAGTTTAACTTTGATATCTGGGTTTGCTTTTTCGAAAGCTTCGATGATAGATTTTTCATAAGTTCCAACACCGTCACCAGATTTTTCTTGGGTGAAGACTGGGAAAGCCCACCAAGTGATTTCAGTTTTTCCTGCATCACTTGCAGCGTCTTTTTTAGCGTCTGATTTGCCACAAGCAGCAAGAGATAGAACAGCAGCACCCGCAAGTACTGTACAAGCTAGTTTTCTAAATTTCATTAGTATTCTCCTAAATGATGATGTGCGTATCCGAAACGGATAATGAGTATTGACAACTTTGTATACGTTTACATTTTGTTTTACGAATCAACCACTCTCCTCGTGTTTTAATTATCTTATTTGAGACCTGCAACAAATCGTTCCGTGATCTCTTTTGGTCTAGTAATAGCGCCACCAACTACGATGCCTCGCACTCCGTAACCTAGGATTTGCTTAGCCTGTTCTGGTGTATGAATTTTTCCTTCTGCGATGACGTCTACACCTGCATCGCATAGTTTCTTGATGAGTTCAAAATCTGGACCATCCACTTTTGGACTATAAGATGTGTAGCCTGACAAAGTTGTTCCGACAAAGTCGATTCCCGCCTCAACTGCTGTTAGTCCTTCTTCAAAGGTACTTGTGTCAGCCATCAAGAGTTGGTTTGGATATTTTTCTTTGACTTGACGGATAAATTCTTGAATCTCTAGGCCATCATGGCGTTCTCTCTTGGTACAATCTAGAGCGATTACCTCAATATCTAGAGCTGCTAGTTCATCAACTTCTTTCATAGTAGCTGTGATGAATGGTTCCTGTGGTGGATAATCACGTTTGATAATTCCGATAATCGGAAGATTTGTGACCTCTTTGATTTCCTTAATATCCCGAACACTATTTGCTCGGATACCGACTGCTCCACCTTGCTCAGCCGCTTTGACTAGCAAGGGCATTACACCTCCCGCTTCTGTATAAAGCGGTTCGTGAGGAAGTGCCTGACAAGAAACGATGATTCCATCTTTAATCTGCTCAATCAAAGCTTCTTTACTGATCTGTGGCATCCACTTTCCTCCTTTTCTTTTTTCTTATGAGCCTATTATATATCATTTTTAAAGCGCTTTCAATAACTTGTACTAGAATAGATTGAAGTTTCAAAACAATTTTATGAAACAGAATCTCCTGAAAGTAGTTTCAGAGAGAAAAACCCGAATTATAATCGCCTTCCGTCCGCTTATTTCTACTAGGATCTTCGCTTTCTACAAATAAAGAGCCTGTAACGAATGAACGTTACAGACCCTTCTAATATAAGTCTAAACTTTTTTTATAGAGACTTTTTAGATTCAATGTTACCATTAATCTTCTTTTTTCTTAGCCATTCCAAACAAGCCGAGAAGCATTCCAACCATTCCCACAGATACTAGAGGAGTTGAAACCTCACTTCCTGTTGCAGGGAGAGTTGGTTGTTGTGGTTGAGCTGCTGGAGCTTGATATGTCTTGTCTTGCTGTGCTACTAAAGTGACAAGCGGTTTTTCTTCAACCTTATATTCCGAAAGTTCGTTTTTGGCTGCTTCGACTGCATTTACTCCGCCTGTGAATTCTGGAAGCTCATTCTTGAGCGCTTCAACTGCGTTTACTCCGCCTGTGAATTCTGGAAG
>NZ_JAHZPZ010000004.1 GCF_019929665.1 Streptococcus infantis | reverse complement strand
TGTTACCGCCGTGAAAAGGCGGTGTCTTAACCCCTTGACCAACGGACCTGAGCTTTTTCAACTCTTTCTATTATACCTACTTTTAGAATCTTGTCAAGATATTGGATTTATTTTTTTATCTTTTTGGAGAAAAATCTCTTAGCACATGCCTTAGTTCTTTTAACATAGCTTTTCTTCCTTTGAATCGCTCATCAGCTAACAATCGTTCAAATAACTCCAATTTTTCTTTTCCTAATCCTGCTCGATATTCTTTAAGCACTTCTTGTAATGCGTAAGACTCATCTATCAACAACCCCCCTTCGCCTAATCGATGGCTAATCTCGCTCACTTCTTCATAAGCTTGTCGATCTAATCTTCTTTTATAACTTTCTTGTTTTCGAACTGCATCCAAAATTCGATTTCGAAACTTTGTTTTGAAGTAGGTATAAAATTCCTTATTTTTATTTTCCTTAAAATCAGGATGATTTTCTAATAATTCATGTAGGCAAATCATTCCCTCTTGATCCCAATCTTCTTTTTCCCATAAATGAAGGTAGTATTCTTTTCTACACTTATGTACAATAGCTTTTACTTCGTGGTAATTCATGTCTAACATAGTTGTTCTCCTTTTCTGCCATTAGTATAGCAGAGGTAGAGACGAATTATGACATTTCTTCTATTTTGTTATTTATCCTGCCTGATTTTATTTTTTTGAATGTTTGATACTTCGTTGGGATATCTTTTTAGACTTTTTAGGATATAAAAAGAGACAAGAGTTATGCTCTTGTCTTTTAAAAAATTTATTGGAACAAATCTACAATTGTATCCCAGACGGTTTTTGCTTTTTCTTTAATTTTTGCATCTGAAATAGCTTTTTCTGCCTCATCAATAAGGTTCTGAGCTCTACTTTGGATATCATTTATAGAGTCATTTGACTGCCCACCACCATTGTCAGTTGACTGATTCGGAACATTTTCAGGAGCAATCCCATTTATTTTATAGGCATTTTCAACTGTAAATGTACTTCCTGGTGTATAAGGAAGAATTGTTTCTGCCATACTTCTAAAAATATGAGCGGCGCCATTTGATGTCGAACCTGCTAGATAATGATTTTCATCGGTTGTCGGGAAACCAAGCCAGTGACTAATGACTACATCTGGCGTATAGCCGATAACCCACTGGTCACTCGTATACACCGGGTTGAAGGTTGCTTCTGTTGTACCTGTTTTCCCGGCCATAACATAACCATCTGGTGATGAACTTATCCCTGTACCGTTTGTGAATGTCCCTAGCATCATGCTAGTCATTTTATCCGCTACGGATTTATCTATCACTCGTTTTTGAGAATTCTTATGAGTAGCAATGACTTGACCACTTGCATTTTCAATACGTGTAATGAAATGTGCTTCAGGCATCAAACCTTCGTTTGCAAATGCTGCATAAGCTTGCGCCATTTGCAGTGGACTAGTTTCCACACCACCGCCCAGTGCAACACCCAACACACGATCTACTTTGTTTAAGTTAAGCCCGAATCTTTCGCCTGATTCAAAAGCCTTGTCAATACCAAGTTCCTTAACCGTGGCTACTGCAGGAAGGTTTAGGGATTCAGCTAAAGCTTGGTACATTGGAACTTCTGGAGATGTTTTGATTCCTGCGTAGTTATCTACCTTGTAATCACCATACTCCATAGTATGATTGTCCAACTCTTTATTTAGTGCCCAACCAGCTTCGACTGCTGGGGTATAGACAACTAAGGGCTTAATAGTTGAACCTGGGCTTCTTTTTGATTGAGTTGCATAGTTGAAATTTCGGAAACCGGCTTTATCATCTCCTGCTACACGACCAACAACTCCTCGAACTCCTCCTGTTTTTGGCTCTAGAGCAACACTGCCCGACTCAGCATGAGTTCCATCTTCTGCGGTTGGAAAGAGAGCTGTGTTTTCATAAATGACCTGCATATTAGCCTGGTAATTCTGATCTAATTCCGTATATATACGATAGCCGTTGTTCACAATTTCTTCTTCAGTTAAATTATACTTTTCAATTGCTTCATTAACAACAGCATCAAAATAGGATGGATATCGGTAGTCTGAAACTTTACCTTCATAAGCATCTTGCAGTTGAGAGGCCATATCAACACCCGAAGCTTCCGCTTCTTTATCTTTATCAATATAGCCAGCAGCGACCATATTTTGTAGAACGGTGTCTCTACGATTAGTAGAATCTTCAATAGAATTCAAAGGGTTATACAATTCTGGCCCTTTGAGCATTCCGGCTAAAGTTGCAGCTTCATCAAGTGTCAGTTGAGAGGCTGAAACCCCGAAGTATTTTTTACTTGCATCTTCAACACCCCAAACTCCATTTCCGAAGTAGGCATTGTTCAAGTACATAGTCAGAATTTCTTTCTTGCTATATTTTTTTGTTAGCTCCAAAGCTAAAAAGAATTCTTTCGCCTTTCTCTGTACAGTCTGATCTTGAGAAAGATAGGCATTCTTCGCCAACTGCTGAGTAATTGTAGAACCACCACCTGAGCGTCCAGCCGTCACTATCGCTAGGAAAAAACGAGCATAGTTAATACCATCGTTCTTATAGAAACTTCTATCCTCGGTAGCAATGACAGCATTTTGTAAATCTTCACTGATGTCCGAAAGTTCGACATAGGTGCCTTTTTGACCTGACAGGGCGCCTGCTTCTTTTTCCTCTCTGTCAAAAATCAGAGTGCGAGTTTTTAAAGCGTTTTGTAAGTCGGTAACATTTGTCGATTTTGCTAGAGCAAACAAATAGACCCCAACAAACAAGCTAGCACTGAGCCCAAGAATCAAAAAGATTTTTGTCAGATGATAGCGACGCCAAAATTTTCGAATAGGACCAACTGCCCCAGATTTCTTTCGACCTGCTCTTGAACGTCGTAAGTTGCTCGACACATTTTCTTCTTGTTTGACTTCATTCATTTCTGTTTCTTCAATTTCAGATTCTTCTTTCTTAAATAAGGAAAGAAATTTTTCAAATAAGGTATCTAATTTCATGCGTATATTTTATCATCTTCCCCATAGGAAGACAAGAATTTTGCTAGTTCCCCTGTCCAAATAAATTGATTTTTGTTACAATATCAGTATGAAATTTACCTTTACGATCCCCAACTCTCTACCCAAAATGACGGTCAAGTTCTTCCTAGAAGAACAGCTGTTAATACCTAGAAAAATAAGGCACTTTTTGAGAATCAAGAAACACATCCTCATTAATCAAGAAGAAGTCCACTGGCATCAAACGGTCAAGGCTGGAGATGAGTGCCAATTGATTTTCGACGAGGAAGATTATCCTACAAAAGAAATTCTCTGGGGAAATCCCAAACTTGTCGAAGAAGTCTATCAAGACCAACATCTAATTATCGTCAATAAACCCGAGGGTATGAAGACACATGGAAATCAGCCAGATGAGATAGCTCTTCTCAATCATGTCAGCGCCTATGCCGGCCAAACCTGCTATGTTGTTCATCGCTTGGATATGGAAACAAGCGGTCTCGTACTGTTTGCGAAAAATCCATTCATTCTTCCTATTCTTAATCGCTTATTAGAAAAGAAAGAGATTTCTCGAGAATACTGGGCTCTGGTTGATGGAAGATTAGGGGCTAAGGACTTAATCTACCGAGATAAAATCGGTCGCAATCGTCACGATCGTAGAAAAAGAATTGTGGATCAAAAAAATGGTCAATACGCCGAAACTCACGTAACTCGGTTAAAACAATTTCAAAACAAAACCAGTCTCGTTCGGTGTAGATTAAAAACAGGACGTACTCATCAGATCCGAGTCCACCTATCTCACCACGGACATCCAATCCTCGGGGACCCTCTCTACAACCCACACTCAAAAAACAAGAGACTGATGCTTCACGCATTTAAACTATCCTTTATCCACCCTCTGACTTTAAATAAATTAAGCTTTACCGCACTCTCAGATACATTTGAAAGAGAATTAAAACAAAATGGATGATAAAATCATCCATTTTTATTGATACAAAAAGCAAGACCGATTGGTCTTGCTTTTTCGACTCAGAAATTATTTAGCAATTTTTGCGAAGTATTCAAGAGTACGTACAAGTTGTGCAGTGTAAGACATTTCGTTGTCGTACCATGATACAACTTTAACCAATTGTTTACCGTCAACGTCAAGAACTTTAGTTTGAGTTGCGTCAAACAATGAACCGTATGACATACCTACGATATCTGAAGATACGATTGGATCTTCTGTGTAACCGTATGATTCGTTTGAAGCTGCTTTCATAGCTGCGTTCACTTCATCAACAGTAACGTTCTTTTCAAGAACAGCTACCAATTCAGTAACTGATCCAGTTGGAGTTGGAACGCGTTGTGCAGATCCGTCAAGTTTACCATTCAATTCTGGAATTACAAGACCGATAGCTTTAGCAGCACCAGTTGAGTTAGGAACGATGTTTGCAGCACCAGCGCGAGCACGACGAAGGTCACCACCACGGTGTGGTCCGTCAAGAATCATTTGGTCACCAGTGTAAGCGTGGATAGTAGTCATCAATCCTTCTACAACACCGAAGTTATCTTGAAGAGCTTTAGCCATTGGAGCCAAGCAGTTTGTAGTACATGAAGCACCTGAGATAACTGTTTCAGTACCATCAAGAACGTCGTGGTTAGTGTTAAATACAACTGTTTTAACGTCATTTCCACCAGGAGCAGTGATAACAACTTTCTTAGCGCCACCTGCATGCAAGTGTTTTTCAGCAGCTTCTTTCTTAGCAAAGAAACCAGTCGCTTCAAGAACGATTTCTACACCGTCGTTAGCCCAGTCGATTTGTTCTGGATCACGTTCAGCAGAAACTTTAACGAATTTACCGTTAACTTCGAATCCACCTTCTTTAACTTCCACAGTTCCGTCGAAACGACCTTGAGTTGTGTCGTATTTCAACAAGTGTGCAAGCATAACTGGATCTGTAAGGTCGTTGATGCGAGTAACTTCAACACCTTCTACGTTTTGGATACGACGGAAAGCAAGACGACCGATACGACCGAAACCGTTAATACCAACTTTAACTACCATTAGTGATTTCCTCCTTATGAAAATCATGAAAATTTTATTGTGAAAAGAGTAACTTGAATCACTACAAATCACCTTTCAACAAACCTATTATATAACTATTTTAGTTTTATTGCAAGCGCTGACGTTGATTTTCACTTCAGTTTTCTACTTTCTAGATACACAATTTTATATAGATTCCCTTTGTCAAAAGTCTATCAACATGCATCTTTATAGTTATTTACTAAACTTTTTTGTTAAACTTTTAACCTCTTCTATTTTGAAAAACTATAAAAAGAGGCAGGATTACTCCTGCCTCTGACTGATAATCAATTATTTAAGACGTCCTGGTCTTTCTTTGTAACCATAGTAAGCATCTTCGATGATTTCTTGCATATGATCAACCATTGGAAGACGTGGGTTTGCAGGTGAACATTGATCTTCATAAGCCAGGAAGGCCAATTCGCGTGAATGTTCTTTCCATTCTTTCTCGTCAACACCTTGTGCTTTGAAATTCATTTCGATACCTACGCGCTCACCGAGTTCGTAAACAGCTTTAGCAAAAGATGCAACCCCTTCTTCTGGAGTAGAAGCTGGAAGTCCAAGCATACGAGCGATATCTTGATATTTCTCATCTGCACGGTAGTAGTTGTACTTAGGCCATGTAGCTGTCTTAGCTGGGCGTGTACCATTGTAACGGATAACGTATGGAAGCAAGATTGCATTTGTACGTCCGTGAACTGTGTGGAATTGTGCACCAATCTTGTGAGCCATTGAGTGAGAAATACCTAGGAAGGCATTCGCAAAGGCCATACCAGCAATAGTTGAAGCGTTATGCATTTTCTCACGTGAGTGGAAGTCTGCATTCTTAACTGAGCTTTCAAGGTTTTCAAATACGAGTTTGATTGCTTGAAGAGCAAGACCGTCAGTGTAGTCGCTAGCCATTTGTGATACGTAAGCTTCAGTCGCGTGAGTCAATACGTCCATACCAGTGTCAGCAGCAACAAATCCAGGAACTGTCAATACCAAGGCAGGGTCTACGATTGCCACAGTTGGTGTCAATGAGTAGTCAGCGATTGGGTATTTACGGTTGTTTGCTTTATCAGAGATAACGGCAAATGGAGTTACTTCAGATCCTGTACCAGATGTAGTTGGGATAGCAATGAATTTAGTCTTCTTACCAAGCAATGGGAATTTGAAGGCACGTTTACGGATATCCATGAATTTTTGTACAAGGTCACGGAAATCCACTTCTGGTTGCTCGTAGAAGAGCCACATTACTTTAGCAGCGTCCATTGGTGATCCACCACCAAGAGCAATGATTGTATCTGGTTTGAAGGAACGCATAATCTCAGTACCACGTTCAACTGTAGTGATATCTGGATCTGGCTCTACATCTGCAAAGATTTGGTAAACAACCTTATTGCGACGAAGGTCAAGTTGCTCGATGATACGATCGAGGAAACCAAGCTCTACCATAGCGTGGTCAGTAACGATCATGACACGCTCAACGTCACGACATTTTTGAAGGTATTGAATTGAATCACGTTCAAAGTATGTTTTTGAAGGAAGTTTCATCCATTGCATGTTATTTCTCCGTCTTCCGACTTTTTTGATATTCAAGAGGTTAATGGCGCTAACGTTATCCCCAACTGAGTTACGTCCGTAAGAACCACATCCGAGTGTCAATGATGGCAAGAAGGCATTATAAACGTCCCCGATACCACCGAAAGTAGAAGGTGAGTTACAGATAACACGAATAGCTTTAACAGCTTTACCAAATTCTTTAGTCAATTCTTCATCAGCAGTATGGATGGCAGCTGAGTGTCCAAGACCGTTAAATTCAACCATTTGACGAGCTTTAGCAATACCATCTTCACGGCTTTCAGATTTCAAAACTGCGATAACTGGTGACAATTTTTCACGAGTCAATGGCTCGTTTTCACCAACTTCCTTACATTCTGCAGCAAGAATGTTTGTTCCTTCTGGGACAGTAAATCCTGCTTGTTCTGCAATCCAAGTTGCTGGTTTACCAACGATGTCAGCGTTCAATTTTGCACCAGCACAGTTTTTGCTGTTTGCTTTCACGCCGAAGCAGAACTCTTCAAGAAGAGCTTTTTCTTTTTTGTTTACAAAGTAAGTGTGGTAAGATTTGAACTCTGCTACAAATTCATCATAAATTTCTTTATCAATAATAACCGCTTGTTCAGATGCACAGACCATACCATTATCAAATGATTTAGACATGACGATATCGTGAGCAGCTTGGCGAATATTAGCTGATTTTTCAACATAAGCTGGAACGTTTCCGGCACCTACCCCAAGAGCTGGTTTACCACATGAGTATGCAGCTTTAACCATGGCATTCCCACCTGTTGCAAGGATTGTTGCAATACCTTCGTGGTTCATCAATGCGCTAGTTGCTTCCATAGATGGTTCAGTAATCCACTGTACACAGTTTTCAGGAGCTCCTGCTTTAATCGCTGCATCACGCACAATTTGAGCAGCGTGAGCTGATGATTCTTGAGCTGATGGGTGGAATGCAAAGACAATAGGATTACGAGTCTTCAATGAAATCAAAGCTTTAAAGATTGCTGTTGAAGTTGGGTTAGTTGTTGGAGTGATACCACAAACAACACCAACTGGTTCAGCGATAAGAGTCAATCCTGTCACATCGTCTTCTTCAATAACACCAACTGTTTTAGTGTGGCGCATGTTGTTTACTACGTGCTCACAGGCAAACAAGTTCTTAGTCGCTTTATCTTCAAATACTCCACGTCCTGTTTCTTCAAAGGCATGTAGAGCCAATTCTCCGTGGGCATCAAGAGCTGCAACTGAAGCTTTTGCTACAATATAATCGACTTGATCTTGGTCAAGTTTACGCATTTCTTCAAGGGCAACCAAAGCTTTTTGCACCAATCCATCGACATGCTTTTCAGCAGCGAGTTTCTTTTCCTCTGGTGTTACAGTTTTTTTATCAGCCATATTTTCCTCCATAGCTTTCAAGGATTGTAAGTCCTTTGTTAATTTTTTCACAATCTTATTATAACTCTTTTTTCAAGATTTGTAAACAGTTTCATAGAAATTTCACAAACTTTTTTTATTCGCTTGTGAAAATAATTTTGCACAGCCCTACCCATACGCTTTTTAGCTTATACTTTGTGAATAATCTCGTAAAACTTTTATTTTTCACAAACTTCATTGTAAAAAGGTATTGAAAGGCGTCTCAACTTCCATGTAAGCGCTTTCTTTGAGTACGGTATATTACCCCCTCTAAGAGGAGGTTATTGTGCTTGTTGGAAGAGCCCTTGTTTAAAGTCACCTTCATAGACAACTTCTTGCTCTGTAGTCAGTTTTCCTTTTCCTTCAGCTTGGCCATTAACAAAGTCTCCTTCATAAACCCAGCCCTCTTTAGCTTGGTAGGTTCCTTTACCGTTAAATGCTCCATTTTTAAATTCACCAGTATAAGTGTCGCCATTTGAGAAGGTCATTGTGCCTTTGCCATTCATCTTTCCACGTACAATACTTCCATCATATACAAGTGAATCGCCATCCAGTTTCAAAACTCCTTGCTTAGGCATATTCCCTACAAATACAAATATAGCACAAAAAGCTATGAGTACTACTGCTGCAATTTCCAAACGAGGACGCGTTATATAGACACTGTACTTATCATAGAATTTCTTTAAATTATCCATTTTTTGCCTCATTTTCTAAACGTGTTAGCCAAGCTTGGCAACCAGTTAAAACTCGATCATAAGTTTCATCAAAATCACCTGTATACCATGGATCAGGAACACCCTCAGAAGCAAATGCCTCTAGCTTGTGTTGTTGGTCTTGAGGACACATCCGAGTCAAATCTAGAAGATTGGACTCGTCCATCCCAATGACATAATCAAAATATTCAAAATCATCCTTAGAAATTTGCTGTGATGTTTTTGATGAATCGTAAGGAATCTCGTGAGCTTTAAAAATTTTCTGAGTTCCTTTGTGAATTGGATTGCCATGTTCCCAAGAAGAAGTTGCTCTACTTTCAATCTCATAATCATCGGTTAAAGATTTCATAATAAATTCTGCCATAGGACTACGGCAAATATTACCAAGACATACAAAAACAACTTTCTTCATTATTGTTCCCCATATTCATAGAAAAAGGGGTATGAGATCCACCCCGTTTTATTCTTCAATCGCGCTTTCACCATCGACAACTGTACCTTCTGATGTAACAGCCTCTTTAAGCGGCAAGACAGATTTGATAGCTCCAAGTTCAAAAGTCAAGTAAACTCCGTCTACATCAAGTACAATCGTTCTGTTTTCGGTATCAACTTCATCAACTGTACCGTATAAACCACCGATAGTAATGACTTCATAGCCTTTTTGAAGTTTATTGAGACTCTCCATGCGTTTTTCAGCTTGTTTCTTTTGAGAACGTTGCATAAAGAACATCAAGGCAAACATCCCTACAAGCATAATCACAAATGTTAAATTTGCATTCATTGTATTTTCTCCTTTGTAATTCAGATAAAACTACTATATCAAATTTCACTATTTTTTACAAGATTGCACCTTAGTTTTAAGTCAATAAAAAACCAGAGCAAAGCTCTGATTTTTCTTATTTCAAGTTGTTTACAAGTTCTACTAGGTTTTCAACTGTAAATCCATACTCTGCCAACACTTTTGAAGCTGGGGCAGATGCTCCAAAGGTATCAATACCGAGAACTGCTCCATCAAGACCAACGTATTTGTACCAGTTTTGAGTCGCTCCCATTTCAACCGCCACACGGCGACGCACTGCATTTGGTAGGATTTCTTCTTTGTATGCGGCATCTTGTGCATCAAAGACATCCGTAGATGGCATGCTGACTACGCGAACATTTCCACCTTGGCTTGCTAATTCCTTAGCAGCTGTAACAGCTAGGTTCACTTCTGAACCTGTTGCAATCAAAATAGTGTCAAAATCTGCTGCATTTTCATAGACAACGTAAGCACCTTTTGCAACCTTATCAAAGTCTGTTCCTTCCTCAACAGTCAAGTTTTGACGAGTCAAGACAAGGGCAGTTGGTGTTTTCTCACTATTCACTGCAAGATACCAAGCTGCTTGAGTTTCACGCGCATCTGCTGGACGGAAAACGTTGAGATTTGGAATCGCACGAAGTCCTGCCAAGTGCTCAATTGGTTCGTGAGTTGGTCCATCTTCACCAACTGCGATTGAATCGTGAGTAAAGACATAGGTTACAGGAAGACCTTGTAGAGCTGACAAACGAACTGCCGCTTTAAGGTAGTCTGAGAATACGAAGAAAGTTCCACCGTAAACTCGAAGTCCACCGTGAAGAGCCATTCCGTTCAAAACTGTACCCATTGCAAATTCACGAACACCAAATTGGATATTACGGTTCAAGCGATTTGCATCGTCCTGAAGTCCGTCAGTTTTGATGTAAGTCATATTTGAATGAGCAAGGTCAGCTGATCCGCCAAGGAAGGTCGGCAATTTAGCAGCCACTACATTTAAAGCATCTTGGCTTGAGTTACGAGTTGCTTGAGAGAAGCCATTTTCTAAAGCTGGGAAGTCTTCTGGAGTCAATTCAACTGGATCGCGTCCGTCGATGATTGCTTCCACTTCTGCAGCAAGCTCTGGGTAAGCTTCTTTATAGTCTGCAACTAGTTTTGTCCATGCTTCATATGCTGATGCACCTCGGTCTGCAACATTTTCTTTGAAATCAGCATAAACTTCTGCTGGGATTTCAAATGGTTCATAGTCCCAACCAAGGGCTTGACGAGTTGCAGCCGTTTCGTCTGCACCAAGAGGAGCACCGTGTACGGCATTAGTTCCTTGTTTGTTTGGGGAACCATAACCAATAACAGTTTTCACTTCAATCAAAGATGGTTTCCCTGAAGCCTTAGCTTCTTCAATAGCTGCTTGAATAGCTTCTAAGTCTGTCCCATCTTCAACCAAGGCTGTATGCCAACCGTAAGCATTGTAACGATCGCGAACACTCTCTGTGAATGAATCTTTTGTCTCACCGTCCAAGTTGATATCATTTGAATCATAGAGAACAACCAATTTGTCAAGTTTCTGCAAGCCTGCATAAGAAGCAGCTTCACTTGATACACCTTCCATCAAGTCACCATCTCCACAGATAACATATGTGTAGTGATCAAAGATGTTATAACCTTCGCGGTTATACTTGGCTGCAAGGAAACGTTCTGCTTGTGCAAAACCTGTCGCAGTTGCAATCCCTTGTCCTAGAGGACCTGTTGTTGCATCAACCCCTGCTGTATGACCAAATTCTGGGTGACCTGGAGTTTTAGATCCCCATTGACGGAAGCTCTTCACTTCATCCATGCTCACATCTTCAAATCCAGAAAGGTGAAGAAGGGCATAGAGAAGCATTGATCCGTGACCAGCTGAAAGAATGAAACGGTCGCGGTTGATCCAGTTTGGTTGAGCTGGATTGATACGAAGTTCTTTAGTGAAAAGGCTGTAAGCCATCGGTGCTGCACCCATTACCACCCCTGGGTGGCCTGAATTAGCTTTATTAATAGCGTCAATACCCAAGAAACGAATAGCATTAACAGATAGATTTGACATAGAATTTCCTTTCTCTTTGAGGTGATAAGTATACCACGCATCCTATTTTACTATTATATGAAAAAATACCTAGAATAGCAATAAAACAATTTACTATAAAATGACTCAGCCGATTATACTAATTCCTAGTCGCTTGATAGTAAGGTAATAATTTTTCAAAACCTCTATCAAGTCCATCTAGAACCTTATCTAGGGTATCTTCATCGGCTATTGGAATATCAACTTTTACTAAAACCTTACGAATCTCCTGATTGGATAATTGTTGTCTTAAAAGTTGTCTATTCTCCTCAGTAGCTTGTACTCTATAGCTTTCATCGTTTTTCTGAACCCAATAATAGATTCCATCAACCACTGGGATATCCAAGATTTTAGTCTGTTTTGATAAGGTCTTTTCATCTTTCTTTCTCTCTACAAAGCTGATTTCTATAGAGATTCCCCAATTATTCTGATTTCCATACAAACGAAGAGCCATCATGGGCTCTGTTACATGTCCCTCTCTCTGTAAATAAACCCAGAAATGTGGTCGTAATCTCTGCGCTTGATTCATCCATTGACTGGTTGGGTGTAAATTCCAATCGGAATGCCTAGCTTGAAAACATTCCGCTAGGTGAGTAAATGCCTTTCGCGCTTCCTGCCCTTTTTGACGCAGGTCTAGCATTTTATCCTTTTCAGCTCCTGCTTTGTCAGGATTCCGGTACTGTTCTCCTTGATAAGCAAGATAGTCCTTGAATTCTTTCATTTGATTCCTTCTTTAGTTAGAAAAAATCAGGTTTTCCCTGATTTTTCATTTTTATTCTGTGTCAACCACAACGTAACGATTTGGTTCGTCACCTTCAGAGTAACTGGTTACACCTTCCATTCGTGAGATGATGCGATGGATAATTTTACGCTCGCTGCTTGACATTGGATCTGTCATCTGACTACGGCCTTCTTCCAAAACACGTGTCGCTAATTTTTGAGCATAACTCTGCAAGACTTCTGCACGATGTTCTACATAATCATTAACGTTGATAGTAATGTAGAAGGTTTTTGAATAACGATTGTAGAGGTAATTTTGTGCCAAAAGTTGAAGAGATTTCAAAACCTTACCATGGTAACCAATGATACGGCCTGGCTCATTTGTATCAATTTGCATGTTGATAGAGCGACGGTTAGAGGTGCTAGAAATAGCTCCCTCAACATCCATTTCATCGATGATTGCTTGAACATAATTGGTTACTTCTTCAACAACCTTTTCGGTGTCGTATGTTGGCTCGACTTTCAAACCAAGATTTTCTAAGTCGCTGCCTTTTTCAGGCTCAACTTCATCTTGAGTTTCTTCAGGTTGCAATTCTTTTAAAACTGCAATATGGCCTGTTTCTTCTAAAATCGTGCTGGCTTCTTTATCATTCTTAAGAATTTCAGCCTTAACTTCTTCAGAAATTTCTTGCCCTTCTTCTTCAATTTTCTTGATAGCAGCAACTACATGTCCCAAATCAACGGTTGCTTCGCTGACTGTTTTAACTGGATCATTTTGATCATTAATTTCTTTCGGAACACCTTTGATCGCCTGCTGATTTGCTTTTACAACGGTTGTCTCACTGATTGCTTCGATATCAACTTGAGCTGGTTTTGTACCAAAAAGTCCAAAAAATCCCTTTTTCTCTCTCGAAACAACTTTGATATGAGCTTTCATTCTCGGAATATTTAATTCATTCAATCCCTTTTGGATTGCTTCTTCAACTGTTGAACCTGTAAATAATACCATTATCAGATTTCTCCTTACTTTTTCTTTTTCTGTGCTTTCTTTAGAGCTTTTCTTTTTTTAACTTCTAAATCCTTCTTAGCTTGCACATTTGCTTCACGCTCTGCAATGATTTTGAAGGGGTTGTTCAAAAGGTAAGTTTGCAATACTTGATAAGCATTTGAAACCGCCCAGTAAAGAGCGACTCCACTTGGAGCAGATATTGCAAAAAAGAAGATTATAACAGGCATCCCATACATCATACCTGTCATTGCACCATTTTTCTCAGGCAAAGCTTTATTTGAAAGCCAGCTACTGAGGAAGGTGAATAGGGCAGCTAAAATAGGTAGTACGAAAGTGGTATCAGCTCCACCTAGATTGAACCATAAGAAGTGGCCTGTCTTCAAAAAATCTACGTTTGATAAAGCTTGGAAAAGAGCCAATAGAATTGGCATTTGAATCAAAAGCGGCCAGAAGGATGCGGATTGCTTAATGCCTAATTCTTTAAATAATTTACGTGTTTCCTGATCTAGCTTAGTACGACTTTCCATGTCGCGACCTGGATAACGTTCGCGCAATTCTTTGATAAGAGGTTGCGCCTCTTGCATTTTTCTGGAAGCCACCATTTGTGTTTGAAAGACTGGTAACAGTATCGTTCTAATCAAGACTGTGAACAGAATAATCCCTAAACCAATGCTGACATCAAATGACAAAAATCGAATAGTTTCAGCAAAAAAATAAACAAGTTTACTCCAAAAGTCTGCAGAATCTGCAGACACTTCACTAGTTGCACAAGCAGTCATTACCAACAAGGACAAACCTAACAAACTAGTCAATTGTAATTTCTTCTTCACTCTTATTTCCTTCCTGGTAAATCTTTGCTAATCTCAAAACATGAAGTAAGTTTTTTTCAATTTCTGCATATTCTAATAGTTCAACGCCTTTTCGAGCAATCACAACAAAATCGACATTATCAACAAGTTGATTACTATTTTGAATGAGAACATGCCGGATTCTTCTCTTGATTTGGTTTCTTGTCACAGCATTTCCTAATTTTTTACTGACTGATAAACCTACTCGAAAATGTGTTTCATTGTTTTCTAATCGATAAATAACAAATTTTCGATTAGCTACACTTGCTCCCTTTTTAAATATGGCGTCGAAATCTTTCTCTTTTTTTACACGAAAGCTTTTTCTCAAAAATTCTACTCCATCTAATAAAACTACTACTATTATACCATATTTTTTCAAAAAGCCAATCATGGCAAGGTTTTAGGCTGGTTTGACTTCGAAAAAAGTAGCCATTCTTAAAAAATTTGACCAGAATCAATGAAATTTTACTAGTTTTTTAAAAAATACAAAACAAAAGCCACTCTTACGAGCGACTTTTGTAGGAGATTATTATGAAAAAGTTTAGGATTTCTATTAAATAAAGTTAGGAGGTCTTTATTTAATGATTAGAGTATACACACCTATCCTTAAATTGAACTTAAATCATTTTATTTTTTTATTAATTTTTAAAACTATGAATTGGAGCTGGAATCTGTCCTCCACGAGCAATGAAATCAGCCGAAGAAGCTCCATTGACTTTCATAACTGGGGCAGTTCCTAGCAAGCCACCAAACTCAATCATATCGCCTTCTTTACCCTTTGGAATGATACGAACAGCTGTGGTTTTCATATTGATAACACCAATTGCTGCCTCATCCGCAATCATAGCCGCAATCGTTTCTGCCGGAGTATCTTCAGGGATAGCAATCATATCCAATCCAACTGAACAGATAGCAGTCATGGCTTCTAATTTCTCAAGATTTAGGGAACCATTTTGCACTGCTGCTATCATACCCTCATCTTCTGAAACTGGGATGAAAGCACCTGACAGACCACCGACTTGGTTGCAAGCCATTACTCCGCCTTTTTTTACTTGGTCATTTAAAAGAGCTAAAGCGGCAGTCGTCCCATGAGTCCCAACTGTTTCCAGTCCCATTTCTTCCAGAACCCGAGCTACAGAATCCCCCACTGCAGGAGTAGGTGCTAAACTCAAATCAACAATCCCAAAATCAACACCTAGTCTTTCACTAGCCATCTGGCCAACTAATTGACCAATCCGAGTAATCTTGAAGGCTGTCTTTTTAACAGTTTCAGCAACTACATCAAAGCTTTGCCCACGAACTTTTTCTAAAGCACGTTTGACAACACCAGGCCCTGACACACCGACATTTATAATAACATCAGCTTCACCAACACCATGAAAGGCTCCGGCCATAAAAGGATTGTCCTCAACTGCATTGGCAAAAACGACAAGTTTTGCAGCCCCCATATCTGAAAGCTCAGCTGTCTCCTTGATAATTCGACCCATATCAGCTACAGCAGTCATGTTGATTCCTGATTTTGTTGAACCAATATTTACTGAAGAGCAAACTTTATCAGTTTCAGCTAAAGCACGTGGAATCGAGTTGATGAGTATTTCATCTCCTTTTTGGTAGCCTTTTTGAACTAAAGCAGAAAAGCCACCAATAAAATCGACGCCAATTTCTTTTGCTGCTCTATCTAAAGCTTTGGCTAACGGTACATAGTCCCTTGCATTTGTAGCAGCACCAATTAGAGAAATCGGTGTTACTGATACACGTTTATTGACAATAGGTATACCTAACTCAGCGGCGATTTCATCACCGACAGCCACTAAATTCGCCGCCTTAGTTGTAACTTTTTCATATATTTTATCTGCAGCCTTATCAATATCTGGATCAATACAATCAAGAAGAGAAATTCCCATGGTAATGGTACGAATATCAAAATTCTGCTCTTCAATCATTGCAATAGTTTCGGTAACTTGTCTAATATCCATAAGTACCTCCTAGATATTGTACATAGCATCGAAAATAGCCGCACTTTGAATATTGATTTTGACATTCAAGGTCTGGCCAAAGGCTTCAAACTCATTTCTTAGTTGAGTAAAATCATGTTTTTCATCACTGGATACTACAGCCATCATGGTGAAGAACTCATCCAAGACAGTTTGTGAAATATCATCAATATTTAATCCTAATTCAGCAATCTTAGTCGCAACACCTGCAACAATACCACCCTTATCTTTTCCAACAACAGTTATAATAGCTTTCATATTGGTCCTCCATCTTTGAAATCATAGAAAAATAACCATATCTATATTTTTCTTTTTTCTCAGTATAGCACATTTACTTCAAAAAAACTAAAAAACGCCTGCTTACGAAATTGTTCTTAAAAGAAAAACAATTTCGTAAACAAGCGTCTACCCTACCATCTTATGATGAGTGTTCCCGCTAGGACAAAAGTCCTAGCGGTAGACCAGAGCTAGACTAAGAGCACAGGGCTCCATCATCATAACACTCAACAAAATTGATGATTCTATACTAATTCGATGATCGCCATTGGCGCTGCATCACCACGACGTGGTTCAGTTTTAAGGATACGAGTGTATCCACCGTTACGGTCTGCATAACGAGGTGCGATTTCTGAGAACAATTTTTGAAGTGCTGTAGTAGAAGTGTACTTATCAGTTGCTTCATCATAGTTTTCAGATGCGATTTCATTACGTACGAAAGCAGCAGCTTGACGACGTGCATGCAAATCACCACGTTTACCTAGAGTAATCATTTTTTCAACAGTTTTACGGATTTCTTTAGCACGAGCTTCAGTTGTCACGATTGATTCGTTGATCAAAAGGTCAGTTGTCAAATCGCGAAGCATTGCTTTACGTTGTGAGCTAGTGCGTCCTAGTTTACGGTAAGCCATGTATTCCTCCTTTATTTATCTTTTAATCCAAGACCCAAATCAATGAGTTTGAGTTTCACTTCTTCCAAACTCTTGCGTCCAAGATTTCTTACTTTCATCATCTCTGCTTCAGATTTTTCTGTCAAATCATGCACAGTATTGATACCAGCACGTTTCAAACAGTTATATGAGCGTACAGACAAGTCAAGTTCCTCAATCGTACGTTCCAAAATACGGTCGTCCGATTCAGTATCAGCTTCTTTCATCACTTCTGCAGATTTAGCAATCTCTGTAAGATTTGTAAACAAATCAAGATGTTCTGTCAAAATACGTGCTGAAAGCCCTAAAGCATCTTCTGGAATAATAGTTCCATTTGTCAAGATTTCAAGGGTTAATTTGTCGAAACCATCATTGCTTCCTACACGAGCAGGTTCAACTTGATAGTTAACTTTTGTAACTGGTGTATAAATAGAATCTACAGCAAGTGTTCCAACTGGGGCATTATCTTTTTTATTTTCATCTGCAGGTACATAACCACGACCAGTGTTTACAGTCATAGTTGCTTTAAATGAAGCACCTTCTCCGATTGTGAAAAGATAATGATCTGGATTTACGATTTCAATATCACTATCAGTTAAAATATCTCCGGCTGTCACTTCAGCAGGACCTTCAACATCAAGTTCAATAGTCTTTTCGTCTTTTACATATGATTTAACTGCAATACCTTTAATGTTCAGAATGATTTGCATCACGTCTTCGCGAACACCAGGAATTGTATCAAATTCATGTAATACTCCATCGATATCGATAGATGTAACAGCTGCTCCTGGAAGAGAAGCAAGAAGTACACGACGAAGAGAGTTACCAAGAGTTGTACCGTATCCACGTTCTAGTGGTTCGATTACAAACTTGCCATAATCTTTATTTTCATCAATTTTTGTTATATTTGGTTTTTCAAACTCGATCATTTAGTTACTCCCTCTTAAACGAAAAGCAGTGTAAAGGTAATGATTATACACGGCGACGTTTTGGAGGACGAGCACCATTGTGTGGCACTGGAGTCACATCACGAATTGCTGTTACTTCAAGACCAGCGGCAGCAAGAGCACGAATAGCTGACTCACGACCAGAACCTGGACCTTTTACAGTAACTTCAACTGATTTAAGACCGTGTTCTTGTGCAGATTTAGCAGCAGCTTCTGAAGCCATTTGAGCAGCAAATGGTGTAGATTTACGAGAACCTTTGAAACCAAGAGCACCAGCTGATGACCAAGCGATTGCATTACCATGCACATCAGTAATCATAACAATAGTGTTATTAAATGTAGCGTGAATATGAGCAATACCAGATTCGATATTCTTTTTCACACGACGTTTACGTGTTGGTTTAGCCAAGACTTTTACCTCCTATATTATTTTTTCTTACCAGCAATCGCAACAGCTTTACCTTTACGAGTGCGAGCGTTGTTTTTAGTGTTTTGTCCACGGACAGGAAGTCCACGACGGTGACGGATACCACGGTATGAACCGATTTCCATCAAACGTTTGATGTTCAAGTTCACTTCACGACGAAGGTCACCTTCAACTTTAATTGCATCCACTTCACGACGGATAGCATCTTCTTGATCTGATGTAAGGTCACGAACACGAATATCTTCTGAAACTCCAGCAGCTGCCAAAATCTTTTGAGATGTTGCAAGTCCGATACCATAGACATAAGTCAATGAGATAACTACGCGTTTGTCATTTGGAATATCAACTCCAGCAATACGAGCCATGTTTTCTCCTTTCTATCTTATCCTTGACGTTGTTTGTGTTTTGGATTTGCTGGGCAAATTACCATAACACGACCATTACGACGAATTACTTTACAGTATTCGCAAATTGGTTTGACCGATGGTCTTACTTTCATTTCTTATCCCTCCAAGTTTTTCGATTATTTAAAGCGGTAAGTGATACGTCCACGTGTCAAGTCATATGGACTCATTTCAACAGTAACACGATCTCCCGCTAAAATACGAATATAGTTTTTACGAATTTTACCAGAAACTGTTGCTAAAATCTGATGTCCATTTTCAAGTTCAACCGTAAACATTGCATTCGGCATCGTATCGACTACTTTGCCTTCAACTTCAATCACATCGTCTTTTGCCACGCAAAAGTACCTCCCTAAATTTCGATTTGATGCCTCTAGACACAGAGACAACAATTATAAGTCAGACTAACTCAGTATAACATTTGTCAAGACATTTTGCAAGCCTGAAAAACGCTTTTATTTCAAATTTGTCAATACCTTTTCGATATCTTTAAAGACATCATTGATATCTTGGTTCCCTTCGATATCATGTACTAGACCTTTAGCACGATAGTGAGCGATGATTGGTTCACCTTGAGCAATATTGACATCCAAACGACGTTTTACTGTCTCAGGTTTATCATCTTCACGTTGGTAGTAATCTTCCTCTTTGTAATCAACTGGTGGGTTGAATACTTTATGGAAAGTTTCGCCAGTTTCACGGTGAATGATACGACCACTCAAACGTTCAAGTAGGCAAGATGGATCTACTTCGATGTTGATAACACCTTCAAGTTTAATTCCAAGTTCAGCCAATGTTTTATCTAAGGCATGAGCTTGCTCAATTGTACGTGGGTATCCATCCAACAAGAAACCAGTTTCTTTAATATCATTTTGAGAAAGACGTTCTTTAACAATTCCATTTGTAACTTCATCTGGAACCAATTCGCCTTTATCGATATAAGACTTAGCTAATACACCCATTTCAGTTTGGTTAGCCATTGCTGAACGGAACATGTCACCTGTTGAGATGTGGGCAACGTGAAACTGTTCAACAATTTTCGCTGCTTGTGTCCCTTTACCTGCACCAGGTAAACCCATAATCAAAAGATTCATGATTCAAACTCCTTTTTTGTATTTAAATAGAAGCAAAAATTCATTTCAACTCCTATTTAAAAACAAAATAGAAGAGAGGAGATAAAAATCTGACAATGTCTTTGATTTTTACACTCCACTCTCTGAGCAATAGTGAATTTTATTTTCTATTACAATTATTCTGTTGTATCTAAGAAACCAACATACTTACGTTTCAATAGATAACCTTCCAATTGTTTAATTCCTTCGATACCTGTAGAGATAATGATTAGCAAACTTGTTCCCCCAAAAGCGACAACTTCTGAAAGACCAAATAAATCTTTAGCTACAATAGGTAGAATAGAAATCACACCTAGGAAGATTGATCCGACTGTTGCGAGACGACGAAGAAGTTTTGACATATATTCTTCTGTCCCTTTACCAGGACGGACACCATGGATATAAGCTCCACTCTTTTGTAAATTTTCTGCTGCTTTCTCTGGATTGATCTGTACAAATGTATAGAAGAATGTAAAGAGAATAATCAACAGAGCATACAAAGCAACACCTGTTGGGGTTGAAGTAGATACCAACTCTTGAGCTGTTTTTACCCATTCCCAATTAAGGCCAGACGCACTTACAAATTGTAAAATTGCTGCCGGTGCTGCTGTAATAGAGCTAGCAAAGATAACTGGGATAACCCCAGCAGGGTTAATCTTCAATGGAAGATAGGAGCTTGACGGCGCACCTTGAGCTACCTTTGTATACTGAATTGGAATCTTGTATTTAGCTTGTTCAACATAAGTTGTAAAGTATACAATTAACAAAACAGCAATGATTAAGATGGCAACGAAAATGAGAGACGATGTCAATCGACTACTTGGTACATTGACAAAGTAGTCCACGTAGATCCCCTTAACCATATCAGGAATTGAAGCAACAATCCCTGCAAAGATAATCATTGAAACACCATTACCATATCCCTTATCTGTGATTTGCTCTCCCAGCCAGGTTACAATCATGCTACCTGCTGTTAAGATTCCTCCAATCACAAGGAAAACTTGTGGTGTAAGTGGTACAGTCAAAAGTTTAGCTCCAGACAGAGCGTTAAAACCAGCAGTAATACCGACTGATTGAACAAATGCTAGCACTAGTGCAATGTATCGAGTCGCTTGGTTTAACTTTCTACGACCAACTTCCCCTTGTTTGCCCCACTCCACAAACTTTGGTAATAAATCCATTTGCAAGAGTTGGACGACGATTGATGCTGTAATGTAAGGGCTAACTCCAAGAGCAAAAACTGAAAAGTTTTTCATAGCATTCCCTGACACCAAGCTCAACATATTCAAGAAGGATAGACCACTCAAAGCGTCCAAGCTGTTTGCATTTACCCACGGAACAGGGATACTAGTACCAATACGAAAAACAAACACGATAAAAATTGTAAATAAGATTTTTGATCGAACTTGCTTAACTTTGAGTGCTTCTCTCAATAATTTAAAAAACATAGGTCACCTCACTTAGATGACTTCAACTGAACCACCTTTAGCAGTGATAGCTTCTTCAGCTGATTTAGAGAACTTAGCAGCTTTAACAGTCAACTTCTTAGTCAACTCACCGTTACCAAGAATCTTGATACCTGATTTTTCAGATTTAACAATTCCTGATTCTACAAGTACCACTGGAGTTACTTCAGCACCGTCATCAAAGGCGTTCAATTGGTCAAGGTTAACAATCGCATACTCTTTAGCGTTGATGTTAGTAAATCCACGTTTTGGAAGACGACGGAACAATGGAGTTTGTCCACCTTCAAAACCAAGGCGTACTCCGCCACCGCTACGAGCTTTTTGACCTTTTTGACCACGACCAGATGTTTTACCGTTACCTGATGAAGTACCACGACCAACACGGTTACGAGTTTTACGAGAACCTTCTGCAGGTTTCAATTCATGAAGTTTCATTATATATTTTCTCCTCTTTTGTAAAATGCTAGCGCCGATAAGAGAGAAAAGGTTGTCTCTCCTATCAACTCGCCTATACTGAGTCATCTAAGATGACTATATCTAGTTTTAGGGGATGGTCTTATGCACATCCCCTAAAACTTTATTAGTTTACTTCTTCAACTGTTACCAAGTGAGATACTGCAGTGATCATACCACGGATAGCAGCGTTATCTTCTTTAATAACAGAGCTGTTCAATTTGCCAAGTCCAAGTGCTACAACAGTTTTACGTTGTGATGGAATGCGTCCGATTGGAGACTTAGTCAAAGTAATTTTAATTTGAGCCATTTTATCCCCTTTCTTATGCCAAATCAGAAACTGAAATACCACGAAGGGCAGCAACTTCTTCAGCGCGTTTCAATTGTTTCAAACCTTCAACAGTTGCACGAACAATGTTGATTGGAGTGTTAGAGCCAAGTGATTTAGATGTAATATCTGCCACACCTGCCAATTCCACAACGGCACGAACTGCACCACCTGCGGCAACTCCAGAACCTTCTACAGCTGGTTTCAACAATACTTTAGCTCCACCGAATTCTGAAAGAACTTCATGTGGGATTGTTGTTCCAACCATAGGAACTTCGATCAAGTTTTTCTTAGCATCTTCTACTGCTTTGCGGATTGCTTCTGGAACTTCTTGAGCTTTACCAGTACCAAATCCTACACGACCATTGCGGTCACCAACAACTACAAGAGCTGCGAAACGAAGACGACGTCCACCTTTAACAACTTTTGTAACACGGTTAACAGCAACTACGCGTTCTTCAAGTTCTACTGCATTGTCTTTAAATGCCATTTTCTAGTGTCCTCCTATTAGAATTTCAATCCGTTTTCACGAGCTGCATCAGCCAAAGCTTTCACACGTCCGTGATATAGATATCCACCGCGGTCGAACACCACTTCTGAAATACCTTTAGCACTTGCACGTTCTGCAACGAGTTTACCGACAGCAACGGCTTGTTCAGTTTTAGTTCCTTTTGAAACTTCTTTGTCAAGAGTTGAAGCACTTGCGAGCGTTACACCCGCTACGTCATCAATCACTTGAGCGTAGATGCCTGTATTAGAACGGAATACGTTCAAACGTGGGCGATCAGCAGTTCCAGAGAGTTTTCCGCGAACGCGACGGTGGCGTTTTTGGCGGAGTTTGTTTTTATCTGGTTTAGAAATCACAGTTTTCACCTCTTTAATTTTAAATCGTGTGCTATGCACAAAGTTGGCAATGAGGTTGGTGGTTGAAAATCAACCACTCAACATTATTTACCAGTTTTACCTTCTTTAAGACGAACATATTCGCCAACGTAACGGATACCTTTACCTTTGTATGGTTCTGGTGAACGAAGGCTACGTACGTAAGCAGCTGTTTGACCAACTTTTTCTTTTGAAATTCCGCTGATAACGATAGTCGTTGGGTTTGGAAGTTCAAAAGTAATTCCTTCTGGAGCTTCAACTTCGTCTGGATGTGATTTACCAACAGCCAAAACAAGTTTGTTTCCTTGAAGTTGTGCACGGTAACCAACCCCACGCATTTCAAGTTCTTTCTTGAATCCTTCTGAAACACCAATAACCATGTTGTTCAAAAGTGCACGAGTAGTTCCGTGGATAGTTTTCATTTCTTTTGAATCGTTTGGACGGTGAAGAGTTACTTCAGTACCTTCCACACGGATTTCAATATCTTTTGAGAACTCACGAGTAAGTTCTCCTTTAGGTCCTTTTACAGTTACAACGTTGTCATTGTTAGTGAGTTCAACACCAGCAGGCAACACGATAACTTTATTACCAATACGTGACATGTTTTTATTCTCCTGTTAAATTGTCAGGCCATAAAGGCCAGTTTTCACGGGGTTTAAGATACTTGTTTAGTTCAAGAGCTGAACTGAACACGCTCTAAGAACTGTGTATCTTGATTTGAGTTCGAGCTAAGAATTTGGTGAAAAAGATAAGTTTGTCTTGGAGCATCGCTCCTGCTACAAACTTCCTATTTTCACTGCATTCTTTTAACGCTCTCACATCATCAATTACCAAACGTAAGCGATAACCTCACCACCAACATTCTTTTGGCGAGCTTCTTTATCAGTAAGCAAACCTTCAGAAGTTGAAAGGATAGCAATTCCAAGTCCGTTAAGAACTTTTGGAAGATCTTCACGTTTTTTGTAGACACGAAGTCCTGGTTTAGAAACGCGTTTCAAGTTAGTGATAACTCGTTCACCGTTTGCTCCGTATTTAAGGAATACACGGATGATGCCTTGTTTGTCATCTTCGATGATTTCTACGTTCTTAACAAAACCTTCGCGTTTAAGGATTTCAGCAATCCCTTTTTTGATGTTTGATGCAGGTACTTCAAGTACTTCGTGTTTTGCTTGGTTAGCGTTACGAATACGAGTTAGGAAGTCTGCGATTGGGTCAGTCATAACCATTTTATTTTTCTCCTCTTACTAGTAGTTTGCAAGTTGCACTTGCTAGTTAATGATTGAGCTGGGCTCAGATAGTATTGACACATTCAAACAAGATAATCTCTTTTGAACACGAGCTACAACCTGGGCAAAAAAGATAGATTTGTCTTGGAGCACCGCTCCTGCACCAAATCTCCTATTTTTGCTGCAGTTGTTACGCTCTTTGTATCATGATATTACCAAGATGCTTTTGTTACACCAGGGATTTGACCTTTATATGCCAATTCACGGAAGCAAACACGGCAAAGTTTAAACTTGCGGTAAACTGAGTGTGGACGTCCACAACGTTCACAGCGAGTGTATGCTTGAGTAGAGAACTTCGCTGGGCGTTTGTTCTTAGCAATCATAGATTTTTTAGCCATTAGTTATACCTCCTATATTATTTTGCAAAAGGCATTCCAAGGCCTGTAAGCAATGCACGTGACTCTTCGTCAGTGTTAGCAGTGGTAACGATAACGATGTCAAGACCACGAGTTTTGTCAACGTCATCAAAGTTGATTTCTGGGAAAATCAATTGCTCTTTCACACCAAGTGTGTAGTTTCCGCGTCCGTCAAATGATTTTGTTGGAACACCGTGGAAGTCACGTACACGTGGCAGTGATACTGAAACCAATTTATCCAAGAATTCGTACATACGTTCACCACGAAGGGTAACTTTTGCACCGATCGCAACACCTTCACGAAGACGGAAGCCGGCGATAGATTTTTTAGCTTTAGTGATAAGTGGTTTTTGACCTGAGATAAGCGCCAATTCTTCAGCAGCTTTTTCAAGGCTTTTAGCGTTTGATACTGCTTCACCAACACCCATGTTCAAAACGATCTTATCCACTTTAGGAACAGCCATCACTGATGAGTAGTTAAATTGTTCTGTCAAAGCAGGAACTACTTCATTAAGATATTTTTCTTTTAAACGATTTGCCATTATACTTCTCCTTTCCTTCGTGATTAATCAAGCACTTCGCCTGATTTTTTGTTGTAGCGAACTTTTTTACCGTCTACAAATTTGTAACCAACACGACCAGCTACACCATTTTTGTCCAAAACTTGAACGTTTGATACGTGGATAGCTGCTTCCTTCTCGATGATACCACCTTGAGGAAGTTCGTTAGTTGGACGTTGGTGTTTCTTAACGATGTTAACACCTTCAACGATAACTTTGTTTACTTTTGGAAGGGCAGTAAGGACAACAGCTTCTGTTCCCTTATCTTTACCAGCGATTACGCGAACTTTGTCGCCTTTTTTTACAAACATTTTTTTCTCCTTTTATTCTTACGCCCAATGGGCACCCTGGCTAAGCCAGGGGACTGTGTTTGTTTTTATTGATTAAAGTACTTCTGGAGCAAGTGACACGATCTTCATGAAGCCACCTTCACGCAATTCACGTGCAACTGGGCCAAAGATACGTGTTCCGCGAGGAGTTTTGTCGTCACGGATGATAACTGCTGCGTTTTCGTCAAATTTGATGTATGAACCATCAGCACGACGAGCACCTGATTTAGTACGAACGATAACTGCTTTAACAACGTCACCTTTTTTAACCGCACCACCAGGAGTAGCTTGTTTTACAGATGCCACAATAACATCACCGATGTTTGCAAATTTACGTCCTGAACCACCAAGAACTTTGATAGTCAAGATTTCGCGAGCACCGCTGTTGTCTGCGACTTTCAAACGAGTTTCTGTTTGAATCATTTCAGTTTTCTCCTTTCAGGTTTGATTAGATGATGACCGCTTCTTCAACAACTTCTACAAGACGGAAACGTTTTGTAGCTGAAAGCGGGCGAGTTTCCATGATACGTACGATATCGCCTTCTTTGGCAACATTGTTTTCATCATGTGCTTTGTATTTTTTAGAGTAGTTAATACGTTTACCATAGACTGGGTGGTTACGTTTTGTTTCAACTACAACTGTGATTGTCTTGTCCATTTTGTCAGATACAACACGTCCAACAAGAACTTTACGATTATTGCGTTCCATTGAAATTTCTCCTTCCCTAGTCTATTATTTCGCTTCAGATTGAACTGTTTTGATACGAGCGATTTGTTTTTTAACTTCTTTCAAGCGAGCTGTTTGTTCTAATTGACCAGTAGCAGCTTGGAAACGAAGTTCGAACAATTCTTTTTTCAATTCGTTTTCGCGCTTCGCGAGTTCTTCTTGAGAAAGACCACGAAGTTCTTTAACAAATTCTTTTACTTCATTAAGTTTCATGCCTTCTCCTTATTCTGCTTCACGTTTTACGAATTTACATTTAACTGGCAATTTGTGGCTTGCAAGACGAAGTGCTTCGCGAGCAACTTCTTCAGATACACCAGCAACTTCAAACATTACTTTACCACGTTTAACTGGTGCTACCCAACCTTCAGGCGCCCCTTTACCAGATCCCATACGAACCCCGATAGCTTTAGCTGTGTAAGATTTGTGTGGGAAGATTTTAATCCAAACTTTACCACCACGTTTCATGTAACGAGTCATGGCGATACGAGCAGCTTCGATTTGGCGGTTAGTGATCCAGTGGCTAGTTGTAGCTTGAAGACCGTATTCACCGAATGCCACTTCTTTTCCACCTTTAGCTTCACCGCGCATTTTACCACGGAATTCACGACGGTGTTTAACACGTTTAGGTACTAACATTGGTTATTTACCTCCTTTAGTGTTTTTACGAGCTGGAAGAACTTCACCACGGTAGATCCATACTTTAACACCAAGTTTACCGTATGTAGTATCTGCTTCTTCCCAAGCATAATCGATATCTGCGCGAAGTGTGTGAAGTGGAACTGTTCCTTCAGAGTATCCTTCAGCACGGGCGATATCTGCACCGTTCAAACGACCTGATACTTGAGTTTTGATTCCTTTAGCTCCAGCACGCATTGCACGTTGGATTGCTTGTTTTTGTGCACGACGGAAAGCAACACGTTGCTCCAATTGACGAGCAATTCCTTCACCAACAAGGTGAGCATCCAAATCAGGTTGTTTGATTTCGATGATGTTGATGTGTACTTGTTTTCCAGTCAATTTGTTAAGTTTTGCACGGAGTGCATCAACGTTAGCACCACCTTTACCGATAACCATACCTGGTTTAGCAGTGTGAAGCGAAACGTTAACTTTGTTTACTGCGCGTTCGATTTCAATAGTTGAAACTGCTGCGTCAGCAAGTTCTTTTTGAACGAATTTACGGATTGCAAGATCTTCATGAAGGTAATCCGCGTATTCTTTTTCAGCATACCATTTGGCATCCCAATCACGGATGATGCCGACACGCATACCAATTGGATGTACTTTTTGACCCACGATTTTACCTCCTTATTTTTCTGCAACAGCTACAGTGATGTGAGCTGTACGTTTGTTGATTGGTGAAGCTGAACCTTTCGCACGTGGACGGAAACGTTTCATAGTTGGTCCTTCGTTTGCGAATGCTTCAGATACTACCAAGTTAGCTTTATCCAAACCAAAGTTGTTTTCAGCGTTAGCTACAGCTGAGTTCAAAACTTTCAAGATGATTTCAGCAGCTTTGTTTGGAGTGAATGTCAAAATTGCGATTGCATCGGCTACGCTTTTACCACGGATGTTGTCAAGAACAAGACGTGATTTACGAGGTGAAACACGTACTGTGCGAGCCATTGCTTTAGCTGAAGTAATTTCTGCCATTTATGTTCTCCTTATTTTCTACGTGTTTTCTTGTCGTCTGCGGCGTGACCTTTGTAAGTACGAGTTGGCGCAAATTCACCAAGCTTGTGACCTACCATGTCTTCTTGGATGTAAACAGGTACGTGTTTACGTCCATCATAAACTGCGATAGTGTAACCAATGAAACTTGGGAAGATCGTTGAACGACGTGACCAAGTTTTGATAACTTTTTTCTTTTCGTCGTTAGCTTGAGCTTCAACTTTTTTCATCAAATGCTCATCGACGAAAGGTCCTTTTTTAAGACTGCGTCCCATTTTATTATTTTCTCCTTTAAATATAGTACCACAGCGGCTTGCGCTCTCAAGGAACGCTACCGAGCTGGCGGATTATCTAGCGCTTAAGCGACTAATTTTAAATTATTTCTCGTTGCGACGACGAACGATAAGTTTGTCAGATTTCGCTTTCTTGTTACGAGTTTTAAGACCAAGAGCAGGTTTGCCCCATGGAGTTGATGGTGCTTTACGACCAACTGGTGCTTTACCTTCACCACCACCGTGTGGGTGATCGTTAGGGTTCATTACAGAACCACGAACTGTTGGGCGGATACCTTTCCAACGGCTACGTCCTGCTTTACCAAGGTTTACAAGTCCATGTTGTTCGTTTCCGACAACACCAACTGTAGCACGACAAGTTCCAAGGATCATACGAACTTCACCAGATTGAAGACGAACAAGAACGTATTTACCTTCTTGACCCAATACTTGAGCAGAAGCTCCAGCAGCACGTACCAATTCTCCACCACGACCTGGTTTCAATTCGATGTTGTGGATCAAAGTACCAACTGGGATGTTAGCAAGTGGAAGAGCGTTTCCGACTTTGATATCTGCTTCTGGACCTGAAACGATACGTTGACCTACTTCAAGACCTTTTGGAGCGATGATGTATGCTTTCACTCCGTCAGTGTAGTGTACAAGAGCGATGTTTGCAGAACGGTTTGGATCGTACTCGATAGTTTTAACAACTGCTTCAACATTGTCTTTGTTACGTTTGAAGTCAACCAAACGGTAGAAACGTTTGTGTCCACCACCTTGGTGACGAACTGTGATACGACCGTTGTTGTTACGACCAGCCTTGCTCTTCAATGCAACAAGCAATGATTTTTCAGGAGTGCTTGTTGTGATTTCAGCGAAATCCAAAGAAGTCATATTACGGCGACCGTTTGTTGTTGGTTTATAAACACGAATTCCCACGATATTTCCTCCTTAGATTATTCAGCTTCAGCTGCAAACAACTCGATTGCTTTTGAATCAGCTGTAAGAGTGATGATAGCTTTTTTAGTTTTGTTAGTAAAACCAGTGTAACGTCCAACACGTTTAGCTTTAGGTTTTACGTTGATTGTGTTAACATTTGCAACTTTAACACCTTCGAAAGCAGCTTCAACAGCTTGCTTGATCAAAAGTTTGTGTGCACGAGTGTCAACTTCAAATACATATTTCCCTGCTTCAAGTTGAGCCATTGAGCTTTCAGTGATAACAGGTTTTTTGATAACATCATACAAATTCATTATGCAAGAACCTCCTCGATTTTAGAGATAGCTGCTTGAGTAACAAGAAGTTTGTCACTATTTGCGATGTCAAGAACACTTGCAGTTGTAGCAGTCGCAACTTTCACGTTTGGAAGGTTACGAGCTGAGAGAGCTGCGAATTCGTTTCCTTCTTCAAGAATAACAAGGACTTTAGAATCGATGCTCAAAGCTGCAAGAACTTTTGCAAATTCAGCAGTTTTTGGAGCTGTAAATTCAAGAGAATCAACGGCTACAAATTTGTTTTCAGCAACTTTTTCTGAGTAAACAGATTTAAGCGCAAGGCGACGAACTTTTTGAGGAAGTTTGTACGCATAGCTACGTGGAGTTGGTCCGAAGACGATTCCACCACCACGCCATTGTGGAGAGCGGATAGAACCTTGACGAGCACGTCCAGTTCCTTTTTGACGCCATGGTTTGCGTCCACCACCTGAAACAGCTGAGCGGTTTTTAACTGCGTGAGTTCCTTGACGAAGGCTAGCACGTTGGCTGATGATCACATCAAACACAACAGATTGGTTTGGTTCGATACCAAAGATTGCATCGTTAAGAACAACTTCGCCCGCTTGTTTACCAGTTTGGTCGAATAATGTTACATTTGCCATTTTGACTGTATTCCCCTTTCCTTATTATTTACCAGCTTTAACTGCTGACTTGATAGTGATAAGAGATTTCTTAGCACCTGGTACGTTACCTTTGATAAGGATAACGTTCTTTTCTGGAACAACTTGTACAACTTCAAGGTTTTGAATTGTTACACGGTCGCCACCCATACGTCCTGCAAGGTTTTTACCTTTGAATACGCGGTTAGGTGCAACAGGTCCCATAGAACCTGGACGACGGTGGTAACGAGAACCGTGAGCCATAGGTCCACGTGATTGTCCGTGGCGTTTGATAACACCTTGGAAACCTTTACCTTTAGATGTACCAGTTACATCAACAATGTCTCCAGCTGCGAAAGTTTCAACTGTGATTTCAGCACCAACTTCCAAGCCTTCAACGTTTTTGAATTCACGAATGAAGCGCTTAGGAGCCGTGTTAGCTTTTGCTACATGTCCTTTAGCAGGTTTGTTGCTCAATACTTCGCGTTTGTCATCGAAACCAACTTGGATAGCGTTGTAACCATCTGTTTCAACAGTTTTAACTTGAAGAACAACGTTTGGAGTTGCTTCGATAACTGTTACAGGGATCAATTCGCCAGCTTCAGTGAAGATTTGAGTCATTCCCACTTTTTTCCCTAAGATTCCTTTTGTCATGAGAAAATAGTTCCTTTTCTATATTTTTTATTCAAAAAGTTTTTAACGAGCGTTTTTTATGCTCAAGGTTTCAAACTTTAGATTAAAGTTTGATTTCTACGTTTACACCACTTGGAAGATCCAATTTCATCAAAGCGTCAACTGTTTTTTGAGTTGGGTTGATGATATCGATCAAACGTTTGTGTGTACGCATTTCGAATTGTTCGCGAGAGTCTTTATATTTGTGAGTCGCACGAATAATTGTGTAGAGGCTACGTTCAGTTGGAAGTGGGATTGGACCTGCAACTTCTGCACCTGTGCGAGTAGCTGATTCTACGATTTTAGCAGCCGCTGTGTCAAGCGTACGGTGTTCGTAAGCTTTCAAACGGATACGGATTTTTTTGTTTGCCATCTTTTTCTCCTTTTCGTCTATTTAAGATAATAGGCTAGCTCCACAAGAAAACCGACGCGCGTTGCGTGGCAATGCAACCGAGCGTGTCGCAACCTCTCGCATCAAAGCTAAGGCTGTAATTTACAGCACCATAATAGAATAACACAAAGCCCCTGCGATTGCAAGGGATTTGACAGGATTTTTTTAATTTTTCGAATGAAACTGTTTTCTTATCGCTCCTTAGCTCAAAAAAGCATAAATGAAGAGCAAATTTTTATTTTTTCTTCTATATAATAGATACAGTTTCTGCAATTGTTTTTTTATTATCTCTTCACCTGTTCATAGCTTTCTTTTCCGTCATTAAGCTTGTCCCAAATCATCACTTGCCCACTTTTGAAGGATTTTTGCACATCGATAATTCGTTGATTGGAAGAGCCACGGAATTGAAGCATGAGATTACGCTTGCTTTTATCGTACCTTCCATCAACCAAGATATCAATCAGTGACAAGAGCTCCAGTTTATCAGGTGTCTCCAACATCATCTCTTCCCATGTGTATCCTGTCCAAGACCAAATATCTTTTTCTGGCAATTCTTTACGTATACGTTTCACGAGAGGCAAGAGGATTCCTGTATTTAGGAAGGGTTCTCCTCCTAATAAAGTCAAGCCTTGAACATAGGGTTGGGCTAGGTCTGCCATGATTTGCTCTTCCAACTCTGAGGTATAAGGTATGCCTGCGTTAAAGGACCAGGTCGCTACGTTGTAACAGCCCTCACAGTGAAACATGCAGCCGGCCACATAAAGGGAGTTGCGCACTCCCTCTCCATCGACAAAGTTAAAAGCCTTATAGTCAATGATGCGCCCCTGACTGAGTTCTTCACTCTTCCAATCGCCTGGTTTTGGTGTATTCCATGTCATGCTTTTTACTCCAAGTCTATCCAATAGCGCTCCGTTCCGTTTCGAACATCCTCCAACTCCCCACCATTAGCTAAGATAACAGCTCGACTTGCTGGGTTTTCTGTGCTACAAGTCACCAAAGCTCGTTTAATATTCTTTCCCTTAGCAACTTGTAGACCTTGTCGGAGGGATTCTTTGGCGTAGCCCTTGCCTCTTTCAGATGGACGAATGGAGTAGCCAATGTGGCCACCTACCTCCAGCAAATAGTCACTAAGACGCAATCTCAGATTGAGGAACCCTACGGCTTGTCCATCTTTTGCAAAAGCGACTAATTGAATAGCAGGCACCCACCCTTCAGGCAGATCAATCCCCATTTCCTGATCCTGATTACTTTCTAACCACTCTTCATAAACAAAATTCTCAGCATCCCAGAATCCGCCATCGTGGGCTGATTGGCTCTTTTCAAACTCTGCCATCATCTCTAAAACTGTTTCTTTATCTGCCAATGTCGGTCTGCGTAGTTCCATATTCCCCTCCCCGCTAAGAGAAAAGCGAGAGGGAACTCTCACTTTTTCTTATTCTTATTTAAAAATTGTTCTCTAAGGCTAGCTACTCGGTCTTTTTTATTGACTCCACCCTTTGAATGTTTCTCGTGGAATCGTTGAACCTGGGCCTTGCCCTTATCGTCTAATTGGTATTTTCCCATGCTATCTCTTTCTAATTTCTTACTTCATGTCCTGCTATTTTGATAGTAGAACCGTTCATATGTTTGACACGCGCAGCAATTTCCTTGTGGCGTCCATTAACCATCGGACGTGCTTGAGGATTCCCTAAATAACCACAAGTTCGTTTAACAACATCTACTGTTTTAGGATCATTATTTCCACAGTTAGGACAAGCAAAGCCTCTCTCAGTAGGTTCAAAATCTCCTTCAAAATCACACTTGTAGCAACGGTCGATCGGAGTATTGGTTCCTAGATAACCTACACGGTCGTAAGCATAATCCCAAACAGCTTCCAAAGCCTTTGGATTTTGTTGGAGAACTGGGTACTCGCAGTAGTGGATAAAGCCACCAGATGCACCCGCTTCTGGGTAGACTTTCTCAAAGTCCAATTTTTCAAAAGGTGTTGGATTTTTGCGGACATCATAATGGAAGGAATTTGTGTAGTATTCTTTATCTGTAATATCTGGAATAGAGCCAAATTTCTCCGTATCCAAGCGACAGAAGCGGTCTGTCAAACTTTCAGACGGCGTTGAATAGATAGAGAAATGGTAACCATATTGGTCAGACCATTCTTCTACTCGACGTTTCATATCGCGAATAATATCAAGGGTGAACTCTTTGGCTTCTGGATTATTTTCCCAATGATTACCAAAGAAGACTGTCGCTACTTCGTACAAGCCAATATAGCCTAGAGAGATAGTCGCACGACGATTCTTAAAGAGTTGATCAACACTTTCTTCTTTTCCAAGACGTCGACCGAAGGCACCGTATTGATAAAGAATTGGTGCATTAGCTGGAGTGGCTTCCTTGGTTCTTTCCACACGGTAAACCAAGGCATCTTCCGCGATATTCATACGCTCATTGAAGATTTCCCAGAACTTGTTCATGTCGCCTTCGGATTCAAGAGCGATACGAGGAAGGTTGACTGTCACGACCCCTAGGTTCATACGGCCCGAATTGACTTCTACTCCATTTTCATCCTTCCATCCTTGAAGGAATGAACGGCATCCCATCGGAACCTTGAAAGAACCAGTCAACTCGACAATCTTATCATAAGACAAGACATCCGGGTACATACGCTTAGTTGCACACTCAAGAGCCAACTGCTTAATATCGTAGTTAGGCGAACCTTCCTCCAAGTTAAGTCCTCTTTTAAGAGTAAAGATGAGCTTAGGGAAGATTGCTGTACGATGTTCTGAACCCAGCCCCTTGATACGAATGTTCAGAATTGCCTTTTGAATTTCACGTTCAAAACGACTGGTTCCTAGACCGAAACCAAGAGAGGTAAATGGCGTTTGCCCATTTGATGTAAAGAGGGTATTAATCTCGTACTCTAGAGATTGCATGGCATCGTAGATGTCTTTTTGGGTTTTCTTCCAGGCATATTCTTGGCGCTTGTCAGGCAGAACCCATTCCTCCGCATCCTTGAGGTGCTTTTGGTAATTTTTCTCTGCATAAGGAGCCAATACTTCATCGATACGGTCAGCTGAACAGCCCCCGTACTGGCTAGAAGCAACGTTGGCGATGATTTGTGAAATCTGTGCTGTCGCAGTTTGGATAGACTTGGGACTCTCTACCTCAGCATTCCCAATCTTAAAACCATTTTCCAGCATTCCCTTGAAATCAATCAAACAGCAGTTGGTCATAGGGGTATAGGGACTGTAGTCCAAATCATGATAGTGGATATCCCCTTTTTGATGGGCATTAGCCACATGTTTAGGCAGCATTTGAAGTCCGATGGATTTCCCAACAATCCCTGCCGTCAAATCACGCTGGGTATTAAAAACATCACTATCCTTATTGGCATTTTCATTGACAACTGCCTGATCTTTATTGAGAAGTTTATGAATACTAAAGTTGATATCTGTCGCTTTTGAGCGCTCAAAATCCCTTTGAGTCCGATAGGTGATATACTCCTCGGCCAAGGCGTATTCTTTAGCTTCCAACAATTCGTGTTCTACGATATTTTGGATTTCATAGATTTTTACACCTTGTGGGAAACGGCTATGAATTTCTTCAACGATACGTTCAACTAGGGTACTAAGTCGTTTTTCGACTAAAGGGGTTACATCCATAACCTTTTCAGCAGCCTTATGAAGCGCTTTGTCAATCTTGTCTACATCAAAAATTACACGTCTGCCGTCACGTTTTTCGACGAATAAAGTCGGATCAGGGACAGCCTTCTCTTCCAATACAATCATATCCATACCCTTTTCTTAAATATAATATTGATTCTAAAAAGTATTATATCACTAAAAAAATAAAAATCAATATCTTGTGTTAAAAAATAAATTTTTTTTAAAATTACACAAGATATTGATAGTTTTTATTTTAATTTATAGAGTTTAAAATCTTTGAATTCACTTTGAACCGCTTGATAATTTTCAGCTAAGAGCTGCTCAACTTCTGTCCATAGACTTGTTTTTGTATTCACTACAATCATCTTTGGTTGATTATCTCTCAGATCATTAACAAGTTTGGTACGATTTGCATCAAGTCCTGTATGCAATCTAGGTGAAAGCAACTGACTCGCAGCTAAACGTTCACTAGCCTTATAACTACTTGTCAGATTATCCCAAACATAGATACGATCTGTAGCTTGAGTTTCCCCTTTGACCTTAGTTTCGATGGCTGTACGTTCTTGATATAGTTCTGCATGAAGTAAATATCGTGATACTACAGGTGCTAAGAATAGGTAAGCAAGAGCTAAGATTGGTAGATAGACATTTCCTTTTACAAAAGCTCCCCATACCGAAGTTTCTTCTCTAGATCGTCTACGGCGATTCTCTCCTTCTGGCTTCTCTGTAGGAATTCGTGTCAGCAAAAGAAGCGATAAGAAAGGAAGGAACTCAATCATACGACTACCATTGATAAGATCTGTAGAAAAAATCTCTAAAATTAATACCAAAATGACAGCTATTGAAGCAGAGATTGATAAGACTGACTGTTTCAATGGTTTAGATTGGAAGAGACCTGTAAATGCTAGCGTCAATGCTCCAAGAGCAATTGCCAACAATCCATAGAAAAGAAGATTGTCTAACAAACTTGGATTAGATGCAAAACTCAAACTATCTACTGGGTAGAGGATTTGACTAATGGCATTTCCAAAGCTGCCTTTATAAGCTGTGTAGTATCCAATTGGATAAAAGAAGATTGAAAAACCAAGGCCCGCTGCAAAAAATTGATAGAGACCATGATTCAAGTTATTGCGACCAACATTAAAAGCTGTTAGAGCAAAAAACAAAACAAATCCATACAAAACTGTGACCAAGGGCGCAAAGAAAAATGCTAGAGCCAAGCTAGTTCCAATCCGGATAAATCCTTTGTCATGACTTGGTTCTGCCAAATAAGCTGTTACTAAACTCAAGGCATAGAACAAGAATGGGAGGGCTAGAATAGTTGCATATCCTCCACCAAAACTAAGAGCACTAGCCAGGACATAAAAGACCGTCAACACTTGTTGCGATTGCTTGTTTTGTTCCGTCAGATTGTAAGCCGAACGGAAAAGAAAGAATCCCGCGCCTACTAAGGCCAACCAATTAAAAACAGCAAACAAAATACTGCCCTGGGTTAAATACTGTAAAAAGTAATAGAGGAGACCACTAGTTCCAAAATAATCTGTGTAGATATCTCCGTTCTGATGCATAGCCCATCCAATATAAAAATCCTGAGACTGCTCCGGACTTATTAACCCTAAGAAGAAGGGTAAAATTACGGACACAAGGACTACTAGAGTACTCAAAAAGAGGATATTCAAAAATGGTAAGCGGGCAGGCTGACGAGTTTCAACCTCGAGTTGCTCCTCATTTTCTACTGGAGCATCCTGACTTCCCATCCAAGTTGGAGTTGGTTCGTCTTCTAATCTGCCATATACGTTCATTCGCTCTCTCCTATATTTTAATTTGTTCTAGTATATCAAAAAGTCTAGTTCTTGTCAGCCTTTGGCGGACGTTCGCTCAACTTTTCAGACAAGGTAACAAAGCGCTCAATCTCATAAAAACGATGATATGAAACTCTTTTATAGCGGTCTAAAAAATTTTTTTCTTCCACTGTTAGCATAGTCATTTCTCCTTTTCTCTTAATTCGAAAAATGAAGAAAAAACTAAAAAGCTGAATTCTCAAAATGAGAATTTAGCTTTTTATTTTTAGTCAGCTTTCTTTTCTAAGTTTTTAGAAATGCTTCGATTTTTACCTTCTAAATACACCATAAGAATGGAAATATCTGCTGGGTTTACACCTGAAATACGGCTAGCTTGGCCGATGGTTTCTGGATTGATGAGCTTGAACTTCTGACGAGCTTCAGTCGCGATAGAGTCAATATCATCCCAGTCAATATTCGCTGGAATTCGTTTTTCTTCCATGCGTTTCATCTTGGCAACCTGATCCATGGCTTTTGAGATATAGCCTTCGTACTTGATTTCTGTTTCAATCAATTCGATAATCTTGTCATCTAACTCTTCAGCAGCAGGTCCGATGAAAGCCACCACATCTTGGTAAGAGACTTCTGGACGACGAAGAAATTCCTTGGCTGTCACCGCATCTGTCAAGGGCTTGAAGCCCATCTCCTCAACCTTAGCATTTGTTTCCTTGACTGGCTTGAGTTTGATGCTGTCTAAACGCTTCATTTCATTTTCAAATTGATTTTTCTTGATTTCAAAACGAGCCCAACGTTCATCGTCAACAAGCCCAATCTCGCGCCCCATCTCAGTCAAACGCATATCGGCATTGTCATGACGGAGAATGAGGCGGTATTCTGCACGACTAGTTAACAGACGGTAAGGTTCAATGGTCCCCTTAGTTACCAAGTCATCAATCATCACTCCGATATAACCGTCACTGCGCTTCAAAATTAACTCAGGCTTGCCTTGGATTTTCAGAGCTGCGTTGATACCCGCGATAATCCCTTGGCCTGCTGCCTCTTCGTAACCAGATGTACCATTTGTCTGACCAGCTGTGAAAAGTCCTGAGATTTTCTTGGTTTCAAGCGTTGCACGCAACTGATGAGGCAAGACCATGTCGTACTCGATAGCATAACCTGTACGCATCATCTCTGCATTTTCCAAACCTTTGATAGAATGAACCAAGTCACGTTGGACATCCTCAGGAAGACTGGTTGAGAGACCTTGCACATAAACTTCTTCTGTGTTTCGTCCTTCTGGCTCAAGGAAAAGCTGGTGGCGTTCCTTGTCTGCAAAACGCACAATCTTGTCCTCAATCGACGGACAGTAACGAGGTCCCACTCCCTTAACCACACCTGTAAACATAGGCGCACGATGGAGGTTGTTTTGGATAATCTCATGGCTGGTACCATTGGTATATGTCAACCAGCACGGCACTTGATCTTTGACATAATCTTCATCACGTGAAGTGTAAGAGAAGTGATTTGGTGCTTCATCTCCTGGCTGAATCTCTGTCACATCGTAGTTGATAGAGGAAGCCTTGACACGTGGAGGCGTTCCTGTCTTGAAACGACCGATTTCAAGTCCAAGTTCCTTGAGATTATCAGCTAGGTTAATAGAAGCTAGGCTGTGGTTTGGCCCTGATGAGTACTTGAGATCTCCGATGATGATTTCCCCACGAAGGGCTGTCCCTGTGGTTACGATAACAGCCTTGGCAGCATACTCTTGATGGGTAGCTGTACGAACACCGACAACCTTGCCATCTTCCACCAAAATCTCATCAATCATGGTTTGACGAAGGGTGAGGTTGTCTTGGTTTTCAACCGTCTTGCGCATTTCCTTAGAGTAAAGTTCCTTATCAGCTTGTGCACGAAGGGCACGGACAGCTGGCCCCTTCCCAGTGTTGAGCATCTTCATCTGGATGTAGCTCTTGTCAATGGTTTTCGCCATTTCACCACCAAGGGCATCTACCTCACGCACGACAATCCCTTTAGCGGAACCACCAATAGACGGATTACATGGCATGAAAGCCAACATTTCAATGTTGATGGTCGCAAGCAAGACCTTACAACCCATACGGCTGGCTGCTAGTGAAGCTTCGACCCCCGCATGTCCCGCACCGATTACAATAATATCGTATTCTTCCGTAAAATTATAAGTCATTTTCTCTCCTATTCCTCAAAATGAATGTGTCTTAGTTGGCCCTCCCAAGCTGGTAGAGCTGTTTTTAAAAAGGCTGGAACTAGTTGGAAATCCTCAAGCTTGTCCAAGTCAATCCACTCACAAGGTTGCCTTTTCTCATCTTCCTGCATGGTCAATGGGGCATCCTCAAGTAAATCCACCAGATAATGAAACTCGATGTTGTGAAAATAGACACCATCTTCTTCAAAACGATTTTCAACCACGAAAGCTAGCTGCCCAGCTTGAGCTTTGACACCCAATTCTTCCCTCACTTCACGGACTAGGGCGTCTTCCGTGCTTTCATTTACTTGGATCGCACCGCCGATAGTGTAATACTTGCCCTTATCTTTGGTGACTAGGAGCTTGCGGTTTTGAAGAATCAAAGCTGTCGCTCGAACGCCAAAAACCGTATTCCCCACTTTTGTCCGAAAGTCTTGCTGAGTCATTCTTGTCCTTTCCCTTAAACGACACAAAAACAGTCAAAACTCGTAAGAAGTGCAGGACAAAAAAGCCTGCAACATCCATGAGCTTTGACCATCATTTCTATTGCTGTTATTATTGTAGCAAATTGAGAACATTTGTCAATCTAAATGTACTGACAAACCTTGCCATCACGGTAAGCATTATCAATCAAACCACCACCGAGACATTCTTCACCGTCGTAAAAGACAACTGCCTGTCCTGGTGTAATGGCGCGCTGTGGCTCCGCAAAGATGACCTCTGCCTTATCCCCTTTGACATGTACAGTCACTTTAGAGTCAGGCTGACGATAGCGGAATTTAGCCGTGCATTCTAGCGTAAATTCCTCTGGCATATTACGAGTAAAGTGGACCTGACTGGCTTCTAAGCTAGTTGACATAAGCGAGTCATGGTAGAATCCTTGGCCTACATAGAGAATATTCTGACTCAGGTCTTTCCCAACAACAAACCAAGGGGCATTATCACCGCCGTGTTGCCCACCGATACCGAGTCCACCACGCTGACCGATCGTATAGTACATTAGACCAGCATGCTCGCCCATATCGCGTCCATCCACAGTCATCATACGCCCAGGTTGAGCTGGTAAGTAGTTGCTGAGAAATTCTTTAAAGTTCTTTTCTCCGATAAAGCAAATTCCTGTTGAATCTTTCTTCTTAGCAGTCGCAAGGCCTGCTTCTTCTGCTAGTCTTCGAACTTCAGGCTTTTCCAAATGTCCCAATGGGAACATAGTCTTTTGTAATTGTTCTTGTGAAAGTTGGCTGAGGAAATAGGTCTGGTCTTTGCCATTGTCCACGCCACGAAGCATGTGAACGATACCATCCTCATCACGCGACACACGGGCATAGTGCCCAGTCGCTACATAGTCTGCTCCCAAGGTCATAGCATAGTCCAAAAAGGCCTTAAACTTGATTTCCTTGTTACACATAACGTCTGGATTTGGCGTGCGTCCTGCACGGTATTCCGCTAGAAAGTACTCAAAAACGCGGTCCCAGTACTCTTTTTCAAAGTTGACAGAGTAGTAAGGGATGCCAAGTTGGTCTGCTACCGCAGCCACATCCTTGTAATCTTCGGTCGCCGTACAGACGCCGTTTTCATCTGTGTCGTCCCAGTTCTTCATGAAGATGCCAATTACATCGTAGCCCTGCTCCTTGAGCAAAAGAGCCGTCACCGACGAATCAACACCACCACTCATCCCCACGACAACACGTGTTTTAGAGTTATCACTCATGGTAGTTCTCCCATCTATTCGTTTATTCACGATTGAAGGTCGTGTTTGCTATCACGATTGAAGGTCGTTTGAGCAGTTTTCATTATAACATGCTTAGATAGAGAAGACAAGAAAGATGCTGACAAACTATCAACCTCTTCTGTCAATACATGAAGATAGGATACAAAAAATTCAATCCATTCCTAAATCTCTATTCTCTTTAAAAACTTATTTTTAAAATCAACTAAAAATGATATACTTTAATAAGGAGGAATGCGCACATGATTCCATATATACACCATCATCCATGTGCGTAGAACTAATGTGAACAACTACAAAGATATTCTAAAATCAAAAAATACTATTTTTATTATTACACTTATTGCAGGTATTGGACTTTTGACAGGCTTAGTCCTCCATCAAGAAAAAATCCAAGCAGAGAGAGGGAATGTTGCTCTCATCAAACAACAAAAAAATCAACAAGATGTCGAACAAGTAAAAAACGCCATTAAAGACTTCAATATTGATTCTGAAACCATTATAGAAGATTGGAAAAAAATTCAAGAATTAAAACCAACTACTGATGAAGGCAAAAAGACATTAGCAGACTTTCTCGCTTCTACTGCCGATAAAGTCACAAATCATTATAGTGAAAAAGCTTTGAAATTAGATATAAAGGATTCTGATAGCCAGTTTCAAGATAAACAAACACTTGAGACAGCCATCACTTCCTTGCAAAAAATAATAGACATCATTAAAAACATTAATTCTGCCAGCGACCAAGTTGCTCTTGAAGAAAAGATAAAACCAATTCAAGAACTAATCTCTAAATTCCAAAAACAAGTTGAAGTCTTGACCAAAAAAGAAGAAGAAAAAACTACCCAAACAGAAACGACTACTAGAGATGCCGGAATAGAAGCCAGCCGTTCAGAAGATAGTAGCTATATTCAAAGCTATCCAGAAACAAATGGAAGCATATCTAATTCCCAAGCACCTGCAGCTGAGCAGTCTTCATCTGGTAGTACAAGTAGTGGAGGAGATAATAGCGCTAATACAGGAGGTCAAACTGCTGATTCTTCAGGTTCTCAATCAGAGTCTAATAGCGTTACAACCAGTTCGTCTAACTAATAATCTAGATGGCGAAATCCCATAAACTTGTAAGCCCTCAACACCAATGTTTATAATGATCTCTCATCAAATGCAAACACACAAAAAGAGCCTAAACGGCTCTTTTTTAGGGCTCTATGATATTGGTAGCAGGTAAATTCCCTATAGATATTATGGAGCCAATTATTGATAAAAACTTTAGTCATCTTCGTCTCTATAAAGATATTTTCTATACATATCAAAATTAATGCCCATATCGTACTAAGAGCTATAATAATAGAATTTATTGGATTTATTTCATGTCCAATCACTAGTCCAATTATTGGACTAGTAGACATGCTTAGATATAATAAAAATGACAAAAAATGATGTTGCTGTTGAATCTCTCAACTCTTTATCTTTACAATGGTGATAAGTTACTTTGCAAACAGCTTTGCTACACTCTCTTGTAGGAAGCAAAAATAAGCAAACAGTATGACACACTTGCGTTTTCCTATATTCGTATAGGCATTTGTACTAATGATGTTCAGTTGATACAAAATGGACTCTCCTTAGCTAAGCTAGTAGAAGATGAACACTTACTAACAGAACTAGAGCGAGAAGTTGATATCTTTGTAAACAAAAAAGAAAGTCATTGAGACTTTCTTTTCTATATCTTCTTAGTACCAACCGTTGTTAAGCCAGAAGTTCTTAGCAGCTGTCCATGAACCATAACGTCCTGCAACATAAGCGTCTGCTACACGTTCTTGATTTTCAGCTGAGTAGTCGCCGTTCAAGTAAGAATCTGTCAATTGGTAACGTCCGATGTAACGTCCGTTTGTCGCTGTGTAGCTACCGCCTGATTCTTTTTGAGCGATCCATTCTTTCGCTTCTGCTTCAGATCCGCTTACAGTTGCAGCTGGAGCTGGAGCTGGAGCTGAGTAGCTTTCTGCTGCTGCAGGTGCTGAAGCTGGAGCTTCGTAAGTTTCTTCATATGTAGTTTCTTCTACAACAGTTTCAGCAACTGCTGGAGTTTCTTCAACTTCTGCTACAGGAGCTTCTGTTGTTGTAGTTTCAGCAACTGGAGCTGCCCCATCAATAACCAATACTTGGTCAATAAAGATAAGGTCAACATTTTTAATGTTGTTCAATTTAGCTAATTTTTCAACTGTTGTATTGTAGGTCTCAGCAATTTCTGAAAGAGTATCTCCAGGTTTAACTGTATAAGTTTTTGTTTCTTGTGCAAAAGTAAGTGATGGTGCAAGGAAAGCAAGTACAACTGCAAATCCTGCAAGTTTAGTCTTAATGTTTAATTTCATTTAAAAAAGTTCTCCTTCTTTCTTATACTACCATGATACCTTTCTAATGTTACTATTTGTTAACGAATTTGTGTAGAAATATTACAAAACTGTGATTTATTTACTTAAAAAAGCCACTTTTTGTTACAAAACCCTTGTTATAAAAGCTTTTTAATCTTTTTATATATTTCAGAAAGTAATTAAGCACTTACATCTAATCTTTGCTATAATAGAAGTAAGAATCTTTTTAAGGGGAAACAGATGCAATCACTTCGTTTTCAATCTGTCTTTGATATCATTGGACCAGTCATGATTGGGCCATCTAGTAGTCACACGGCAGGAGCTGTTCGTATCGGTAAAATCGTTTCATCTATCTTTGATGATACTCCTACCGAGGTTGAATTCCAGCTTTTTAACTCTTTTGCAAAAACCTATCGTGGACACGGGACAGACCTTGCCCTTGTAGCTGGTATTTTGGGAATGGATACGGATGATCCTGAAATTCCAAATAGTTTAGAAATTGCCCACAAGCGTGGCATTAAAATCGTGTGGACCATCCAAAAGGACAGTAATGCTCCCCACCCAAATACTACGAAAATCACTGTTAAGAACGATCGTAAGACTATCAGCGTAACAGGAATTTCAATCGGCGGTGGAAATATCCAGGTGACAGAATTAAATGGTTTTGCCGTATCTCTCAACATGAACACCCCTACCATCATCATCGTTCATCAAGATGTTCCAGGTATGATTGCTCATGTGACAGAAGCACTTTCTCGCTTTGGCATCAACATCGCCCAAATGAATGTAACTCGAGAAAAAGCTGGCGAGAAAGCCATCATGATTATCGAAGTTGATAGTCGTAACTGCGAAGAATCTATCGAAGAGATTCGGAAAATTCCTCATTTGCACAATGTCAACTTCTTTCAATAGGAGAAAATATGTTTTACTCTATCAAAGAATTAGTCGAACAAGCCGAACTTGACTTCCAAGGAAATGTTGCTGAGCTCATGATTAGGACTGAGTATGAGCTAACTGGTCGTGAGCGTGAGGAAGTTCTCCTCCTCATGGAGCGTAACCTTGAAGTCATGAAAGCTTCCGTCGAGCTTGGTCTCAGCGAAAAGAAATCTCGTAGTGGTCTAACAGGTGGTGATGCAGCTAAACTCGACCACTACATCAAAAAAGGAAAGACCTTATCAGACTTCACTGTCTTGTCTGCCGCTCGTAACGCCATTGCCGTTAATGAGCACAATGCCAAGATGGGCCTTGTCTGTGCAACACCGACTGCAGGTAGTGCAGGTTGTCTTCCTGCAGTTCTCACATCTGCTATTCAAAAGTTAAATTTAACGCATGAACAACAACTAGATTTTCTCTTTGCTGCTGGTGCTTTTGGGCTCGTCCTTGCTAATAACGCTTCTATCTCGGGAGCTGAAGGAGGCTGTCAAGCCGAAGTTGGATCTGCCTCTGCCATGAGCGCTGCTGCCCTAACTCTAGCTGCAGGTGGAACTCCTTATCAAGCGAGTCAGGCTATTGCCTTCGTTATTAAAAATATGCTGGGTCTTATCTGCGATCCCGTTGCAGGTTTGGTTGAAGTCCCATGTGTTAAGCGTAATGCCATGGGAGCAAGCTTCGCCTTCATCGCAGCTGATATGGCTTTAGCTGGTATTGAATCAAAAATCCCAGTTGACGAAGTCATTGATGCCATGTACCAAGTAGGCTCTAGCCTCCCAACTGCCTTTCGTGAAACTGCCGAAGGTGGTCTTGCAGCCACACCGACAGGCCGTCGCCTGCAAAAAGAAATCTTCGGCGAATAATTTCAAGATTACTAGGAGAATCAATGTCATCCCTATCAGCCATCTTTTTCGACTTAGATGGAACCCTTGTGGACAGCTCGATCGGTATTCACAATGGCTTCACCTATACTTTTGAACAACTGGGAGTCCCTAGTCCAGATGCAAAAACCATCCGTGGTTTTATGGGACCTCCTTTGGAAACTAGTTTCGCTAGTTGCTTACCAACTGAGCAGATTGAGCTAGCTATCCAGCTTTATCGTTCTTACTATAAGGAAAAAGGAGTTTACGAAGCCCAACTATTTCCACGAATCAAGGAACTACTCACTGAACTAGCCCAACAGTATCCTCTCTATATCACGACAACAAAAAATACTCCGACAGCAGTCCATATGACAGCTAATTTTGAAATCGATCACTTCTTTGACGGCATCTATGGTTCAAGTCCTCAAGCGGTGCATAAGGCAGATGTCATTCGTCAAGCTTTGGCAACTCATAAATTGGACCCAGAAAAAGTGGTCCTTATCGGAGATACTAAGTTTGATATGATTAGTGCCCAAGAAACTGGCATTAAAAAACTAGCGGTTACTTGGGGATTTGGTGACGAGAAGGACCTCATGACCTATCAACCTGACTGGGTCGCACATCAACCAGCAGACATTTTACGTCAACTATAATTGAAACCCTAAACAAAAAACACTCCAATTTAATTGGGGTGTTTTTTAATTTGTTCTTGCTTTGATCTGTCATTTATTAGCTAGTTACTTCCTTAGTTGGCATTGCAAGCAGGACTAAAAGAATAAATCCTCCCATTGGAGCGAAAGCGAGAAAAATGAAGGCCCAGTGAAAGCCTGCATCACGTAAACGTCGAACTCTTAGAGCGATACTCGGTATGAATATCACTAGATAAAAAATGATATAAAAACTCAGAATTCCCACACTTGCGATAGGGTCTGCTACTTCTTCTTCAGTGAAGACAGTCTGAAAATAGGTAATATAAAGAGGAATGGACAAAATAGTGTTCATTATCCAAACCCACCAAAAATCCGGACGCGTTGAACGTCCTGAAAAGTCTGCAAACCCTCTAAAGAAATTTTTATAGGCTTCAATCATAAGATACTCCTAATTATATGTTAAACAGGCATGAGAACTACCAGACAAGGTTCAACCGTAAAGCAAGAATCTCTTAGTTCTTATCTGATTCTTCGAACGGTGTATCTTCGATGCCTTCTTCATTTTTGACTGCTTGCGATTCACTATAGTTTACCACTTCAGTTTCTTTTGTCGGCATAGCGAAAAGAATCAAAAGAGCTATCCCTCCCATTGGAACAAAGCGAAGGAAGATAAAGGCCCAGTGAAAACTAGCATCACGCAAACGGCGAACTGATAAAGCTAAAGTCGGTACTAAGATTGCTAGGTAGAAAATTGCATAAATAATGACAACTAAACCAAAAATCATGAAAGTAGCTTCGCTGGCTGAATCGCTCACTGAATCCATCACGGTACTAAGAAATACAGTGTAGAAATAGATAATCCAGAAAGGAATAGAAAGGATGAGGTTTCCTAACCAAACCCACCAGTAATCTGGACGCGTCGAACGCCCAGTGAACTCTGCAAAATTCTTAAAAAAATTCTTATACGCGTTAATCATATGATACTCCCAACTTTTATTTTATCAGTAGATACTAAACTGTACAGTTATAGAACACTCCCAAATCTAGTAAAAGACCTGGGAGTGTTAGCAAATTATTCGACAAGACTGAAACTTCTTCGTCCTTGTAGCATTCTTCAAATAGTTAATCTTATAGTGTTTCCTTTGTCGGCATAGCTAGAAGTACCAAAAGAGCGATACCTCCAACCATTGGAATAAAGGCAACGAAGATGAGTGCCCAATGGAAACCAGCGTCACGTAGACGACGAACTGTCAATGCAAGTCCAGGCAATAAAACCGCTAGCCCAAAAATGAGATAAATAAATACGAAAAGACCCAAAGTCATAATAGCAGCTTCGCTATCCGGATTTGCCATTGCAGCACCGTATACCATGTAGAAAGGAATAGAAAGGATGAGGTTTGCCAACCAAATCCACCAGTAATCTGCGCGTGTTGAACGTCCTGAAAAATCCACATAACCTTTAAAGAAATTTTTAATTGCGTTAATCATAAGTTACTCCCTAATTTTTTATTTACTATAGTTTACCATATCTGTTCAATAATAACAAGTTTGTTCAAAAAACTCTGAAAGTCTCTCGAAATCTAGAAAAAAGATACTATCCGCTCTTTCTCATAAACAGAAGTTGCAGATAATATCTCATCTATTTTTAGTCAGCATGTGTTGTTTCATTAGCAAAAGCTATGATTGCTCTCTTCAATTCAGAACCTTGCAAGGTACGGAACTCTTCAATCTTCTGATTGATCATCTCAAGAGGCATTACATTTACTTTACCAACAAAGATTTTGTCCATTACTTGATTGTCAACTAGCTCAGTTGATACAAGCAACTCTTCGTATAGTTTTTCACCTGGGCGAATACCTACTTCTACGATTGGAATTTCATTTTCAGTATGGCCACTGAGTAGAACCATTTTCTTAGCCAAATCGTAAATGCGTACTGGTTTGCCCATATCAAGGATAAAGACTTCTCCATCCTTTGCATAAGCACCCGCATGGATCACCAAGCGACTAGCTTCTGGAATGGTCATAAAGTAACGAGTCATTCGGAAGTCTGTCACCGTTACAGGCCCACCTTCAGCGATCTGACGTTCAAAAACAGGAATTACACTACCACGGCTACCGAGTACGTTACCGAAACGAACCGCACAGTAGGTAGATTGGCTACGTTGATTAAATCCAGTGACAATCAACTCAGCCACACGTTTAGTTGCTCCCATTACGTTTGGTGGATTAACGGCCTTATCTGTCGAAATCATGACCATTTTTGGAACTCGTGCGGTGTCAACTGCCTTAGCAACATTATAAGTCCCAAGGATATTATTCTTAAAGGCTTCTTTTGGATTGCGCTCCATCATCGGAACATGTTTATGGGCTGCAGCATGGTAAACAATCGCTGGTTCGTACTGTTCAAAAACTTGAAGCAAACGATCGTAATCTTGAATATCAGCAATGACAGGAACAAAGTCAATTTCCTGGAACTTGCGAATCAATTCATGGTAAATCAGATAAATAGAGTTTTCTCCATGACCGAGCAAAATGACACGTTCGGGATTGAATCGACTAACTTGACGGCAGATTTCTGAACCAATCGAACCTCCGGCTCCAGTCACCAAGATTGTTTTGCCAGTGATTTCAGAACCCAGACGTGATTCATTGAGCTGAATCTCTTTACGTCCTAACAGGTCCGTGATATCAATTTTCTGGAAACCGCCTGCTTGAGGCTGGATACCTTGCACAACTGACTCAATCATCGGCATTTTGAAGCATTTGACACCGATACCGTTACACATTTGCAGGATTCGTTCATATTCAGATGGATCTAGAGACGGAATCGCAACGATAACTTTTTCAACTCTGTAGCGTTTAGCCAATTCTGGTAGATCATCATAAGACCCCAAAACTGGGATTTTCCCAAGTTTTTGTCCTTTTTTCTTTTCATCATTATCCAAAATCCCAACTAGTTCAAGGTCGCTAGTAGGATGTTGGTAGCTGTTCATAAAGAGCGCGCCACCGTCACCAGCACCAATCAAGAAGGTACGACGGTGTTCTCCATCTCCGTTTCCCTTTTTACGTCTTGAGTAAATCAACTGCCAAGTGATACGAGGAAGTAGAATCAAGAAAGTTGTTAATAGGATAAAGAGTACGATAAAGCGGATAGAAAAGAGCGGCAAGAAAGCATAGCAGATCACATAAGATAAGATACTACTGATAGTTACTCCGAAGAAAATCTTCATGAAATCTGTTATTTTGCTATATCGACTAATACTAGCATTGAGCCCCCAGAATCCAATTATCAGTTGGTAGAAAAGGAAGGTTAGACCTGTGTAAATGACATAGTCTACCGGGGCTGGATTAATCAAGCCATAAAATAGAATATAGGAAACAATAATTGATAAGACCATACTGGCAATATCAAAAAATCCCCAAAATATTTGTTTCTGTTGTTTATTTAATACTTCAACCAGATCAATTACGTAATCTGTTATTTTTTTATTCATGTGAATGGTATCCTCCTATACAGAGAAAATGTTTAATTGAGCATGAGATAAGGAGTCTTAATTTAAATACTGAATTTCAGATTTATAACTTTTTCTCCATTTAAAACCTTTAATCAACCCAACTATTGTACCTATGCCGTAGGCAAAATGGATTGAAAATAGCATAAATGGCATTAAGAGCAATGCTACATTCTTATGTTTCAATAAGGTAAGTATAGTCAATGAAATTACAAATAGGCTATAAACTACTACTAGAAACATTAAAAACAATGGAGAAAAAGGTATTAGCATAGTACTTACAAAAATGCTTAACACAAACGCAAAGGGAACATAATGAAAAATAGATAGACATTTTGGTTTAACATGAGTTGTCAATCCAATCCATAGCCCGTTTGAATACTTTTGGTGGAGCATCTTTTTAAATGTTGGTCGAATATATTGATAAGATAAAACATTGGGACTAAATCTTATTTTATATCCGTGATTTCTGATACGATAATGAAGTTCATTGTCTTCTGTTCTTCCAAGTTGTTCATCGACTAAACCAGCTTTCTCAAAAACTTCTCGACGGTACATACCATGAAAAATTGAAGAAACATATCTGTCTTGAGAACTATTTCGATAATCTGCGATGCTACTTCCAAACATATTCTCTTCAACGATATGTAAAGCTTCTGACCACTTCCCTTCGCCTTCAACAATCGTCGGTCTAGGGCCACCACAGATATATTCTCCCTGATTGATTAGCTCAACATTATTCCTCACAAAATTCTCTGTGACTTTGGAGTGCGCATCAATCTTCAAAATAAGGTCTCCATTAGAATTCTTAATCCCTAAATTAAAGCCACTTGCTTGATTCTTTTTAGGGTTATCATACAATCTAATTGACCTAAATTCAGTATCCTCAGAGATAAATCGCTGAATAATATCGGTTGTCTTATCTGTGGACATTGCATTAATAAATAGAATTTCAATATCTTCTTTATTATATGTCTGTCTTTTTAAATCTTCAATTAAGCCCGGTAAATATTTTTCTTCATTATAAGCACTAATCACAATAGAGACGATTAAATTATCGATTTGTTGAATCACTTACAGTCTCCTAATTATTTTCTTTCACTATTTTATCACAATTTTTCAGACTTTCCTATTTTTATTTGAATCCCAGAAAAAAACTAGTAAATATATTGTCCTTCTTTACTATGATTTCTATCGGCTACGTAGCGAATCACATCAGGTCAACTTGACATCTATAGGAAAAAAACTTAAAATAAGCTGTTATCAAAATCAGCTTATTGAGGTTCACATGAAAAAACAATCTCTAGTTTTTGTCCTTGGAATTATCCTAGTTGGAGCGGTCTTAAGAGCTCCTTTTACAGCTTTACCGACTATTTTAGGTGACATTGCTCAAGGTTTGGGAGTAGAAGTCAGTTCCCTTGGGGTTTTGACTAGCCTTCCTCTCTTGATGTTTGCCATCTTCTCCTCTTTTGCGACTCGTTTGGCTCAAAAAATTGGACTCGAGCATCTTTTTACATATAGCCTGATACTCTTGACTCTCGGGTCAGTCATTCGTATCTTTAATCTTCCTCTACTCTATCTAGGGACTTTACTTATCGGAGCAAGTATTGCGATCTTTAACGTGCTCCTTCCTAGCGCCATTCAGGCCAATCACCCACAAAAGATTGGCTTTCTGACAACCATCTATGTGACCTCTATGGGGATTACAACGGCTCTTGCTTCCTATCTCTCTGTACCCATTACTCAGGCGACATCTTGGAAAGGCTTGATCCTCTGTTTATCCTTGGCCTGCCTACTAACTTTAGTTGTCTGGTTCCCCAATCACCGTCACAATCATTTTCTAAAAGGAAGTGAGAAAAAACAAAAGAAAGAGAATATCTTAAAAAACAAGGAAGTTTGGGCTATTATTGTATTCGGTGGACTTCAGTCCTTGCTCTTCTATACCAGTATGACCTGGTTACCTACCATGGCAATCAGTGCTGGCTTATCTCACACAGATGCCGGTCTTTTAGCTTCTATCTTTTCTCTGACTAGTATCCCCTTCTCGATGACTATTCCAAGTTTAACGACTCGTTTGTCCAATCATCACCGTCAAATCATGCTGACAGTCATCTCTATCGCTGGATTGCTTGGAATTGCCATGCTCTTATACCCGAGCAAGAGTTTCCTCTACTGGTTAGTAGCGCATCTCTTGATTGGTACTGCCTGTAGCGCTCTTTTCCCTTATCTCATGGTTTGCTTCTCCATCAAAACTAGCTCCCCTGAAAAGACAGCCCAATTGTCTGGGCTTGCCCAGACCGGCGGCTACATTTTGGCAGCTGTCGGCCCAGCCCTCTTTGGTTACAGCTTTGACATGTTCCATTCCTGGGTCCCAGCTGTTATTACCCTCCTAGTCATTGATATCATCATGACGATCTCACTCTTTATGGTGGATAGATCGGATAAAATTCTCTAATCTTCTAGTTTTTGCTAGAAGATTTTTTATATGTAAAATTTTTATACATATTTCTTGACAGCGTTTCCATTTAGATGTATGATGTATGTGTAGAATAATTATATATAAAATTTTTATATACTAAAAAGGAGGTGCCCCATGTATTTTCCGACATCAGCGGCTTTGATTGAATTTCTCATCTTGGCCATTCTAGAACAAGGGGATTCCTATGGTTATGAAATTAGTCAAACCATTAAACTCATTGCCAAAATCAAGGAATCTACCCTCTACCCCATCTTGAAAAAACTGGATACCAACCGCTACCTGACTACATACTCTCGCGAATACCAAGGTCGGATGCGGAAATACTACTCCCTAACAGAGATTGGGGAGGAGCAACTATTTGTACTCAGAGAAGAGTGGACACTCTATACTGACACTATCAACGGCATCATAGAAGGGAGCATTCGCCATGACAAGAACTGAATATTTGAATCAGCTTGAAGCCTATCTGATGAAGCTTCCTCAATCTGATCGTATCGAAGCTATGGACTACTTCAAAGAACTCTTTGATGATGCTGGTCCAGAAGGTGAGGAAGAACTCATAGCTAGCCTCGGTAGTCCAAAAGAGGCTGCCCATGACATCCTGACTACACTTCTTGATAAAAAAATCAACGAAGAAAATTCCAATAAGAACAACCGTCAGGTTTTACAAATCGCAATCCTCGCACTTCTGGCTGCACCTATTGGGATTCCAGTCGGGATTGCTCTTCTCATGGCTATCATCGGGATTTTTATCGCAGCGATCAGTGTACTGTTGGCCTTCTTTGCTGTATCAGCAGCTGGAATGGTGCTCGGAGCTGTCCTCCTATTTGAAAGCTTCTACGTTCTGGCTGAATCTACATCTGCCTTTATGCTGATTTTTGGTGGAGGTTTACTGGCAATCGGAGCTTCGTCCCTAGTTTTGCTAGCAACTTCCTATGTGACCCGTTTCTTTGGAATACTAATCCTTCGACTCATTCAGTGGATTCTTAATAGAGGAAAGAGAGGTGAAAGTCATGCGTAAATTAACAAAAGGATTTCTTATCTTTGGTGTTGTTACTAGTATCATCGGTTTTACCATGATGATCATCGGCATCCAAACCAATGGTGTCAGAAGCCTCCTTGCAATGTCTCAAAATCCAGTCTTTGAGAGCCGAATGGAAGAGCTCACATTTGATCAAGATATCGAAAATCTTAACATCTCACTAACACAACATTCTCTAGTTATTACGGAGTCAAACGATGATAAGATCCACATCCAGTATCATCCAACTGTCTCTGAAAAAGAGAATCTTCAACATTCTAGCAAAGAAAAAACTCTTGAGATTTCCGACACCAAGCCAACTACACGTCGTTCTGTAGGTTCTAGTATTGAGGGAATCCTATTTATCGCAAGCGGAGTCTCTAGACGTAATGATGAAGTCGTTCTATCACTACCGAAAGGAAGAGAGTTAAAAAATCTAACAGCCCAGGTCGACCATGGTGTCCTTTCGATTGCTAAAGCAAAACTCAGCAATGCCAAAATCCAGTCAAATGGCTATCTTCTTCGGATCACTAATAGCGAAATAAAAAATAGCCAACTGACCACAACTGGAATTGTCAATGTATTTGGAACAAGTCTAACAGATAGCCGTATCCAAGCAGAACATGAACATATCTCTGCTGACGACATCCAAGTGCACGGTAAGGTAGAATTCGAGGCAGAAAATGACATCATACTCATGTTGTCCCGAAAAGAGCTTGAACGAATCAATCTCAATCTCTCATCAGAATACGGGGCTATCTATCATCGAACTCGAGAAGGAGTGAATCCTGTCCGGGGAAATGATGTAAATAGGGACGAAGAATTCTCCAATCCTTACAAAGTAGAGAAAAAAGATACGCAAGATCTCCTCGTCGCAAAGGCAGGTCAAGATATCAACATTCCAGACGAACCGGATCGCTCACCCAATTCGAGAGATCATTAATAATAGTTAATCATTACTACTCAAAAATTAATCAAAAAAAGGAGGTCTCATTATGACTCAAGAATGGTTTGAAAGTGCTGATTTCGAAAAAACAGCCAATAATGAGAAAAAAGAACATCCATCTGACCTAGTCATTCCCCAAGAAGAGTTAAAAGAAAAAGAAGAGTTGCCAGTGGTTGAAGAAAATCTTCAAGTCATTCCTGAAGAACAAGAAGCTGACCTAGAGAAAGTAGAGAGTGACGAACACGAAGAAATCGTGGAAAATACAGAAAAGATAGACAAGTCAGAAGAACCTGTAGAGACTGAAGAACAAGAAGAACTGGCAACAAAGACAGACCAAGCAGAAGAACCAGTTAAGGAAGCATCTCAGCCTAGCAAATCTTTGGAAAGTCCATTTGTCCCAGATCCTGTCCCTACAAAAACTGCAATCTTCAAAGAAGAATTGGCTGATTTTTGGGTCTGGTTACAAGGTGCTCTCAAAGAGCCAACAGCAAGCATTGATACAGATAAAAAACATAGTTATAATGCCTTTGCGCTCCTAACTATCTTTTCTGCCACGAGTTTCCTCTTTACAGTTTATCACGCCAAGCAAGCCTACTACGGCCATATGGCAGCCATCGACTCTAAAGCTCTCCAGCATTTCCCTTCACTAAATCTCTTTTCTATCTTCTCCATCTTGGTAGCGACAAGTCTCTTCTTCTTTTCAATCCTCATGGGTGGATTTGTAGTCAAACGCTTTGTCGACCAAGACCGTAACTGGACACTGGAAAAAGCCTTGCAAGAGTATAGCAGACTCTTCGCCCTTCCTATCCTGCTCACGGGTATTGCGAGTTTCTTTGCCTTCTTTAATAGTCTACGTTTTGCAGTATTGCTTTGCTTGATTAGCATTGGGCTGGTACTTCTTGCCAACCTCTATACTATCTCGAAGCCGAGTAAGGAAAGTCAAACAGACTTCTTCTATCGCCTTCTCTTGGCCTTTCTAGTTAACGGAAGCATCCTATTTCTCTTTTTCCTAGCAGAAATGGCACTGGTTTTCGATTATCTTCGAATCCTAGCCTTTATATAAGAAAAAATCCTGTCAAAATGACAGGATTTTTCTAATTTTGAAAATACTAGTTTCGCTACAAAAACTGAATGTTTTAAATTATCTACATGATTCGCTTTGGGAAATAGTAAGAAATGATTGTCTTTACACAAGCCTTTACACAATCCAGCACAGTTGCTTGTTTATAGTGACTAACCATTATTTTCTCCTTTTTCAACACTTATCTTACTATAGCCATCAACTTCAATGATGCTATTCGAAGTTTGATTTGTGGTAGGGACCCTTAAAATTTCTCCTGTATTGTTTGTATGCAAAGTATAGATTCCATCAAAGTCTTCAGGAACTGTAATAGATACATCACCAACAAGAGTATCTACAAAAATTTTTTCGAACGTTGCATTTTTTCCTAAGGAAATGGTTACATCTAACTTGTCTTTCCCTTGTGAACTCAGTGCCAAATTAAATCCATGTTGCGAAAACGGGATATATAGACTATCTGAACTCATTTTAACATTTTTAGATATGTTATTCACTGATTCTTCGGAAACTTTTCCTTCTATTTGAACAGTTGTTTCATCGGAGTCACTCTTAACAACTTTAAGATCAATTGCTTGCTTTGAGCCATAAAACTCTAACGTTTTAATACTTTTAGAAGAAAGAGTCCATGATTGTTTTACACTGACTGTCGTCTCTCCTCGTTTTAAGGTTAACAAAATTCCAGCTACTACAAATAATAACAGTAACCCTATTACAATTCCTATTTTTTTCATCACTAGTCCTCCTATTTAAATTCTTTTTTGCTAAATACAGCCAAGGCAAGGACAATTACTGCTAGACTTACCACTATAGGATAGCATACGTTTATAAGGGTAAAATGACTGATATCTGCTGATGCTTTCAAATTTAAAGTCATGAACAAATAGTCCTTCACACTCTCACCGTAATTTGGGAGAACATAAACCAATAGGTTATCAAACAGTAAAATGTAGAGTGTGTAAATCATACATGATTCATAAACCTTATCAAATATTTGAAAAATCAATAAGGAGATACTGATAATAACCAAATAGTAAGGTAGCTGATGTAAAAAGGTCGAAACAATCAACACCAAGTCTCCCTCCAAATAGACGAGAGCTGTTAAGCTATAAAAAATAGTCACATACAGGAAAGATAAACAAATGGTTCCCAAAGTTTTATATAAAAATAACTTCCAACGTTGTTTTTCTTTTGTGAGCAGAATATTGATCGTACGGAAACTATAATCTTCCCCCCAGAAAAATAAATTAGCTGAGATGAAAAGCAAAGGAATAAAACCACTCACATTTGAAATCAACACTCGAAATACTGGGTCATTTTCATTTGATGACTTAAAAAATAGGTAGAATAACAAAACTAATAACCCTATCAACAAACTAGGAAGCACTCCTCTTTTTTCCCAGTAAAATTTATACATATCTGCCTTAAGAGAATTCATGACTCTCCTCCTTTCTTAAATCATCAGATAATATTACGCAAATAGTAGTCCTCAAAGCGTTCCTTCTTAACATAAATATCCTGTATCACTAGATTTGAAGCAACACTATATTGCAAAATAGTCATTAATTTTTCCTTTTCTGGCACAACCAGATAGTCATCCTGCTCAAAATGAGCAACGCCCTCTTTTTCTAAAAACATTTTTAGAATCTGATTATCACTTGTCTTTAGGAAAATTTTTTCAGATAAATCATTCGCTAGCTCTTTTGAACTCATCACATTTAGAATCTTTCCTTGTTTCATGATGATATATTTATCTGTTATAAACTCCAACTCTGATAAGATATGGCTTGAAATTAAAAAGGTAACTCCCAACTGATCCCTTAAATTCAGAATCATTTTTCTTAAATCTGAAATCCCTTGAGGATCTAAACCATTCACGGGTTCATCTAGGATAATGAGCTCTGGATTATCCAAAAGCGCAATCGCTATTGATAACCTCTGCTTCATACCAAGAGAATAGTTTTTAACTTTTCGATCCCATGACGGTTCAGGCAAGTGAACCAATTCCAACATTTTTACGATATCTGTCTTTAAACCAAATCTTGTCTTGTAATATTGTAAGTGTTGACGTCCAGTCAAGTTTGGATAGAGGGCAGGTGATTCGATAATACTGCCAATCTTATGCTGAGAGACACTCTCGATTTCTCCCTTATCAGCTCGAATTAGTCCTAGGAGAATTCTCATTAATGTTGTCTTGCCAGCACCATTTTCACCAATAAGACCACATATTTCTCCTTGCTCAATATCAAAGGAAACATTATGAAGAACCTGTTCTTTCCCATATGTTTTAGCGATATTTTTAAGACTTAAAATCACACGATTCATAGTTTCTCTCCTTTATTATATCTTTTGGTTTCATGAATTATCCTCCACCTCTGAAATCCCAAAATTCCTAACATCTGTAACTTCTTCAGGCAGAATTAAAACTCGCTCTTCGCCTGCATCTAAAATAGCTAGGCGAAAGACTTCGTTATTTATCGCTATCTCTACCAACTTTTGCTCAGTCGTGTTATTTCGAAACACCAAACTGTGGCGAGTCTGTGTAAAAGTCTCTAGCGAGATACTAAGATTCTCCATCTCTTCCTCCTACTCTAAATAACTCAATTAACCCTTCATTACATCTCTAGTTTACCGCTTTCAAAAACAAAAAAACATGACAAAAATGTCATGTTAGCTCTTCATTTCCTCAAAAGTTTTTAAATCTCTTTCTTTCTCTCCAGAGATGCGCGCTTCTAATACTTGGTCTCCAAATGCTTGAGCGCAGATAATGGCTCTGTCATATAATTGGATAGCTTTTTCCTTATCCCGTTTATGAAATAAGGTACACATAGCTTCTAGCATATCTACGATTGGTTTCTTTTGAAAGTCCTGGGATAAAATCATCAATCTATTCATTGCCTTAACATAAGGCTCAAAAGTAGAGTAGGACTTTTCCATCCATTGAACAGCTAAAGAATCAAGCACCGTTTTCTTTAACATATAAGCTGTCTCTAAATCGGATGAATTCGTTTCTCTCAGAAGTTTTTTAGAAAGTTCCCAAAATAGTTCATGATTATACTCAGTCGGTCTTGCTATACATGAAACAAAGTACAATTTTATGAGAAGCAAATCATTCACCGAATAGTTTTTCCTTATCCTTACTTGCTCAAAATGCTCATCAAGCAAAGCATCGCCAAACCCTGCATCTTCACTTACAAAAACATCAAAACTAGCTTGTAGGGCACTAACTGCAATCTGCTCATCCTCAGGTAAGCTGTCATAATAGTGTTCGTAAACTCTGTCAAACAACTCTTCTTTAATATGAATTCTGTCATCATCTCCATAAGTTTGAAACTTAATGAGTTTATCCTTTAAGATCAAGTAATCTGAAGGTAAGATTATATAATCCATGTCTACTATATGTGAAATTGGACAACCTAGTTTATAAGCTATATACTCTACCTTGGGTAAACTTGGAGAAGATTGACCTGATTCAATCCGTGCTAATTGACGTACTGTTATCTCGCTTTCATCATCACAAATAGCTTCACGAGTGAGATGTTTCATCTCACGTAACATTCGGATTCTTTTACCTACTTCCTTCTTGATATCCATATGATCAATCTCCTGATAGTCCTTTGACAAACAATAGCATCTATATCTTGTTATATTATACTGTTTTTTGTTAAGATAAGCAATGTTTAAAATCTCGTATTACGAAATATCACTAAGCTACTCTATCAATAAAATGAGGTCTCATTCTAAGATATTCTGTGAAAACTTAGACTATGGCTTTTACCTATTTTTTCGCATGTGCTAAAGCTTCAAAATCCTCGCCTGAAACAGGGCCTACTTCTACTTGGTTAGCATCTAAGTCCTGATAAAGTTCTTTTGGCAAAGCTCCTAAAAACGCTTGATAATCCAGTCTAGCTACTGCTTCATAGTCTTCTGGTTTTGAACCATCTCCAGAGATTTTTACCAAATCAATCTCCCAAACAAGTTCCTTGCCTACCAATTGCTCAACGTAAGGAGCTGGAATCACCGGTTCTTTTGGCAAAATGGTTTTTACACCCTGAGCTAGGTGGTAGACCCCATGAACCTTACCTTCACCATCTGGATAGAATTTAGCACTGGAAGGATAGGCATCAGATCCTTGAACTTTCTTGACCAACTCTTCAAAACGTGCCAAGCCATCTTCTTCTAGGAAACTTTCCAAATCCTTCTTATCAAAGTAAATAGTTGATAGAATACCCTGACAGAAACCTAAACGAGCAGCTTTATCAGCCAGATAGTTCTTAACCGTTTCTTGGAAATAGTTTTCCAAATCAAAGTCTGCCAAGCCCTCAACTGCTTCACCAACCTTGCTAGACAAAGCCCGCAAGAGCCCTTCTACAATCTCCCAGTCAGCTCTTGTAATCAAGTCAGGAATGATTACTTGATAGCCTTTTTGAGCATCTAGATATCGAACTTTAAAGAGAAATTGAGACTTACCTACGATTCCACACTCGATATACTCAAGGCGATTAAGAGGTTGACGGAGGTAAACAGCATCATAACTATGCGACTCTAGGCCTTCTACTAAGCCTAAAATTGATTTAGCTGTAAGAATCTCCTGTTGTCCTAAAATACTTTGTTTATTTGGAATAAAAAATGTCTTCACCATAATGGGCTCCTTTGAAATCGTTTACATATAGTATACACCATTTTCCTGAAAGATGCAGAAACAAATTTAAGATTTTTTAGTCAAAAGCATAGAAAAACAGCCCTTTAGGACTGTTAATATTTATTATACAACTTCAGAATGGTCTAGGCTCTCACCAATTGCTGCTAGACGCTCGATGACTTGATCTTGTGTCAATTCATGTTCTAAAACATAACGATTACGTGGGTGAACACGACACTCGTGTGAGCAACCACGAAGATATTTGTCTTCGTTGTCTTCTGATGCCAAGATGCGGCGGTTACAGAATGGATTTCCACAGTTGACATAACGTTCACATGGCGTTCCATCAAACCAGTCTTTCCCTACGATAGTTGGATTGACATGGTTGACATCGACTGCAATACGTTCGTCAAAGACATACATTTTCCCATCCCAAAATTCCCCTTGAACTTCTGGATCTTTCCCGTAAGTTGCGATTCCTCCGTGTAATTGACCGACATCTTTGTAGCCTTCACGGACCATCCAGCCAGAGAATTTCTCACAGCGGACTCCACCTGTACAGTAAACAACGACACGTTTATCCATGAATTTTTCCTTGTTATCACGAACCCATTGTGGTAATTCACGGAAGTTACGGATGTCAGGACGGATAGCCCCACGGAAGTGCCCAAGGTCGTACTCATAGTCATTACGGGTATCAAGGACAACTGTATCTTCATCCAGGAGGGCTTCTTTAAATTCTTTTGGTGACAAGTAAGCACCTGTTGTTTCAAGAGGATTGATGTCGTTATCAAAGTTATCATCCTCTAAACCAAGGTGAACAATTTCCTTTTTGTAGCGAACAAACATCTTCTTGAAGGCTTGCTCACTTTCTTCGTCAATCTTGAACCAGAGGTCTTCCATACCTGGAAGGCTGTGAACGTAGTCCATGTATTTTTGCGTTGTTTCGTAGTCACCAGAAACGGTTCCGTTGATCCCTTCGTCAGCTACTAGAATACGGCCCTTGAGTCCAATAGACTTACAGAAAGCCAAGTGGTCTGCAGCAAATTGTTCCGCGTTTTCGATGGGAACATATTTATAGTAAAGTAAAACTCGAATATCTTTTGACATGTGCTTCTCTTTTCTAAGATTAAATTATCAGAATTTTTCATTCAACTATACCAGTATACTCTCCCAAGAAAGCGAATGCAATTTATTTGACCGAAAAATAAAAAACAAGACCCATTTTCAGATCTTGTTTTAATTAAATATTCGATGAAGAAAAGTTAACAAAAAGATATCCATGGCCTGTCTTGAATAAATTACTAATCATGATGCCAATAAAGACAAGACTGATAAGATTTCGAAACCAGAAAAAATTGCACTGATTTCTAGGAGTAGATGGTATTTTTTCATATACCTATTACCAACGCTACTTGTAAGGCAAATGCCTGGTTTTGAAATGCAGATAATTATATGCAAATATTCAAAAAAGAATCACCACCCCGTCTGGAAAACTCCAGACAAGGCAGTGATCGCATCTTTTAGGAATGAATACACGAAATCAATCTATCTTAAGATTTTTTGCTTTTCAAGAATTCGTCGTATTGTTTTTGCATTTCATCCAATACTTTTTGGTAAGCACCTTCAGATTTAAGTTTTTCCATCAATTCTGGAATAGCTTTTTCTGGGTCTACAGTACCAGTGTTGATAGCTGTATCGAATTGTTGCATAGTGTTAGTGATAGCTGAGATTTCAGATTTCACGTTGTCAGTGTTGAAGATGAATCCAAGCGCTGGAGATTCTTTTGCAGTTTCCAAGTCTTTCTTAGATTGTGCAATTTGTTCATCTGTAACGTTTTCGTTGATGTAAAGGATCCAGTTGTTACCAGTGTTCCATCCTGACATGTGAGTGTTTCCTTTGTATCCATCAAGAACTTTAACACGGTTTTCTTTACCTGGAACTTTTTCCCAGTTCTTGCCTTCTGGTCCATAAACAAGTCCGTTCAAGAGTTCTGGGTTAGTGTTCAAGAGGTTCAACACTTCCATTGCTTTTTCTTTGTTCTTAGAGTTGTTTGAGATTACAAAGTTTGCAACTTGAGTTGTTTGGTTTTTCTTGATGAAGTTAGTAAATGGTTTGATTTGGATGTCTCTGTTAGCAACACGAGAAAGCAAGCTGCTACCGTAGTCAGCTGGTCCCACTGTTTCTTCACGAACAAGCCAAGTATCTTGAGTAAGGTCATATGAAGTATCACTAGTTGCTACGTCTTTTGGAATGTATCCTGCTTCATAGTATTTGTGCATAGTCTTCAAGTGTTCTACGAAACGAGGAACTTCGTAACGGTTTACGATCTTAGTAGTGTCGCCTTCAAGGTCGATGACGAATGGAAGACCATTTGCAACTGGGTAGTCAAAGTTTTCTGATGGAATAAAGTTTTTACCAACAGCGAATGGCATTACATCTGGAGCTTTTTCTTTAATTTGTTTCAAGACTGGTTCAAGTGTTTCGTATGAAGTTACACCTGAGATATCGATACCATATTTTTCAAGAAGTGGGCCGTTGAAAGCAAAGTTTTGTGAAGATGCAACGTTGGCTGCAACTGGAACTGCATAGATTTTACCATTTACAGTGTTACCTTTGATGTAAGCTGGGTCAAGTGCTTTGTAAAGGTCAGCTCCTTCTTTCTTGTACAATTCTGTCAAGTCAGCATAAGCACCTTTTTGAGCGTTTACAACGTAGTTATCTGCAAATGCGATATCATAGTTTTCACCTGATGAAGTGATAACTGACATTTTCTTACCGTAGTCACCCCATCCAAGGTATTGGATATCTAATTTAGCACCAACTTTTTCTCCGATGATTTTGTTTGCATTCTCTAGCAACTCATCCAAGTTATCTGGTTTGTCACCGATTTGGTACATTTTGATAACAGTTTTGTCACCTGAAGCTGAGTCAGCAGCTTTTTGGTTGTTACCTTTAAGGTTTCCACAAGCAGCGAGGCTAGCAGCTAAAGCTACAAGGCTAGCAGATGCAAAAGCATATTTTTTCCAGTTTTTCATGATAAAAACTCCTTTTTTTATTTTTAAATTTAAAACAATTTTAGTGATCTACTTTTCAACAAAGAAAAGTTAGATAGGGGTAGAGAAAGCTTGTTTCTCAGTGTCTCTTATTCTTTAACACCACCGATAGTTAAACCTTTTACAAAGTAGCGTTGGAAGAATGGATAGAGAATCGCAATTGGAACAGTCGCAACTACGACCATGGCCATACGACCTGTTTCTTTTGGTAGGGCAACTGCAAGTTGTCCTGACATCCCAACTGACTTAGCAATGTAATCCATGTTGTTTTGAATTTGCATGAGCAAATATTGCAATGGATACAAGTTGTCACTCTTGATGTAAAGAAGGGCATTGAACCAGTCGTTCCAGAATCCAAGTGCTGTCAAAAGTGTGATAGTTGCAATCCCTGGAAGAGAGAGTGGTAAACAGATTTGGAAGAAGATCCGCGCCTCGCTAGCACCATCGATACGAGCTGATTCGAGGATTGCTTCTGGAATGGTTTTCTTGAAGAAAGACCGCATCAACATGATGTTGAATGGTGATAGAAGCATCGGAACAATCAAGGCCCAAATAGTATCACCCAAGTGAAGTAACTGAGTTACCACGATATAGCCTGGTACCAAACCAGCATTGAACAACATACTAAGAAGAGCAAAGATTGTAAAGAATTTGCGATACTTAAATGTTGAACGTGAAATGGCATAAGCGTATGTTGTTGTGATGAATACGTTTGTCAATGTACCGACAACTGTCACAAAGGCTGAGATAAAGAGCGCTTGTAAAATTTTGTCTTTAAACTGAGCCAAAAACTCAAAACCATCTAATCCAAACTGTGATGGGAAAAAGCTATATCCATATTGAACAATACTCTTCTCATTTGTAACTGAAATAATGATTACGAAGATGAAAGGCAAGATACAAGAGAAGGCCAGCAAACCAGATATGATACTAAAGAAGATATCTGCCTTTTTGCTGAAGGAGTGTATGCCAACATTATCAATTTTTTCTTTTTGAATTTTTTTTGCCATATGCTCCTCCTTTCTAGAATAGTGCTGAGTTAGGATCAACACGTCTTGCAAGTAAGTTTGATAGGATAACGAGAATCAAACCGACGACTGACTGATAGAGACCGGCTGCTGAAGCCATACCGATATCTGCTGTCTGAGTCAATCCGTTAAAGACATAGACGTCCAATACGTTTGTTACACTATAGAGCTGACCAGCGTTGTGAGGGATTTGGTAGAAGAGACCGAAGTCTGCACGGAAGATGTTTCCGACTGCAAGGATGGTCAATACTGTCACAAGTGGTGTCAACTGAGGGATGGTTACGTTACGGATACGTTGCCATTTGCTAGCACCGTCCACTGTCGCTGCTTCGTAGTAAGTTGGGTCAATTCCCATGATAGTTGCGTAGTACATCACACTACTATATCCAAAGCCTTTCCAGATACCTAGGAAAAGGAGAAGGTAAGGCCAGATACTGACATCAGCGTAGAAGTTAATACCCTTCATTCCAAGGGCTTCTAAGGTGTGGTTGATAAGCCCTTTATCGATGTTTAGGAAAGCATCTGTAAAGAAACTGATGATAACCCAAGATAGGAAGTAAGGAAACAACATAGAGGTTTGGTAGATTTTAACCATTCTCTTAGATCGAAGTTCACTAAGGATAATGGCAATACCAACTGATACAATCAAACCGATAAAGATAAATCCAAGGTTGTAAAGTACAGTGTTTCGAGTGATGATAAAGGCATCTTTCGAACTAAACAAGAATTTAAAGTTATCTAGTCCGACCCATTTACTATTTATAATACTGTGGACAAATCCTTCACCAGTCATATGGTAGTCTTTGAAGGCAACCACATTCCCAAAAACTGGAATGTAGAAGAATAAAATCAACCAAATTGTTCCTGGTAGAACCATTAAGAGAAAAATCCAATTATCTCTTAAAGTTTTTGAAAACTTATTCATAATTTCCTCCCTTTTTATTTTTTTAAAACTTCATAATCTCACATTTTTGCATTTGATAACGTTTACAAAAATAGTATACTCTTATTTTTAGGACAGTTTAAACTACAAATTATAGAAAAAACTCCACAAATTATTTTATGTGGAGAACTTTTTTATATAAGAATAGGTTTCACGGGAAACACTCTGCCTGCAAGAGGTGTTCCCCATCTCTACTAATTGAAAACTCCTTCCAATATCGGTTGGTGAAAATCAACAAAATGAACCTGGGCATTTATAATGGTACCTGCTTCGTTTTTCTCAATCTCCGGTTGCCCCTCAGTATGTAAAATAGTAGGGCGACCATCCTTGTAGCCAAAGAGAATCACCTCTGTCCCTGCTTCATTCACATAGCAGGCTAAGATTTCAAACCGTTTTTCACCAACACCAGCAATATGGTCGAACCATTTAAAAGTATAGTTCTCTCCATCCACTTGTCCAAATTGCATCATCTGATCTGGGACTGCAAGTCCATAATAACGACCATATGTTGCTAGGTTAGTCGACTTAAATCTTTCACCTTTACTATCTGAATAGGATTCCATGGCTGTTTTTATCTTGTCTGTTAGAGCACTATAGTCTGTATCTGGCTCATTCTCTGTAGCTACGCTTGTTTTTAATAGATATTCCTTAAAACCTTGCGCTAAATCTGTGTTTTCAGTCTCTTCAAAATTCGCATCACTGATAGTTTCTAGTGTCTTATCGGCATACAAGACCTGTGCTTGCCCATCCTTGAGTGTAAATAGGTAGAAATGTCTGGCTTGGTAGTCATAGTAGGCATCCAAAACCAAGTAATCATATGCATTATCACTGGACACCCCGAAAATATTCCATCGGACTCTTTTCTTAGAAACAGTTGTTGTTTCTATTTTTTTGATGAGTTCATTTTTTTCGTCAAAGTTTCTATGCTCCAGTCTATGATAGGACTGTCCCATAGAAGAAGCCCAGCTTACAAACTCTTCCTGCCACTTTTCGGTATTGTATTGGATTAGCTTCTGAAAATCCGAGTAGTTCTTCATAATCAAAGCTTGGTCAGTCGGATTAGATAACTGGAGTTCTTCCATAACTACAACGGTGGCAGACATGGGGGATTGAACACTTGTATCCTTGGCTTCTTTTCCGTGTGCAAGAGCCTTTTGATAGGAATCCGCTAGGTAGTGAAAATAGTTGGTTACTTCCTTGGTTTGTTGCTCCCTTGATGTTGACTGACTAGTTACGCTATCTTCTGTCGCCTTGTGGCAAGCAGATAAAACTAGCATACTCGCACCTAGGACTAGTAGTAGCTTTTTCATGGTCAGACCTCCAAACTATCCTTATACTCAATGAAAATCAAAGAGCAAACTAGGAAGCGAGCCGCAGGCTGTACTTGAGTACGGCAAGGCGAAGCTGACGTGGTTTGAATTTGATTTTAGAAGAGTATTATACCTTCATTATACTCCTTCCCAACCTCCAAATCAAAAAACATCTCCATGTATTTAAAAGGAGATGTTTGGCTATCTGTGATAAATTTCTAGGTCGTATAAATAGTCGATGCTGTCGCAATAGTATGCCATTGGTTGGCTGTCGTTGCTGCGAAGTCCTTATCTGCGTAGAAGTCAGTAAATGGAAGAATTTCGACTTCTAATTCTTCGATGCGGTCAATTTGACCAGCCAAATAAGCCTCGATACGGCTTTCTGCTCGCTTAATTCGTTGCAAGAGCCCACCCATACGGATATCTACTGTATCCAAGCCAAAGACCTTGTTTTCTTTCAACCATTGCTGGCTAAAGAGCTTGTGGAAGGTTTCAATCTGGCTTCTTAATTTTGGTAATTCTTCCCTAGCAATTTGTTGCAAGCTTTCTTTATCATCTGCTTGATAGGCTTGACGAATGCGTCGGCCTACATCAACCTTGCCACTTAAAATAGCATTCAACTGGGCCTGAGTTTCGAAAAGATAAGCATAGGCACCAGCTTTTTCTTTAATAGCAGCAAGAGTCTCAGCTGCCTGGGCAAAGTGTGGTTTGTCCTGTTCAGGAGTCATGTGCTTATCAAGGATTGGACAGAGAACATCCTGATAAAAGACATAGCGGTTGGGATTAATCCCACTGAGATTGTCTGGTAGATCTGGCAAGAGGTTGGCAAGATCAAGTTGCTTGAAGTCCTCAACGGATAGACCTGTATTGGTCTTGAAATGGGCAGATAGACGCTCTAAATCATTACGATAGCTGAGTTCCGCCCAGATTTGCAAGCTAGGCAGAATAGAGAACTGGGCTGTTTCTCCACCATTATCTGCCCAGCCAGTCACAATAACTTCCTTAATCTGATTGGCACGGCAAGCTTTATTGGCTTCAATAGCTACTAAGCGGCTAAATTGGTTGTGTGGTGTAAAACCAATCCATTTCCAAGCACCACCTGCAAAGGCGATATCCTGGCTAATCTTGTGGTGATTATTAAAGTTACGGTTGTATTTTTCCTCGCTATCTTGGTAATAATCCCAGTAAACCAAGGTCACACGGTCTTTGAGACGGTCAAGGTAAACACGAGTTTCTTCTGGAATTTCCACCTCACGGTCGTACTGGCCATCTGCTGACATGAGCTTGAAGAACATATCGCTCCACATCTGGCAGTGGAAACCATACTTGTCTGCAATATCCAACACACGCTCCAAGTGTTGGCACATGAGGAGGCTACGATCAACCACACCGTTTAGGATAAGGTAACGTCCCAAACCAACCAAGTGAGCTTCGTCCATCCCGATATTGACCTTGCGAGTTTGTAGTTTAGACAAAGTAGCAAACATACCGTCAATCAGATCGTAGACTTTTTCTTCACCGATGAGGAGAATATCCTCTACATCGCGGAGTTCTTGCACTTCTTTGACGCCCCATTTGACAAAGGCTGATAAGTGGGCCAAGGTCTGGATACAAGGAACAAAAGTCATATCAAACTGCTGGGCATAGGCTTCGATTTCCTGTAATTCCTCAGCTGAATAAGCCCCGCGGAAATAACCAAAATAAGGTTGCCCTTCAATCTGATAGGTATCTTCCATGTAGAGCTCAAAGGTTGAATAACCCATCAGAGCTAAGACTTCAATCATCTGCTTGGCAGATGCAACATTTAGAACCGCATTACGGGAACAATCCGCCATGTAGGCTAAATCTTCATAAGCCGCTTGTTCCTCAATCTCCACCTTATCACCTTCTACTAAAGCTGTTGCGAGAACAGACAAGGCGCGATAGAGTTGGTGAGGTTTGCGATAAGTCAATTGATATTCTCCGCCCTCACCCTTGATAGAGATAGAAGCTTGGTCAGACTGAGCGACTGCCACTTCTACATCTGGTAGAGAAATGTGCTTTTGAAGTAAGTCTATAGCTTGCTGTTGTTTACTGCTAATTCCGGTAAAATTTACCATTGGTTTTCCTCCTGTAACCAGTTGACAAGGGCACCGTAGAGATTGGCATCTGCCTGATAAGTGCATGCTTGGATCACTGGCGCAATTGTATACTCTTCATATTTTTTCACAAAGACGTCTACCGCTTTTTGCACCCCTTTGATAAAATCTGGGTTCTGACTGATAGAGCCACCTAGGCTAATGACATCTGGGTCGATCAGGTACTGAATATTGAGTAGTCCTTGAGCTAGATTACGATTCATACGCTCAATGGCTTCTTGGCAAAGGGCATTGCCTGCTGCAGCCTCTTGATAAACCTTACGGCCATCCCAGTCTGACTGACCTGATTTTTCAATCACATAACGAACCATGTTTCCTGTAGAAGCTAGTTGTGACCAGTTATTGAGTTTTTCTGCTGGTTCGATAATTGTCATGTAACCAAACTCTCCACCCAAGCCATGGCGACCACGGTGAATTTTGCCATTGATAATCATAGCTCCACCGATCCCTGTACCAATAACGACACAGGCTGCATTTTCAATCTCAGGATGAGCCAGCAGTTCACTAAGTCCAACACAGTTGGCATCATTTTCTAGATGGACAGGGAGTTGGTGATGAGCAAGGGTCTCATACCATGAAAAACCATGGATATAAGGAATGGCACTAATCCCCTCGATCACACCTGTTTCTTGATTGACCGCTCCTGGAACACTCATAGCAATCCCACGATAGTCCTGTTCTGACAAGCGTTGGTCCAACCAAGCCAATAAATCTTCTAGAGTTTCTGGAGTTGGGGTGCTGGTCTTATCTAAAATCTTTCCATCAGGAGTTAGACTAGCAAACTTAATGCCAGTCCCTCCGATATCAATTGTTGCAATGGTCATTGCTTTCACCTGCAAAAAGGAGCGAATCAGCAGTTGGTTCTTACTTTTTCGCTCCTCCTTTCTTTTTATGTTTACTTTTTGAAATTAAATTTCTTCTTTTTGAATGAGTTCTGTACGAATTTCCTGTGGTGCCAATAGTCCTGAATGGACTGGGTATGGGCGTTCCAACAAGTCAAGAATAGTTTGTTGTTTTTCAGACACACGGATATTTTCTTGACTCATGTTGTAGTAACGAAGGACATAACCTTCTTCATTCTCAGCCACCTTAAAGGCTGTTGGGCAGACTTGTGGCAAGTTCAGTGCCGGATGGTTAAAGAGGCTACCCGTTGCTGCAACGCTACCCTCTTGTTTTGCAACTTGAAGAGCTGTAAATGGCACCTGGAAGGCTTTGGCACGACGGAAAGCTGAGAAGCGTTCCCCTGCTTGGTGGCATTCTACTGCAAATTCAACTTCGATATCACGCAAGCACTGAGCTTCCGGCGTTGGGAAGTAACCCCAGTCACCGAGTTCGCCTGAAGCACGAAGAAGGGTTACAGCCATGGTGTCATCTCCAAGAATTTCATACTCGTGCAATCCTTTATTGGATACTGTCACTCCTTTAACATCATCATACAAGCTGACAAAAGCTTGTTGGTGTTGTGGATTTTCAGGATTTTCCCAAGAAGCTGCTGGTTTATTTGGTCTTGTCACAACTTCATAGATGCTTTCAGAAGCATTGCTTGGACGAGTGTTATGAGTTTTCACCAAGAGACGGATGCGGTGATCCTTGGCTGTGTTGGTAAAGCGAGTCTTGAAGCGAATCTGTGGATTGTCCACAAAGACGGTCATCTCAGTTTCAAGAGGAATAGTTGTCAACTCTTCTGAACGACCTGCGTCTCGTTTCATAAACTCAATAATGCCTCTTTGCTCCGCATCCAATTTTTCATCTGCGCTAACTGGAATAGTCAAGTCATGTTTGAGCAATACCTTAGCATAGCGAGCATTGTTTTCTAGGACATCGTATCCCTTCAATTGAGCATAGATTGGATCAGTTCCTTTTGGTTGGAAGTAAATGTACTCGTTACCAATATCTCCACGGTCCTCGAATTGGATGAAATCTTCGTAAGCTTCGTTTGTAGTCTTGTCATAGACTGTGATTCCTTCATCTACACTGACAGTTACGAATGGTGTATCAATGACTCCATTTTGATAAATACCATCTCGGTAATCTACTTGACCTTCAACCAATTGGAAACTTGCCCAAGAAAGAGGAGCAAGGTGGACTGGGATTGTCACGCGCACTTGGCGTGCAATATATGGTTGGCGGAATTTATCCTTAGGCAAAGTATAGCCAAAACTTGCTCCCAAGTCTTCAATCTTGGCTTCAAGGACATGGCCATCCAAATCTTCAACATGGTAATCTGGCAAGGTCACGGCTGCCATTTTCTTGTAACCTTCAGTCGGATGCAATTCTTTAAAATCACAAGTCACAACATCCACTACAACACTGACTGTATCAACCTTGTCATGTAAAGCTGTGTTGACAACGGTAAAGAGGTGGTCGCTTTGCGCATTTTGAGTAGCTAATTTACCCTTCCATTCGTTAAGAAGATTAGTCTTAACAAAATTCCCGACTTGATTAACCTTTGCAAAACGAGTTTCCATTTCACGGTGAACTTCGTCAATACTACAGCCACAGATACTATCGTGCGGTGCATTTTGCAGAAGTACTTTCCAAGCATAGGTCAATTGATCCTTGTGGTTGTGTCCACCAGTGATAATGGTTAATGGTTCTACTACTTGCTCCAACAAATTGCTATTTTCTTGGAAGGCTTGTTTGAGGTAAACACGTGAAGAAGAGGTATTGGCAAGGGTGTACCAGCCATCCGTTTCCTGGCTAGTCAACTCACCTGTGACCGTTGTTAATTGTTCAGGAAGGGCACTTTCCAGTGCTTGAACATATTCGTCAAATGAGCTATGAATAAAGGTCACGTCAGGGAAGAGTTCGTTGGCCACACGAATGGCTTCGCTAATATTTCTCTGTACAGGCTGGTGGTCACAGCCGTTCATCATCAACCATTGGTTGGTCGATGCATAGTCACGGACATCTGCTAATTTTTTCTTCCAGAAAACCAAGGCTTCGTCTTTATCCACTGGAATTTCATTCCCGTTACTGTACCAGTTAGCAAAAAGAATGCCTAGTACACGGCTACCATCAGCCCCTTGCCAGTACATCTCAGAAAATTGAGAGGTAAACTGTTCATCTTCAAGGACTTGGTTATCAAATCCGATTGGCTTGACACCGCGACCAAAGGCTGCGACGTGAATACCTGATTTTTGAAGGATTTGAGGAGCCTGCCCCATATTTCCAAAGGTGTCTGGGAAGTAACCAATTTGAGTAGATTTGCCCCATTTAGCACATTCCGCTTGTCCAATCAAGGTATTGCGGACGTTAGCTTCACTGGAAATTAAGTAATCATCCTGCAAGATATAGAAGGGACCAATCTTGAGTTTGCCTTCGTCGATATAACGCTGCACCTTGTCACGGTTTTCAGGGCGAATTTCTAAATAGTCGTCAAGGACAATGGTTTGTCCATCCAAGTGGAAGCTCTTGAACTCGGGATCATTTTCAAAAAGATCAAACAGATTGTCAAAAAGTTCCACCAATTGCATACGGTGACTTTCAAAAGGTAGATACCACTCACGATCCCAGTGACTGTGAGAGATGATATGTACAACAACATTTTCCATGAGTAAAACCTCATTCTAACTTAAATTTAAAAATATATTTGTGATTCTTTCCTAGAATCAGTTGAGCGAAAACGTGCTCCTTATACTCAATGAAAATCAAAGAGCAAACTAGGAAGCTAGCCGCAGGCTGTACTTGAGTACGGCAAGGTGAAGCTGACGTGGTTTGAATTTGATTTTCGAAGAGTATTAGCGAATATCTAGGTAATCCAAGACCAATTCGCAGAACATCATGTTGGCCCATGAGAACCATTCACGAGAGTAGAGAGTCGGATCATCTACGTGGAAGCTTTCGTGCATAACACCTGTTCCGCCATCGCAGGCAACTAGTTGGTCTAGCAAGTATTTTTTCTCAGCTTTATCTGTAGCTGTTAAGCCTTGAATTGATAGGGCAATCGGCCAGATATAACGATAGAAGGTATGAGAGCTTCCGAGACCGCTAGCGTATTCTCCTTGGTAGAAGTATGGATTTTCAGGGCTGAGAATGGTGCGACGAGTTGCTTGATAGACCTCATCGTTCACATCACAGTAACCAAGATATGGAGCAGCTAACAAACTTGGTACGTTAGGGTCATCCATGATGCTAGCATTTCCTAAACCGTCCACTTCAAAGGCATAGATCTTCTCGTCCTTGCTGTTAGTCGTGTAGGCGTAATTTTCGATTCCTTCTTGAATCTCAGTATGCAGGCGTTTAGCATCAGCAATGATGCTTTCACTATCAGCTAGATTCAATTCTGCAAAGATTTCCTGGACATAACCTAAGACAACCACTGCAAACATATTAGATGGAATCAAGTAGCTATACTGACAGCAGTCATCGCTTGGACGAAAGGCTGACCAGGTCATTCCTGTCACGGCAAAGTCAGGACCAAAGCCATCATTAACCAAAGTGTCTTCCTTACGATCGGTATCACGGACGAAACGGTAAGGTGAGTTATTGTGATCTTGCTCCACCGTCCAAAGATTAAGAATCTCCTTGGTCGCTGTAACAAAAGTTTCATCAAACTGGCTAGTCTCACCAGTTTCCTTCCAAAGAAGGTAAGCCAATTGCAAGGGATAGCAAAGCGAATCTACTTCATACTTGCGTTCCCAAATCCAGCCATTGAGGTCTGTATGGTCTGTCTCGTGATGACCCTTCCAGTTCTCCTCAATATTGAAAGAGTTAGCATAGGGATCCTTGAGAATCAAAGTCATCTGGCGTTTAACCAAACCAGCAATAGTCTGGCGCAAACGAGGGTCTCTTTTTGCCACATGAAGGTATGGTCTAAGCTGAGCAGTCGAGTCCCGAAGCCACATAGCTGGGATATCCCCAGTCAGCACAAAGGTCGAGCCGTCTTCTAAAATTTCAACTGTATTGTCTAAAGTGTCTGTATAGCAACGCTCAAAAACATCCACCCATTCAGGATGTCCCTTGGCTCTCTCCGCTACCTCATCTAGCCACTCTCTGACAATTTCTTTAGAATAAACCATAAACTATTTTGCCTCTTTCAAACAAATTTTCATTTTCAGTATATAGCTTTTAGCCCAGAAAATATATACACAAATGTTAGTCATTATTCTACAAAATTGTTATATTTTGAAGTCATTTTCTAAAAGTATCCTTTTTCTGATATAATGTAGAAAACTACAGAAGGAAATCGCTATGAAACCTATACTTGAAACCATAGATACGCGTTTTGGGACAGCCAGTAAACATGCATTTTCACGAGGAAACACCCTACCATACACTGGAGTGCCTTTTGGGATGAGTTACTTTGTTCCACAAACGAGTGACCAGGAAGGGTCTTGGTTTTTTGATCCCCATCTTCCCATATTTCAGGGTATTCGACTAACCCACCAGCCTAGTCCTTGGATTGGCGATTATTCTTGGTTGCTACTGACTCCTATTACAGGAGAAATCAGTGGCGACACCCTCTTCCATCGTCAGTCTTCTTATAACCTTGATCGTGCTATTTTCAATCCCCATTATCTCAGAATTTTTTCTGAGCGTTATCAGATTGAAACCCAACTCACACCCACTTGCTATGGGGCTTCTATTCAACTAAGACAGATACAAGGCAAGAAACTCTCACTCTATCTGCATGCAGCAGATGATTTATCATTAGAGCAAGTAGATGAGCGTACTGTCAGCCTTGGTCAAAGCGGATTAACCGAAACCAACAAAAGTCCCCTCGTCATGTTTACTGCTCTCGCATTCTCTACGGATATTCTATCTATCTATCAAGTGGGGCAAGACTGGCGTATCGACTTGGCTGGAGCAGAAGCTCTAGTTCAACTAGCTACTTCTTTTATTTCTAAAGAACAGGCCCTCTTTAATCTGCCTAGAAAAGACTTTGAAGAAACGAAATCAGAGGCTAAAGCAAGTTGGGAAGACCTTCTAGGCCGTTTTGATGTCGTGGAAACCGGCCCTGTAGACCGAACATTTTTTGATCATTGTCTATACAGACTCTTTCTTTTTCCACAAACCTTCTATGAGGTAAATGAGCAAGGCGAGACTATTCATATAGACCTTGCTTCAGGGACTATCAAACCAGGGCTATTCTTTACCAACAATGGTTTTTGGGATACCTTCCGCACTTCATTCCCACTCTTTGCCTTGATTATTCCAGAGCACTATCGTCAGTTTCTTGAAGGTTTCCTCAATAGCTATAGAGATACCGGGTATCTCCCTAAGTGGCTGGCTCCTGACGAAAGAGGAATGATGCCTGGAACTTTGATTGATGGCCTCCTTGCAGATAGTGCCTGCAGGGATATGGCACCTGAGTTTGAAGAAGAATTTCTCAAAGCCATGATTGAAACTGCTACTAAGGCAGATCTAAAAGCTATCAACGGGCGACACGGCCTAAGCCAATACCAAAAACTGGGCTATTTATCCACAGACCTCCACGAAAGTGTCAGTCATACGCTAGATTATGCCTATAGCGATTTTTGTATCTCTACTTGTGCAGAAAAATTAGGTCAAGAAGAGCTAGCTCAAACCTATGCTCAATATTCTAAAAACTATCAAAACCTCTTTGATCCTGAGACAGGCTATATGAGGGCGCGTGATGTAGATGGCAACTTCCGTCCTGACTTTTCTCCCTATAGTTGGGGTCGTGACTACGCTGAGTGTTCAGCTATTCAAGCCAGTCTCGGTGTCTTACACGATATTTCTGGACTTAGCCAACTAATGGGTGGAAAAGAAGCCTTTAGCAACTATCTTTTGAAAGCTTGTCAAAGTCTCCCACTCTTTGAAACGACAGGCTATGGTTATGAAATACATGAGATGAGCGAGATGGCAACAGCACCATTTGGTCAACTAGCCATTTCCAACCAACCAAGTTTCCACATCCCCTATCTGTTCCGCTACAGTAATTATCCCCAATATACTAGTCTCTTAATCAAGACCCTCCGTCAAAAAGCCTTCCGAGCTAGCTGGGATGCTTATCCAGGCGATGAGGATAATGGTAGTCTATCGGCTTGGTATGTCTGGTCTGCTCTCGGACTTTACCCAACCTGCCCAGGGAAAGCAAGCTATGACCTTGGAATTCCGCTCTTTAATCACCTTCGTGTCTATCTGGCAGAAAAAAATCAGTGGTTGGATATTCGTACTCAACAAAATTATGAACACTTCCACTTTGTCCAAGACTGTCAACTGGACGGAAAAGAGAAACAAAGCATCAACCATCAGGAATTGCTCAATGCTAAGACACTTGACTTTACCCTCAGCTGGTTGCCAAAGCATTAATAGATCAAATCCCTTTGTCATGCACAAAGGGGTCTTCTTATCCATATAAATTTATCCACAAACTGTGAATAACCTTCAACCTTTTTTTGGAAAAGATTTTCAAGTTTTTCCAAAATATATTTCCAACCTAAGTTCATAGGATATACAAGAGAAGAAAGTCTATAAACCTTGTCCTAACAAGGTTTATAGACGATTGATTTATTTCCTATTCTATAAATTTAGTCTCTCTTTTTCCTATTAAAATTATAAAGAGACAGTTGTTGTTGATACCTTGAGTTATCCACAAGTTGTGGATAACCCTTTTCTAAACCAACAAGCCCTACTCCCTATTTGTTAGCTGTCCTCTACTTTTTTTATAGTAAATTTCAAATTTTGTTAGGCGCTTTCAAAAAAACATGATATACTAAAATTATCAGAAAAGGAGACATTATGAAAAAAGATCAACACCAACTTAATTGGCTGATGGTTTCTCTGATTGCTTTCAACATGGTTTGGGGGCTAGGAAACGTCGTCAACAACTATTCTCAACAGGGTATTTCAGTAGTCGTATCTTGGGTTTTAATCCTCGCACTCTACTTTATCCCATATTCACTCATCGTCGGACAACTAGGCTCTACCTTTAAGGAAAGCGGAAGCGGTGTTAGTGAATGGGTTGAAAAAACATCAACCAAACGTCTAGCCTACTTCGCTGCTTGGACCTACTGGGTTGTTCACATTCCTTACCTCGCACAAAAACCTCAAGGAATCCTGATTCCGCTTGGATGGGCTTTGCAGGGTAATGGACAATTTCTAAAACAGATTGACTTCCACTGGATTGTTATTCTCTGCTTGCTAATCTTTGGACTTTTCCTCTACCTTTCTACAAAAGGATTGACAACACTGAAAGTCATCGGTAGCTTGGCAGGAAGTGCCATGTTGATTATGTCTTTACTCTTTGTGCTTTTGGCTGTCGGTCTGCCTTTCATTAAGCCAGACATCCAGTTTGCGACACCGCACATGGATCAACTGAGCACCTACATTCCAAACTTTGATTTTTCTTATTTCACAACGATCTCATTACTGGTATTTGCAGTTGGTGGTTGTGAAAAAATTTCCCCTTATGTGAATCAAACTCGTAATCCTGCAAAAGAATTTCCAAAAGGTATGATTGTCATGGCCATCATGGTAGGACTCTCTGCTATCCTTGGTTCAGTTGCCATGGGAATGCTATTTGATGGTAATAACATCCCTGAAGACCTCATGCGTAATGGTGCTTATCAAGCCTTCCAAATGTTAGGAAATTCTTGGGGAGTTGGAAATCTTTTCGTTGTGATTTACGCTCTTACAAATATGGTCGGACAAATCGCGGCACTTGCCTTCTCTATTGACGCACCATTACAAATCCTACTCAATAACGCTGACGAAAACTACATCCCAAGCTGGCTTCGTAAACGTACTGAAAAAGGTGTCCTCATTAACGGCTACCTCCTTACAGGCGTCCTCGTTAGCCTTATCATCATCCTTCCAATTTTTGGTATCCAAGAAATTGACGGACTTGTAAAATGGATGACCAACCTCAATTCTATCGTAATGCCAATGCGCTATCTCTGGGTATTCCTTGCCTATATGATGCTCAACCGTGCTTGGAAAACATACAAAAATGCGGAATACAAGTTTGTTAACAATCCTAAGCTTGGCTTCGTGATCGGTACTTGGTGCTTCCTCTTCACTGCCTTTGCTTGTATCCTAGGTATGGTTCCAAAAATTAGCTATGCTGAGAATCCAACTGCTTGGCAATTCTCTCTTCTTACAAACATCTTGACCCCAATTATTCTGATTGGTTTAGGTGTTATTCTACCAATCCTTGCAAAAAAAGAACAAAAGAAACAAATCAAATAAATCCTACTATTAGCTAGATAGTTTCACTTTTGTCTTTTCCTGAAAGAAAAATCCCTTTGAACCATAATGTTCAAGGGGATTCTTTTTGTCTAATAGTCTATTTTTTATTTGGCCTCATACCAAGTCACGCCTTCATTTTCATCAGCAATCAGTGGTACACTGAGTTGAATGGCTTCTTCCATGGTTTGTTTGACGAGTTTTTTAATAGCTACCAATTCTGACTTAGGCACTTCAAGAACAATTTCATCGTGTACTTGTAACAGCATCTTAGTTTGATAACCACCTGCAACCAAGGCCTTATCTAGCTGAATCATGGCGATTTTGAGAATATCTGCAGCCGATCCTTGAATAGGTGAGTTGATAGCTGTACGCTCTGCAAAACCACGAACGTTAAAGTTACGCGAATTGATATCTGGCAACTCACGACGACGTTTGAAGAGAGTCTCCACATAACCCTTATCACGCGCCTCACGAACGACTTCATCCATGTAATTTTTAATACCTGGGAAGCGTTCAAAGTAAGTGTCGATGTATGCTTTAGCCTCTTTACGGCTGATACCTAGGTTATTGGATAAACCGAAGTCTGAAATTCCGTAAACCACTCCAAAGTTGACAGCCTTGGCATTACGACGGTCGTTTGGAGTCACATCCTCGGGACGCTCAATTCCAAAGACACGCATGGCTGTCGAGGTATGGATATCAGCTCCCTCTTGGAAAGCCTTGATTAAGTGCTCATCTTTAGAGATATGCGCCAAAACTCGCAATTCAATCTGTGAGTAGTCAGAGCTAAGAAGGACACTATCCTCCCACTCTGGCACGAAAGCCTTACGAATGAGGCGGCCTTGTTCCAAACGAACAGGAATATTTTGCAAGTTTGGATCCACACTAGACAGACGCCCTGTCTGAGTCAAATCCTGCACATAGCGCGTGTGAATCTTGCCATCCACTAAAATCCAGTCCTGTAAACCAATCACATAAGTCGATTGAATTTTAGCAATCTGACGATAATCTAAAATTTTCTTGACGATTGGGGCAATAGGAGCTAAGCGCTCTAACACATCCACTGCTGTTGAGTAACCTGTCTTGGTTTTCTTGGTATATTCTATAGGGAGACCTAGCTTTTCAAAAAGTAGTTCGCCCAACTGCTTAGGCGAGTTGATGTTAAACTCCTCACCAGCCAATTCATAAATCTCTTGAGTCAGCTTTTCAACGACAACTTCATTTTCAGCCTGCATCTCAAGTAGGGTTTCTTTTTTAACCTTGATTCCAGCGATTTCCATCTTAGCAAGAACAAGGGCCAGAGGTTGCTCCATATCATAGAGGAGTTCTAATTGTCCGTTTTCACTTAACTTTTCAAGCAATACAGGCTCAATCTCAACCAGCACAGCAACCTTGCGAGCTAAGTGCTCCAAGAAGGTTTCTCTCTCAGGGATAGCTTTCTTGACCCCCTTACCGTAGAAGGTCTCATCATCAACCAAATAAGTTTGGCCGTAGAGACTAGCAATGGTTGAAATTTCATTATTCTCTACTGTAGAGAGAAGGTATTTGGCCAAGCGACTGTCAAAAGCAGGAGCCTGCAAGTCCAAGCCAAAACGATTTAAGAGAACTTTAGCTTTCTTAAAGTCATATACTTTCAGAGATGTTTTTTCTAGAAAATCCTTAAGAATCGGATCCTGCAGAAGTTCCAGCTTATCTGTAGCATAGAGCTTGTCTCCACAAGACCAAGCAAAACCAACCAAATCATCTGTATGGTAGTTTTCACCAAAAAGTTCAAAGTGAAAGATAGAGTCGGCACTCAGCATATCTTCAGTCACTTTGTCCACCATGGTGAAATTCAAAGCCTCAGATTGATTCGCCTGAGAAGCATTCAAGGCTTGTTTGAGCTGTTTAAAGCCCATCTCATCGTAGAATTTCCCAAGGTTTTCAATATCTGGACCGCTATAAACCAAATCATCTAGACTGATTTCAATTGGCGCTTTCGTATCAATGGTCGCTAGTGTTTTAGACAGAAAGGCTTGTTCCTTGTCATTGACAAGATTTTCCTTCATCTTGGAAGCCTTCATGCTGTCAATATTTTCATAAATACCTTCCAGCGATCCGTGTTCTAACAAGAGCTTGATCCCAGTCTTTTCACCAATCTTGGTTACACCAGGGATATTATCTGACTTATCCCCCATGAGTGCCTTAAGATCAATAAACTGAGCTGGTGTGATTCCCATCTTTTCCATGAGATATTCTGGTGTAAAGGCCTCAAACTCAGCCACACCTTTCTTAGAAATCTCAACTACTGTATGTTCATCCGTCAGCTGAATCAAGTCCTTGTCTCCACTAACGATCGTCACATCAAAAGAATCCTTTTCAGCCAAGCGACCAAGAGTTCCAATGATATCATCTGCCTCATACTGGGCTAATTCATAGTGGCGAATCCCAAGATGGTCTAGCATCTCACGAATGAAGGGGAATTGCTCACGAAACTCATCTGGAGTTTTAGCGCGACCACCCTTGTAGTCTGCATACATCTCTGTACGGAAAGTCGTTTTCCCCGCATCAAAAGCAACCAAAATGTGGCTTGGCTGGACACGTTCCAGTAGGTGATTTAGCATCAGATGAAATCCGTAGATTGCATTGGTATGTAGTCCATTGTCATTTTTAAAACGATCCAGTTGCTGGTAAAGTGCAAAAAATGCTCGAAAAGCAACTGAAGATCCATCAATCAATAATAATTTTTTCTTGTCCATACACCCATTATAAAGGAAAGCAGGGAAAAATACCATTGCTAAGAGTTAGATTCTTGGTGAAGGCTTATTGGGGTGATTCTTCCACTCGCGCACCATTGCTGTCAACTTGGAATCCATCGATAGTCGTATCTACTGCCAATTCTCCAGATGCGTTCACGTAATAATATTTCCCTGAAACTTGGAACCACTGACTAGCCTTCATAGCACCCGAGCTTTCGAGATAATACCAGATGCCCTTATCCTTTAACCATCCTGTCTGCATTTCTCCAGACGATTTCAGGTAATACCACTTGGAACCGTCTTTTAGCCAACCGGTTCTCATGGCACCACTTGTTTGGAAATAGTACCAACTACCGTTTATCTTTTTCCAACCAAGAGCCACTTTATCATTTTCATAGTAGTACCAGATTGTCCCCTGTTTTTCCCATCCATTCTTAGCAGTTGCTGTTTTAGCTATCTGGACATATCTGCGATTCCCAGTTCGGGATAGATAACTAATCCATTTATAGCCATCTTTTTCAAGAGTCTGATCGTAATGAACACTTTCTCCAGGATAGTAATAGTCAATAATCTCAGCCGCTTGTGATGGCTGGTTCATAATAGCAGCTTTTTCTGTAAAAACATGGGTTCCACTAGATACTAAAGTTGCCTGATGATTTCCTGTACTAGCCTGTCCGACATCTTTAAAATGAATGAAGCCAGTCATAGAGCTTGCCTTCACAATTCTACGATTGTACTTCTCTCTAATACCATAATTGTACTCCTCGATTTCAATCATGTCACCAAGGACATTGGATACCCAGGCTACGTGGCCATACTGTCCGCTTGCATCCCAAGCTATAGAGCCAATTGCTGGATGCTGATCGACACGATAGCCTTCTCTTTTAGCCCTATATCCCCATTGATTTGCATTTCCATACGCAGCTGGTAACTCAAAACCATTTACACTGCTAAGACGAAAGGCAGCAAATGAAGTACACTGTCTTGAGTACATTCGCCACTTATCAATTTCTTGACTTCCATTTTTATAATAATAGGGATAATCATCTCCTTGTGCCAGTGAGCCATTGTTTGCCTGATTGGCATGAACAGCTCCTCCACCAAACAAAAAAGCACCTGCTAACAGTAGGGAAGCTGTCCCTACTGTCGTTCTCTTAAGAAAAGTTCCCTTTTTACTATATGTCATTCATTCTCCTTCGAATAGATAAATTTTTGAGGTTGACCTCATTTATATCATTCGAAAGAAAAATAAAAAAGTGAGAAAACTCCCACTTTCAACCTTAATCCAAATAGTGAATCAAATTCTTTTCCGTTAAGATATCAGAATACGTGAAGGATTCAACGTAGACGTTGACCTGTTTGTCCCCTTCAACATCCCCAAATTCAACGATAAAGAGTGATGGATAGACTTCAATAAGTCTTCCTAAGCGATTCTTTTGGCGTTTACGACCATTTTCCAAGGTCATTTCCACGACTTGTCCTTCATGCGCCTTGATTTCTTCTTTGATTTTTTTCATCTTGGCTACATCTGTAAATGCATCTGTCATCTTTGTTCCTCTCTCTTCGAAATACTTGAAAACTTGTTATACTCTTTTTGAAAAATCAATTCTACCGTTCCACGTGCCCCGCTACGGTTCTTCTCAATAATAACTTCTACCTTGTTATTTGGAAGACCTTCCTCTTCTTCGCCACCACGTTCATAATAGTCATCTCGATAGAGAAAGGCTACGATATCCGCATCCTGCTCGATAGATCCAGACTCACGAATATCTGATAGCACCGGTCTTTTATCTTGACGTTGTTCAACACTACGTGACAGCTGACTTAGCGCGATAACAGGCACCTTCAGTTCCTTGGCTAGAATTTTCAACTGACGTGAAATCTCTGACACCTCTTGCTGACGGTTCTCACGACCAGTCCCTGTAATTAACTGCAGGTAGTCAATCAAGATCAATCCAAGATTGCCTGTTTCCTGAGACAATTTTCTCGCACGAGAACGAATCTCTGTGATTCGAATCCCTGGTGTATCATCGATATAGATACTTGCTTTTGCAAGATTACCTTGAGCAATCGTATATTTGCGCCACTCTTCCTCAGTCAATTGCCCTGTACGGATAGAGTGAGACTCTACTAGTCCTTCGGCAGCTAACATACGATCGACCAGACTCTCAGCACCCATCTCAAGTGAGAAAATTGCAACGGTCTTGTCTAGCTTGGTTCCGATATTTTGAGCAATATTCAAGGCAAAAGCAGTCTTACCGACCGCAGGACGAGCAGCAAGAATGATTAACTCCTCCTCGTGCAAACCAGTTGTCATATGATCCAGGTCCTGATAACCAGTTGCAATCCCTGTAATATCAGAAGTTTGTTGTGAACGCGCTTCTAAATTTCCAAAGTTAAGATTTAGGATGTCTCGAATATTTCTAAAACCACTACGGTTCGCATTCTCACTGACATCAATCAAACCTTTTTCTGCTCGTGCAATGATTTCATCTACAGGACTAGAAGCCTCATATGCTTGATTGACAGACTCTGTCAACTTGGCAATCAAGCGACGAAGCATGGCCTTTTCTGCTACAATCTTTGCATAATATTCAGCGTTTGCAGAGGTTGGTACAGAGTTGATAATCTCAACAAGGTAGGACAAGCCACCAATATTTTGCAAATCACCTTGATTATCTAATATCGTACGAACAGTCGTTGCATCAATGGCTTCGCCTCGATCTGACAAATCAACCATGGCCTGAAAAATCAAACGGTGAGCATACTTAAAGAAGTCTCGAGAGTCAATATATTCTCGAACAAATACGAGTTTACTCTCATCGATAAATATAGCTCCCAATACAGATTGTTCTGCCAAAATATCCTGGGGCTGAACTCGTAGTTCCTCTACTTCTGCCATCAGACTTTCCTTCCTTTTACAAAATCATTACTCAAATCTAGCTTATCCTTCTTTTACACGAAGATTGATGACGCTAGTTACATCCTGATAAATTTTTACCGGAACATCAATCAAGCCAACTGCTCGAATTGGAGATTGAACTTGAATATGACGTTTATCAATTTTAATTCCAAATTGTTTTTGGAGCTCTTCCGCAATTTTCTTGCTAGTAATTGAACCAAAAGTTCTTCCATCTGGACCAACTTTTTCAACAAACTCAACAATTGTTTCTTCTGCTTCAAGTTTCGCCTTGATTTCTTGTGCTTCTGCAAGAAGTTGAGCATGTGCTTTTTCTTCAGATTTTTGCTTCCCGCGCAACTCACCAATTGCTTGTGAAGTCGCTTCTTTAGCAAGGTTTTTCTTAATCAAAAAGTTTTGCGCATAACCTGTTGGCACTTCCTTGATTTCGCCTTTTTTTCCTTTGCCTTTTACATCTGCTAAAAAGATTACTTTCATTCTTCTGTCTCCTTTTCTCTAATTTCATTAGAAATAATGGTTTTTAGTTTATCACCTGCTTCTTGCAGAGTCATATCTGTCAGTCGGGCAGCTGCCAAGTTGAAGTGGCCTCCACCTCCCAATTCTTCCATAATCCGTTGCACATTGATCTTACTTCGACTTCGTGCAGAAATGGAAATATCCCCTTGGCTGTTTTTAGCAATGACAAAGCTAGCTTCAATACCTGACATAGCTAACATAGTATCAGCTGCTTTACTAATCACTACAATATCATACTCCTTATCATCCTTGGCCTGAGCTACAAGAATAGAAGGTTGTACGGCCTGTCCTTGCAAGATTAGCTCATTAACCAATCGATACTCTTCAAAGTCAGTCGCCGCAAGTTCTTGAATTACAATACTATCACTACCACGTGTTCTTAGATAACTTGCCACGTCAAAGGTTCGGCTAGTTACACGAGAGGTGAAATTCTTAGTATCCAGCATCATACCGCCCATAAGAACACTAGCTTGGATACGACTTAAGCGTGCTTTCTTAGAGTTTTGGAATTGAATTAACTCTGTTACAAGCTCGCTCGCGCTACTTGCTCCACTCTCGATATAGGTGATAACAGCATTTTCCGGGAAATCCTGATCTCGTCTATGGTGGTCAATAATGATGGTTTGTGTAAACAAATCATAAAACTCTTTTGACAAGGTTAAAGCTGTCTTAGAGTGGTCGACCATCACTAGCAAGGAACGATTAGTGACCATTCCCATAGCTTGAGTTAGAGGGATGAGTTTTGTTACTCCCTCATTCTCTAAAAATTGAATGGCACGATGAATGTCCGGAGACATTTGTTCTGCATCATAGACCACATAACTTTCATCCAAGACGTTACTCGAGAACAATTGCATACCAACAGCAGAGCCTAAAGCATCCATGTCTAAGTTTTTATGACCAACCACGAAGACATGGTCAACGCTTCTCAACTTTTCAGAGATTGCCGTCATCATTGCTCTTGTACGTGTTCTTGTTCGCTTAATAGAAGCTGCAGAACCACCACCAAAATAAATTGGATTTTTCGTCTCATCATTTTCTTTTACAACGACCTGGTCTCCACCTCGAACTTCTGCAAGGTTGAGATTTGATAAAGCAACTTTACCAATACCCTCATGATCGCCATCACCGTATGACAAGCCCATACTCATGGTTAAGGCTAAATCTCTCTGCTTAGCTTCTTCACGGAAGGTATCAATTACAGAAAATTTATCCTGCATCAATTGCTCTAATACCGTATAGTCGGTAAATAAGTAAAAACGATCCATGGTCACTCTACGAGAAAACATCTGATATTTTCCAGTAAATTCTGATACAAAATTTGCGACAAAACTATTAATATGACTGATGTCTGATTCAGATGTTTCGTTCTCTAAATCATCATAATTATCTACCGAAATAATACCAATAACAGGACGACTTGTAACCAATTCTACTGTGGCTTCGTACTCTCCAGAAACGTCAAAAAAGTAGAGCACGCCAGAATTTCTATCTAGATGTACCGCATAACGTTTTTCCCCCACATTTGCATAAATTCCAGGAGAAGATATGGATGTTTTTATAATTTCTTGAACTTGAGGAAGGTCAATTTCTCCATCTTCCGTTGTCAACATTAACTCTGCGTAGGGGTTGAACCACTCAATCTCACTACTTTCCATGTTTAGCTTGACAACTCCAACCGGCATCTGTTCTAAGAGTGAACTTAAACTATCTTCCGCCTGATGGTTTACGTATTGGATTTGTTCAATTTCTGTTTTTTGATAAAATTTCTTCTGAAAATAAAATAGCAAAAGAAATGCTACCATCAAGAAAAATAAGCATGCTATTGTGACTAGGTTATTTTGAAGAAAAATAACCAATACAGTCATGATTATAAAGGCAATCCCAACAAATAAGTATATAAAAAAGGGATTCATTTCATTTTTTTTCATTACAAACCTCTTGCGCAATATTATACCATATTTGCACTGAAAAAGCGACCTTTAAAGAAGGAATAGCACTTGTGCTCAAATGTAGTATTTATGAACACAAAAGGTGGTTTACACTAGTGTAAACCACCTTTTTAATCTAAGCATATTAAGGATTATGATTCTTTCACTTCAAGAAGACCAATATCTCCATCTTCGCGTCGATAAATGACATTTGTTGTTTCATCTTCAACATCGATATAAATGAAGAAATCATGGCCCAATAAGTCCATCTGAAGAAGTGCTTCTTCAAGGTCCATTGGTTTTAAATCAATTTGTTTTGAACGAACAACTTTAGGTTGAGCAGCATCTGTCTCTTCTACCAAGGTATCTGTAAATAGTTGGCTAGTAGAAACTTTATTTCTGTTCTTACGTTCAATTTTAGTTTTATTTTTACGGATTTGACGTTCAATCTTATCTGTCACCAAATCAATAGATCCATACATATCTTGAGAAACGTCTTCTGCACGAAGAGTAATAGATCCAAGTGGAATTGTTACTTCTACCTTAGCAGTCTTTTCACGATACACTTTCAAATTGACACGCGCATCTAATTCTTGATCTGCTTGGAAGTATTTTTCGATCTTTTCGAGTTTAGAAACTACATAATCACGAATTGCTTCAGTTACTTCTAGGTTTTCACCACGGATACTATATTTAATCATATAAGTACCTTCTTTCTAAACATATTTGTTTTTCTACATTTATTATAACGCTTTCATAATCTTTTTGCAATCTTTTTCCTCATCTTACGAGGGAAAATGTTTTAACCTCTTTTGCTCCTGCATTCTCTAGCATACTCTTGACACGGTTAACAGTCGCTCCTGTCGTATAAATATCATCAATCAATAGAATCTTCTTTGGAATCCTACTGCCTTCTTTAATAAAAAACGGAAGTTCCGTGGCCAAACGCTCCAAACGATTTTTAGAAGAACTGGCTTTTTCTTCTCTTTTTCCTAATATATCCAGATGGGAAAGCCCTGCCGCTTCTATTAGGCCTGCAACCTGATTAAAACCTCTTTTTGCATACCTCTCAGGGCTTAACGGTATTAAAATAAAATGATAATCCTTGTATTTTTTTAAATTCTCATTTAAAATCATTGCAAAAACTTTTCGGAGAATATAATCGCCATCAAATTTGTAACGATTAAAGAAGTCTTTCATAGCTTGATTATAACTAAAAATCGCTTTATGGCTTACTTCAATCCCTTCTTTACACCAAAGTTGACAATCTTGACATGAAGTTGACACTCCCTTTTTATAACAATTTGGGCAATGTTCTTCCCCAATCATTTCAAAACTTGAGTAACAAGCTAAACAAAGTGAGCCCTCCTCCTTTTTCAAAAAAAGAAGCTCTCCAAAGGTTAGATTTTTCTTCAAATGTTGGGCACATAGTAAACAAATCATAGGCCTGCCTCCTTGTTCATCAGTTTAATTTCCTTTATAGCATTCTTAATCGAACGATTTAATCCATTATGAAAGAAAATTAGATCTCCTGTAGGTCTATCCATGCTGCGACCTACACGTCCTCCAATTTGAATGAGACTTGATTTTGTAAAGAGACGATGGTTTGCTTCTACGACACAGACATCAACACAAGGGAAGGTAACTCCGCGCTCCAATATTGTTGTGCTTATCAATATGGTCAATTCCCTATCCCTAAAAGCTTGAACTTGCTCTAATCTATTTTCAGTAACTGAGGATACGAAACCAATTCTCTCATTTGGAAATTTCTCTTGTAAGATTTCCTTCAACTTCTCTCCCTTTGTAATTTCTGATGCAAATATTAGTAAGGGGCAGCCAGTTCTTCTCTGGTTTTCCACATATCTTTTTAGCTTTGGTGGTAGGCGAAACTTATCCAAACATTTATCCAGATCAGATAGCCAAACGGGTTTTGGAATAATTAAAGGATTTCCATGGAACCGTCTTGGCAGGCTTAGACGTTTTAGCTCCCCTAAGCGAACCTTCTTATCCAACTCATCTGTAGAAGTTGCAGTGAGAAAAATTCTGAGTCCATTTTCCTTTACACAATTCTTTACAGCTTTGTAAAGTATCTTGTTGTCAACATAAGGGAATGCATCTACTTCATCTACTATTAGTAAATCAAAAGCGTGGTAAAACTTTAATAATTGATGAGTTGTTGCAACAACTAGTGGTGTTCGAAAGTATGGTTCAGACTCGCCATGCAGTAAAGCTATTTCGCAAGCAAAGTCATTCTTCAATCGCTTATACAATTCCAAACAAACATCTATTCGTGGACTGGCTAGACAAACTGCACCACCATCATTAATAACTTTCGCAACAACTTTATAAATCATCTCTGTCTTCCCAGCGCCAGTCACTGCATGAACTAAAGTCGGTTCCTGATTCTCTGCTGCTTGAAGTAAGCCATCTGATACTTTCTCTTGAAATGGAGTCAATTGTCCCTTCCATTTAAGAACATCTTGTTTAGGAAAATCTTCTTGAGGGAAATAATATAAGGCCTGATCACTCCTAACTCGCTTCATCAATAAACATTCTCGGCAGTAATGAGCATTAATAGGTAGAGACCATTCATCTTGAATCATACTATCACATCGTTGACAGAAGAGTTTCCCCTTCTCTTTTCTCATGCTTGGCAGCTTCTCCGCCTGTTGTCGTTCTTCAGAGCTTAATTCTTGTTCTGTAAAAAGTCGACCAAGATAATTTGGATTTATTTTCATACTTCTTTATTCGTAAAATATAGAACTTTAGACTATTTTTTAGTACAATAAAAATATGGAATTTAGAACGATAAAAGAGGACGGACAAGTCCAAGAAGAAATCAAAAAATCACGATTTATTTGCCATGCAAAACGTGTCTATAGTGAAGAAGAAGCTCGTGACTTTATCACTGCTATCAAAAAAGAACACTATAAGGCTACCCACAACTGCTCTGCTTTTATTGTCGGTGAGCGCAGTGAAATCAAGCGAACCAGTGATGATGGGGAGCCAAGTGGAACTGCTGGTGTACCTATGCTAGGAGTTCTAGAAAACCACAATCTTACTAATGTCTGTGTAGTTGTTACCCGATATTTTGGTGGTATTAAGCTGGGTGCCGGAGGCCTCATTCGCGCTTATGCAGGTAGTGTTGCCTTAGCTGTCAAAGAAATTGGAATTGTTGAAATTAAAGAACAAGCAGGGATTCAAATTCAAATGAGCTATGCTCAATATCAAGAGTATGGGAATTTTCTTAAAGAACATAATCTTATGGAACTCGAAACCAACTTTACAGATCAAGTTGACACAATTATCTTTGTCGATAAAGAGGATAAAGAGGATACCAAAGCTGCCCTCATAGAATTTTTTAATGGGAAGGTTATCCTAACAGATCAAGGCTTACGAGAAGTTGAAGTCCCTGTAAACCTTGTGTAAAGCAATTTAAAATACCTTCCCTCAATTTTTAGATTTACACTGACTATTTTTCTGATTGTTATAAAAAAATCCTATCGCTTCGATAGGATTTCTATATTTTACAAAAGTCAAAGTTAGCGTTATACTAGAAGCATCTTATATAAAGAGGTGCTAACATGGCTATTTATAACAATATCACAGAACTTATCGGAAAAACACCGATTGTTAAATTGAATAACATTGTACCAGAAGGTGCAGCAGACGTTTACGTAAAACTAGAAGCTTTTAACCCAGGTTCATCCGTTAAGGACCGCATTGCTCTCAGCATGATTGAAAAAGCAGAGCAAGAGGGTAAACTGAAACCAGGATCTACTATTGTAGAAGCAACAAGCGGGAACACTGGTATCGGTCTTTCATGGGTTGGTGCTGCTAAAGGTTATAAAGTTGTCATCGTTATGCCTGAAACAATGAGTGTTGAACGCCGTAAGATTATCCAAGCTTATGGTGCTGAACTAGTCCTCACTCCTGGTAGTGAAGGTATGAAAGGTGCGATTGCAAAAGCGCAAGAAATTGCTGCTGAACGCGATGGTTTCCTACCATTACAGTTTAATAACCAAGCTAACCCAGAAGTTCACGAAAGAACAACAGGAGCTGAAATTCTAGCTGATTTCGGAGCTGATGGTTTAGATGCCTTTGTTGCTGGTGTAGGTACTGGAGGAACTATTTCAGGTGTTTCTCATGCTCTTAAAACTGCTAACTCAAACATTCAAGTTTTTGCAGTTGAGGCAGACGAGTCAGCTATCTTGTCAGGTGAAAAACCAGGACCTCACAAAATTCAAGGTATCTCTGCAGGATTCATCCCAGAAACACTTGATACAGAAGCTTATGATGGTATCGTTCGCGTGACATCAGACAATGCTCTTGCACTTGGTCGCGAAATTGGTGGAAAAGAAGGCTTCTTGGTAGGTATTTCTTCTGCCGCAGCTATCTATGCAGCAATCGAAGTTGCTAAAAAACTTGGGGCAGGTAAAAAAGTCCTTGCGCTTGCACCAGATAACGGAGAACGTTACCTATCTACAGCACTCTATGAATTCGAAGTGTAGTCTCCTAAATACACAAAGCCCTTGTTATAGGGCTTTTTAAATTTTTAATAAAAGAAAAAGGAAGCAAACTTGCTTCCTCTTTTTATTATTAGTTATTCAAAGCTGCTGCCATTGTAGCTGCAACTTCAGCTTCAAAGTCATTTGCAGCTTTTTCGATACCTTCACCAACTTCAAAGCGAGCGAACTCAACTACTGAAGCGTTAACTGATTCAAGGTATGCTTCAATTGTCTTGCTGTCATCCATGATGTAGACTTGTGCAAGAAGTGTGTATGCTTGGTCAACTTTAGTGTTGTCAAGCATGAAGCGATCGATTTTACCTGGAATGATTTTATCCCAGATTTTTTCTGGTTTACCTTCTGCAGCCAACTCTGCTTTAATGTCAGCTTCAGCTTGAGCGATAACTTCATCAGTCAATTGTGCTTTTGATCCATACTTCAAGTGTGGAAGAGCTGGTTTGTTAACCATTGCACGGCTTTCGTTATCTTGGTCGATTACGTGGTTCAATTGAGCCAACTCATCTTTAACAAATTGCTCATCCAATTCTTTGTATGAAAGAACTGTTGGTTTCATCGCAGCAATATGCATTGAGATTTGTTTAGCAAGTGCTTCGTCTCCACCTTCGATTACAGAGATAACACCGATACGTCCGCCGTTGTGTTGGTAAGCACCGAAGTGTTGTGCATCTGTTTTTTCAATCAAAGCAAAGCGACGGAATGAGATTTTTTCTCCGATAGTTGCTGTTGCAGACACATAAGCTGCTTCAAGAGTTTCACCTGAAGGCATTGTTAAAGCAAGAGCTTCTTCGTTGTTAGCTGGTTTTCCTTCAGCGATTACTTTTGCAGTTGCATTTACCAATTCAACGAATTGAGCATTTTTCGCAACGAAGTCAGTTTCAGCATTTACTTCAACTACTGCTGCAACGTTACCGTTCACATAAACACCAGTCAAACCTTCAGCAGCAACACGGTCAGCTTTCTTAGCTGCCTTAGCCATACCTTTTTCACGGAGCAATTCGATTGCTTTTTCGATGTCACCGTCAGTTTCTACAAGTGCTTTTTTAGCGTCCATAACACCAGCACCAGATTTTTCACGCAACTCTTTAACAAGTTTAGCTGTAATTTCTGCCATTTTGATTCTCCTATATTTTTAAAAATAGGAGAGCCGGGCTAAGCCCCGCCCTCCTAGGTAATTACTATTTATACGAATTAAGCGTTGTCGCCTTCTACAACTTCAACGATTTCTTCGATTGAGTCTGCTTGAGCTTCTGAAGCTGCAAATTCTGCTTCAACTGCTGCTACAGCATCTTCACCTTGGCGACCTTCGATGATAGCGTCTGCCAATTTAGCTGTGATCAACTTAACTGCGCGGATAGCGTCATCGTTAGCTGGGATGATTACATCGATATCATCTGGATCAGTGTTTGTGTCAACCATCGCTACAACTGGGATACCCAATTTTTTAGCTTCTTTAACAGCGATTTGCTCTTTATGTGGGTCAACTACGTACATTACATCTGGGATGCGAGGCATGTCTTCGATACCACCCAAGAATTTTTCAAGACGAGCGCGTTGTTTGTTAAGAAGTGCAACTTCTTTCTTAGGAAGAACGTCGAAGATTCCTTCTTCTTCCATGCGTTTGATTTCTTTCAAACGAGCGATACGTTTTTGGATTGTTCCCCAGTTAGTAAGGGTACCACCCAACCAACGGTGGTTGATGAAGTATTGACCTGAACGTTCTGCTTCTTCTTTAACAGCGTCAGCAGCTTGTTTCTTAGTACCAACAAACAATACAACTGCATCGTTAGCTGCTGCATCACGCATAAAGTCGTATGCTTGGTCAGCGTATTTTACAGTTTGTTGCAAGTCGATAACATGGATTCCGTTACGCTCAGTGAAGATGTACTTAGCCATCTTAGGGTTCCAGCGACGAGTTTGGTGACCAAAGTGTACACCAGCCTCAAGAAGTTGTTTCATTGAAATTACTGCCATGAGTATTTCTCCTTTTTTGTTTTTTCCTCTTCTCGATTTCAGCTTGCAAAACAACCCAAAGGCAACAGTTTCACAATTCATCAAGAATGAGTATTATCGTTCACACGACAAGTTTCATTCTACCACAATTTCTCAATATTATCAAGCTATTTTGATAGTTTTTTAGCAGAACTTCGCAATTTAAAGACAAGAAAAGAGACTCGGAAAGAGTCTCAATTTTTTCATTAGTTTGGATAGATGTAAGTAACATAACCTTCAGAAGTTGTAGTTGGGTTGAACCATCCACGTTTGTTACCGATCGTACGGTTTCCACCGTAGTTAGATTCTGATACTTGGATACTTGTTGTAGATGAAACAGCTGTAACAACCGCTACGTGTCCATAGCCACCATCATTCCAACATGCAATCGCACCAACTTGTGGTTGAGAACCAGTACGGAAACCTGCTGCAGCTGCACTTGTTGCCCACTGCGCTCCGTTACCCCAGTAATCTCCAGCCCAAGGTGCTAATGTTTTAGCTCCCCATGTACATTCACCTGTTGGATAACTTGAAGCATTTGTACTATATGTAGGACGATGGCTTACAGGAGTTGCTGCAGGTGTGTAACTTGAGTCATCATCTGATGAAGATGAAGAACTTGAAGCTGCTTGTACTTGTGCTGCAAATGTTGTGTTTGCTGAAGCTGCAACTGTTTGTTGTTGACTTGTTTGTTGAGCTTTGTAAGCCGCTTCTGCTTCTGCCGCTGCTTTCGCTTCTGCCTCAGCCGCCGCCTTTTGCTCTAGCAAGGTAGCTTTTTCACCTTCTGCAGTAGCTTTTTCTGCTGCAAGATTCAACTCAGCCACTTTCAATTCAGCTTGTTTTGTTGTCAAAGCTTGGGCGTCATCTGCAAGTGTTTGTTGGTTGGCAATAACTGTGTTGATTGCTTCATTGTTAGCAACTTGTTTCTCAGCAATAGCTTTTTTATCTTCTTTTTGTTGTTGCAACATTTTGTTGTTAGCTGATACAATTTCACTCATAGCTGCTACACGAGAAATAGCTTCTGTGATTGAGTTAGAGTTAATAATTGTATTAATGTAGCTTGTAGCAGTTCCGTTAGTTTGTGCACTACGAGCTTGGTTTTCAAGCGATTCATTACGAGCTACGATATTTTTTGAAAGCTCTGTGATTTCGCCTTCAAGTTTTTTAGATTCTTCTTGAAGAGTTTCATTCTCAGTTTGCAACTTTTCTTGTTCTGTTTGAATAGCTGTAACTTGAGTTTGAATCTCATCAACTTGTTTTTGAGCTTCCTTTTGTTGCGTTGTCAACTCACTAATTTTACTATCTTGAGCTGCAATTTTTTCATCTGTTGTATTAGCTTTAACACTTGAAAGAACAGCTCCTTGTGAAACCAATACTGTACTTAACAAAAGTGATGCTAGAATTTTTTTCTTCATAAATGTAAATACTCCTTCTTTAAAAAGACAATACTAGTATATCAAAAAAAGGCCTAATAAATATTACGCCTTTATTACAGTTTTGTTTCTTTCTTATAGATATATTTTTTCAAAAATATATTGGAAAACTATCATCCATATAAAATTCAATATCATAGTAGGGCCCAGACTATAAACTATAAAAACAGGTAGATTTTCTGCAGTCAATCCTACCACGTGTGCTAGGATAAAGCTACCAAATTCAAATGTAAAAACCATCATTAAAATAGCTAATAATCTTGTCCATCTATTTAACAAAATAACAGAGTTGCTTTTATATACGATTGCTCCAATAATCACAAAAAGAAGACTGGCTATCCCTATCAGATGGAAGAAATAGATGTCGTATATAAGTCCTAGAACCAAGCAATAGGCCAAAAACAGATATTCTGATACTTCGATTGTCTCGAATAATAAGAAGATGAAGATGAAGTGGCTTACAATTTGAAAATGTGGGAAAAAGCTATTTACAAATTGTCCTAAGTGGCTATCTATTAAAATGATTACGGGCAAGAGCAAAAACATCCCTATTTGCTTAAAAAGTCTCATGATGGATTCCCCACTAACTCTACGACTTTAAGATTCATTGAATCAGCATGCATTTTGACCATAACTTCTCTTGTCAGATAATCATTAGTAGGGGTCACAGATACGACTTCTCCTACAGGAATGTCTGTAGTATTGAAGTTCCCCAAACCTCCAGTTACCACTTTATCACCTTGACTAATATCTCCACTATTATTTAGCTGACTAATTTTCAACAGTTCCTTTTCCTTGTCATAGCCAACGATAATACCATAAATACTATTAGACCCATGCTGGATTTTAACAGAAATCTTCTCTGTATTTTCAGCATTCGTTAATAAATTGACCACAGTTGAGTTGTCTTCTACGTTTTCAACGCTTCCAACCAATCCTCCACCAGAAACAACAAGCATACTAGTTGTTACACCTTGTTGCGAACCAACATTAACTGTTAATTCTTGTTTCCAAGTCGCCGGAGTTCTCATGATAACATCCGCAGCAATTAGCTTAGTCGCATTCAATTTTGACTTCATATCTAGCAATTGGCGCAGTTGTTCATTTTCTTCTTTTAAGCGATCTGCTTCATTCTTTTCCTTTTCCATTTGATAGAATTCTTTTTTAAGAGCTTCATTCTCATTATAAGCTCTCGTCAAATTTCCTAAATCTGACTTTGTAGATTCTAACCATTGAAATGGTTTTTGCACAATTCTATCTATCAGAGAAATGCCATCTCCAGCTTTTGTCACAACTGTACTTGATTTCGTCATTACTAAAAGAGCAGAAACTACTAACACAATGACAAATAGAACAATGATATATTTTGATTTTTTAAAACGGTTCATACCTCTACCCTATCTCATTCTATACTTCACTTTAGGATTTCAACAAAAATAGAATCAAACCCAACACACATACCAGGAGTAAGGCCACACTATCTTTATTCATCCAATTCAACTGCCGGTACTGACTGCGTCCGTTACCACCTTGATATCCTCTAGCCTCCATGGCTGTAGCAAGAGAATCCGCTCGTTTTAAACTCGTAGCGAATAAAGGAATCAAAATAGGAATCATAGCCTTAACTTTTTGGATTATATTTCCTTCTCCAAAATCAACACCACGCGCCTTTTGAGCGTTCATAATTCGAATCGTATCATCCATTAAGGTTGGTACAAAACGTAAACTCATAGACAACATGAGTCCGATTTCATGAACAGGAACCTTAAATCTTTTCAAGGGTCCAAGCAAGGACTCAACTGCTGTAGCCAAGCTTAATGGCATGGTCGTCAAGGTAAGTAAGGTTGAGAAAAAGATAATCAACACAAAGCGGCAAAAAATGATTCCCGCCTGCTCAATGCCATGACTCGTTATTTTAATAAACCCCATCTCGAACAAGACATCTCCACCAGAGATAAAGAAAAGTTGAAAAAGGGTTGTAAAAGCAATCAGAAAGAACATAGACCGCAAACCTTTTATGAAAAAGGATAAGGGGACCTCAGATAAGGCTACAAATATACCTGTTACAACGAAAAGGATCACATTAGTTATTGGATTATTGGCCCAAAAAACGATCATAATCAATAAAATCATTGCCACTAACTTACTACGAGGATCCAAACGATGAACAATCGAATTTCCTGGTATGTAACGACCTAAAATCATGTTATCCATTGATGAACTCCTTAAACTCCTCTATCGTTATCGGCAATTGTTTAAAAGAAACCCCTCGTTCAGCTAGCCTTTGAGCAAATCTTGTGATTTTTGGAACACCTAATTGGATTTTTTCCATAAATTCGACATTTTGAAAAACAAGACTTGGCTTCCCACTCTTGACCAACTTTCCTTTTTCCATCACATAAACTTGGTCAGCAAATTCGGCCACGTCATCCATCAGATGGGTCACTAAAACAATCGTGATACCATCCTGATGAAGTTTTTTAAACAAGGCCATTAACTCTTTTCGACCAATTGGATCCAAACCAGCTGTTGGCTCATCTAAGACCAAAATGCTAGGCTCCATCGCCAAAATACCAGCAATCGCAACCCTTCTCATTTGTCCGCCTGAAAGCTCAAAGGGACTACGTCCAAAGAGTGACTCATCAATTCCTACTAAAGCTAGTTTTTCACGCGCAATAGTTTCTGCCTCTTCTACAGAAACTCCAAAATTTTGAGGTCCAAAAGCCACATCTTTTAAGACAGTCTCCTCAAAGATTTGATTTTCTGCAAACTGAAAGACTAAGCCCACTTGTTTGCGAATTTGACGAATTTGCTTATTGACGGATGTTGATGTAATTAATGTATCAAAGACACGAACACTCCCCTTTGTGGGAACCAACAAACCATTCAGAAGTTGTAGAATTGTAGATTTCCCGCTTCCTGTATGCCCAATAATTGCTGTATAAGACCCATCCTCTATTGACAAATTAACATCGGACAAGGCAGCTGAGGCAAAGGGGGTTCCTTCCTGATACGTATAACTCACATTGTCTAGAATAATTCCCATAAAGCCTCCTCGAGCTCCTCTTCGGTCAGGTAGTGCTCTGGTAATTTCAAGCCACTAGTACGTAGCGATTCTTTTAATTGGTTGACAAAGGGTTGATCTAAACCAATTTGATCTAAATCTGACCTAGAAAATAGTTCTCTAGGAGTACTAGTTGATTCGATTTTTCCTTTTTTCATTACCAAAATACGGTCACTCATGGCCACCTCATCTAAGTCATGTGTAATGGATATGACTGTCATATGGTGGTCTTGACGAATCTTTTGGACAATCTTAATCAACTCTAGACGCCCCTCTGGATCCAACATGCTTGTAGCTTCATCCAAAATTAAAATGTCTGGTCGCAGAGCAACAACTCCTGCGATAGCCACTCTCTGTTTTTGGCCACCTGACAAGCGAACTGGTTCTTTTTTAGTAAATTCAGCCATCCCAACTAATGACAGAGCTTCAGAAACTCGTTTCTTCATCTCTTCAAGTGGAATCCCTTGATTTTCTAGTCCAAAAGCAACATCATCTTCTACGGTTGCCCCCACGAATTGGTTATCAGGATTTTGAAATACCATACCAATCTTACGTCTTTTTCCCCAGACGTTTTCCGGAGTTAGGCAATCACCGTCTATCCAAATTTCTCCAGATTCCGATTCTAGCAAACCGTCAATCAAGCGAACAGTTGTTGATTTTCCACTACCATTATGACCAACAATAGACAACCATTCTCCACGTTTCACGTGAAACGAAATGTTATGAACATCATAGTGTTCTTGATCTGCCTGGTATCGAAATGACAGATTCTTAATTTCAATAATCGATTCCATATCTAGCGAAAGGTTCCTTTAAACAAATACGCGCTTCCCTTGAAGTAATCATAACCCGAATAAACTGTAAAGAACAAAGCGATATAAAGAGTTATCTGACCAAGTAAATTCCAATGGAATAACAAGAAGATAATCGCAAACATCTGGCTAAATGTTTTGATTTTTCCTGGCATTGCTGCAGCTAAAACAGTCCCTCCGGTTTCAACTAAAAGCAAGCGCAACCCAGTAACTGCAAGTTCACGACAAATGATAACAGCTACCACCCAAGCAGGAGCCATATTTAAACCTACTAGCATGATAAAGGCTGACATAACCAACAACTTATCAGCCATCGGATCCGCGAATTTCCCAAAATTGCTAACTACTTGCCATTTTCTAGCTAAATAGCCATCTAGATAGTCAGTGATACTGGCAATGGCAAAAATAATTGCTGCTATTTTATGTAACACAGGAGATTGTCCAAATGATAGAAGGAGAACAAAAATCGGAATAAATAAAATTCTACCAAGCGTCAGTATGTTAGGAATATTCTCTTTTTTCATGTTATCCTTCCTTAATTTGAACCTAATTTCAGTGTAATCCAGCCAGTTTGACCAGTTAATTTCGAAGTATCAATTTCCTGATTATCGATCTTGATTTTCACGCCTTTGACAACGCCTAATGTGATAGTTACTGGAGATCCTTTAGAAACTGTTGTTTTGGCTGTTTTATTATTTGGCTCAAGAGTAGTCCCTCCAGCCAAGTCAGTATCTGAAACACTAATCCAGCTTGTTGCATCCGTCACAGATAGTTGAAGTTCGGCAGTATCTTTAGCAGTTTTATATTCTACCGATATAACATCTCCCTGGCCTGAAACAGTCACAGTTGATGCGTCACTCGAACTTGATGGGCTAGTGGTTTGATTGCTAGTTGTTGTTTCACTAGTTGTTGCATTTGTAGTAGTTACAACATTATAGTTAGCTGAAGTTGTTTCTGTCGGTTGTGTTTGAATGTAATTCCAAACATAATAAGAAACAAAAATTATAATAGACAAGGAGAAGAGAATGAAGTAAAACAGCGGAAGCAAAGAACGTTTCTTACGATTGGAACGTCTACGACCTGATAGTTCTATCTCATCAACATCAACTTCCTCATAGGTAATCATACTCCCTGAATCATATGCGTCTAAAACAAGGTTTTCATCCAACTCAACTGCCCAAGCATACTTCCTCAAAAAAGAACGTGTATAAAAAGGGCTTGGCAATTGGTCGAAATCATCTGATTCTAAAGCCTCAAGCAGATTCAGTTGAATGTCTGTCTTGCGCTGCAATTCCTCTAAACTCAAACCTTGATTGATTCTTGCTAAACGTAACACTTCACCAATTGTTTTTTTTCTCATACTTACCATGCCTTCTTTCTAGTCTATTTTATATTTCAATGGCTATAGTGGAAAAATTGTAAATTCAACTATTTCACTATTGTCGATAAAATGATGTCCTACCTCAAGAACATCATCCAAGGTCATTTCCTGTATAATCTTTGGCAAATCAAACAGGGTTGTTTCGTCAGAATGTGACTGATATTGGGTCGCAATAAATTCTAAAGAGTTCATATTATGGATAAATTCTCCATAAATTTCACTTTTGATTAAATCAAGATGTTCCTCTGATACATCCGAATCGGTAGCAAAGTTCTGAATTGCCTTTCGGAATTGATGCGAAATAGCAACAGGTTCCTTTGTATCCATTGTCAGCATCAAAAAGTTAAAACGTTGATTGATCTCAACTTCTAAAGATAATGAAGAATCTAATTTCCCAGTTTCATACAAACTCTGAAATCTTTTAGAAGTCCAACCAAACATCATCGTAAATAAAGCTCTTAGTAAGACGCTATATCGATAACAATCCTGGTGACTCATATCAGAATTCGTTCGAACACCAATTGCTAATTTAGGTGATGCAACATCCATACGAATGATCTCAACCTTCTTTACAGGGTGTAAAGCGATTGCTTCTTTTGGATTTTGAACTATACGAACTCCAACACCCTTTTGCGAGAAATAATTCTGTATCAACTCTAAATCAAAATTTCCAACGAGGAAAATATGGCTATTGACAGGAGTGTAAAATTCATCAAAATTATCTCGTAGATCCTCTAAACTAATATCTTCTATCGAATCTTCAGTCCCAACAATATCTGAAGCAAGTGGAGTTTTCGGATATAGATTTGCAAGTGTTTTAAAGAACAAGCAAGAATCAGGATCATCCTGATACATTTCGCGTTCTTGTTGAATGATATCCTTTTCTCGTTCAACGGATTCTTCAGTAATGTTAAAGCTAGTAACAAGTTCGTCAAGTAAGTCTAAACACTCAGTAACATAGTCAGAAGTTGAAAAAAGATAGCTTGTGTTTGTAAAGCTTGTAAAGGCATTGCTTTCTGCTCCTAGTTCAGTAAAAGCAGTCATAATGTCTTCAGCATTTTCTCTTTCAAAAAGTTTGTGTTCTAAAAAATGAGCAATCCCCTTAGGATATGTTTTCTTTTTACTATCTCTATCTGTAAACTCAGTGTCAACTGAACCAACATAGACAGTTACTACACCATAAACTTCGTTAAAATCATTTTTAGGAAGTAAAGAAACTGTCAATCCGTTTTCTAATTTTGCTTGATAAAGAGTTTCCTTTACAGCAGGATAATATTTCTCTTGAAAAGTAACTCTAGTCATTCTGCTCCTTCCATAAAATAGATAGCCTGCAATTTCAAACTAGATGCCGCCCTACAGATTTCATCCTTGTCAACTTGCTCTAGTCTCTCTATCAAAGTATCCAGTTCTAAAGCCGATTTACCAAAAAAGAGGCTTAAGTATTCTCTGTCTATAATCGAATCTTGATTATCCTGACTCAACAACATCGTCCTACGAATCATTTCCTTAGTTTGATTAACTTCAGCATCTGTAAATCTACCATTTTTGATAGCTAACAATTGACCATTCATCAATTTTCTTACCTTGTTTCGGTTTTGACGATTTATCCCAGCAAACAATCTTAAAAATCCACTAAAGAGATCTAAGTGACTAGAAACAGTGTAGGCCAACCCTTCCTTTTCTCTAACTTGGGTAAATAATTTAGAGTGCGGGAAAGCTCCAAGTAAACCATTCACGAGAAGCAAGGCCATCTTTTGGTCTTCTCCATAACCAATTGTGCTATGATAACCCATTTCTAGAATAGACTGACCTAGGTTTTTTCTAGCAACTCCTTCTCTAAGAACATTTGAATAACCTTGCTGATATTGAATGTTTACAGTTTTTTTACGACCTGTCAAGTTAAATTTCTTCAAGTTTTCTAAGACTTCAATTTCATTAAAATCACCTAAAAAGAATAAATCAATCCTATCTTCTTTCAGCATTTTTTGAAAACTTGAATAGCAAGATTTAGAAGTCTCTTCGGAAATTCTGGCAATTAAATCTCTAGGAACTAACTGCATTGATTCCTCTTGGAAAAACAACTGATCCAATTCTTTATGGGCAAAGAAGAAAGGATCCTCTAATTCTGATTCTAATCTCGCCAACAATTGTTTTTTTTCAATTTCAAAGGCATTGTTCTCAAATTCATCTTCATTTGACAATGGATTAAATATGACTTGATACAATAATTCTAAAATCTGAGCAGTTAATACGTTTTTCTTACTTAAAAATTCATCTCGAACATAAGTTAAACTCACGTCTACTAAGTGACTTTGTCCCCTTCTATAAGCATGAGTTGACAAATCTGCTCCATACAATGATGCCAGATGTTTTCTAAGAACCTGAGCAGTTGGATAGACTTTATTAGCAGTTTCAAGCATACTGGCACTTAACATGCGACCAGAGATTAAATCCAGAGATAATGGAGCTGTGAAACGCATGGTTATTTTATTTGTCTTAAACTTTTTAGATTGGATAAAATGCACTGCAATTCCAGGGAATAACTCCATATTTTACCTCCTTTTACATAGAGTTCTATTATACCATGAAAACGAAAATTTTTCCTGTTCTCTTTGACTCTTTTGAAATTAAAATCGTTTTCATTCAACGGGTTTCTTCTCCACTATTTTAAGCAAAATATGGTATAATACCAAAGATTGAGGTGAACTATGGAATACAAATTATTTGAAGAATTTATTACTCTCCAAGCTCTTTTGAAAGATCTTGGAATCATCCAAAGTGGAGGTGCTATTAAATCTTTTTTAGCGGACCATCTTGTATATCTTAATGGAGAATTAGAAAATCGTCGAGGCAAAAAAATTAGGATTGGGGACACTATTGAAATCCCTGATTTAAAAACTCAAATTGTTCTAGTTCAACCAACATCAGAAGAACTAGAGGAGTTTCGTCTAGAAAAACTTGAGAAAGAACGTGTAGCTAAACTTGTCAAGGAAATGAATAAAAAGGTACAAAAAAAGCCAGCGAAAAAGAACCAGTCAACAAAAGCAAAACCTGCACCACGTTTCCCAGGTAGATAAATATGTGGCTGAAAAATCTATCCATTAAACAATTTCGTAACTATCGAGATGTTGAAGTTAATTTTAATCCAAAATTAAATGTATTTGTTGGCCGAAACGCTCAAGGAAAAACCAATCTTCTTGAAAGTATTTATTTTTTAGCCTTAACGAGAAGTCATCGTACAAAGACCGATAAAAATTTAATTCAATTTGAAGAAGAACAACTGCAAGTTTCTGGAATCTTGCAAAAGAAAACAGCAAGCATTCCACTCGAAATTGACCTAACACAAAAAGGGCGAATTACTAAAGTAAATCACTTAAAGCAAGCTCGCCTATCAGACTATATTGGTCATATGAATGTTGTCTTATTTGCTCCAGAAGATTTACAACTTGTCAAAGGTGCTCCGGCCATTCGTCGTAAGTTCATTGACATAGAATTAGGACAAATCAAACCGATTTACTTGTCAGACCTGTCAAGTTATAACCACATCCTTAAACAGAGAAATACCTATCTCAAATCTACACAAAACATAGACGAGACTTTCCTATCTGTTCTTGATGACCAACTGGTAGAATATGGATGCCGTGTAATGATTCATCGAACTAACTTTATCCAGAAAATGGAACTCTTTGGCAAGAAAAAACATTTTGACATCTCAGATCAGTTAGAAGAACTGTCAATCATCTATCAACCTTCTGTAAATTTTGTTGACAAGGAACATTTGGCTGAATCTTTCTATGCAGCTCTTCAAAAAAGTAGGTCCAGAGATTTATTTAAAAAGAATACTGGAGTTGGTCCTCATCGGGATGATATGATTTTCATGATTAATGGAATGGAAGCAAGTTTCGGAAGTCAAGGGCAACATCGTAGCTTGGTACTTTCTATAAAACTTGCTGAAATCGAATTGATGGAGAGCATTACCAAAGAATCTCCCATTCTTTTGCTTGACGATGTCATGAGTGAACTTGACAATACTCGTCAACTTAAATTATTGGAAACTATTTCTCATAACATTCAAACGTTTATTACAACTACTAGTTTAGACCATCTTCAAAACTTGCCTGATAACTTGAGCGTCTTTACAGTAGATAATGGTCAATTAACTGTAAATTAAAATTTACATCTATGTAAAATAAAAAAATCTCCCGTTTAACAGGAGATTTTTTTATTACATTGAATAGTTAGGTGCTTCATTAGTGATTTGCACATCGTGTGGATGGCTTTCTTTTAGACCAGCACCTGACATTTCGATAAACTGAGCATTGTCATGTAATTCTTTTAAGTTAGCAGCACCACAGTAACCCATACCAGATCGAATACCACCAATCATTTGGAAAACAATATCAGCTGCTGCACCTTTATAAGCAACACGACCTTCGATTCCTTCTGGAACGAGTTTGTTTGCTTCATTGACAGAACCTTGGAAGTAACGGTCGCTTGAACCCTTCTTCATAGCAGCGATTGAACCCATACCGCGGTATGTCTTGAACTTACGCCCTTGGAAGATCTCAGTTTCACCTGGAGCTTCATCTGTTCCTGCAAACATTGATCCGAGCATCACTGCGTTTCCTCCAGCAGCAAGGGCTTTTACAATATCTCCTGAATATTTGATTCCACCATCAGCGATAATTGTTTTACCATATTCACGAGCAACTGCTGCTGCATCGTAAATTGCTGTTACCTGGGGAACTCCTACACCAGCAATAACACGAGTTGTACAGATTGACCCTGGACCAATACCGACTTTAACAACGTCAACACCTGCATCATAAAGAGCACGCGCACCTTCAGCAGTAGCGATGTTCCCAGCAATCAGTGTACGGTCTGGGAAATGAGCACGAATTTCAGCGATTTTACGAAGTACACCCGCTGAGTGACCATGGGCAGTATCGATAACAATAGCATCAGCTCCTGCTTCAAAGAGGGCTTCTGCACGTTCAAATGTATCAGAAGTAACACCTACTGCACCAGCAACTAGAAGACGACCGAATTCATCTTTTGCCGCATTTGGGAACTCAATCACTTTTTCAATATCTTTAATGGTGATTAAACCAGAAAGACGACCCTCTTCGTCAACTAGAGGTAGTTTTTCAATACGGTGTTCTTGAAGAATACTCTCAGCAGTTTTTAAATCTGTACCAACCGGAGCAGTAACTAGGTTTTCACTAGTCATGTGTTTTGAAATTGGTTGGTTGTAATCAGAAATGAAACGCAAATCTCGGTTGGTCAAAATACCAACTAACTTACGGTTTTCTAGAGTTTCAACCACTGGGATACCACTGATACGGTAACGGCCCATGAGTTCATCTGCTTCAGCGATTGTATGTTCAGGAGTCAAGAAGAATGGATCAATGATAACACCATTTTCAGAACGTTTTACCTTTCGAACTTCGTCAGCTTGTTGCTCAATAGACATATTTTTATGGATAACTCCAAGTCCACCTGCACGCGCGATTGCAATGGCCATTTGGCTTTCTGTTACAGTGTCCATTGCAGCTGTAATAATTGGGATATTTAAAGTCAAATTATCTGCCAATTTTGTTGTTAAATCCGTATCATTAGGCAACACATGACTCTCTGCTGGAATTAGCAATACATCATCAAAGGTAAAACCTTTTTTCAAAAATTTAGTGTCCCAATTAGACATTGAAGTTTCCTCTTTTCTTTCTTTATTGAGCTAAACGCTTTTTGTATTGTATCTATCATACCATTCTATGAAAATTTGTCAATTAAATTTATAAGAGAATAAATAAAAAACTATCCCTCTTATTTTAAAGAAGAAATAGTTTTATAGTTCATATTTTATCCATTAGTGAAAGTAATTTAGACCCATTGCAGCTTTTACTTCTGATAGTGTTTGCCCAGCAACTTCTCGAGCTTTTTCACTACCTTTTTGGAGCATATTATAAACCTCACCCATATCTTTAGCATATTCTAGGCGACGTTCACGGATTGGACCAAGTTCACGTTCTAGGATTTCAAGTAGGTAACGTTTGGTCTTAACATCACCAAGGCCTCCACGTTGATAATGTTCCTTCATTTCAGCAATTTCTTGAGCATCCTCAGGTCGACCGAATACGTCCAAGTAATGGAAAACCATATTTCCTTCAATCTTACCTGGATCCTCAACACGAATATGGTCTGGATCTGTATACATACTCATTACTTTTTTACGCAAAGTATCTGCATCATCAGCTAGGTAAATTCCATTATTAAGTGATTTCGACATTTTGGCATTACCATCAAGACCTGGTAAACGTCCCGCACCTTCGTGCTCAGGGTAAATTCCTTCTGGTTCTACTAAAACATCACAGTTATAGGCATGGTTGAAAGAACGCACAATTTCACGTGTTTGTTCAATCATCGGCTTTTGATCATTCCCTACTGGAACCAAGTTAGCCTTAAATGCTGTAATATCTGCTGCTTGCGCAACTGGATAAACTAAAAATCCAGTTGGAATACTTTCACCAAAGCCTTTTTGAGCAATTTCAGTCTTTACGGTTGGATTTCGTTCCAAGCGAGCTAATGAAACTAGGTTCATATAATACATAGAGAGCTCTGCCAATTCTGGAATCTGACTTTGAATGAAAATCGTTGCTTTATTAGGATCTAATCCCACTGCAAGATAGTCCAAAGCAACATTCCCAATAGACTCTACAATAGTTTGTGGATCTTTTGCATGGTCTGTTAGTGCTTGCTGGTCAGCTAAAAAAACAAACATGTCATATTTATTTTCTTCTTGTAGTAAGACACGATTTTTCAAACTACCAACGTAGTGCCCAATATGTAATTTCCCCGTTGGACGATCTCCTGTTAAAATAATGGGTTTACTCATCTTATTCTCCTTTGATATGGTCCTTTCAATTATAGCATTTTTTTAATAAAAAGACAGATAATTTTTTTATTGAAACAATAGAGATGTTACCCCTTTCAATCGTAAAGGGGTTGTCAACTTTGTTTACAAAAAATTGACAAATAAAAATTTGAATAATTGGTGATTTTCTAGTAGAATTAGAGTATTACATATAATAGGAGAAAAACTTTGCTAACAGTATCTGATGTTTCACTACGTTTTAGTGATCGTAAACTTTTTGATGATGTAAACATCAAATTTACAGAAGGAAATACCTATGGTTTGATTGGTGCCAACGGTGCTGGAAAATCAACCTTTTTAAAAATCTTAGCTGGAGATATTGAACCGACAACTGGGCATATCTCTCTTGGACCAGACGAACGTCTTTCAGTACTTCGTCAAAATCACTTTGACTACGAAGATGAGCGTGTTATTGATGTTGTTATCATGGGTAATGAAAAACTATACAACATCATGAAAGAAAAAGACGCCATTTATATGAAAGAAGATTTTTCAGAAGAAGATGGTGTTCGCGCAGCTGAACTTGAAGGAGAATTCGCTGAACTAGGTGGTTGGGAAGCTGAGAGTGAAGCTTCACAACTCTTACAAAATTTGAATATTCCAGAAGAACTTCATTACCAAAATATGAGTGAACTAGCAAATGGCGACAAAGTAAAGGTTCTCCTTGCTAAAGCCCTCTTCGGTAAACCAGATGTCCTTCTTTTGGACGAGCCAACTAATGGTCTGGATATTCAATCCATCACTTGGCTAGAGGATTTCCTAATCGACTTTGATAATACTGTCATTGTCGTATCCCACGACCGTCACTTCTTGAATAAAGTATGTACTCACATGGCTGACCTGGACTTTGGAAAAATCAAACTCTATGTCGGAAACTACGACTTCTGGAAGGAATCTTCTGAGCTTGCTGCTAAATTGCTAGCAGACCGTAATGCTAAAGCAGAAGAAAAAATCAAACAACTTCAAGAATTCGTTGCTCGTTTCTCTGCTAATGCTTCTAAATCAAGACAAGCAACTTCACGTAAAAAAATGCTTGACAAGATTGAGCTAGAGGAAATTGTTCCTTCTAGTCGTAAATATCCATTTATCAGCTTTAAAGCTGAACGTGAAATTGGGAACGACCTCTTGACAGTAGAAAATCTATCTGTAAAGATTGACGGTGAAACTATTCTTGACAACATCAGCTTCATCTTGCGTCCGGGTGACAAGACAGCCCTTATCGGACAAAACGACATCCAAACAACTGCCTTGATTCGTGCTATTATGGGTGAAATTGACTATGAAGGGACTGTCAAGTGGGGAGTTACAACTAGTCGCTCTTACTTACCAAAAGACAATTCAGCTGATTTTGCTGGCAGTGAATCTATTCTTGACTGGCTCCGTCAATTCGCAAGTAAAGAAGAAGATGACAACACTTTCTTGCGTGGTTTCCTAGGTCGTATGCTCTTCTCTGGAGACGAAGTTAACAAACCTGTAAACGTCTTGTCAGGGGGAGAAAAGGTGCGCGTGATGCTCTCAAAACTCATGCTTTTAAAATCAAACGTTCTTGTACTTGACGATCCTACAAATCACTTAGACTTGGAATCTATCTCAAGCTTGAACGATGGATTGAAAAACTTTAAAGAGTCCATCATCTTTGCCAGTCACGACCATGAGTTTATTCAAACTTTGGCTAACCACATTATTGTCTTATCTAAAAACGGCGTCATCGATCGTATTGATGAAACCTATGATGAATTCTTAGAAAATGCTGAAGTTCAAGCAAAAGTCAAAGAACTTTGGAAAGATTAGGTAGAACTTAAAAATTTTTAGTTGATAGTTCTGTCAATCTGATTCTATTCAACCTATTCATTGTTTCACGTGAAACATTCTATTATTAGATTTATAAATTCTTGACAAGATTCATGCACATAAAAAATCGACCAAATTGGTCGATTTTTTTAATCTTCTTCCAGTTTTTTAGGTTGATAAGCAAGCATACCTATTCCTATGAATAGAACTAAAGTTACGAGAAGGAAAATTACCTGATAATGAACATTCCCTGTCATAGAAATTGTTTGTCTCAATCCTGAAACTGAATAACTCATTGGTAACCAAGGATTGACAGCCTTAAAGAAATCATTAGTCAAAGCAAGCGGATAAGTTCCTGCACTTGATGCTAATTGTAATAATAGTAAAATAAGAGAGAAGAAAGCACCTAAGCGACTATTCCATGTCGTTAACGCGGTTACCATAGACATAAAGGTCAAACTTGCGATGATGATTAAGAGCAAGGTTCTCATTTCATGATTTGCTGTTAGACCAATAAGATGAACTCCTCCATAGACTAAGACAGCTGCTAAAACAGCTATAACTCCATTTATTTCGAAACGAGATTTAACCCAAGCCCAACGAGTTTCAGGATGACGACCTGAAGGTAACTTAGCAAAAATCATATTTGTTGATAGCGCAGCAACAAAGAGGGCGACTGATATCATATAAGGAGCCATGGCAATTCCATTTACAGGAACTTGATCATTATCTGTTTTTGAAAGACTCAAAGGCTCAGATAATACTTCTGCATTATTAGACTCTGTTGATGCTGATTTTAATTGATTGCTAGCGCTGTTCAATCCATGTTCTAGTCCAGTAGCTCCTACTTGTAAACTTTCAATACCAGCAGTTAAAGTTGTTCCACCATCTGCTAATTTTCCAGTACCATCAGCAATTTTCACTGCTCCACTTCCTAACTGAGAGCTAGCTGAAAGCAATTGACTTGATTTTTCTGTTAATTGACTAGAACCTAGCTGTATTTTATCAAGTCCTGCAATTAATTCTGAACTCTTACTATTTAATTGGCTAGAACCAGATGAGAGTTTTTCGATACCTGTTACTAATTCTGGAGTTTTCCCAGCTAACGATTTCAAACCAGCTGTCAAGGTTGAAGAGTTTTCTGTCAACTTACTTGATCCAGAAACCAATTGATCCAAACTTGTTGTTAAAGTTGTATTCTTTTCACTTAGTTGATTTACACCTAAAGAAATAGTATCCAATCCTTTAGTATACGCATTAACTCCATTTTCAATTGATTGACTTCCAGGAACTAACTGATTGTCTACAGCATTTTGCAACTGTGTAAATCCACTTGACATAGATGTCAAGGAACTAGACGCAACAGGTAATATTTGATTTGCTTTAGTCTGTAAAGTAGAAAGATTAGAGACTGGTTGGTTTACACTTCCCAAATTTTCTTTTAAATCTCCTACCGTTGTCAAAATTGCTTTTGCTGATTCTATCGTAGAATTAGAATTATTTGAAACAGCTTCAGTCAGTTCTTTTTTCTGAGTATCAGTAAGAGATTGATAAGTTGCTGTTGCTTGAAGATTGGTAAGAGTTTTCTCTTGCTCTGTTTGACTATTAGTCACAATAGTTTGGGCAAGAGTAGATATATTCGCTAAATCATTAGATATTGTGCTTTTAAGTTCCGTATTATCTGAGATTGTTACTGCTTGAAGTGCTTTATTCAATTCATCTAAACTAGTTGCTAATTGAGTGATTTCCTCTTTTTGTTGAGATGAAGTATTCAATTGAGTCGAAATTTCTTTAATACCTTTATTTAATTCGGTAATACCGTCTCTCAATGTATCTGATTGACTTGATAGCTGGTTTGTACCAACAGATAGTTTGTCAACACCGCTTGTATAGGCATTAACACCAACCGAAAATTGATTGAGACCTGTATTCAGTTGCGAAACTCCTCCAGCATATGTCTTCATTCCAGTATTGAGCTGATTGACACCTGTTACTAATTCTGGAGTCTTGGAAGATAATTGATTAAGTCCAGTGTCAACCTGTGAAACCGCACTTGTATAGCTCTGTAAACCATCATTAAATGTTCCTAAGCCACTATTCAGTTGCTTTACACCTGTGACATATGTTGTCAACCCTTTTGTAAATTGATTCGTTCCATCAGAAAAGGTTAAACTTGAACTAGCTAAAGTATCAAGATTGGAAGACAATGTCTGACTTCCTACAGCTAACTTACTAGCCCCATTTGCCAATTGTTCACTTCCATCGGCTGCCTTCGTTAAACCGGATTTTAAATCACCCATCTTTTGAAATAAAGCTTTCGTATAGGATTCGGTTACATTAGCAGAAACATTCTGTTTTAACTGTGTCATGGCAGAATCACTCATCTTACTTGCAATGAAGCTATGCCCGCTAGAAGTTTGATAGTTAATGGTCATTTGTTCTGGGTGATCTGACAGAATAGAAGCAGCCTTTTCAGATAAGTCGCTTGGCAAAGTGACTACCATAAAGTAGTCACCGTCTTCTAGACCCTTCTTACCTTCTTCTTCATTGACAAAATGAAAATCTAATGATTTATTTTGCTCTAAATTGGACACCATGTCCTTTCCAATGCTCATTGTATTTCCATTGTAAGACGCTTCTTTATCATTATTAACGACCGCTACAGGCAACTCAGATAATTGTCCATATGGATCCCACATAGATGATAAAAATATAATGTTGTATAAGGCAGGAATAAGAGAAATCCCTATCATTACAATGATAAAGGTTGGTTTTTTAAAAATTGCTTTCCATTCTTTAAACATATTGTCTCCTTTTTTACACATAATGTCTAAAATTTTGATATAATAGATTATACATTAAAAAATCTTATTTACAAGTCAAAAATATCATATTTAGACACTACGTCTATTTTTGTTCACAAGGAGGAACTATGAAAGAGAGCAACAAACGCTTAAAAACCAAACGTACTATTGAGAACGCCATGGTTCAATTATTAACGGAACAACCATTTGATCAAATTTCTACTGTTAAACTGGCAGAAAAAGCCGGAATTAGTCGTTCTAGTTTTTATACTCATTACAAAGATAAGTATGATATGATTGAACATTACCAAAGTAAGCTTTTTCATACCTTTGAGTATATTTTCCAAAAACACGCAAATCATAAAAGAGATGCTATTCTAGAAGTGTTTGAATACTTAGAGTCTGAACCTTTACTAGCTGCTCTTCTATCTGAAAATGGTACAAAAGAGATACAAAACTTCCTGAGAAATAAACTTCACATTATGCTTAGCACTGACCTCCAAAAACGCTTTATGCAATTAAATTTAAACAATACTGAGTTAGAGTATAGTAGCATTTATCTAACAAATGCACTATTTGGTGTATGCCAAACCTGGATTGCTCATGGAAAAAAAGAAAGTCCACAAGAAATGACAAACTTTCTTATGAAAATGTTGGGAGATGCAAATTAGAGACAAAAAAAGAACACCAATGGTGTTCTTTTTGTTTAACTCCGCCAGTAGGACTCGAACCTACGACATCATGATTAACAGTCATGCGCTACTACCAACTGAGCTATGGCGGATAATATAGTCCGTACGGGATTCGAACCCGTGTTACCGCCGTGAAAAGGCGGTGTCTTAACCCCTTGACCAACGGACCATTTATCTTTAACAGATATAACCATTATATCAATAAATGAAAAATTGTCAATTATTTTTTAGTCTTTTCAGTTAAAATCTGTTTGAGTTTTTTCGTTTTTAAACGTGAAATAGGACAACGATGTTCTTCGTAAAAAACAACTTCCATAGTCTTACGATCTATATCTTTAATATTTCCAACATTCACTAAAAATGATTTATGAGCTAAATAGAAACGTTGAGATTCCTTATCTTTTTCTTGAATATCTGTTATTGTTCCATAAAACTCTTTTGAAAAATTCTTACCAATAATCCTTAATTTATGGGAAGTCCCGGTTGTTTCGATATATAAAATATCATGGTAAGGAAGACAAATGTCATTTCCTTTAAAACTATATTCAAAATAATCAACTACGGATTGATTCTCTAATAGTGTACTTTTAGTATACACAATACACTCCGCAACTCGTTCTTTAAATAAACGATCATTGATGTCCTTATCAATAAAATCTAAAGCAGATACTTTGTATTTGTAAGTTAGTGTTGCAAATTCAGAGCGACTCGTTATAAAAACGATAATCGCATAAGGGTTACGATGACGAATAAACTGGGCTACTTCAAATCCTTTTTTCTCAATTCCATTAATATCGATATCTAAAAAATACAGCTGATTCACTTCTTCGTTTTCAACATATTCCATAAATTCTCTAACTTTTCCTGTTGTTTTATATGATATAGGAATATTCATTTCTTTGGAAATCTCATTCAAAGTTTTTTCCAATCTTACCTGATGTTCTATAATGTCTTCTAAAATTAATACTTTCATATTATATTCCTCTTAAATCTAATAATTTGTTTAAATCGTTCATCATCAATTTCTGTTTCTAAAATAACATCGTCATATTTTTCTAGTATTTCCTTAACATTATTAAGACCTATTCCTCTATTTATACCTTTTGTAGAATATCCAATGTTAAATATTTCTTCCGGCTTGATTGATCTATTTTTGCGAGAATTTTGGATAACAATCAATATTTCAGAGTCTAATTTAATGACAGCTACTTCCATTTGTTTTCTATAGCTTTCTAGTGCACCTTCAACAGCATTATTAAGTAAAATACTCATGACACGAACTAAATCTAATAATTCCATTGCTAGTGGTGAAATGATATCTTTTACCTCCAGAGTATACTCTATATCATGAACTCTTGCATTGGCAATAGACTGAGCAATTACACTTCTAAGAGCAGAATCTTCAAGATTATTTAGATCAAAATAAGTATACTTATCTGATCTAAGTTTATGGTTGGCTTTAACAAATACTTCGTTGTAAATCCTGTCAATTTCTTGTAAATCTTTACTGTCAATTGCAGTTTGCATACTAACCATCATTCCTGCATAGTCATGTCTAAACCCTCGAATCTCATTGTAAAGTGAAACAATTTCATCAGTATAATTCTGTAAATATTCCTGTTCAAATTTTTTCTGATTTAGAGCAATTTCCCTCTCAACTTGAACCTTATTGGCATTCATTGCAAAGAAAATTATTAATAAACAAATAAAGACAATTGTTGCTAGAATACTACTAAAACTATTAAAATGTTCATGAATATTCACCATATCTGAAATGAATAGTAGAATATGTAAAGCAAAGAAAGCAAAGATGACCTTTTTAAAAAATGAATAGAGGTAATCTTTATCAAAATAATTGAGCTCCAAGTGGAAATAAATAATAATTTTTTTTACTACAAAATAAGTCAGTAATAAAACTACTACAAAAAAGAAATCTTCATATTTGGTTACGAAAGAAACACCTGTTATAGAGGATATGATTACTGCTATAAAAGTATGAGTGCTTTGATATAGTAAAGACAGTAGTAGGCCGATAAAAATAGCCTTGTACTTATGATATTTCTTTAATTCTATCTGGTAAATGGAAATAAGTAATGGAAATAAAAATTTAGATATACCAAAGCCACCTAAGTTTAATAGACTAATAAATTCCTCAAGTAATAACACTGAAATAAGTGTATAACATAGAAAAATAAATTGTTCTTTTCTAGTTACTTTACATATCCATCTATAACTTTTGCTAATTATAAAAAAATAGAAAATAGCTATAAATAATCCAAATAAATCCATTACTCTTTACCTTTTATTTATTTTTTCTTTGGAAATATAAGTTCACGTATTGAGCCTAAAAATCTCCAATCCCCACCTTGAATTTCCTGTAACTCTTCTTCTGTAAGTTTTTTGAACTGCTCTAATTTAACTGTTTTTTCCATATTAAATTCTCCTTTATTGTTTTTTTCTTGTAAATTAACTTACAAGCCTATTATACAAAACGGAGTCTGTTTTAAAACATTTCATTCTCAACTGCACATTTTTGTACCTGAACTGTCAATTTTTACAAAAAACGCTGGGTTTCCCCAGCGTTAAATCTAGTATATGATCCCAGCAGGATTCGAACCTGCGACCGTTCGCTTAGAAGGCGAATGCTCTATCCAGCTGAGCTATGAGACCTAACTAGTTTATCTTATCAAAATAATTGAGAATAGTCAATCCTATTTATGATAGGGAGAACCTTGTTGGATGGTAAAGGCTCGGTATATCTGTTCTACAAGAACTAGACGCATTAATTGATGTGGAAGAGTTAAACGGCCAAAACTTACTGATAGGTTAGCTCTTTTTTTCACTTCATTGGATAATCCTAAACTTCCACCGATAACAAAGGTTAAGGTTGAAAAACCATTAATAGATGCTTGTTCTAACTGTTTACTGAATTCTTCAGAAGAGAGGGTTTTCCCTTCAATGGCTAAAACAACAACAAATTCTCTATCCCCAATTTTGGAAAGAATTCGATTTCCCTCTAAATCTAAGATTTTTTCATTTTCTGAATCGCTGGCACGATCTGGTGTCTTTTCATCAGCTAATTCAATCATTTCTACGGCAGCAAATCGTGATATTCTTTTAGAATATTCTGCAATTCCATCTTTGAGATACTTTTCTTTTAGTTTTCCAACTGTTACAATTTTTATTTTCATGCTTCTATTTTATCATAATCGCATTCTATTCACATCTTATTCACAAATGAAAAAGCCGAAAATTGTAATAAATTCACAAGTTTTAATCAGTTATCCACAGATTGTTAAAAACTTAAACTTTTTTAAGCTAGGATTAAGTTAATAATTTTATACTTTCACTAATAAATCAATTATGGAGGATTTTATGAAAAACTTAAACAAGTTTTCAAAAACGATTGGACAACTTTTACTAGTTATACTTATTAGTTTTTTTAGTGGTCTATTAGGAAGTTTGACTGTTCTTCAGTTCAACCAAATGCAGGGAAGTAGAGAACAAAATAGTGCAGCAGTCACTCAGACTGCTTCGAAAAATGAAAATTCTACTACACAGGCTGTTGATAAAGTTAAAGATGCAGTTGTCTCTATTATCACTTATTCAGGAAACTCTCAAAGTAGTTTTGTTGGATCTGATGATACTGATACAGATTCGAATACTGAACAAGTTAATAGTGAAGGTTCTGGGGTTATCTATAAAAAAGATGATAATAATGCCTACCTCGTGACCAATACTCACGTTATTAATGGAGCTAAAAAACTTGACATTCGTTTAGCTGACGGAACAAAAGTACCAGGTGAAATTGTTGGTTCTGATACCTATTCTGATATTGCAGTAGTAAAAATATCTTCAGAAAAGGTCTCTACAGTAGCTGAGTTTGGTGACTCAAGTCAATTATCTGTTGGGGAAACAGCTATCGCAATCGGTAGTCCTTTAGGTTCAGAATACGCAAATACAGTTACACAAGGGATTGTATCAAGCTTGAACAGACACGTTTCTTTGAAATCTGAAGATGGTCAAGCTATTTCAACAAATGCCATCCAAACAGACACAGCTATTAACCCTGGTAACTCTGGAGGTCCTTTGATTAATATCCAGGGACAAGTTATCGGTATTACATCAAGTAAAATCGCCTCTAATGGTGGAACATCCGTAGAAGGTCTTGGTTTTGCTATTCCTGCAAATGATGTTAAGAATATTATCAAACAGTTGGAAAAAGATGGAAAAGTAACTCGACCAGCTCTCGGTATCCACATGGTTAATTTAACAAACCTTAGCACTGCCGATCTACAAAAATTAAAACTTCCTGACAATGTTACTTCTGGTGTAGCTGTTCGTTCTGTTCAAAAGAATATGCCTGCAAATGGACATTTACAACAGTATGATGTCATCACAAAAGTAGATGATACCAAGATTTCATCTACTACTGAATTGCAAAATGCTCTGTATAGCCACTCTATTGGAGATGAAATAACTGTAACTTATTACCGTAATGGTAAAGAAGAAAAAACTACAATCAAACTAGATAAGAGTACAAGTGATTTAAATCAATAGTTTACAGATTTGTAAACCTACTTTACAGAATATCAAAGATGTGATACTGTAGAAATATGGAAGAATTCAAATTAATTCGTATCAGTGATATTCAAAAAAATCCCTATCAACCTCGTAAAGAATTTTCAAAAGAAAAAATAGAAGAACTTGCCCAATCTATTAAAGAAAATGGTTTAATTCAACCCATTATCGTTCGTCAATCTCCAGTTATCGGATATGAAATCCTAGCTGGAGAAAGACGGTATCGGGCATCGATAGCAGCTGGGCTATCAGAAGTTCCTGTAATCATTAAAAAATTATCTGATCAGGATATGATAGTTCACTCAATCATTGAAAATTTACAACGAGAAGACTTAAATCCGATTGAGGAAGCAAAAGCTTATCAATCTTTAATTGATAAAGGATATACTCATGCAGAAATTGCTGATAAAATGGGAAAATCACGTCCCTATATTACCAATCTTGTTCGATTGCTAACGCTCCCTGATTTTATTTTAACAGAAGTAGAAACTGGAAAATTGTCTCAAGCACATGCTAGACTACTAATCCAACTACCTGTGAAAGAACAAAAAAATTTACTCCATCGCATTCAGACAGAGGATTTATCAGTTCGGCAGGTGGAACATCTACTTAAAGAAGAAAAAAATAAGAAGAAAAGCAAAGAAAAAGATCACTTTATCAAAGAAGAAGAAGAAAATTTGAAAAAATTGTTGGGATTAGATGTCCAAATCGTCCTTCAAAAAAAAGAGGCAGGAAAAATAACTATCTCTTTTCATAATCAAGAAGAATACCAACGTTTTATTAACAGCCTGAAATAAGGCTGTTATTTTATTTTTCTAAACTCACATACTTATCCACTGGATTAGTATAGAAAAAGTCTATTAAATCAAAATCTAGACCTTTTATCCACAAGTTGTGGATAAATCTTTTAAACATTGTGGATTGTTTTTCACAAGTTGTGGAAAAATTGCTTCCTATGTGATAAAATAGTGTTTAAGATTACACCATTTAGAAAAGGAGGAGTTTGTTGTTGAAAGAAAAACAATTTTGGAATCAGATTTTAGAATTAGCTAAAGAGAGATTGACACGATCAATGTTTGATTTCTACGCAACACCTGCTGAATTAATAAAGGTTGAGGAAAATGTAGCTACCATATTTTTGCCAAGATCTGAAATGGAAATGGTTTGGAGTACAAAACTCAATGATATTATTGTAGCTGTCGGTTTTCAAATCTATGACACTGAAATAAAAGCTCAATATGTATTGACTAAAGAAGATTCTAATACCTCCGATATAGCAAGCAATGTTGAAAACAGTAATCATCAACAGGAAGAAATTAAAAAATCTATACCCTATTCAGAAACAGGATTAAGAGACATCTATACTTTTGATAATTTTATCCAAGGTGATGGAAATATTTGGGCTAAGTCTGCTGCTTTAGCCGTCTCGGAAGATCCTGGACTAACTTATAATCCTCTGTTTATATATGGAGGACCTGGTCTAGGGAAAACTCACTTGCTCAATGCTTTGGGGAATGAAATACTCAAAAAAAATCCTAATGCGCGTGTAAAATATATTCCTGCTGAAAGTTTTATTAATGAATTTTTAGATCATTTAAGACTCAATGATATGGATAATTTTAAAAAAACCTATCGAAGTCTAGATCTCCTTCTTATTGATGATATTCAATCTCTCAGTGGAAATAAAGTACAAACTCAGGATGAATTTTTCAATACATTCAACAAACTTCACAGTAATAATAAACAGATTGTTTTAACGAGTGACCGTAGACCAGAACAACTAGAAAATCTACCTGAACGACTTGTCACGCGCTTCTCATGGGGATTAACAACGGATATTACTCCACCTGATTTCGAAACTCGTATCGCTATCCTAAATAGTAAAACAGAGGATTTAGATTATCATTTTCAACCTGACACAATCGAATATTTGGCTGGACAGTTTGATTCAAATGTACGTGAATTAGAAGGTGCGCTCAAAGATATTAGTCTCATGGCTAAAGTTAAGCAAATCAACACTATAACTGTGGATATTGCATCTGAGGCTATACGTGCTCGAAAACAAAGCGTCAGCACCATGATCGTCATTCCGATTGAAAAAATCCAAGAGGAAGTCGGAAAATTTTATGATGTGAGCGTTAAGGAGATGAAGGGAACTAGACGTGTTCAGAATATTGTTCTAGCTCGCCAAGTTGCTATGTACCTAGCTAGAGAATTAACTGATAACAGTCTTCCAAAAATCGGAAAAGAATTTGGTGGTAAAGATCATACAACCGTCATTCATGCTCATGCAAAAATCAAATCTATGATTGAAACTGATGATAAATTACGTATAGAAATCGAAACCATCAAAAAGAAAATCAAATAACTTGTGGATAAGTATTTAAAATTTTACTGATTTATTAACAAATTTTAAACAAGTATAACTTCTTGATTTTTCTAAACTAAACTTGGTTTTCCACAGATTTCACACAGCCTACTATTACTATTAACCTTCTAATAATAAAAATAAATAAAGGAGATTCCATGATTCATTTTTCTATTAATAAAAATTTATTCCTGCAATCATTAAATATTACAAAACGTGCTATTAGTTCAAAAAATGCTATTCCTGTTTTATCAACTATTAAAATTGATGTGACTAACGAAGGAATTACATTAATTGGATCAAATGGTCAAATTTCAATTGAGAATTTCATTTCTCAAAAAGATGAAAATGCAGGTCTTTTGATTAACTCTTTAGGATCAATTCTTTTAGAAGCTTCTTTCTTTATCAATGTTGTTTCTAGTCTTCCAGATGTGACTCTTGATTTCAAAGAGATTGAACAACATCAAATTGTACTAACAAGTGGAAAATCAGAAATTACTCTGAAAGGAAAAGACAGCGAACAGTATCCACGTATTCAGGAAATTGCAGCAAGTAATCCTCTAGTTCTTGAAACAAAACTTCTTAAGAAAATTATCAATGAAACTGCTTTTGCTGCTAGTGTACAAGAAAGCCGTCCTATTTTGACTGGTGTTCACTTTGTTTTGAGTAATCATCAAGAATTAAAAACAGTAGCAACAGACTCACATCGTCTCAGCCAGAAAAAATTAACTCTTGAAAAAAATAGTGATAATTTTGATGTTGTTATCCCAAGTCGCTCTCTACGCGAATTTTCAGCTGTTTTTACGGACGATATCGAAACAGTAGAGATTTTCTTCGCAAACAACCAAATTCTCTTTAGAAGTGAAAATATTAGCTTCTATACACGTCTCTTAGAAGGTAATTATCCTGATACAGATCGTCTGATTCCAACAGATTTTAATACGACAGTGACTTTTGATGTTGTGAATCTACGTCAATCTATGGAACGTGCACGTCTCTTATCAAGTGCTACTCAAAATGGAACTGTAAAATTAGAAATCAAACAAGGAGTAGTTACAGCTCATGTAAATTCTCCAGAAGTTGGTAAAGTAAACGAAGAAATCGATACAAATGCTGTATCTGGTGAAGATTTAACTATTAGCTTTAACCCAACTTACTTGATTGAAGCACTAAAAGCCTTGAATAGTGAAAAGGTAACAATCAGCTTCATTTCAGCGGTTCGTCCATTTACCTTGGTACCAGCTGATACAGATGAAGATTTCATGCAGCTGATTACACCAGTTCGTACAAATTAAGTTAAAGAGGTTGAGCCTAGCTCACCTCTTTTATGATATAATCAGAAATATGAAAAGGAGAGTAGTATGTATCAAGTTGGAAATTTTGTTGAAATGAAAAAACCACACGCTTGTACAATCAAATCTACAGGCAAAAAAGCGAATCGTTGGGAAATTACACGTCTAGGTGCAGATATCAAAATAAAATGCAGTAATTGTGATCATGTTGTCATGATGAGTCGCTATGATTTTGAAAGAAAAATGAGTAAAATTATCGACTAAATGCAAGGAGTTAGAGGGTTAGCAAGTTTTCCCTTTTTGTGTTATAATATTGAAGATTGAAATGTGAACGGAGAATGAGAAATTATGGCTTTAACAGCAGGTATCGTGGGTTTGCCAAACGTTGGTAAATCAACCCTATTTAATGCAATTACAAAAGCAGGAGCAGAGGCTGCAAACTATCCATTTGCAACTATTGACCCAAACGTTGGGATGGTAGAAGTTCCAGATGAACGCCTACAAAAATTGACTGAAATGATTACTCCTAAGAAGACAGTCCCAACAACCTTTGAATTTACAGATATTGCAGGGATTGTAAAAGGTGCGTCAAAAGGAGAAGGTCTCGGTAATAAATTCTTGGCCAATATCCGTGAAGTTGATGCCATTGTCCATGTAGTTCGTGCCTTTGATGATGAAAATGTCATGCGTGAGCAAGGTCGTGAAGATGCTTTTGTAGATCCATTGGCAGATATTGATACCATTAACCTAGAATTGATTCTTGCTGACTTAGAATCTGTTAATAAACGCTATGCGCGTGTGGAAAAGATGGCACGTACGCAAAAAGATAAGGAATCAGTTGCAGAATTTAACGTTCTCCAAAAGATTAAACCTGTCCTTGAAGACGGTAAATCAGCTCGTACTATTGAATTTACAGATGAAGAGCAAAAGGTTGTCAAAGGTCTTTTCCTCTTGACTACTAAACCAGTTCTGTATGTAGCGAATGTGGATGAGGATGTTGTTGGAGACCCAGATTCTATTGATTATGTGAAGCAAATTCGTGAATTCGCAGCAACAGAAAATGCAGAGGTAGTGGTCATTTCGGCGCGTGCTGAAGAAGAAATTTCTGAATTAGACGATGAAGATAAAAAAGAGTTTCTTGAAGCCATTGGTTTGACAGAATCAGGTGTGGCCAAGTTGACTCGTGCTGCTTACCATCTACTTGGACTTGGAACTTACTTCACAGCTGGTGAAAAAGAGGTTCGTGCTTGGACCTTTAAACGTGGCATGAAAGCTCCTCAAGCAGCTGGAATTATCCACTCTGACTTCGAAAAAGGCTTTATTCGTGCAGTGACTATGTCTTATGATGATTTGATTAAATACGGATCTGAAAAGGCGGTAAAAGAAGCTGGACGCTTACGAGAAGAAGGAAAAGAATATGTCGTTCAAGATGGCGATATCATGGAATTCCGCTTTAACGTATAATCAACATTTTTAATAGTGTCAATTAGGTTGGAAAAAAATTCCAACCCTTTTGGCTTTTGAAAGGAAATTTAAATGACAAAATTACTTGTAGGATTGGGAAATCCAGGGGATAAATATTTTGAGACAAAGCATAATGTTGGTTTTATGTTGATTGACCAACTAGCAAAAAAACAGAATGTATCTTTTACACACGATAAGATATTCCAAGCTGAATCAGCTTCATTTTTCCTTAATGGTGAAAAAATTTATCTAGTGAAACCAACAACTTTTATGAATGAAAGTGGGAAAGCAGTTCATGCTTTATTAACCTACTATGGTTTAGATATCGAAGATTTACTGATTATTTACGATGATCTTGACATGGAAGTAGGAAAAATTCGACTTCGCGCTAAAGGATCAGCTGGCGGTCATAATGGTATCAAGTCAATTATCCAACATATTGGTACACAGGTTTTCAATCGTGTAAAGATTGGTATCGGTAGACCTAAAAAAGGAATGTCTGTTGTTCACCACGTTTTGAGTAAATTTGACAAGGATGACTATATAGGTATTTTACAGTCTATTGACAAGGTTGACGATGCTGTAAATTATTATTTACAAGAGAAAAACTTTGAAAAAACAATGCAGAAATACAATGGGTAAGGGAATGTCATTAATCGAATTCTTTTTAGAGAACAAGCAGATACAATTATGGGATGAGCATTTATCTCTCAAGCAGAGGGAATTACTACTAGGTCTCTCTGGTTCAGCAAAGTCTTTAGCTATTGCAAGTAGTGTTAAAAATCAGAATAAGATTTTAGTAATGACATCTACTTATGGAGAAGCTGAGCGTCTAGTAAATGATTTAATTTCTATCCTGGGTACTGATATGGTTTATCCATTTTTAGTAGATGATTCACCAATGGTAGAATTTTTAGTATCGTCTCAAGAAAAGATTTTTTCAAGAGTTGAAGCCTTGCGTTTTCTAAGAGATAAATCTCAAAAAGGAATATTAGTTTGTAACATGGCAGCTAGCCGTTTATTCTTACCAGATCCTCAAATCTTTGATAACAGTGTGTTAAAACTTGAAGTTGGCGAAGAGTGTGAACAAAGAGAATTAAAAAATCAATTGATTTCACTTGGTTATAAAAAAGTTACTCAAGTTCAAAGTCAAGGTGAATTTAGTCTTCGAGGGGATATTTTAGATATCTTTGAAACTTCACAACTATCTCCTTACCGAATAGAATTTTTTGGTGATGAAATAGATGGGATTAGAGAATTCGACGCAGATACACAATTATCAAAAGATAGTCGGTTAGAAATTTCTATATATCCAGCTAGTGACATTTTATTAACTGTTGAGGATTACAATCGTGGTCAACAATTCTTAGAACATGAGATTGATAAAACTATTTCACCTACATTAAAGTCGTACCTAGAAGAAGTTTTTAGTTGTGCAAAAGAGCAAGTTCTTCATGCTGATATTCGTAAATTTTTGTCTGTTTTTTATAAAAAACAGTGGACCTTAATTGACTACTTGAACCAAGCGCCTATTATCTTTGATGATTTTCAAAAAATCATGAATCAGTATGATATTTTTGATAAGGAAACAGCTAGCTACTTTACAGAGGATTTACACAATAGTAAAGCTGTATCAGGTTTACAATATTTTGCTGATGTAGAAAGTCAGTTTAAAAAATATTTACCAGCCAGCTTCTTTTCTAATTTTCAAAAGGGACTTGGAAATCTAAAATTTGATCATCTTTATCAATTTAATCAATATCCAATGCAAGAATTCTTCAATCAGTTTTCTTTTCTGAAAGAAGAAATTGAACGCTATAAAAAATTAAAGTATACCATTATTCTTCAATCAAGTAGCCAAACAGAACTAAAAAAACTGTTAACGATTCTTGATGAATATAGCATTAAAGTTGACAATAGTAATCAAAATGAAATCTGTAAAGGAACTGTCAATCTTGTTGAAGGAAACCTTCGTCATGGTTTTCATTTTGTGGATGAGAATCTTGTATTCATCACTGAATATGAAATATTCAAAAAGAAGATTAAACGCAAATACAGAAGACAAAATATTAGCAATGCTGAAAGATTAAAGGATTATAGTGAACTCCAAAAAGGAGATTATGTTGTTCATCAAATTCATGGGATTGGTCAATATTTAGGAATCGAAACGATTGAACTCAAAGGGATTCACCGAGATTATGTAAGTATCCAATATCAAAATGGAGATCGTATTTCTATCCCTGTAGAACAAATCCAAACCTTATCTAAGTATGTTTCAAGTGATGGTAAGGCTCCAAAGTTAAACAAATTAAACGATGGACGTTTTAAAAATGCTAAGCAAAAAGTTAAAAATCAAGTTGAAGACATTGCAGATGACTTAATTAAGTTATATGCAGAGAGGAGTCAACTTGAAGGTTTTGCATTTTCAAAAGATGATGAAGATCAGGTTGCTTTTGATGAGGCTTTCCCTTATGTTGAAACTGAGGACCAACTTCGAAGTATAGATGAAATCAAAAAGGATATGCAGGCTTCTCAACCAATGGATAGGCTTTTGGTTGGAGATGTTGGTTTTGGTAAGACTGAGGTGGCCATGCGAGCTGCTTTTAAGGCTGTCAATAATCATAAACAGGTTGTTGTTTTAGTACCAACCACAGTTTTGGCTCAGCAACATTATAGTAATTTCAAGGAAAGATTTGAGCAGTTTGCTGTCAATATAGATGTTTTAAGTCGTTTTAGAAGTAAAAAAGAGCAGACTGAAACACTTGAAAAATTGAAAAAAGGCCATGTTGATATCCTGATAGGAACCCATCGAGTTTTATCTAAAGATGTTGAATTTGCTGATTTAGGCTTAATCATCATCGATGAGGAACAACGTTTTGGTGTCAAACATAAGGAAGCTTTGAAGGAATTAAAAAAGAAGGTTGATGTCTTAACTTTAACAGCTACACCAATTCCTCGAACTCTACATATGTCTATGCTAGGTATTCGAGATTTATCTGTCATCGAAACTCCCCCAACAAATCGATATCCTGTACAAACCTATGTCCTTGAACAGAATGATCGTGTCATTCGAGATGCTGTATTGAGAGAAATTGATCGTGGTGGTCAGGTTTACTATCTTTACAATAAAGTTGACACGATTGAAAAGAAGGTTTCAGAGTTACAAGAACTGATTCCAGAAGCTTCTATTGGTTTTGTTCATGGTCAAATGAGTGAAATTCGTTTGGAGAATACACTACTTGACTTTATCGAAGGTGAATATGATATTTTAGTAACAACAACAATCATTGAAACAGGGGTAGACATTCCAAATGCCAATACCTTGTTTATAGAAAATGCAGACCACATGGGATTGTCAACCTTGTATCAATTAAGAGGTCGGGTTGGTCGTAGTAATCGTATTGCTTATGCCTATCTTATGTATCGACCAGATAAATCATTGACAGAAGTTTCTGAGAAGAGATTGGAGGCAATTAAAGGTTTCACTGAATTGGGTTCTGGTTTCAAAATCGCTATGCGCGATTTATCCATTCGTGGAGCGGGTAATCTTTTGGGAAGTTCGCAGTCAGGTTTTATCGATTCTGTTGGTTTTGAACTCTATTCTCAATTACTGGAAGAAGCAATTGCTAAGAAAAATGGAACTGCTAAGAAACGTGAAAAAGGTAATGCTGAATTAATTCTACAAATTGATGCCTATCTTCCAGATGATTATATTTCGGATGAACGACATAAAATTGAGATTTACAAGAGAATTCGTCAGATTGACAACCGTGTCAACTATGAAGAATTACAAGATGAGTTAATTGACCGTTTTGGAGAGTATCCAGATGTAGTTGCTTACCTCTTAGAAATTGGATTAGCTAAAGCTTATCTAGATAAAGTATTTGTCAATCGTGTTGAAAGAAGAAATAATAAGCTTGTCATTCAATTTGAAAAGATATCCCAACAACTATTTTTAACACAAGATTATTTCCAGGCTCTTTCTCAGACAAATTTGAAGGCTAATATTTCTGAAAATCAAGGTTTAATCGAAGTTGTTTTTGATATTCGAAATAAAAAAGACTATGAGATTTTAGAAGAACTCTTAACCTTTGGAGAATCTTTAGCGAAGATAAAAGACTTAAAAGAGTCACATTAGGGCTTACCTTTTTTCTTCTATAAAAGGGATAAAAATGGTACAATAATAATTTGAGGTATTATAAGATGAGATTAGATAAATATTTAAAAGTATCACGAATTATTAAACGCCGTACGGTAGCTAAGGAAGTTGCAGATAAAGGGCGAATCAAGGTTAATGGTATCCTTGCTAAAAGTTCAACTGATTTAAAAATCAATGATCAGGTTGAAATTCGTTTTGGAAATAAATTGTTGCTTGTAAAGGTGCTCGAAATGAAAGATAGCACAAAAAAAGAAGATGCAGTTGGAATGTATGAAATTATCAGTGAAACAAGGGTAGAAGACGATGTATAAAAAAATAGTCCAAATGAATAATTCATTTATTCAAAATGAACACCAACGACGTAAGTACATGATGGAAGAACGTCAAAAACGTAATCGTTTTATGGGTTGGGTTTTGATTTTGATTATGTTGCTATTCATCTTACCAACTTACAATTTAGCACAAAGTTACCAACAATTACTCACACGTCGCCAGCAACTAGCTGATTTGAAAAAACAATATCAGGACTTGAGCGATGAAAAGGATAAAGAAGCTAGTTTAGCAACTAAGCTAAAAGATGAATCCTATGCGGCTAAATATTCCCGTGCAAAATATTATTATTCAAAAACATGGGAGGAAGTTTATACAATTCCGGACTTACTTCCTAGGTAATGCGAAATGGAAAATTTATTAGATATTATCGAAAAATTTTTAAGTCAGTCAGATGAAAAATTAGATGAGTTAGCTCAAAAAAATCATCTGTTACGACTGCAAGAAGAAGAGGGGAAAAAGAATGCGTAAATTTTTAGTGATATTACTACTTCCTATTTTCCTAAAAAGCGTTCAAGTAGTAAGCACTGAGAATCCAGTTATCATTCCAAAACAAGAAGTTTATTCTTTAACTCATACTCCATATCATTTTTATTATCAAGATATTATAGAATCTCCAAAATTTTATGGTGAGACGCCAGTTTATTCTACAGAAGACCTGATTAATGAATCGGGTAAAGTAAATGCAGAAACAAAATTATCTGTTTTAGAATGGCGATTAAATAAACAAGGACAGCCTGTCTTTAAATTGTCGAATAATCAATTTGTAATGGCTGACAAACGACTTTTATACGATAGTTCCATCGTAAACGATTTTTCTAAGCGAGTATGGCTAGAACCAGGATTTGTCGTTTATAATAGTCCTTATGATCAACAAGAATTAAAGTCTACTTTAGCGCCTTATCAAGAAGTTGAAGCAGATATGTCTATTTTTGCTGAAGGTCGTGAATTCTTACATATCAAGCAAACGGGCTGGATTTCGACGGATTATATTTCCGATGATGATAATCGTATTCAGAAAGTACAAGAGTTGCTATCTGCGAATTATCAAAATGAACAGTTCTCTATTTATATTAAACAATTGAGTACAGGTAAGGAAGCTGGCATTAATGAAAATCAAAAAATGTACGCTGCTAGTGTTATGAAATTACCTTATCTTTATTCTGTTCAGGAAAAAATCAATCAAGGTGATTACCAACTTGACACGAAATTGAAGTATGTTTCCGAAGTTAATGATTTCCCTGGTTCTTATAAACCGGAAGGAAGCGGAAGTCTCCCTAAAACAGCGGACAATAAAGAATACACAATCAAAGATTTAATCACAAAAACTGCAAAAGAATCTGACAATGTAGCTCATAATATTCTTGCTTATTATATTACGAATAAATCAGATGAAGCCTTTAAAAAAGAAATGGCTACTATCGCAGGTGAAGAATGGGATGTGACAGATAAGATGGCTTCAGCTAAAACGGCTGGTCAAGTTATGGAATCTATTTATAATCAGAATGGTTTTGTTTTAGAATCTCTTTCACAAACATCTTTTGATAATCAGCGAATTGCTAAGAATATTTCTGCTAAGGTAGCCCATAAAATTGGGGATGCAGATGAATTTAAACACGATGTAGGAATAGTCTACACAGATTCTCCTTTTATTATTTCAATCTTTACCAAAAATTCTGATTACGATACCATTTCTAAAATTGCTAAGGATGTCTACGAGGTCCTAAAATGAGAGACCGCGATTTTTTAAATCATTTTCTAGAAAAAGGTTACTTTGAAGGACATTCAAGAGTTGTGCTGGCCTTGTCTGGTGGATTGGATTCGATGTTTCTTTTTCAACTTCTTTTGACCTATCAAAAAGAACTTGGTATTGAATTGTTTTTAGCTCATGTAAATCATAAACAACGACCAGAGTCAGATAAGGAAGAAAATGAATTAAGAAAATTAGCTGAACAAGCTGGAGTTCCAATTTATGTAGCTTGTTTTACTGGAGATTTTTCAGAAGCGAATGCTCGTCAATTTCGCTATGAATTTTTTAGAGAAGTGATGGAGAAAACTTCATCTACATCTCTTGTAACAGCTCATCATGCAGATGATCAAGTTGAGACGATCTTTATGCGATTGATTAGAGGTGTTAGACTACAACATTTATCAGCTATTAAAGAAAGACAAATATTTGATAGGGGAGAGTTGATTCGTCCTTTGTTGTCTTTTTATAAGAAAGATTTTCCTGAAATTGAGCATTTTGAAGATTCAACAAATAAAAAAAATCACTATCTTCGCAATCGTATTCGCAACCTCTATCTGCCACAGTTAGAAAAAGAAAATGTTCAGGTAAAAAAAGCAATTTTAGAGTTTGGAAAAGAAGTTTCTGATTATCAAATTGCTCTGGCTGAATTATCTCAAGCGGTTGATGTGGAAGATTTAACTCAGTTTTTATCTTTTTCCGAAGCAACACAAAGAGCTTTACTACAACAATACCTTAGTCGTTTTGCTGATTTAAATGTAACAAGAGAACAATTTCAAGAAATTCATCATATTTTAAAAACTAAGAGTCAATATCGCCATAATATAAAAAATGGTTATGAACTTATAAAAGAATACCAGCACTTTCAAATTGGTAAAATCAGACCAAAGTCTGATGAAAAAAGTAGCGAGTGTGTGTTAAACTATCAAAATCAAGTTCATTATGAAGGTTTTCTATTTTCATTTGGAATTCCTCTAAAAGGTGAAAATGTTCAACAAATAAATGTTTCCCGTGAAACATCATTGATTTTGCGGCATCGACAGCCAGGTGATTATTTGATAATAAATGGTCATCGAAAAAAAGTAAGGCGACTTTTTATTGATTTAAAAATACCTACAGAAAAACGAAAAAATGCGATTATTGTTGAGCAATTTGGACAAATTTATTCAATTTTAGAAATCGAACTCAGTGATTTGAGTATAAAAATGAAAAATGATATAATGAACACTGTACTTTATATAGAAAAAATAGATAGGTAAAATCATGTTAGAACAAGATATCAAGAAGATTTTGATTTCACAAGATGAAATTACAGAAGCAGCTAAGAAGTTAGGTGCTCAATTGACAAAAGATTACGAAGGTAAGAATCCGATTTTAGTTGGAATTTTAAAAGGATCTATTCCTTTTATGGCAGAATTAGTCAAATATATTGACACTCATCTTGAAATGGATTTTATGATGGTTTCTAGTTATCATGGTGGAACTGTAAGTAGTGGTGTCATTAATATCAAACAAGATGTCACTCAAGATGTTAAAGGTAGACACATTGTCTTTGTAGAAGATATTATTGATACTGGACAAACATTAAAAAGTTTGAGAGATATGTTTACTGCTAGAGAAGCAGCGTCTGTTAAGATTGTTACTATGCTGGATAAACCAGAAGGACGTACTGTAGAAATTGAAGCAGATTATACATGTTTTACAATTCCAAATGAATTCGTTGTAGGCTATGGTTTAGACTATAATGAAAATTATCGTAACCTTCCTTATGTAGGCGTATTGAAAGAGGAAGTATACTCAAAATAGAAGGGTAAGTTGTTGAATGCAAAAGCAAAATAATGGTTTTATAAAAAATCCATTTCTTTATTTGTTGATGATTTTCTTGCTAGTAACAGGATTTCAGTACTTTTTCGCTGGAAGGGCTGCTGGGCACAGTCAACAAATTAAATACTCAGAATTGGTGCAGGAAATCACTAACGACAATGTAAAAGAAATAACCTATCAACCAAGTGGTAGTGTTATTGAAGTGTCTGGTGTCTATAAAACTGCTAAAACAGAAAAACCGGAAACAGGTATTCAGTTTTTCACACCTTCTGCAACAAAAGTAGAAAAATTTACAAGTATTATTCTTCCATCGGATACTACTGTAGCAGATTTGCAAAAATTAGCTGGGGAACACCAAACACAAATTGAAGTGAAGCATGAAAGTTCAAGTGGTATGTGGATTAACATCCTAGTTTCAGTAGTACCATTTGCCATTTTATTCTTCTTCCTATTTTCTATGATGGGCAATATGGGAGGAAATAGCGGACGTAATCCGATGAGCTTTGGACGTAATAAAGCTAAGGCTGCTAATAAAGAAGATATCAAAGTACGCTTTTCAGATGTAGCCGGAGCTGAAGAAGAGAAACAAGAGCTTGTTGAAGTTGTTGAATTTTTGAAAGATCCAAAACGCTTTACAAAATTAGGTGCCCGTATCCCGGCTGGTGTTCTCTTAGAAGGACCTCCGGGAACTGGTAAGACATTACTTGCTAAAGCAGTGGCAGGAGAAGCTGGTGTACCATTCTTTAGTATTTCAGGTTCTGACTTCGTAGAAATGTTCGTCGGTGTCGGTGCCAGCCGTGTACGCTCACTTTTTGAGGATGCTAAAAAAGCAGCACCAGCTATTATCTTCATCGATGAAATCGATGCCGTTGGTCGCCAACGTGGTGTTGGTCTTGGTGGTGGTAATGATGAACGTGAACAAACTTTGAACCAACTTTTGATTGAAATGGATGGTTTTGAAGGAAATGAAGGAATCATTGTCATTGCGGCAACGAACCGTTCAGATGTTCTAGATCCAGCCCTTCTTCGTCCAGGTCGTTTTGACAGAAAAGTATTGGTTGGTCGTCCAGATGTTAAAGGACGCGAAGCAATTCTGAAAGTCCATGCTAGAAATAAACCTCTAGCAGAAGATGTGGATTTGAAGTTAGTAGCACAACAAACGCCAGGTTTTGTTGGTGCTGATTTAGAAAATGTATTGAACGAAGCGGCATTAGTTGCTGCCCGTCGCAACAAATCAGTCATTGATGCTTCTGATATTGATGAGGCAGAAGATCGCGTTATTGCAGGGCCTTCTAAGAAAGATAAAACTGTTTCCCAAAAAGAACGTGAAATGGTTGCTTATCACGAAGCCGGGCACACTATCGTTGGGTTAGTCTTATCAAATGCACGTGTCGTTCATAAGGTAACAATTGTTCCACGTGGTCGAGCTGGTGGGTACATGATTGCTCTTCCAAAAGAAGATCAAATGTTGCTATCTAAAGAAGACATGAAAGAACAATTAGCAGGATTAATGGGTGGACGTGTTGCTGAAGAGATTATCTTCAATGTCCAAACAACAGGTGCATCAAACGACTTTGAGCAAGCTACCCAAATGGCACGTGCAATGGTTACAGAGTATGGTATGAGTGAAAAACTTGGACCTGTTCAATACGAAGGAAATCATGCAATGTTTGGTGCTCAAACTCCACAAAAATCTATTTCAGAGCGTACAGCTTATGAAATTGACGAAGAAGTTCGAGCATTGTTGAATGAAGCACGTAATAAAGCAGCTGAAATTATTCAATCAAATCGTGAAACGCATAAATTAATTGCAGAAGCCTTATTGAAATATGAAACATTGGATAGTACACAAATCAAATCTCTTTACGAAACAGGAAAAATGCCTGAATCAGTAGAAGAGGAATCACGTGCCCTATCATATGATGAAGTCAAATCAAAAATGGCTGAAGAAAACTAAAATATTAGTAGACGAGATACAAGAGAGGATACTTTTATATCCTCTCTTTCTTACTTATAAAAACTAATCTATGAAAACCAGTAAAAAAATTTCAGAAAAACAAATCAAACTAGTTGACAAGATTCTAAAAGCGGGTATAATAGAAAGAGTTGAAAAAGCTCAGGTCCGTTGGTCAAGGGGTTA
>NZ_JAHZPZ010000003.1 GCF_019929665.1 Streptococcus infantis | reverse complement strand
TTTACTCCGCCTGTGAATTCTGGAAGCTCATTCTTGAGCGCTTCAACTGCGTTTACTCCGCCTGTGAATTCTGGAAGCTCATTCTTGAGTGCTTCAACTGCGTTTACTCCGCCTGTGAATTCTGGAAGCTCATTCTTGAGCGCTTCAACTGCGTTTACTCCGCCTGTGAATTCTGGAAGCTCATGAACTGCAGCTTCGACTGCATTGACACCACCTTCGAATTCTGGGACTTCTACTGTTGGTGCCGCCTCATCACCTACTGTTGCACTAGGAACAGAGTGTTCAGGAAGCTCAGATTCAGATGATGCTTCACCATTTACATCACCTTCGAATTCTGGGACTTCTACTGTTGGTGCTGCTTCGTCACCTACTGTTCCAATAGGTTCAGTGTACTCAGGAAGTTCTGTTACAGCTGCTTCGTCACCATTGACACCACCTCTAAATTCTGGGACTTCATGGATTGCTGGTTCATCACCTGCTGTTCCAATAGCTTCAGTGTACTCAGGAAGTTCTGTTACAGCTGCTTCATCTCCATTGACACCACCTGTAAATTCTGGGACTTCATGGATTGCCGGTTCGTCACCATTAAAACCATTCGTAAGTTTAGTACCTACCACAGATACTGGCAAGTTATGCATACTTTCAATTGCACCCGCTTCAATAGCTGTAACTTTTTGACCGATATCTTCAGGAGCTATTGTAAATAGGAGGGTCTTAGTATCATACTGAGTCATGAAGGTTGCAGTCTTACCATTAGCTAGTTTGAGAGTTGGAGCTTGATTTACCAAGACTTCTGAATCAAATTCCATAGCAATAATGCCTGGCCATTTTTCCATAGCCGATGTAACTTTCACTTCTTTAGAAGCAAGTCTCTCTTTAGTTAGATAATCCCAGTTGAATTTCTTGAAGGATAGAGTATAAGGATTGCCACCCGCTTCATGATGTTCATACAAGAGACCAAATTCTTTTGGTCCAATTTGTTGAAGTGAGTTATAAGCATACTCCCCTTCTTGAATCAAATGATGGTGCAACCAAGTCAACTCGCCATCTTCTTCTACGCGAGCCACTCGAATGTAGCCATTCTTACGACCTGGTCCATTAGCATTTGCTAGAAGGATATACTCCTTACCATCTTGAACCGTATGAGTCGCTGCCATTTGAACATAAACATCGGGTACATCATAGCGTGCTACATAGTTGTCCCATGTAATACCACCATCATTACTTGTCGCAACTTGCAAATCACCAGTCAAACCACGCATAAAGAGTTTTAACTGACCATTATTCAATTGAACAACAGAAGCTTCCGTATTTTGAGCGTAGTAATTGTTCATGTTGCTTGAATCAACTACTGTTCCATCATGAAGTGTACGGTTGTCATTGACACCGCCACCCATATGCCAAGTCTTACCATGGTCATCTGAATAGATGATGCGAGATGATTGAGATCCGTTGAGGTGGTTTGTTCTGTTTGTCGTATAAACAGGGACAACAATACGACCTTTATGAGGTCCATTCTGGAGGGTAATTCCCACTCCAGGTCCCACACCTAAGAATTTCATCCAATCAGCTTTGACCATTGGAGTAATATCTTGTGGTGCAGACCAAGTCTTACCATCATCATCACTATAAGACATCCATAGGTAGCTGTCTTTAGCAATTCTAAATGGAGAAGTTTTATTGCTTGTAAAGTAGATATTTCCTAGTAACTGCTCACCTTGATAAAGATCGCCTTTATCACTATAAGCAGGTTTGACAGGATTTACAACAACACGATAATCCGTTGCCTGACCATCTGGTGTGTAGACAACACCATTTTCACGAATAGTATAGGCTCCATTTTCTCCTTCACGGTACAGAATTTGATACGTTTTTCCATCAATTTCCTTATAAGCAACTTCTCTTTCAGAAGACATTCCGAAGATTCCTTTACCTTCTGGGAACATATCGTAAACTGAGAAGATTCGCTTGGTTTCCGTATCTTGGACCAGAACCATATCGATGTTTACTGGTGAACCAATGTTTGGATCCTTGGCTTTTGGATTGTCACGTAGATTCGTAAGAGTGATGCGATCCCCCCATGTTTGGCCCTTGTCTTCACTTCGTTTAACGACCATACCGATATCACCCCAGTCATAGTGGTGTAAGCGGCGTTCGTCAGCACCAGCAATCAAAGTTCCCTTGTCAGTCTTAAGGAGGGCTGGAATCCGATAGCTATTAATACCATCTGGATTTGACTGCCCATTTTTACCCGCTGTGAAGACATCTGTTTTTTTAGAAATTTCAGCCCCTTCTGGAAGTTCTTGCTTCAAGTCTCCTCTTTCAAATAATTGACTTCGTGTTCGAACTTCATCTTGTGTTAAAGCACGGTCGTAGACTGTTAGATTACGAACTTGTAGATTTGAGCCCCAAACTGTCTTACTTCCTCGTTTGGTTGCTCCGATTTGAACGTGGTTAACATCTGGCATATCTTTGATGAATTTCCCAGATTTTAGACTTGTTCTAGACAAGACACCATTTACATATAGACGAACTCTTCCAGTAGGGACTTCAGTTGTTGGTTTTTCCACAGTAAAGGTAACTGAATTCCACTGACCTGGGCGAACCTTTAATGGCGCATCGGTGTATTTATCATAGAATTGCGCACCATTTGCATCACGACCTTCGATAAGGGCTGTATTATCAAAGACTGACATAGTGAAGTACTCATTTTCCTTGGTATCACTTGATACAGAGAAAAGATTGTAAAAACGTGGTGCCGATGCATCTGGTTTGAACTCCATATGCACTGTTGCATCTTGAAGTTTCTTCAGTTTCTCTAAGTCACTTGTAAGATCATCTCGCTGATTATTTTGTGCATTGGTTGTAACGTCATTTTTTTCTACGACAGTGTTGACATTTTCCAATTCTCTTGAGTAATAATCACGAGCGATAGCTTCTTGTTTCTCAGTTTCTTCTGTCTTATCAGTTTCAGCTGCTGGAGTTTCAGTTTCTGTTGGTTTTTCAGAACCTGGATTTGCTTGTAGCTCCTCACGGTTAACTTCTGTTCCTTTGTCCGTTGCTGCTGCCAACTTATCAGCAAGTTCCTTATCTATGTTAGCCAGATTTCCTGATTCTACTTCTTTTGGCAATTCTGGCAAAGCTTGTCCAGCTGTTTCACCACTGGTTGCTGGAGCTTCTTGAGCTAAAACTGGCGACGCACCAAAAACAACTGCCCCAATGACTACTGATGCAGCTCCTACTGTAAATTTTCTAATTCCAAAACGTTGTTTCCGTTCAAAATCTCTCTGTGTCATATTTTTCCTTTCTTTTTACAAAAATAAAGCGCTTTCTTTTTTGCTTAAAAATTTTAGCCCCTAGGACTTTGAGCAAGAAAGAAACTGTATTGTTGATGGGTTTCCCCATTCTTTTTCATCTGAAATGTGGCTACCTTTATTTACTTCCTTCCAGTAAGCAACCATTTTACTCCTTTCGACTTGATGTTACACCTATTATATAATAAATATTCTAAATAATAGCCTTAATAAACTATAATAGAATTTACTTTCAGATATATTTCTATGTTTCAAACTTTTTGAAACTACTTTCTGTACTCCTCAACAAAGAAAGCCCTGTTTTAGCAGGGCTCTTTTTACATATTTCTAACGACCTACATAGGTAAAGGGAATCTCACTACCACACAACCAGTTGTAAACCTGGTCATTGACATGGACATTCATAGCCTCGTGGGCATATTCTGGCATGAGACGATAGCTCTTTTCACATGTCAAACGATTGTAAATGGCAAACTGGGTGATTGGATAGCAGACATCGTCATCAAGCCCTGTAATCATTCTCACCTCACCTTTAATGCGATGGGCAAGGTTTTTCACATCGATATAACCAAGCGTCTCCATGATTTGTTCTTCTGTCTCATGGAAAGGATCATGAAACTTAAAGTAACGAAAAAGCTCATCATAAGCTTCGCTGGTATTCCCAATTTCTAGCACTCGTCTAAAGTCTGACAAGAATGGATAGATAGCCACTGTTCGCTTGATACGTGGATTGAGACCAGCAGCCACTAGAGCCAAGGCTCCTCCTTGCGAAGCTCCATAACTAGCCAATTGCCCCTCATCTACTTGAGGGAGACTGGCTACAATCTCAATCAATTGATAAATATCAAGATAAACATCCTTATAGAAGAGTTGCTCTTTTCCTTCTACTGCACCACGGATGATTTGACCCTTAACTGTATTTCCGAGAGGCGAACGCAAGCCGTCTTGTGAGTAACCAGATTGCCCACGAACATCCATAGATACAACCCCATAACCAGCGACGGTAAAGGCTAGCATATCTGTCCAATCCCAGCAACGTCCCATATAACCATGGAAATGGAAAATGACTGGTACTTTCTCTTCTGATTTTGGTAAGACTACACGCGCATAGACAAGGCCATCACGTGTACCTTTAAAGGTTAACTCATAGCACTTAACATTTGGAATATGAAAGTCACGTTCCTCTAGTTGGTAGTCTGGCAAGACCGAAACCTTGTCAATCTCCCCATTCCAAAAAGCATCAAAATCCTGAGGTACTTCATCTCTTCCTTTATATGTTTTCATTTCTTCTACTAATGCTGGATTTCTCATAGAATTCTCCTTTCTTGTAACCGTTATCATAACTGTAGCACATATGGGAAAGCAATGCAAGAAAGAAAGGGAAACGGAAAGTGGATTTAATGTCCGACCCCAGCAAGAATCCCTCTGAAAGTAGTTTTAAAAAAATAAAAAAGAGCGATTTCGCTCTTTTCTTAGTATTTAGGAGAAGGTTGAGTTTCCTTTTGAAATATCTTTTGGTAATTTACTTTAATAGTCATGAGAGAGTCCTCGTTTCTTTTTGATGACTCTAGTATAGATACTCACCCTAAAAGCAAACTTAACAATATCTTAGAAAAAGCTTAATCCAAATATTCTTTCTTCTCGAGATTTAAGGCAATCATGTGCCACTCTGGGTCCTCTCTCCAATTTGGGAGGGAGCTGATATAGCTGGCTACCTTTCTAGCTTCCTCAAGGATTGGAAAGTCTTCGATGATATCAGCTACATGGAACTCTGGTAAACCTGACTGTTTGGTCCCAAAAATTTCACCAGAACCTCGCATTTTCAAATCTTCTTCTGCAAGGACAAAACCATTGGTCGTTTCCGTCATGATACGCATGCGGTCTTTCCCAGAGTCAGTTTTTGGATTGGCCACTAGAACTGCATAGGACTGCTTGTCTCCACGACCGACACGACCTCTGAGCTGATGGAGCTGACTAAGTCCGAAACGGTCAGCATCCATGATAATCATGACTGTCGCATTGGGAACATTGACCCCAACTTCGATAACCGTTGTAGAGACCAGGATATCTGTCTTTCTCTCTTTGAAATCCTGCATAATCTGGTCTTTTTCATCACTCTTCATCTTACCATGCAAGAGCGCAACTTTTGCTTTGCCAGCAAAATGAGTTGTTAACTCTTCTGAGAGTGCAATGGCATTTTTAAGGTCCAGAGCTTCAGATTCTTCAATCAAAGGAGAGATCACATAGACTTGGGAGCCTTTCTGAATCTCACCCTCCAACCAAGTCAAGACCTGAGGCAACTGTTCATGCTTGATCCAACGAGTTACGATGGGTTTACGCCCTGCTGGCATCTGATCAATAATAGAAACATCCATATCCCCAAAGACAGTGATAGCTAAGGTCCGAGGTATGGGAGTTGCCGTCATCATGAGGACATCTGGATTTTCACCTTTTTCCCGTAAAATACGCCTTTGCCCTACACCAAAGCGGTGTTGCTCATCGATGATAATCAAGCCGAGTCGGGCATAGTCCACGCCGTCTTGTATAAGAGCATGGGTTCCGACAATCACATCGGCTTCCCCCTTAGCAATGGTTTCCAAGACCCTGCGTTTTTCTGCAGCTTTCAGTGAGCCTGTTAGGAGAGCTAATTTCAAATCAGGAAAGAGACTCTCTAGACTTTCAAAATGCTGCTCTGCTAGGATCTCTGTCGGAACCATGAGAGCAGCCTGATACCCTGCCGTTACGGCTGCGTACATCGCTAAACCTGCAACCACTGTCTTCCCACTTCCTACATCCCCTTGTAAGAGTCGATTCATGTGATGGTCCGACTTCATATCTGTTAGAATTTCTTGTAGGCTTTTTTCTTGGGCTTGGGTCAAGGCAAAAGGCAATTTCTCTTTCACTTCAGTTAGTTTTTCCTGAGACCAATTTAGGACCAGACCACTTCCATGAACCTTATTTTCAGACTTGAGGGTCTGTAATTGCATTTGGAAATAAAAGAGTTCCTCAAATTTGATTCGACGGAGAGCCTGTTTGTATTCTGCCAAATCCTTAGGAAAATGCATGGCACGAACAGCCTGACTACGGGGCATGAGTTTGTATTTATCGAGCAAGGACTGGGGGATGTTTTCTTCTATCAAGAGGTCCAGTCCTTGATCAAAGGCGGTTTTAATGATTTTAACAAGTCCTGCTTGACTGACGCCTTGCGCTAGGCGATAGACAGGCTGGAGGTCATCCTCGACTTGGGCTAAAACCTTCATTCCTGTAAGGCTTGCCTTGGCACGATCCCACTTGCCAAAGACAGCCAAGGTTGCTCCTAGTTCAATCTTGTCAGCTAGGTAGGGTTGGTTGAAGAAATTAACTGCAAAAACAACCTCCCCCTGCTTGAGGCTAAAACGTAGGCGATTGCGCTTAAAACCATAATATTGAACACTGGCTGGTGTCACTACCTGACCAGATAAAACAGCCTTTTCACCGTCTTCTAGCTCTAGCACCTGCTTGGTCTTAAAATCTTCATAACGGAAAGGGAAGTAGAGTAAGAGATCTTGCAAGTTTTCAATTCCTAGTTTGGCATATTTCTCTGCTGATTTAGGTCCTACTCCTGGTAAGACATGCAAGGGTTGATGTAAATTCATGCTCTACTCCTTTCCTACTGTTTCTTAATAATATTCTCTTGGAATTCGATCACTGAGGAGACAAACCACCTCATAATTGATGGTTCCTCGGTAAACTGCTACATCTGTTGCAGTAATTTCTTTATCACCGTCTGAGCCAATTAAAGTTACCTTGGTACCCAATGGGTAAAGCTTAGGTATGCGAATGGTGATTTGGTCCATGGATACACGCCCTACAATGGGACACAATTGGCCATCCACCAGAACTGAGAAATTCTGCATGTCTCGTGTCCAACCATCTGCATAACCGATTGGCAAAGTGGCAATGACTTGCTCACTGTCTGCCTGATAAGTCGCTCCGTAGCCCATACAAGCCCCTGCTGGAACTTTTTTGACATGAACGATGGCTGACTCCAAGGTTAAGGCTGGTTTTAGTTTATAAGGCAATTCCAAAACTTGTCCACTTGGATTGAGACCATACATGGAATCCCCCATGCGAACAGCATTAAAAATCGTTTCCGCATGCCATAAAGTAGTTGCGGAGTTACTAGCATGAACCAATTCTGGGACTTCCTTCAAGTCATCTAGGATTCCCTTGAAATACTCTAGCTGTTGCTTAAAGTAGGTATCTGACTCTTCATCTGCAGTAGCAAAGTGTGTAAAGATTCCCTCGACAGAAGCACCATGTCCCTTTAGTAAAGCTTGAGCTTTTGCTACTTCGTTTGCACTTCTAAAACCAATTCGTCCCATGCCTGAGTCAATCTTAAGGTGAACGGTTAAACCAGATAAGTCTGACTGAGCAGCAAGGAGATTCTCAATCCATTCCAATCCTGCCACTGTCAAGGTAATATCAAAATCCTTAGCCAATGAAAAAGATTCAACCTCAGATACTCCCAAAATAAGAATCTTCTTAGCGATACCTGCCTGACGGAGTTCGATGGCTTCATCAATATTTGACACACAAAAGCCATCTACATCATCCTGGATAGCTCTTGCAACAGCTATCGCTCCATGTCCATAGGCATTGGCTTTCACAACCGCCCATTTGAGGGTGTCTTTAGGAATGTGTGCTCCCATCTGTTGGATATTGTAGCGGATTGCTTCTAGATTAATAAGGGCCTTGGTTGGTCTATGTGGACTAGTTTTCATGATTTTCCTCCAAAATAACACTAGCTGTCACAAACTGTTCTGTATGGCTAATCGATAACCAAACATTTCCTGAAAATGGGGATTTGCTGAAGTAGGGAGCTCCCTTCTCATCGTTCAAGACTTCCAAATCCTGAAAGCCTAGCTTCCCAATTCCCGTTCCCATAGCCTTTGAGAAAGCCTCTTTAGCTGACCAACGACCAGCCAAATACTCGACCTGTCTGCGACCTTTGAGACTGGCAAAGCGCTCCATTTCCTTGTCTGTCAAGACACGCTGGGCAAAGCCTTCTCTTTTTTCAACTGCATTTTGTATTGATGCTAATTCTTCAATATCGATTCCGTGTCCAACTATCATTTTCATCAAAAGGAGTTGAGATTCCCCCAACTCCATCCTTTTCACTTATTTTGTTAAGGTAGAATAGATTTCTTCTACTAAAGCTACTGTGTTTTCCCAGCCCAAACATGGGTCTGTAATGGAACGTCCAAAGATTTCTGGCTGGTTTTGGCGCCCATCTGCCAAGTAAGACTCGATCATGAAGCCTCGAGCCGCCTTCTTAATCTTCTCATTCCAGTCACGGTTGAGAAGAGTTTGGCGAACAATGCGAACTTGCTCCATATACTGTTTCCCTGAATTATCATGGTTGGTATCAATCATGATAAAGGGATTTTCGAGCCCCATAGACTCATAACGACCGATGGCATCTAGAAGAGTTTCATAGTAGAAGTTAGGTTCATTTTTCCCGTATTCATTCATAGCTCCACGAAGGATGACGTGAGCCAAGGGATTTCCTGAAGTTTCAACTTCTTGACCATGAAAGAGAAAGGTTTGTTTGTTTTGTGCAGCATAGATGGCATTAAACATCACAGATAGGTTTCCAGATGTTGGGTTCTTCATTCCCACTGGTGCATCAATTCCCGAAGCTACAAAACGGTGTTCTTGGTCTTCTACTGAACGCGCACCCACTGCATGATAACTCACCAAGTCATCAACCAAGACAAGATTGGCTGGATAAAGCATTTCATCTGCTGTAGTCAATCCTGTTTCTGTAATCACCCGATAATGAAGCTGACGAACAGCCTGTAAACCATTGATTAAGCTTGGAGCTTTAGAAGTGTCTGGCTGATGAACCAAGCCCTTGTAGCCATCACCATTGGTACGTGGCTTAGCAGTATATACACGCATGACCATGAAAATCTTATCTGCCACTTTTTTCTGCAAGTCTGCCAAACGGCGAGCATACTCAAGAACTGCTTCTTCATTATCAGACGAACAAGGCCCAATGACCAAAAGGATACGATCATCCTTACCTGAAAGGATGTCTGCTAATTCTTGATCACGATTTTCCTTATGTTGCAAGGTTTCTGCAGATAGCCGTGTTTCCGCCTTAATCGCTTCAATATCGATTTCTTGACCTTTCTCGATAAATGCCATATTATTCTCCTAGTCTTTGGTAGATTTCGCGAACAAGAGCTTCCGTATTTTCCCATCCTAGACATGGATCGGTGATAGATTTGCCAAATACCTCAGGTTCATTTTGACGACCATCTTCTAGATATGACTCAATCATGAATCCACGAACATATTTTTTAATCTTTTCATTCCAATCACGGTTAATTAAAGTCTGGCGAACGATACGAATCTGCTCCATATACTGTTTACCTGAGTTATCATGGTTGGTATCAATAATGATGAATGGATTCTCAAGTCCCATCTTTTCATACTGAGCAATAGTATCCATCAAATTATCGTAGTAGTAGTTAGGAATGTTTTTCCCGTACTCGTTAAGAGCTCCACGGAGAATAGCATGCGATAGAGGATTTCCAGTAGTCTCGACTTCTTTCCCTAGGAAAAGAAAACTCTGCTTGTTTTGAGCTGCATAAATACCGTTAAACATGACATTGAGATTTCCAGAGGTTGGATTTTTAAAACCTGTCGCAAAATCTGCTCCACTAGCTACAAAACGGTGTTGTTGGTCTTCAACTGAACGGGCTCCAACTGCCATGTAAGAAATCAAATCATCTACCAAGGGAAGGTTCTCTGGGTACAACATCTCATCTGCTGTTGTCATTCCTGTTTCAGAAATAACACGGTAGTGCAGATGACGAACCGCTTTGATTCCATTGATGAGGCTAGGCGCTTCTTTGGCATTTGGTTGGTGAATCAAGCCCTTATATCCATCACCATTAGTACGTGGTTTAGCAGTATAGACACGCATGACCATAAAGACGCGGTCTTTGACTTCTTCCTGAAGTTTTGACAAACGCTTGGCGTACTCTAGGACTGCTTCTTCATTGTCAGACGAGCAAGGACCAATCACCAACAAGATGCGTTGGTCTTCCCCACGAATAATTACTTCAAGCTCTTGATCACGTTGGAGTTTGTTCGCAAGGACTTGTCCTTCTAGTTTAGACAAACTACGAACTTCATCAATATTAATTTTAGGGCTTTTTGCTGTAAATACCATTATCCATCTCCTTATAAAGCAAACGGACGCCAAGCGAAAATTCACTTTTCACTAGGCATCCGCCTGAAAATTAATCATTCTTAACGTCGTTTACCGTGACAGTTTTTAAATTTCTTACCAGATCCACATGGGCATAAGTCATTACGTCTTACTTGACTGAGGTCCAAATCAGCTGGAAGATTTGTCTGTTGAGCAGCAATATTTCGAGTTGCTGTCGTACTGATATGATGTTCAGTTTGTGGTCGTTCTTGTTCATGAATTTGTGCTTTCATCATCAAGCGAGTCACATCAAACTCAATCGAACCAATCATATCATTAAACATACGGAAGCCTTCCGCTTGATATTCCACGACAGGGTTGTTTTGGGCATAACCACGAAGACCAACTGCATTTCTCAACTGATCAAGGGCATCGATATGGTCAGTCCACTTGTTATCTACAACACGTAGAATCAAGACTTTCTGGAATTCTTTCACAGCTTCTTCATCACGAAGTTTAGCAACTTGGCTATCGTAGACTTTCAATGCACGTTGGTATAGTTCATCTTTGATAGCTTGGTCAGACAAACCTTCTAGGTCTGAAAGTGAAATCGAATCTTCTGGAAGCAAGTTGTACTTGGCAAAGTTCAAGATTGCTTCAAGTTTTTCATCTTGTTTAGAACGAGCATGCCCATCGACAATTCGTCCAATCGTACGGCGAATCATGGCGTGAATTTCAGGAGCTAAGTCACGTTCTGCAGTGATAACATCATAACGTTGTGCGTAGATGATCTCACGTTGTTCACGCATAACGTCATCATATTGGAGGACTTGTTTACGAGTATCGTAGTTATTTCCTTCAACACGTTTTTGCGCTGCTTCGACCTGACGTGTCAACATACGAGATTCAATGGCTTCGTCAGACATATTGAGGCGTTCAAAGACACCCTTCAAGCGTTCTGAACCAAAACGTTTCATCAAATCATCTTCGAGTGACAAGTAGAATTGTGATTCACCTGGGTCACCTTGACGACCTGAACGTCCACGAAGCTGGTTATCGATACGACGGCTCTCATGACGTTCTGTACCGATGACACAAAGACCACCAAGTTCACGAACCCCTTCACCAAGCTTAATATCGGTACCACGACCGGCCATGTTGGTTGCGATAGTAATCGCACCACGTTGACCAGCGTTCATGATGATTTGCGCTTCTCTGTAGTGGTTTTTAGCATTCAATACTTCGTGGGGCACGCCTGCTTCAACCAATTTCTTAGAAAGAAAATCACTGGTTTCAACGGCAACAGTACCTACCAAGACAGGCTGACCTTTTTGGTAACGCGCCTTAACATCTTCTACTACAGCCTTGAATTTTGCATCAAGACTAGCGTAAAGAAGGTCTGAATGGTCGATACGTTGGATCGGACGGTTAGTAGGAATTGGAATAACACGAATGTTGTAGATTTCACGGAATTCTTCTTCTTCTGTTTTACCAGTACCTGTCATACCTGCCAATTTTTTATACATACGGAAAAGGTTTTGGTAGGTAATCGATGCTGATGTCTTGGTTTCATCTTGGATTGGCACACCTTCTTTAGCTTCAATCGCTTGGTGCAAACCATCAGAGTAACGACGACCTTCCATGGTACGACCTGTAAATTGGTCGACAATCAAGATTTCTTGTTCTTCGCTGACCACATAGTCAATATCAAGAATCATGATGTAGTTGGCACGAAGGGCGTTGTCGATAAAGTGAGTCAAAGCCACATTTTCGATATCATAAAGGTTTTCTAGTTTGAAGTAGCTTTCAGCCTTGTCAATACCTGAGTCAGACAAACCGATTGTCTTAGACTGAATATCAATGATGTAGTCATCTTTATCCAAAGACTTCACAAAGTGGTCAGCCATGTGGTAGAGTTGACTTGTTTCAACTGCATTAGCTCCTGAAACGATCAATGGTGTACGAGCTTCGTCGATCAAGATAGAGTCAACCTCATCGACCAAGGCATAGTTAAGTGGGCGTTGAACCATGTTCTCCGCACGAACAACCATGTTATCACGAAGATAGTCGAAACCAATTTCTGAGTTTGTTGAATACGTAATATCACAGAGATAAGCTTCTTTTTTCTCCATTGGAGATTTTGCAGCCAAGTTGATCCCTACTGACAAACCAAGCCATGAGTACAACTCACCCATTTCAGTCGCGTCACGCTCTGTAAGGTATTCGTTGACGGTAACTACGTGGACACCTTTTCCTGAAAGGGCATTAAGGTATACCGGCATTGTCGCTGTCAAGGTTTTCCCTTCACCTGTACGCATTTCTGGAACGTCACCGTGGTGAAGAACGATACCACCCATAACCTGAACCTTGTATGGGAAGAGTCCAAGAACACGCTTAGCTCCCTCACGTACAACCGCAAAGGCTTCGTACAAGAGTTGATCGAGCGTTTCACCATTTCGATAACGTTGCTTAAATTCTTCTGTCTTAGCTTGCAACTGCTCGTCTGTCAAAGCAGCCATTTCATCTTCGTATTTGAGGACTTTATCAGCCATCTTTTCTAAGCGACGAAGTTCCCCTTTATCATTTTCGATGATTGTTTTTAATAAATTTGCCATTTTTTTCCTTACTTTAAATTCTGAATTTTTTAGAATGTTCTTTTTATTGTAGCATATTTGCCCAATTTTTTCAAGAAATATTCCGTTTTCCCTTAGGGCAAAAAAGGGCTAATCAAGGTGATTAGTTCCATTAAAATTCCTACCCTCAGTTTCATTTTCCCCTAAATTAAACTTCTACTTAACTCAGCATTGAGAAACTAAGCATCTTCAGTTATTAGGCAATAATTTCCTCAGTTCTCTCAAGGAAGATTAGCCTTATTCTTTTCCAACTTCAGTTTTTTCATAAATTTAAGACAAGTATAAACTATCCAGTCATTGAGTAAGGATAAAAAGACTAAAACTATCCATATCAACCACCTAGCTAAATCCTTGGGTTCTAGTAAAATAAAATTAAATAAGATTAGCGAAAAAAGAGTGAAAGCCAGACTAAACAAGGCCATGAGAGGTAAATAAATCCAGTAAAAATAGTAAAGGAGTGAAAAGTGTTTTCTTCCTGGTCGTGCCTTCCTTTGCCAACTAAAAAATAAAAAATAGGGCACTAAAATCAACAATTGTAGCAACTTCTCCATCTCATCACCTCCAGAGCTGTTTCCTATTTTTATTATATCAAAAAGATCTGGAAAGTAGTTTCCAGATCTTGCAATCCTTAGAAATAAACGGCCAGTCTACTCTTTGGTTGTAGAATTACCAAAGTCAACCTTTGGAGCTGTCTTAGCTTCTTCGCTTTCTTTAAAGGTTTCTGCCTCTTTAAAGTTCATCATATTAGCAAAAAGAACTGTTGGGAAGCTTCTTAATTTTTGATTGTATTCTGTTGCCACTTTGTTGTAATCCTTGCGGGCTACAAATATCCGATTTTCACTTCCAGCCAGTTCTGTCATGAGTTGTTCCACATTTTGATTGCTCTTGAGTTCTGGATAATTTTCTGTTAGCGATATCAAACGTGAAATAGCTGAACTCAACTCTCCTTGAGCCTCTTGATTTTCTTTTGAAGTTACGGAGCCATTCCCAATTTTAGCACGAGCTTCCGCAATCTTGGTGAAAACCTCTGTCTCATGGTTCATCTGGCCTTTTACAGACTCTACCAAATTTCCAATCAAATCAGAACGACGTTGAAGAGCTGTCGCTACATCAGCTTGAGCTTGTTCGACCTTAGTTTGTTCGGAGACAAGTCCGTTATAAGTGCCTACTACTGAGCAACCGCCAAGCAAGATAATAGCCAGCAAAATGCTCAACACATAAATAATTCCTTTATTTTTCATATCTAAACCTACTTATTTCCTTAATTTTTACATGAATATTACCAATCATCGGATGATCCACCGCCATCGAAGCCACCACCGTCCCAGCTACTAGAAGAGTCTGAGCCTGAATCTGACCAAGAAGAACCTGAGTCGGATGAGTCACTAAACCACCATCCTCCGTCAGAGGAACCTCCTCCTCGGCCACCGCCGACTCCTCTAATAATGGCTATAAATACGATAATGAAATAAATGATTATCCCGACTCCGAACACATTGTCCATAGGGTCACTGTTCTTACGATGACTAGACGAGCTACTATTGCGACTCGATTTTTTCCCACTGATGCTATCAGAATAACGTTTGATTTCAGAGGATTCATCAGATGGAAATGTTCCACTTCCTCTATAAAACTGATTGTCCAAGGCTTTGGCAATCGCTAGAATTCCTTTACCATAGTCACCAGTTTTGAAATCTGTACGGCTGGCTGCCAAAATCTGCTTGGTTTGATAGTCCGTTATTCTAATGGCGGTGTTATTACTGGTTTCAATTCTTGATTTACGGTCTTGCACGGCTACTACAATGAGACTTCCAAAATTATCTCCTGAATAGCCAATCTTCCAAGCCCTGGCAGTTTCATTAGCCACCGTTTCAATGCTTTCTCCTTCCAGACTATCTACGATATAGACACCTATTTGAAGCTTTTCAGCCTTTTGACTATTGGCTTCATTCAAATCACGAATCTGAGTAACTACTTCCTCTGTCAAATAATGATTTGGATCATAGATACCATAGTCTGGTTTCTCAGGTGCTGTGAATGCTGATAGGAAGAAAAATGCCATCAGCAATCCAAGTAGACGCACCAAGAAAGGATTCTTTAACAATCTATCTTTTTTCATAATAACCTCCTTATGCAAGGAAAATTGTTTAGAGCATTATAGCATTTTGAATCTTACAAAGAAAGTACGTTTTCATTACAAATCCGTGACAAGGACCAGAAAAATGATGTTAATTTGATGACAAATTTATCTACGCTCTTGGTATCATCTACAAAAAAGAAGGTCTGTTAACCTTCTTCTTTTTATCATTTTATTTCCGTTTTCTTGCGATCAGATGGATTGGCGTTCCTTCAAAGACGAAGGCCTTGCGGATTTGATTTTCCAAGAAACGCAAGTAAGAGAAGTGCATCAGTTCTTCTTCGTTGACAAAAATCACAAAGGTCGGTGGTTTAGTTGCCACTTGAGTCGCATAGAAGATCTTGAGACGTTTTCCTTTGTCTGTCGGTGTTGGGTTGATGGCGATAGCATCCATAATGACATCATTCAAGACTGCTGATGGGATACGGGTATTTTGACTCTCGCTGATTTGTTTAATCATCTCTGGAAGTTTGTGGAGACGTTGCTTGGTCAAAGCCGAAACAAAGATAATCGGTGCGTAAGGCAGATATTGGAACTGTTCACGAATATCCTCTTCCCAGTTTTTCATGGTGTGGTTATCTTTTTCAAGAGTATCCCACTTGTTAACTACGATGATCATCCCTTTACCAGCTTCGTGGGCAAATCCTGCGATACGCTTATCGTACTCACGGATGCCTTCTTCGGCATTGAGGACCATCAAGACTACATCTGAACGGTCAATAGCTCGCATGGCACGCATGACTGAGTATTTCTCTGTGTTTTCATAGACTTTACCAGACTTACGCATACCAGCCGTATCAATCATGGTAAACTCTTGGCCATCCGCATCTGTAAAATGTGTATCAATGGCATCACGAGTTGTACCAGCAACAGGACTGGCAATCACGCGATCTTCTCCCAAAATAGCATTGATCAAGCTAGATTTTCCGACATTGGGGCGACCAATCAAGCTGAATTTAATGACATCTGGATTTTCATCTTCGACTTCATGTGGTAGATTTTCGACGATAGCATCCAGTACGTCCCCTGTACCAATCCCATGCACAGATGAAATTGGCAATGGTTCTCCCAGTCCAAGAGCATAGAAATCATAGATATCATTTCGCATTTCCGGATTGTCAACCTTGTTGACAGCTAGGATAACAGGTTTATGAGTTTTATAGAGTTTACGGGCTACGTATTCGTCAGCATCTGTGATTCCTTCTTTTCCAGAAACTACAAAAACGATGACATCAGCTTCTTCCATGGCAATCTCTGCCTGGTGCTTGATTTGTTCCATAAATGGAGCATCAACATCATCAATCCCTCCAGTATCAATCATACTGAAAGAACGGTTAAGCCATTCACCAGTAGCATAGATACGGTCCCGTGTCACTCCTTCGACATCTTCTACGATTGAGATGCGTTCCCCTGCAATACGGTTAAACAGGGTTGATTTCCCAACATTGGGACGTCCTACGATGGCAACAGTTGGTAAGGCCATGTTTTCTCACTTTCTACAATAAGTTCTTTTGTTCAAGATTTTCTCTAGTTGAGCTTGGTTCAGGCTGACCGAATTGCTCTACAAGACGTTGACTCCAAGTGGTAGTCGCACGAGCTCCTGCATATTCAGTCTGCACACGGTCATAGGCTTCAATAGCCTCAGCTGTTTGTTCTTGGTATTCTTCCTCAAAAACAACATTCTCTAGTGGCAATCTTGGTTTTACATCATGTTTTTGGTTCGGCACACCGAGTGCAATCCCAAAAACTGGGTAGGTATAGTCAGGAAGCTTGAACAATTCTGCTAACTCAGCCGATTTGTAACGCACCAAACCGATAATTACTCCTCCATAGCCAAGGCTTTCTGCCGCAAGCAAAGTATTCTGTCCAGCCAAGGCTGCATCTACTGAAGTGATTAGGAGACCTTCCACTCCTTGAGGTTGGAAAGTATCGGTATGGAGACGAGCCCCTTTTTCTGCACGGTTTAAATCTCCTACAAAGAGGAGGAAGGCGGCAGACTGACGAATCGCTTCCTGAGGAACCAACTCAAAAAGAGCATCTTTCTTTTCTTGACTTCTGACTAGAATCACAGAATAAGATTGGAAATTTTTCCAAGAAGAAGCCATTTGGGTAGCTGATAAAATCTCATTCAAGTCCTCTTGTGGAATCTCTTCTTCCTTAAATCTGCGCACTGATGAGTGGCTTTGCATTAATTTAATCGTTTCTGTCATCGACGATTTTCTCCTTCTAATCTTGTTTCCTCTGCTAAATAACGAATACGCTCCATGACACGTCTGGCTTCCCAAGTTTCATCGTTTCCGTTCTTGCCTTTTGCAAAATGTTTTTCCAAATCTTCAAAATTGAAGTTGGAAGTAAAAAAGGTTGGTAAATCTTCTTGCATACGATACTGAAGAATGACTTGCAAGACTTCATCACGGACCCAAGGTGTTGACTGTTCCGCACCAATGTCATCCAAAATCAAGACTTCCGCTTGCTTGATTTCATCCACCAAATTCTTGACATTTCCATCACCGATAGCATTTTTGACATCAATGACAAAGCTCGGATAATGGAGAAGAGTTGATGAAACGCCACGTTTTTCTGACAAATCATGGGCTAGGGCAGCCACCATAAAGCTCTTTCCTACCCCAAAATCTCCATAGAGATAGAGACCTTTACGGTTTTCTGGGTAATCATTAACAAATTTGATCATTCTATTTAGAACAGCTAAACGTGCAACATCATCACGATAAACATCTAAAAAGCTGACATTTTTCAAACTAGATGGTAAATTGATTAATTTTAGACGTTTCTTAATAGCTGCTTCTTTTTCAGCCGCAATCAGTTCCGGAGTTTCCTCATAGGATACATCTGCGTAACCATGGTTCATGACCAGGATAGGCTTGTAACCACGCGCGATATAGTCTGTATCTCCGCGAAGGAACTTATCACGCTCGGTGATGTATTGGTTAAACTTAGAGATACTACGATTCAATTCCTCTTGACTGAGAGATTCCTTCTGGATAAAAGCCGCAACATCAGGATCTTTTACAATCTGATGGACCAGGTCCTGGTATTGAAAACGGCTGGGATGACCTTTTAGCACATCTCCTACACTTTCCATCTATTCACCTCCATTATCTAATTTCGCTAATAATTCTAGGGTTTGGCGTTCCATTTCTTCCAATTCCTCAGCTGATGACGTGTTTTTATATTCTGGATTACTCCATTTAGGAACATTGGTTTTTGCCTGGCTTGTCTTCGCTGTTTTTGATTCTTGCCCCTTTTGATTTTTTTCTCTAATTCGAAGCACAGCCTCTTCAGCAGTTCTGACTTTGTTATAAGAGTAATCATTGGCCACTTTCATGGCATATTTTTCATTGAGATTGGCCGAATCAACCTTGTTGAAGGTCAAAAGTATAACGACATTGATAACTTCATCAAGCAAGCCTAGGTCTGCCATCTGTTTTAGCAAATCGCGTTCAGCTTGGATAATTCCTGCATTTCGGGTTTGTTTGATTCCCGCTAAAAATTCTAGGGCCGTTTTACTTTTAGCTTCTCGGATAATGGTCGCTTCCTTAGGACTAAAATCCGATGAAACAGACTCTTGCGCTAATTTTTCACGCATACGCTTGATAGAAATGACTTGAGAAACTGCTGTTCCTTTTGCTAGCTGATAGGTCTCAAACCAGGTCCATTTTTTCTCATCAGCGATTTTAAATAACTCTAAAACATCTGACTGTTCATCTTGGAAACGGAGATTATCTCTCGCCATGAGCTGACGAAAATGCTCCAAATCAAAATCATTTTTAAAATCAGCTTTTACTGGTGTCTCATCATGACTAGCCAATTCTTCTATCTCTGGAAAGGCCTGACTCAAATGAACCGTCAAAGCTTCTCCGTCTGCAGCCTCTTGACGTAAATCAGAAACTGCTGTATCGCCAATCCTTTTCTCCAACAAAGTACGATACACTGTATGATGCAAGAAGTCAGATTGAGAAAGTGTTGGATGAATAGCAAGTTCATAGCCGTCACCCTTTTGATAGAGGGTAACCAAATTGAAGGCTGTTAAGATTTTAAAAGCCTTTAAGAGTCTGTCCATCCCAAAATTGAGGTGGTTGAGGATAGCTGCAAACAGGTGTTCTTTTTGTCCATCATCCCAAAAAGCTAAGGTATAAAGGTAAAGACTCAGCGCATCCTGACCGATAATCGGGAGGTAGCACTGCACCAAAGTTGTGGGATCTTGCGACACCCGATTATTCTTTAGAAAAGAAAAACGATCATTAGGCTTCATTTATTTTTCCTTTTTCTTCTTTGAAGATTGCGTAATTTGTTTGAGAAGATTTTCGAGCTCGCTCACATCTTTAAAGCTACGATAAACACTAGCAAAACGAACGTAGGTGATTTCGTCTAGTTCAGCCAACTCTTCCATAACAAGAGAACCAATATCTTCACTTTGAATTTCATTATCATTGCGACTGAGGAGTTTTTGTTCGATACGATTGACCACCATGCCAATCTCATCACTAGACACCGGACGTTTTTGAGCCGAACGAATAATCCCGTTAAAGATTTTATCTCTGGAGAACTGCTCCCGTGTGCCATCCTTCTTGACCACAACCAGCGTTCTCTCTTCTACACGTTCATAGGTCGTAAAACGATGCTGACATTCTTCACACTCACGTCTTCTTCTAATCGTATTTCCTTCTTCAGCCTGACGGCTATCGATAACACTTGATTTAGTAGCCCCACATTTTGGACAACGCATGCCTTCCCCTCCTTGTCGTTTTCTTTTCATTATACCATTTTTTAAGCAATTCCCAAAATAATTCTCCTTTTAGCTTGACAAGTTTTTTGTTTAGTTGTATTATTTAAGTGACACAAAAAGAAATTGTTGAAAGGAGACCGTGATGTCCTGGACATTTGATAACAACAAACCCATTTATTTGCAGATCATGGATAAGATCAAACTGCAAATCGTTTCTCATAAACTAGAACCCAACCAACAACTTCCAACTGTCAGAGAACTGGCTAGTGAGGCTGGCGTCAATCCTAATACCATCCAACGTGCCCTATCAGACCTAGAAAGAGAAGGCTTCGTATACACCAAGCGGACTGCAGGGCGTTTTGTCACCGAGGATTTGGACCTAATCCTCCAATCACGGAAGCAACTATCAGAAGAACAGTTGCAGCAGTTTGTAACAGGTATGGTAGAATTTGGCTATGAAAAAGAAGAACTACCAACTGTTTTGAGAGATTATATTGAAGGAGTTTAGACTATGACCTTGTTAACGTTTGAAAATGTTTCAAAATTCTATGGAGCAAGCCCTGCTCTCACAAATGTTTCCCTTGAAATTCCAGCTGGAAAAATCGTTGGCTTACTTGGGCCTAACGGCTCTGGTAAGACAACCTTGATTAAACTCATCAACGGTTTACTTCAACCTGAACAAGGGCGTATTCTGATTAATGGTATGGAGCCAAGTCCAGCAACTAAAGCAATTGTTTCTTACCTACCTGATACGACCTACCTTAACGATCAAATGAAGGTCAAAGAAGCTCTTACCTTTTTCAAGACCTTCTATAAAGATTTTAATCTGGAACGTGCTCAAGGTCTTCTTCGTGACCTTGGTATCGACGAGAATAGCCGTTTCAAGAAACTCTCAAAAGGGAACAAAGAAAAAGTTCAGTTGATCCTTGTCATGAGTCGTGATGCTCGTCTATACGTCCTTGACGAACCAATCGGTGGAGTCGATCCCGCAGCTCGTGACTACATCTTGAACACCATCATCAACAACTACTCTCCAACTTCGACTGTCTTGATTTCAACTCACTTGATTTCAGATATCGAACCAATCTTGGATGAGATTGTCTTCCTCAAGGACGGAAAAGTCGTCCGTCAAGGGAATGTGGATGATATTCGTTACGAGTCAGGTGAATCAATTGACCAGCTCTTCCGTCACGAATTCAAAGCCTAGTTAAAGGAGATTGTTATGTTTTGGAATTTAGTTCGTTATGAATTTAAAAATGTCAACAAATGGTTTTTAGCCCTCTATGCAGCTGTACTATCCTTATCTGTCATCATAGGTATTCAGGGCAGTAGCCTATCAAGCACCTATTATCAAGATAAGGGCGTTGTCATGTTAGTGTTTCTATCTCTGGTTTTTGGGGGTCTGGTTATTACTTTGAGTATCTCAACCTTGATTTTGATTATTCAACGATTTAAGGGAAGTGTTTATGATCGTCGTGGCTATCTAACACTCACCCTGCCAGTATCTGAACACCAGATCCTCTCCGCTAAACTGCTTGGAGCCTTTGTTTGGTCTTTGGCGAGTACAGTGGTCTTTCTTTTTAGTCTTTACATCATCATTATCATGGTTTATCCAGGCGCTTACCTATCTACCTTTGCCGAGTATATTCTAAAAAATTATCAAGACAATTTCTGGTTAGCCTTGATTTCCTATATTTTTAACACTCTTGCAAGTATCCTTTGTATCTACTTGTCTATCTCTATCGGTCAACTCTTTAATGAGTACCGTACAGCTCTTGCGGTCGTCGCCTACATCGCCATTCAAGTTGTTCTTGGATTTATCACCCTCAATCTTCGCATCGATTTCGACTACAATTGGGTATTATCCTTTGAAATTTTCAAAGACTTAATCCTTAGCGTCGGTTTCTATCTCGGAACCTACTATATTTTAAAGAACAAAGTAAACTTACAATAATGAATGAAGCCCCTAGCAAATAAAGCTAGGGGCTTCTTTTTACACAAAGAAATATAACATTCTTATTTCTCAACTCAATATCAAACCTGCTACGATGGGACTGACAAATACATAGAGAATACCGGTGACACCGATGGCTAGTCCTCCCATAGCACCTGCAACTGCTCCATAGCGAAAAGCTGTTCCAGTCCCGACTGCGTGACCAGTTCCTCCAAGAGCAAGACCAACAGCTACTGGGTCGTCAATCTTGAGCCATTTTAAAAGTGTTGGCCCAATAACGCTAGTCAAAATGCCAGTTGCTACCACAACTACCAAGGTGATCGTCGCTATTCCTTGTAGCTTATCCGTAATTCCAACTGCCATGGCCGTCGTTACAGACTTTGGGAAAAGCGAAATCGCCAAGAAGAAATCCATACCGAAAAATTTTGCAACTAAAGCTGTAAAAACTGTATTTACAACAACAGCAAGGAAACTGCTGAGTAGAATACTTCTAACATGGTGTTTCATGAGGTGAAAACTCTTATAAAGAGGAATTCCTAGAGCCACTGTTGAGGGAACAATCAAATTATTGAGGTAGACCCCACCTTGATAATAGGCAACATAAGAAATACCCGTAAATTTCAGAAATGCTATGATAAACAAGGTTGCTAGCAGTAAAGGAGTTGTCAGAGGATGAGGGTAGCGTCTAAAGATAATCATCCCTCCTAGATAAGCTAGGATTGACAAGGCTATCCCAAAAAGTGGATTGGATACAAATTCGCTCATTTGGCACCTCCTTTTTCATAATCACCTTCATAACGCTTTTTGATAAATTGAACGACCAGCGCAATCAAGATAATATTGATGACTGCTGCAAAAAAGACAATCAAGACAATGGGCAATAAATAGGGAGCAATCACATCAAATTTCTCCATAATCCCAACTGCAGGAGGCAAAAATAGAATAGTCATATTAGCTAGGAGAAAATTCCCAACCATGTTGACATGCCGTACCCGCAACCACTTGAACTGCAAGGCTAAAAATAAAATAATCAAACCGATAATACTTCCTGGTATGGGCAAATGAAAAAAACTGGAGATTCCTTCACCGATTAGAGAAATCACAAAGAGAATCATTAACTGAACATATAACTTCATCGAATACTCCAAAAATAGACTTTCTGCATACCAGTTTACTCCTTTTTCAGAAAATTTCAAGGAAATACACAAGAAACATCCTTCTTGCTATCTATTCCAAAAAGTTGTATACTAATTGCGTGCGCAAGCATCTCAGATAGGCGAATCTGTTTATAACTACCATATAGAAAGGAGATTGATATGACTTACTTAGAAAAATGGTTTGACTTCAACCGCCGACAAGTAGAGCTAGAAGCTATTTTAGAGCAAACGATTGCTGAACAGAGTGACCAAAGCCTAACGCTCAAAGAATTCTATCTCTTGCACTTTTTAAATCAGGCTCAAGAAAAATCTTTGAGACAGATTGACCTGCCGGACAAACTCCATCTGAGTCCAAGTGCTGTATCACGAATGGTGGCACGCCTAGAAGCCAAAAACTGCGGTTTACTTAGTCGGAGATGTTGTGACCAGGATAAGCGAGCTAGTTTTATCTGCCTCACTAAGGAGGGTCAGACAACTCTTGCCTATCTACAAAAAGCTGTAGAAGAAAGCCTTGAAACAAAAGCAAGTTGGCTTTCCTAAAATTTTTACAAAAAACTTGCGTGCGCAAGCAATTTTCTTGACATTCCTTTTTCCAAGGAGTAAAATGAAGATATGATTTAGCAAAGGAGAATCCTATGATTGAAATCACTTATTTAGACGCCAGCAAGCAAGAGAGAACAATGACCTTCGATTCATACGAAGAATTTGAACGTTCTCAACATGCCTGCCTGATTGGTGTCGCCGACTATTACCCTGTCCAAAAACTAACCTACAATGGTCATGTTCTGGACTACCATGGGACTTATGGAGATGTTTTCTTCTATCTCATGAAACAAGATTTAAGCCAATATAATTAAAAAGGAGAAATACTATGGCAAAAGCAATTACAGATGCAACATTTGAACAAGAAACTAAAGACGGATTGGTCTTGGTAGACTTCTGGGCTACTTGGTGTGGTCCATGTCGTATGCAAGGTCCAATCTTGGACAAATTGTCTGAAGAACTTTCAGAAGATGTCTTGAAGATCGTTAAAATGGACGTTGACGAAAATCCGAATACAGCTCGTGCATTCGGCATTATGTCTATCCCTACTCTTCTCTTCAAGAAAGATGGACAAGTTGTTAAACAAGTGGCAGGTGTCCACACTGCTGAACAAATCAAAGCTATCGTTGCTGAATTAAGCTAATCAAAGGAGAGACCAAGTGCATTCATTTGGTCTCTTTTTTCTTGCCCTTTGCCATTTTTCAAAAAATATGCTAGACTGTAACTAGAATATTACGATGTTTGGGACATGCCATCGCTAAAAAAAACCTCTACTTGGTATTTTTTAGCTCCCTCTGGGGAGCTTTTTGCGTGCTCTGAACATTTCCCATTTTGGAAGGAGTACTATGAAACGTCAATCAGCCTTGGTCGTCTTTAGTGGCGGTCAAGATTCAACAACCTGCCTTTTCTGGGCCAAGCAACACTATGAAAGGGTCGAAGCCGTTACCTTTGCCTACGGTCAACGCCACCATTTAGAAATTCAAGTGGCCAAAGAAATCGCTGAGGAACAAGGAATTCGTCATCATATCCTAGATATGTCTCTGCTAGGACAAATTACTGAAAATGCCTTGACTTCAGATTTAGAAATTGAGCAAAAAGAAGGAGAGGTTCCTAATACCTTCGTTGACGGTCGCAATCATCTCTTTCTGTCCTTTGCGGCAGTCCTTGCCAAGCAGCGTGGAATTACGGATATCGTGACAGGAGTGTGCGAAACAGACTTCTCAGGTTATCCTGACTGTCGGGATGTCTTTGTCAAATCACTCAATGTCACGCTCAACCTTGCTATGGATTACGACTTTGTGATCCAAACGCCTCTCATGTGGCTAGACAAGGCTGAAACTTGGGAATTAGCTGACCAACTCGGTGCCTTTGACTACGTTCGTGAGAAGACCTTGACCTGCTACAATGGGATTATTGGTACTGGTTGTGGAGATTGTCCTGCCTGCCATCTACGCCAACATGGTTTAGAGGTTTATCTCTCTCAGAAAGGAGAGGCCTGATGTTTTTTGCCCCCAAAGAAATCAAACAAGAAACTGGGGAATCTCTTGTCTACAATCCTCACAGAACCTTAGTCTCAAAAGAATTTACCTTCGATGCTGCCCACCACCTCTTTCACTATGAAGGAAAATGCAAATCCCTACACGGTCACACCTATCATCTGCAAATCGCTGTCAGTGGATTTTTAGATGAGCGTGGTATGACCTACGATTTCGGAGACATCAAAGCTATCTACAAGGACTACTTAGAGCCCCACTTGGATCATCGCTATCTCAATGAAACCCTGCCCTACATGAATACGACTGCTGAAAATATGGTTTACTGGATTTTCCAAACCATGAGTCAGGAGTTGCCAGACGAGCGCGGTCTCCGTTTGGAATATGTTCGCCTCTATGAAACTCCGACTGCCTTTGCAGAGTTTAGACGGGAGTGGTTAGATGACTAAGGAACGTGTCCTCAAACTACCAGTTCTAGAAATTTTTGGGCCTACCTTTCAAGGTGAAGGTCGTGCTATTGGCCAGAAAACCATGTTTGTCCGCACTGCTGGTTGCGACTACCACTGCGACTGGTGCGACTCCGCCTTTACTTGGGATGGTTCTGAAAAACCAACTCGCATGACAGCTGATGAAGTAATCGCTGAGTTAGACAAACTAGGAAGCTACGACTATGTCACCCTATCTGGGGGAAATCCTGCTATCCTAGCAGCCAACATGGCTGAGCTAGTAACCAAACTCAAGGAACGTGGGGTCACTCTGGCTGTTGAGACCCAAGGCTCCCGCTGGCAAAATTGGTTAAAAGATATAGACCAAGTCACTCTGAGTCCTAAGCCTCCTTCCTCCAAGATGGAAGTCAACTTTGAGACCCTGGACTTTATCGTTTCCCAACTAGACCCAGACAAAGTAACCTTTAAAATCCCTGTCTTTGATGATGCAGACCTAGCCTTTGCCAAAAGTATTCAAGAACGCTACCAACCAGATGTCCTCTTCTTATCGGCGGGAAATCCTGAGCCCAAGGCTACAGGCAATATTGTCCAAGACCAACTAGACCGCCTCAAAGAACTCTGGGAACGTGTCGCTGCCGACGATAGCTGGAGCAATGTCCGCGTCCTTCCTCAACTCCATACCCTCCTCTACGACAACCAACGTGGTGTTTAAGATTAGAAAGAAAAAATCATGTCACAACAAGAAGAAATGAAAAACCTCAGCCTCCTCGGCAACAAAGAAACCAACTACATTTTCGAATATCAACCAGAAGTCCTCGAATCTTTTGACAATCGTCATGTGGAAAATGACTATTTCATCAAGTTCAACTGCCCTGAATTTACCTCACTTTGTCCCATCACTGCTCAGCCAGACTTTGCGACCATTTATATTTCCTACATTCCTGACAAGCTCTGTGTCGAGTCAAAATCCCTCAAACTCTACCTCTTTAGCTACCGAAACCATGGAGATTTTCATGAAAACTGTATCAACACTATCGGGAAAGACTTGGTCAACTTGCTAGACCCTCGCTATTTAGAAGTCTGGGGCAAATTCACCCCACGCGGTGGCATTTCAATCGACCCTTACTACAACTACGGTAGACTTGGAACTAAGTATGAAGGCTTGGCAGAACAACGCCTCTTCCAACATGACCTCTATCCAGAGAAAATTGACAACCGTTAAACTCATACTCAATGAAAATCAAAGAGCAAACTAGGAAGCTAGCCGCAGGTTGCTCAAAGTACTGCTTTGAGGTTGTAGATAAGACTGACGAAGTCAGCTCAAAACACTGTTTTGAGGTTGCAGATAGAGCTGACGTGGTTTGAAGAGGTTTTCGAAGAGTATCATACGAAAAAGCCCTGTTCCTCAAGATGAGAAGCAAGGCTTTTTAAGTTTCAATTATTCTTCAGTTCCAAGGAAGTTTTTAGCAACAAGGGCTGCAAGAACTCCACCAACGATTGGTGCAAGGATGAAAATCCAAACTTGTTGAAGAGCTGCGCCACCTACCAATACAGCAGGAGCCAAACTACGAGCTGGGTTTACTGAAAGTCCAGTGATGTTCAAGCCAGCTAGAATCAAAGCTGTCAATGACAAACCAATCACCAAACCAGCGATTGCGCCATTCCCTTTGCTTGCTGAAGTTACAGTCATAATCACCAAAACAAACAAGAAAGTTGCGATTGTTTCAAACAAGAAACCACCAAAGACAGTTACACCGTTTGCCAAGGCATTTTCACCAAGACTTGCAGTTGACATACCTGAATTTGCCAAGAGAAAGAACACAGATCCTGATGCTAAGAAAGCACCAACTACTTGTCCAAGGATGTAGTTTACAAGTTCTGAAGATGACAAACGTTTGTTAACAAACATAGCGATAGAAACAGCTGGGTTCAAGTGAGCACCTGAAACAGTTCCGATTGAGAAAGCTGCAACTACGATTGCCAAGCCAAAGGCAAGAGCAATTCCAAGGTGTCCAAGACCTTCAACACCATTTCCAAAAACAACAGCTCCTGTTCCGATGAACACAAGCATAAAAGTACCGATTAATTCAGCAACAAATTTTTTCATATCAAGTCTCCTTTTTCAAACTATGTATTAGTCTATCAGAAGAAGGAAAGGGTTTCAAGAAAAGTGCTTGGAAACATGATTGAAAAATTAATTTCAATTTTTTCTTAAATTGTGAACTATTCGACCTATACATTCTAAAAAGATGTTGACTATTATTCTTGTTTTAAAATTGTTCTCAAAATCTGTTATAATTGGTAACCTATATTCATTTGTAATTCTTTACAAATACCTTAAATAATATATACTAAGTAACATTATATAACTTTTAATTTGTCTATCTGATCCATTCCCCGTTATAATTCACTTTATAACCATCTGGTGTAGTTGTACTGATTGCTAAGGCACCTGAACCATATGCATAGTACCATTTCCCTGAGACACTAAACCAACCTGTTTGCATTGCTCCCGAAGAATTGAGGTAATACCATAATCCATCTGTTTTTACCCAGCCTGTTTGCATTGCACCTGAAGAATTAAGATAATACCATGAACCGCCTGTTTTTACCCAGCCTGTTTGCATCCATCCTGAACTGTCAAAATAATACCATGTACTGTCGATTAGTTCCCAACCATTAGTTGTATAAGAACCATTGTTGTGTCTGTACCACCAACGACCAGAGGATTGAATCCAACTTCCTTTCGAAGCCGCTTTTTGTTTTAACAATAAATATTGTTTATATGCTTCAGATACTTTCGTGTATTCTTTCTTAACAGCATCTTTTTTAGCTTTTGCATTTTTTAGTTTAACATTTGCATTTTCAAGTGCTTTTTTAGATTCCTCAACCTTTTGTTTAGCTCTAATCAATTGTTTTTTAGCATCGTCGAGTTTTCTTGGAGCATTTTTGATGTCAATGACATCTTGTTGCGCCTTTGTCAAATCTTTTTTAGCATTAGCTAATGACTGTTCCGCATTCTTACTAGCATGAGATTTATTATTCTTGATTGTTTTCAATCGATTTAATTGAGATTCTTGCTTCGAAAGTTCAGATTTAGCAGCATTTAGCATAGTTTGTTGTTTACTCAATTCTGCTTGTGCTGATTTCAAAACGTTTAGCTTAGCTTCATTTTGTTTTGTTAAATCTGCAAGACGCTTTTTATTTTTGTCTAGTTCTTTTTGATCTTTATCTAAAGTCGTTTTAGCAACAGTAAGATTATTGTTGAAAGACGATATTTTTCCATTTACTATGGTCTCTTCATTCCTTTGTTTTCTGCTAAAATTATTCAGAGCCTCTTTAGCTTTAGTATAGGCTGGATTTTTAGGATGTGTGATTTCATTCCAAACATAACGGAAGGTTATTTTAGGTAAGAATTTTACTCGTTTCCCATTAAAGTAAAATTCGCTATAATCTGGATTACTATCTTTATTTTCTGCTCTTGCTAAAAAATAACTACTATACCCTTTAGCTCCAGAAGGAAGTATTCCATAAACATCTTTATTCTCACTAATAAATGTTAACACTCCATAATTGCCATAGCTTGTTCTTTCGCTAGAGGATGCTCCAACAGCCATTCCTGTCCCAGAAGCTGCTAGCAATGGAATTCTATGACCATAGTTACGTCTATGTGCTTCTTTTGGATCTGATGAGCCATATAACGAGGCATTACTATAATCATTAAAGTAAGATAGGACCTCTTTATAAGCAAGTTCTTTTTCACTTAACAGGCTCTTTTCTGGAACCGAACCAGCTGTTGCATTTTCAGTCGCATCCTTAAAACCAAAATCTTGATTTTTCAATTTTGTATCATGTGACAATTTATTATTTGCCACCATTTCATTTGCTCTTGCTTTTCCATATCTCAAAGCCTTGTCAGTCACAGCTGGCACTGGAATATCAATACCATTGATTCTACGCAATTCAATTAAGTATTTACGAACTTCTTCAGAAACCTTTTTATAATCAATCACATGAGGAACATTGACATAATCTTTAGATGAGACAACGATAGTTTCTGTTCTTTCTCCGCTAAAATTCACATCTTCGTTTGCAGCAACATAATATGTCTTCCCATCACTTCCTACGAAAGTTTTTTCCTCAAGTGGCGGAGTCTTGGAATCACTCTCGCTAACAGAATTTGATTGAATCTCGTGAGGGACCGTAACTGTTAAAAACTCATTCCCAGCTGATTTTAAATTCTTTTCAAGAGTAGAACGGTTCTTATTTCCTCTTTCTACAAGTGCTTTTCTTTCTTGTTGTGCTTTTGAGAACTCACTAGTTAAAGAACTCACTTTAGCTTGGTTAGCTTTCACCTTCACATCCAATTTCCCAGCAGTTTGTTGGACCTCACGTAATGTATTCCAATCAAAAGAATTCTCTGCTACCCTTACTTTGTCTTGTGCCTTTTTTACGTCTGTTGCTCTTTGATCAACCTGGGTTTTTGCCTTATTAACAACTGTTTGTTGGTTCTCGACACTTGTCTGAGCATGTTTCTCACCTTGTTTTGCTCCAGCCAAATTTTCTTCGGCTTTCTTGACAGTTACTTGTTTTGTGGCAAGATCCTTTTCTGCATTTTTAATTTTCTCAGGTGTAGCTTGCTTAGCAAATTCTTGAGCTTGTTTCAAAGCGTCATCTGCTTTGTTCTTATTTGTTACAGCAGATGCATACTCTTGTTGCGTTTTATCAACAATCTTCTGAGTATTCTTTTCTTCATCAATTGCTTTGTTTAGTTTGACTTCTGCATTTTTTACATCTGATTCTGAAACTTCAACATCCTTTTTGGTCTCTGATTGACTGACAGTAGTTTTATTCGATTGTTTATTTGTAACCTCATCTGCTTGGACATGACCATTAAAAGCAGTTACTATTGCAGTTGCAACTCCCAAACCAATCAGCACTTGTTCCTTTTTCATAAAATTAACCTTTCTTTAAAAACGTTTACATTATTAATTTTAACATATTTACTTATATTTCAAAATAAAACGAGTAACTCTTCATCTGTACTCTCTACATAACTCCTTCTCAGGAGAGTATTTAGGAGTACAGACCTCAGCTATTTTTAGGGCGATCTTATTAGATAGTATAAATAAAAGTACAGAGAATGCCAATACTATTCCTGCTTTAATTTTTTTTTAATCACCACCAAAAATAAATATCATTCTAAAATCTCAACAATATAATTCTATTGTTGCACTTTTATGATTTTATTCTCCCAACTCTGCACTGTAAGCTATGATCTGATCAACCGTATCAGACAAGAACTGAATCGTATCACGGAGTGGTTTATCCGTTGAGATATCGGCTCCGATAATCATGGCTGATTCAAGTGGTGTCTTGCTACCACCTGATTTGAGAAGATTGAGCCAGTCTCTAGCTCCATTCTCAGAGTTTTTCAGATGAAGGTAACCAGCAGTCGAGATGACTAGTCCAGCAGAGTAAGTGTAACTATACAAGCCCATGTAATAGTGAGCTTGGCGCATCCAAGTCAAGGCCGCATCATCGTCAATTTCAATAGCATCTCCCCAGAAATCCGTCAAGACTTCCTTCATAATGCTATTAAGTTTGCTTGCTCCAAAGGTTTCCCCTTCTTCAATCAATGTATAAACCTTACGCTGAAAGGCCGCTTCTAAGAGGTGGGTAATAAAGTTATGGAAGTAGGTGTCTGTCAAACGGTGGGCAAGAGCAAAGCGTTTTTGACGAGGATCGTCAGACTGATGTTCCAAATAATCACTTAAAAGCAATTCATTGAAGGTTGAAGGCGCTTCGACATAGTAAGTCGACATGTGGGCGTTGAAAAAGCCCTGGTGGTTGTCTGAAAAGATAAATTGACCAGAATGCCCAATCTCGTGAATCAAGGTATAGACATCGCTCAAACGGCCTGTCCAACTCATGAGGACATAAGGGTGCACGCGATATGGATCCGCCGCATACCCACCAGAATCCTTGCCACTATTGGCAGCGAAGTCAACCCAGCGCTCTTCTTGGTAACGAGCAATTTCTTGACTATATTCCTGACCCAGTGGTGCGACTGATTTCATAACCAAATCGTAGGCATCATCAATGCTAACCTCTGGGTTAAGAACACTGTCCAAATCCAATTTCCAATCAGCAAAGGTCAGCTTTTCAAGACCATTAACCTTAGCCACATGCTTGAGATATCTCTGAGCAACTGGCGCAAAGTCCTTCATGATGAGGTCAATCTGGCGGTCAAACATGGCACGGTCTACTTCTTGCTCAGCTAAAAGATAGTCGAATACTGAATCATAACCTTTCATATCTGCCAACAGTTTCTCAGACTTGACCTGAGCTAGATAGGCTGCCGCAGCTGTGTTTTGGTGCTTACGGAGTCCTTCGGAGAAGGAACGGAAGGATTTCTCACGAACCTCAGCGTCCTCGTGATTTTGGTAGAAATTTTCATAGGTCACAAAGCTGTTTTTGTAGGTTTTTCCATGGACTTCAAAGTCAGCCATTTCGAAATCCCCAGCACGCATCTTAGTATAGATATCCTGTGGACTGTAGAAAACTTCACCAAGATTAGTCAAGGCCTTCTCCACATCAGCTCCAAGATAATGGGCTTTTTTGATTTTCGCCTGACGAATGGCTGCCGTCAATTGTGGCAAGTCACCCAAACGGTCCAAGACTTCCTCATCTGCAGCCACTAAGGCATCATCAAAGAAAGTTAAGGCAACACTTGCATCTGTCTCAAAGTCCATCCCAGCTTGGGCAATATTAGCAAACTCTTCATTGCTATAATCTGTCGTCTGAGGCATAAAGGCATAATTACCAATATGGCTCATCTGGATATAGATTTGCTCCAATTCTGCAAAGGCCTTTTCAAAATCTTCAAAAGTGTGAAGATTATCCTTGTAGTCACGGCTAAATTGATTGATGTCTTCACGCGCCTTTTCAATCGCACGCAAGAAGTCCTCACGATCTTGATATAAGGCTGTCAAGTCCCAAAGTTCCTTTTCGGGAAATTCTGAACGGTGTTTTTGTTCCATGTTTTTCCTCTTATTTCTTTAATTCAAGCAAAACACTTATGGCAGATAAGGCATAAAGTGGTGCTGTTTCTGCTCGTAGGATGCGAGGCCCAAGTCCTGCTAGGACTGCTCCTTTGGCTTCAAAAGATTCAATTTCTGCAGGGGATAAACCACCTTCTGGACCAAAGATAAAGAGCAGTTTAGCTCCCTTTTCTAACCCAGCAACAGCTTGGATAAGCGCAGCTGATTCTCCTTCTTTGGCTGACTCTTCATAAGCAACCACGACACGATCAAACTGATCAAGTTGTGCTAAGAAGTCTGATTTTCTCTCAAACAGCTCTATGCTTGGAACAAAGTTCCGCTTGCTTTGCTCAGCTGCACCGAGAGCGATTTTTTCTAGTTTCTCGGCCTTTTTCCCCAATTTTTTGCTGTCCCACTTGGCAACGGACCAGTCTGCAGGGAAGGCCCAGATCTGACTAGCTCCGAGTTCTGTTACTTTCTGAGTGATGAACTCCAGCTTGTCTCCTTTGGGAAAGCCCGATGCGATGGTCACTTGAACTGGTAGTTCTACATTGTCTGCTAATTCCTCAATCAGCTCCAACTGACGGGCTTCTACATTGACCACGCGCGCCAAACGCTTGATGCCATCATCAAAGACTAAGGTCACCTCATCATCTTCTGTCAGGCGCATGACCTGAAACATATGCTTGCTGGTTTCCTTGTCCTCGATAGTGACAGGAGAGATTGCACTGCCTTTTACAAAATATTGCTGCATGCTAGCCTCCAATCACACCTGAAATATCCTTGGTTTTCTTGAAGACACAGGCATTCCATTCTCCTTGAATCATGTGAGTTTCAAGGAAAAATCCAGCTGACTCAGCTGACTCACGCACCATGTCCCACTTGTCCTTGATAATCCCGCTCATGATGAGATAGCCTTCGTCCTTGACCAAGCGATAAGCATCCTCTGTCAGATGAATAAGGATATCCGCCAAAATGTTGGCCACGATGACGTCAGCTTCAATCTCCACGCCCTTGAGCAAATCACCTGGGGCTACATGGATATTTTCCATGCCAGGATTGAGTTCAATATTTTCCTGAGCGACACGAACCGCTACATCGTCCAAGTCATAGGCGAAGATTTCTTTGGCACCCAGAAGCGAGCTAGCAATAGAAAGGACGCCTGAACCTGTCCCTACATCCAGGACTGTTTCTCCACCGCGAAGAACCTGCTCCAAGGCAAAGAGACTCATCTTGGTCGTCGGATGCGTTCCTGTCCCAAAGGCCATCCCTGGATCTAGCTTGATAATCTTTTCTCCAGCTGTCGCCTCATAGTCTGTCCAAGACGGAACGATAGTCAAATCATGGGTGATACGAGCTGGTTCATAGTATTTCTTCCAATTATCTGCCCAGTCTTCCTCAGCCAAGGCAGTCGTGCCAATCTTAACCTCACCCAGATCCATAAAGTCGGTCAATTCTGCAAGACGAGTTTGCAAGTCCGCTTCCACCGCTGCTACATCAACTGTGTCAGGGTAGTAGGCAGTCACCACGATTTCTTCTTGCTGCTCGACCTCAGGGAAAATCTCACCGAAACGGTCGACATTTCCCACATAGTCCATGCTGTCTTCGATCGCTACCCCTTGGGCGCCTAACTCGATCAAGAGATTGGAAACTAATTCCTCTCCCTCACGCTTAACCGTTACTTTTAACTCTTGCCATGTTTCCATTTTGTATTTTCCTTATTCTTCTTAAATTCTTCAATCACATCTGTATAGTGTTCTTTCATTGCGCTATGAATCTGCTGTTTAAAAATACCAAACATAAGATAATAAACAAATAGAACAATTCCTGCAAGCAGTAGCAGTAATAAAAAATGTACTGAAAGGGGCAGTACGAGACCTTCACCACTCAGTAAGGGTAAAACAAGCATTAATCCCCAAATAACAGCCATAGAGATCCCAGCTACTTTCGTACCACTTTCTCTCTGCTTCTTTAACTTTAAATATTCCATGTAAATGAATGTAGCTTCTTCCCTAGAGTATTGTCCAGTTTTTAGTTTGCGTTTAACTTCCTTGTTTAACGTGGTTGTTGCAATCGCAAAAATCATTTCACTTCCTCCAAATAATCCCTCAATCTACCCTGCAACTGCGGAACTACTTGACTGGATGTCAAAAATTCCTCAATGTTCATCAATTTATAGCCCTGCCCTTCATCTCCAAAGACGATACTGTCAAATTGTTCTTGACTTAACTGACTAACCATAAAGACCGACTGCTTCCTCTCAAAAAGCATACTTGGGTAGACCTTACTCCCAAGCAGGTTATCTTCAGTTAGATGAATCCCTAACTCTTCAAAAACTTCACGCGCTGCGCATTCAAAAGGAGTTTCGTCCCCTTCACGACCTCCACCTGGCAACTCCCACATATTGGGCCAAGGAATGCTGGGCTTGTCATCACGCAGAATAGTTAGGACACTATCTCCACAAAGTAAGGCAATCTTGCAGCCTGTGAAATCAGAAATCTCTAGCTCCATGCTAGACTCCTAATATCTCGGATAAGGATAAAATTCTCCTTCTTCCAAGCCAACTTTTCCTTCTTCAAAGACTTCTTGGTTCCATTCCATGACGAATTCTTCTGCTTCTGGGTCTTCCAAAAAGTCCATGAGGGCATCTAGTCCAACCTCTGCAGTATCTTTGAGGAATAGTGCAAAATAAGCTAAAAATTCACGAGAAAAACCTTTCTTCGGCAGATAAGGGATGACTGTGAGATAGTCTTCTGCATTAACTGTTGACTTGGCAGGGTTATAAAAAAGCATCGCTTCTTCAAAAAGGATATCATCTGACGAAACCTCTCCGTCTTCATCTAGCATCTCCACTCCTGCAGGATTTTGCGCCTCTAGCAGAAAACTCACTTCAACTGCATGATTGCGTTTGTCCCAGCTAATCTCATAGTCAAAAGGAAAGTTCTTGTCCAACTCTTCTTGTAAAACATCTAAAAATCCGTATGTTGCCATGTTGTCCTCTTTCTATACGACTCTTCAATCGCCCCGAATACTCGGAAATATGCTAAAATAGATACTACCATCTTACCACATTCGTATCAGAAAATCCATGTTAGAAAGGACTGCTATGCCAGACAATCTCGCGCTTCGCATGCGCCCCAAAACCATCGACCAGGTCATCGGTCAGGAGCATCTGGTTGGACCAGGCAAGATTATCCGCCGTATGGTGGAAGCCAATCGCCTATCCTCTATGATACTCTACGGACCTCCAGGCATCGGAAAAACCAGTATCGCTTCAGCCATCGCTGGAACGACCAAGTATGCTTTTCGGACCTTCAATGCAACTGTTGATAGTAAAAAACGCCTCCAAGAAATCGCTGAGGAAGCTAAATTCTCAGGTGGCCTTGTACTGCTACTAGACGAGATTCATCGTCTTGACAAGACGAAACAAGACTTCCTCTTGCCTCTCTTGGAAAGTGGACTGGTCATTATGATTGGAGCGACGACTGAAAATCCTTTCTTTTCTGTCACGCCAGCCATTCGTAGCCGTGTTCAGATTTTTGAGTTGGAACCCTTGTCTAACCAAGATGTTAAAGAGGCCGTTCAAATAGCCCTGATTGACCCTGAAAGAGGTTTTGATTTCCCAGTTGAGTTAGATGATGATGCCCTTGATTTTATCGCAACATCTACCAATGGAGATCTCCGTTCTGCCTTCAATTCGCTTGATTTGGCAGTTCTCTCCACCCCAGAAAATGATGACGGTGTCCGTCACATCACGCTCGACATCATGGAAAATAGTCTTCAGAGAAGCTACATCACTATGGACAAGGATGGAGACGGACACTATGATGTTCTATCTGCCCTGCAAAAATCCATCCGTGGATCCGATGTCGATGCTAGTCTCCACTATGCTGCTCGCTTGATAGAGGCTGGTGACCTTCCTAGCCTAGCTCGTCGTTTGACTGTGATTGCTTATGAAGATATTGGCTTAGCCAATCCCGAAGCTCAGATTCATACCGTGACTGCTCTGGATGCAGCACAGAGGATCGGTTTCCCCGAAGCCCGCATCCTCATTGCCAATGTTGTGATTGATTTGGCACTTTCACCTAAGTCTAACTCAGCCTATGTAGCTATGGACAAGGCTCTGTCTGACCTTAAAACCTCAGGTCACCTACCAATCCCACGTCACCTGCGAGATGGCCACTATAGTGGTAGCAAGGAATTAGGCAATGCCCAAAACTACCTCTATCCACATAACTACCCAGGTCACTGGGTCAAACAAGAGTACTTGCCAGAAAAAATTCGCAACCATAGCTACTTCTCACCAGAAGATAGTGGAAAATACGAACGTGCCCTGGCTCAACGCAAGGAAACCATTGATAAATTACGAAACTTATGAAATCCTTTTCAAAATTTTTAATTTTCCCTTGATTTTTTTTGAAAAAGTGGTATCATATAATCATAGAAACGCTGTGGTGTACGACTTCACATTTAAGTGTTGACCGACTATTTTTTGTATTATTAGGGAAACAAAAGTCTTCTAACAGCATGTAGGCCGTCTCACACGGAAACAGCTTCAGTTAGAGCGAGTTGCCCACCTGCTTAATTGCGCGGGTTCAATACAAACCGTGAAGTTTCGGCACCAATACAGCTTTTTATTTGCCTCCTTAGCTCAGTTGGTAGAGCAGTAGACTCTTAATCTATGGGTCACAGGTTCGAGCCCTGTAGGGGGTATCTAAATCAACAGGAAAAAGCCTTGATTTATAAGGCTTTTTTGCTTGTCTATAACTGATTTGCCCCATCATTTGCCCCACATTTTTTTATGAGCAATCTTTCCAGACATCTCTGATTACGAAAAACAAAAAAGCTATCCTACCTTTGCAAATTTGGATAAGATAGCAGAATATTTTAATGCAACTCCAACCCAACTATTTGGAACTAGTAAAGAAATTGAGTTAGAAAAGAGTGTTCTTGAATCGAATGAATACTCTGACAAAGTAAGTGAGATCTTAAAAGCTGTCAAATACATCGAACATTTCCTACATACTTATGGACAGCACTTAGAGGATTTACTTTATCTAACAAAAGGCAACCAACTATACACAGAAGATGGAGATGAGTTGTATATTGATCCAACTTCTCAGAAAAGAACATTTCATACTCAATATGAACCTGGTTTTATTGTAGCAAGAGAAAAATCTCCACTAGAACTCTTGATTGAAAATAAGGAATTGTTTGATAAATAGAAAAAGCGAGGATAACCTCGCTTCAGATTGAAGTTAAAATCTTTAGAAGACACTTTTATAAGGACTTTGTCTTAAATCTGTGAAAAGGAGTGAAAACTCCTTTTCTTTTTGTAAGTCAGACTGAAACTTCCAAATTGTTTATTTATTTTATTGACATTTTCTATAAAAATAAGTACAATAGTTTTATTAACAAACTATACTATACTATATAGGGGGTATTGAAATGAAATTTTCTAATCGTTTACTGCTATTCCTTGCAGGAGTTGTTTTTGTCCTTTTAGGACTTTTCCTATTTACAAACCCAGTAGCTAATCTTGTTGCTTACAGCTGGTGGATTTCATTTGGTTTACTGGTTTCTTCTATAGCAGCTATTTTAGGCTATTTCTCTGCACCAAAAGAGCTTCGCTCACCTGTTTATCTTTTCCAAGGATTTGTTAGTCTTCTCTTAGCTCTTTACCTCGTTGCTTATGGCTTTGTGACCCTGCCGGTCGTCATTCCGACCATTGTAGGAATTTGGTTAATTGTAGAAGCCATTATTGCTTTCTTTAAAGGCAATCGTCTAAGATTGATTTTCCCTATTATTGGTAGCAATATCACGTGGGTAGCCTTGCTTGAATTTTTACTAGGTCTAGTGATTCTGTTCAATCCAGTGGCTACAGGTGTCTTTGTCGTTTATGTCATTGCCTTTTCAGTTTTAGTTACTGGCTTCACCTACATTATTGAGGCCTTTCGTAAATAGTCTAGTTGCTATTTCTATCGCATTCAAAAAAGCTGGGAAATCATATTCTCAGCTTTTTTGTCTCTTTAATTATCACTTTTTCGCATTCCATTCTGCGTAGAAATTTGTTTTTCCATTTTATCCTCCGATTTGAACTCGCACTGACATTTATTTATAACAACACTATATATCTAGTATGGCATAATCATTAGGTATTATAGATTTTCAAACCAAATGTGAGTCATTCGTTTTTGCCCCACTTTTGCCACGTTTTTAAAGCCTGACAGTGAAAACACCTAAAAGTATTTCCCTAAAATCAGCTATATTTCAACACTTTTGTTTATTTTCAATATGAAAAGTTCTTACAAATTCATGTAGGGGGCATCTAAATCAACAGGAAAAAGCCTTGATTTCAAGGCTTTTTTGATGTCAAATAACTTTTTGTAGCAAATCATTATAAAGGTTTTCCAACCTTATCAAACTTATCATTTATTCTCAATCAATTGCTAGCAATATTTGATAAGACCAACTGTTTTTTACAGTACAGAGCTAGTCTATAATTAACTAAACTATACTAATTTGTGCCCATATTACATGGCCAATCCGCATAGAGATTAAAATGGGCTATTATGAATTCATAAATTTTCGCAACAGAACAAGAGCAAGTCATTTAGAAATAAAAGAGAAGAGAATCTTTCACTCTCTTCTTAGTATATCTTATTAAATTCAGTCTTTCTCAATCTACCTGATTTTCCTTTGCAACGACAAATTCTTTAACCAATCGATAGATAACAGCAGATATCGGTGTAAAGAATATCATCCCAAGTAAGCCAAAGAGATTGCCTCCAATACTAGCAGCCGCAAGCGTGAAAATAGCTGGCAAACCAATAGACTGACCTACAACTCTAGGATAAATAAGGTTTCCTTCAATCAGCTGTATAACTTGATATAGAAGAAGAGAAAGTAAGGCTTGAGTAGGACTGACTGTGAAGATAAAAATCGCTCCCACAACACAAGCAATCATAGGCCCTACATAAGGAATGAACGATAGCACTCCTGCAAAGATACCTGTCATTACTCCATAGGGTATCCCAAACACGCTGTAACCAACCGCTATCATAACTCCTATGATAACTGCTTCAATCAGCTGACTCATCAAAAATTGGTCATAAGTCTCTAGTGCTACTTGTCCAATGTAAGTCAACTTTATCACCACCTTCTCTGGAAGAAAAACTTTTAGAAGTCGACTCGTCATCGCTGCCAAATGTTCCTTACTGGATAAAAATAAAAAGGTGAAGACTATAATCAAAAAGGCATTCATCAAACTTGAAAAAATATTGCCGATATTACTAGTCAGACCTGATAAAAAACCTATCAAAGCTTGGCTAATAGAGCTAGACTGTCCCTGAATTCCTGATACGATAGTTGACAACATGTCTTTGGTTACAAATTCCGAGCTGCCTAGCAATTTCCCAAGTTGAGTAAGGACTGTTGAAAGGACTGTTCCCAGCTGACTAATAGTCTGGGCTAGGGTTGGCAGCACCAAAACCAAAAGAGCAATCACGATTAAGATAAGAGCTAGGAAAACAAGTACCATGGCAATCGGACGACGCAACTCTGCCTTTACCTTCAATTTAACTAAGTACTGTTCAATTTTTTTCATGGGAACATTGAGCACAAAAGCAATAACAGCACCATAAATCAAGGTTGATATTACATCAAAGAGAGAGATTGCTCCTGATATAAAGCTCGATGCATTCAGAATTACAAGAGCAACCAGCCCTATAAAAAGTATTAACGGGGTGTATTTTTTTACTAAGTTCATAAATTCTCCTTAATAAACATGTTTAGATACGACTATACTATTTGGTTTTTCAAACTCTCGATTAAGGTAGGCTTGGTAAGTTCCTGGAGCGATAAATCCTTTGGGTGAGAGGATATCGGTGCCAGCCTGACCGACTATGGTATCAGCCAAGAGCACACAGTTTGTAGATAAGACAAAGTAGGATTTAAACTTAGATTTGATAAATTTATAAAGTTCCCCATCCGTCTCATGTCTGATTTTATAAGCGTAGGTGTAGTCTTCCTTACCATCTTCCGTTTTAATTTTATCTGCGCTTGGCTCCCAAGGAATCGTTAGTTGTTTTAATTCAGCTAATTTTTCCTGAACCGCTTCTTCCATTTCCGGTGTCAAATCTATTCCGTAACCAAATAGCGTTTTTTGACTCTCCCGTTTACATAAGTCAATGTACTTATCACGGTCGCAAAAATATAAAACACCATCTCCAACCATACCAAATAAGGTCTCAGATGACGGATCATAGTTTCCATAAGAAATCACACGTCCTTGATAACAAAGGTCCACATGACCAATAGCTGAAAATAGAGAAGTCTCCGCTGTATGAACGAAAATTTCAAGATCTGCTGTCTTACCAAACTTCACCATTCCAAGATAGATTTCCTCTTCCTCATCAGCATTTTCCTGCATGAATTTATTGATTTTTGCTAAAGTACTTGCAGGGATGAGAGCGGCTAGGGCAATAGGTAAGCTCATTCTGACACGACGTTTGAGATGGTTTTTCCCAATTTCCTTTTCAAATAAGAAACCGTCACGGATATTGGACACACCATAAAGGCAAAAATAAGCCCCTAAAACAAAGAGTTGAAAGACAGAATTTCCCGTAGAGGACAAAAGACTAGTCCCACCAAGAAAAACTAGTACGAGACCATCTAGTAAGAAACGAAAACGAGGTCGAATTTTGTTTTTGCGGTAGAGAACATAGGTGACAAGGTTGATACTAGCATGAAAAATCTGAGAAATTCCAATCACAAGAGCCAAAATATAAATTGGCACATCAGTAGCAAGATTCGAGCCTAGCAAATATCCCATCACTAACAATTTAACCAGTGCAACTCCCAAGGTGTCCGTTGACTGACTTTTTTTGAAAATACGTAATACTAAATCTAAGACCGTTGCTATCCAAGCTAAAAACAGAACCAGTCGAATAACCGTCACTGGCAACCAAGTTCCCGTGACCATCAAGATAAGACCTAGCAGAACAAACAAGAAACCCTGAACAAGTAATTTCTTACCTGTCAGACCTAAAGAAAGAATTTTTTCCATAAAAGACCTTTCAAAAATAATAATTAAGCCCTTTGATCAAATTGACTGGTAAATAGCTGACGGCACAAACAGCCTGTGCCAGCAAGACATGGCGACTGACTGTAGCAATGTCACCATCTTGTCTTTTGCACTTCTGAAATTTGTTTTATTGATTCGAAAACAGAGCTTATAAAAACTAGCTAAACTTGAGAGATAAGTACAATTGAGACGAAAAAATGTCTAACCAATACTACTTGTAAAGGTAAGAAAATATTATTTCTATTCTATTAATGATTTATATACTATCTATTATGACACAATACTCACTATAGTTCAACTTTTTACCTATTTAAAACCATAAAGCCTACATAACTCTTTGAAGAGAACAAAAATCTGAATGTAATAAGATAGTACCCATTACCCATATTATAATTAGATTATGAATTGAAGCTTTTTGGAACTAAAATTAGGAATAATTGAGAAAGTAGGGAGGGAAATTTTGCTTTTACCCCATTTTGAAATAATTTCATTTTAGATTTTTCTAAGTTTCTTTCAAAGAGCCTGCAGGGGGCATCTAAACAACAGGAAAAAGCCTTGATTTACAAGGCTTTTTTGTTTTTCTAAAAGATTTTCTCTAGATATTTAGCAGAATCCCAAGATAGTTTCTCAATGTTCCACTTCTTCCTTAAATCGTACTTTTCCTTGGCTGTATAATCTCATAATCTTCACAAAGCGAACTGGATTGTTTTGGTTATACAAAAGAAATACTGAAAAGAATAACAAGCCAGCAAACCACAAACCATAGCCTTCATCACCAATCGGTTGGCCAAATTTTAGAGGAAGAATCAAGAAATACAAAAAGTAATAGATAGACACTATATTTACTACAAAGCGGGCAAATCGATAAGGTAAAGCAGACAGTTGTCTAGGATCAAACTGGTTTTTTACAAACAAATTATGAGATGCTGCAAAGAAAAAGACTTTCTCTGTCGTTGGCTGGGCCTTTCGAACATTTTTATAAAGTGCTCGTTCAAGTATAGCAACCAACAAGGAAAACTGCATCAACCAAAATAGAAGAATACAGGCTAGACTGAACCAGTTATAGACACCAATAAACTTGAGGGAAAAGAAGCCCGAAATTGCAGGTCCACCTACTAGTAAGAGAATTACCAATTCAGGAATAAAAGAATTCGTTTCACCAGCTTTTTCAGTATTGAGCAACTTACTCTTTGGAGCAGCTAAAGCCTCTCCTGTCTTTTGGTCATAATAAACAGCCTGACCATTGCATTCGCCAATAAAGACACGACGGCGTCCGAGAAAAAACATACATACCTCTTTCTATTTATGAAAACAGATTCTCAAAGTTTGGAATTTTATTATCCTAGTATACCACAAACCATATGTATCAGCTCTGGTCAATCCACAAAAAAACCACCGCGAGGGTGGTTCTTTCTTTATCAATCGTCAAACACTCCGCCTGTGAGTTGGTACATGAGGTAAATGTGCTCCAGAACTTTGACTTTATCCATGTGTTCCACATCTTTAAACCCTCCTAATGCCAGGAGTGGAACAAAACCGAAACATTGGTCATAAGACAGAGTACCATGGTTTGACACAGCTTGTCTATATAAATCAAGTTCAAATTTTTTTGTAATATATTCGTTATCTAAATATTGAACGAATAAATCCATTCCCTTACAAATAATATCCAAATCTTGAATATTGTATTGAACAATTCCCACAAAGGCATTCTTTTCCCAAGTTACAATATCTCCAAATGCTGTTACGAACATAGGAAAAGCGATATCTCCTCTGAAATAGCTATCTCGGAGAAGTTCAAGATAGTCATCTGGATTGATGACTTTTAGATAACCATCTAAGAAGGTTCCTAAACCATCTTCCTGCCAAATTTGAACTAACTCAGCTGGTACTTGATCCTTGTATTTTTCAATCACTTCTTGGGGCATATCTGCCACTTTTACAAAGTTTTCTATCATTTTATCCTCCTTTTTTGAGTTCATAGACAAGACTATTAGATGTCATTCGTCATTCACTAGCTAGAAAATATAAAATAGGTTGCTTTTCTGTACCAAATAAAGTGACTATCTTTACGAAGCGGAAAAAATTTCCTCATCTTGTTCATTCAGAATCGCTTGAACTTCTCCACCATTAACCACTACTAAATAGTCCACTGGTAGAATCAAAGATTTTATTAGTTTTGGATTCTTTTTCAATATTTCAAAAGCATACATAGCAACAAAATCATCTGTATCTTGATTTTGATAGCCAATAAACCAGCCCGAATCACCTTTTCGATCAGTGTCTTGTCTCTGCAAATAATAATGTTGACTCTCAAAGACATCTTTGGCTAACACTATTTTCTCATCAAATCTAATATCAGAAACTTCAAAATCGAACTCTTTAACCAGTCTACTTTGTTCAGCCTGAATCCAAAGAGCCAAGGTTAAATCATCAGTAAACTCTTTAAAAGGATTTGTCTCATAGTTGACTGACATTATCCTAAATTGGTCCATATTTAATTGAACAAGTTTATATATACTAAAACCAATTTGTAATAGCAGACCATCTCGTATTCTTTCCTTTGAAGGCAGGACATTTACAATTTTAAGCCATTCCTCAAAGAAACCTTCTGAGAATGTCCCGTAAAAGAGTAAACCATTCTTCTCTACTTTTATATCAAGCACTTCAGTCATTTTTTCAACCTCCTTAAAATTTCATTTTGTAGCTTCGTTCTAGCTTCACGCTCCAAAGCTATCATTAATTTGCTTTTCCATTTTATCCTCCGATTTACTTGTATCCTTGTTTTCATTATAATCCTAGTATACCACATTCCATATGCTAGTTCATAGGATAACTAAGGTTGGAAGATTGCTAAAAGGTTGACAGAACTTCGCTCCATAGGATATGATGGGAATACCTAGAATTTTATCTCTGCACGACCTATACGCCTTCTACTGAGCGTTGGTGAGTTCAATTCTATATTTGGAGGTTTTATGAAAATCTATTATTCAAAATTTGTCGGTGTCGGCTATCTAGTCTTTGCGGCGGGTGTATTCTTTCAATTTTTCTTTTTCCTCGCGCATGGATTGATCGACTTTTCCCAGCTTAGTCTTCTTACTGTGGTTCCAACCATCCTCTTTTTCGCTGCTATCTATTCAACGATTGCAGGCATCAAAAGACTTTCTAGTCGTAGGCTCTCCTTTGAATTCACCTTTGAAGGTATTTATGTCTATCCTGGGTTATTCTTCTCAAAAGAAATTTTCATCCCAAAAGAAGAATTGTTGCGAGCATCGTATGTTGAAGTGGATGTCAGTGACCCCGACCATGTCAACAGCAAGGCTTGCTATTTAGATTTTGACCTGAGAGAGGTGACCCAGCTAGAAGATATTTCTAAGTCAAACGTCATCATCGATACAAGTGTTCTGATATTGCGACTCGCTCTTAGCCTCTGTCGATTTAGAGAGGAAGAAAAAGCCGAGTTGGCGACCTATCTAAAAGAAAACTACGGAATTGATTTCTTATATTAGCAAGTAAAGAAAGCCCTGATGTAGGGCTTTTTTGATATTATCCTTATTATCTTTCACTTTAAAGTGGACTTGTTCATTATCCAACTTAAACGTCATGTATAGTTGAATGATAAAAAATTTATGCTTTGAGAACATAGAAAAGCAAGGACATTTCACCACCCTTACTTCTGATTGATGTTCTTAGTTACGGTAAAACTGGTTATCTTTGTCGCTTACAGATTGACCGATAGACAAGACATCTTGACTGCCATCTGTACCTGTCACTTCGTTTTGGACTCCAGCTGGGGTAAAGATCAGTCGTGCCCCTTGCCCACCACCGACAAGATGAATACCTGTTGAGTAGTAGCCGTCTTTTTCCTCTACTTGCCCCATCTCGTATTTAAAGGTTCCATTTGAACTTTGGATCGTTACAATTCCATCTGCTGTGACTGTTGCAGTTATTCCCGCGTAGTTTTCCCAAGTCCCTACAAACTTAGCGTAAGCCTCTTGTGATTTTTGCTTATCTTCCTTTTGTTCTGCTTGAGTGGTTGTAGCTTCTGCCGCACTATTTGTTTCTGACTTCTGCTCCTCTTTTTGGCCTGCTTCAGTTTTACTTGCGGACTCTGTAATCACCTTGCTTGTTGTCTCCTTTTGGTTTGAAGATGACGTGTTCTTGTCAGTCTTTCCTCCACAAGCAGCTAATGTTAAGACCGCCAGCAAAGCAAGAGCTGAAAGACTAGTGTAACGCAATGTTTTGTTTTTCATAAAAATCTCCTTTTGAAATGGTGACCCAGTTTAGTCTGAATCTAAAATGGCTAGTCCGAAATTACATATATTTTTGACGGCTAACCTGTAGTTTTCAGTGTATCATTTATTTCCATATAATTCAATAGCTATTTTGGTAACTTTGTGTAAGATCAAGCAAAAAACTGATCCAAGAATGAATCAGTCTCTCTTTATATCTTCTTTGATTTTTCAATAGCTTTAATAGATAAACATGGCATCGCCAAAGCTAAAGAAACGATATTTTTGGTCAATAGCATGCTGGTAGGCTTCGAGGACCAATTCACGTCCTGCAAAGGCTGAAACGAGCATGACCAGTGTTGACTTAGGCAAGTGGAAATTAGTAGAAAAAGCATCCACAACCTTCCAGTCATAACCTGGCTTGATAAAGATATTGGTCCAGCCAGAGTCTGCTTGAATTTGACCGTCAAACTTGCTTCCGATAGTTTCTAGCGTACGGATTGAGGTTGTCCCCACGGCAATCACGCGACCTCCATTTTCCTTGACCTGACGCAAGGTCGCTGCAGCTTCCTCAGACAATTGGTAAAACTCTGAGTGCATCTCGTGCTCATCTAGATTGTCGACTGAAACAGGTCTAAAGGTACCAAGACCAACATGCAAGGTCAAGTAGACAAGGTGAACACCTTTTTGCTGGATTTCTTCTAGTAACTCCTTGGTAAAATGCAAACCTGCAGTCGGAGCAGCCGCTGAACCACTCTCCTTGGCATAGACGGTCTGGTAACGTTCACGGTCATCCAACTTTTCGTGGATATAAGGAGGCAAAGGCATTTCTCCAAGGCTTTCAAGCACTTCAAGGAAAATCCCCTCATACTCAAAGCGAACAATACGACCTCCATGGGTTAATTCCTCGGTCACAACTGCGCTTAGACGACCATCACCAAAGATAACGCGGGTGCCGACCTTGAGACGTTTAGCTGGTTTAGCCAGTACTTCCCACTCATCTCCTGCTGTATTTTTCAAAAGCAAGAGTTCAACATGGCCTCCTGTTTCTTCTTTTTGGCCATGAAGTCGAGCTGGCAGAACGCGTGTGTCATTCATAACCAGGGCATCCCCTGGCTCTAGCATTTCAATAATAGAGTGAAAATGGCGATCTTGAAATTCCCCTGTTTTGCGATTGACTATCAAGAGTTTAGAGGCATCGCGCTTTTCCAGAGGTGTTTGTGCAATCAATTCCTCTGGCAAGTGGAAATCAAAATCATTGGTATTCATTGGTGTCATTTTTCCTTTTCTTTTCTAATAGAATTCATTAGCTGTCAAAGCGAACTTCTTCAAGTAGGTATTCAATGAAGCGTTCACCCATCTTAGACAAGCTAGTTTTCTCATGCTGGATATAAACCAGTTCAATGGGATCATCAATATCAAGTGGAATCGAGACAATATTGTCTCCATTAAGATTACTATTAAGGATACCAGTCGCGATGGTATAGCCGTCCAAACCAATCAAGAGATTGAACAAGGTCGCACGGTCACTAACCACGATGGATTTCTTGTGGTGTTCCTGTGACAAAATCTCTTCTGAGAAGTAGAAGGAATTATGGGTTCCTTGGTCATAGCTCAAATATGGGAAGTCTTCTAGGTCTGCCAACTGCACCTTGTCTCTTTTAGCAAGAGGGTTAGTCTTGCTGACAAAGATATGGGGTTGGGCTGTAAAGAGATGGTGGGCAACTAGATGGTTGTCATCCAACATCTTCGAAAGAACATCTCGGTTATAGCTATTTAAAAAGAGAACCCCCACTTCACTTCGGAAGTTCTTGACATCATCGATAATCTCCCAAGTTCTCGTCTCACGCAAAAAAAGCTCGTACTTTTCCATATCGCTTTTCTTGAGCAAGGAAACAAAGGCATTAACTACAAAGGCATAGTGCTGCGAAGACACACTAAAAAGCTCGCGATGAGCGATTGGGTTCTTATAGCGTTCTTCTAGAAGTTGCGTTTGCTCGACAACCTGACGTGCATAGGATAAAAACTCCATCCCATCACGTGTAAGGGTAATTCCTTTAGGATTTCGGATAAAAATCTCAATTCCCATCTCATTTTCTAGGTCACGAACGGCATTTGATAGAGAAGGCTGAGTAATGAAAAGTTGCTTGGCAGCCTCATTCATCGAACCAGTCTCTACGATTTTGATAATATAGTGTAATTGTTGAATTCTCATGTTTTTATTGTACCATACTTGAGGCAATATAAAAAGAACCAGTAACTGAAAGCCAAGCTAGTCGCATATCAGTCTTTTTGCAGCTCATAAAAAAGAGGTTAGAAGATTTCCAACCTCTTTTTCTGTTCTAGCAAGTTAAAACTAGCTGTCTTTTCTCCAAAAGATGGCTAATAAAATCATGGCTCCCAAAACTGATGGGATAATAGCCGTATCAGCTAAGATAGGCCCCCAAGTTCCAAAAAGCATTTGACCCAGGAAAGCACCAATCCAACCCAGGAACATTTTCCCGAAGCATCCCATCCGTTCTCCACGATTGGTGATAGCTCCTGCTAATAGTCCGATCAAAAGACCGACAAACATACTTCCAATCATAGTTTCTCCTTAAATTGCCCAATCTCCATTGCGGAAGAGTGGTACGCGTGTTCCATCCTCACGGATACCATCGATATCCATTTGGTTCGAACCAATCATAAAGTCAACGTGGACGTCTGAACGGTTAAGTCCTGCAGCTTCAAGCTCTTCTTCACTCATCTCTGCTCCACCAACGACGCTCGTTGCATAGGCTGCACCAATAGCCAAGTGGTTAGAAGCATTTTCATCGAAAAGGGTGTTAAAGAAGGTAATGCCTGACTGTGAAATTGGGCTTGGATCTGGTACCAAGGCACATTCGCCCAAGGCACGCGCACCAGCATTCTTAAAGACAAGGTCCTTCATTACTTGATCACCCTTCTCAGCCGAAATATCAACAATTTGACCATTTTCAAAGGTCACCTTGATACCTTCGATGATGTTTCCATTGTAGCTAAGAGGTTTTGTAGAAGTGACATAACCATCTGCGCGACGGAAGTCAGGGGCTGTAAAGACCTCTTCTGTTGGCATATTTGGCAAGAAACCTTCGCCTTGGGCATTGATCGCTCCGGCAGATTCCCAAACGTGGTTCTTAGGCAAGCCAAGTGTCAAGTCTGTTCCAGGAGCAGTGTAGTGAAGAGCTGAAAATTGCTCTTTGTTGAGCATTTCCGCCTTGCTCTTCAAGATAGCTGCATGTTTTTCCCAAGCCTTAACTGGATCTTCTTCGTAGACACGGCAAGTCTTGAAGATTTGGTCCCAAAGGAGATCGACTGCTTCTTCGTCGCTTGCAGCATTTGGAAAGACCTTCTTAGCCCACTCAAGTCCAGCAGCAGCTGCTACAGTCCAGCTAACCTTGTTAGATTGAGTTGCGATACGCATTGGCTTCATTGCAATTCCCATAGCTTTTGCATAAGCTGAGAGCTTTTCAGCATCTACTCCATTCAAGGCACCCGGGTCAGAAGAACGAACACCGAGACGACTCGCTTTGTTTTCAAGAAGGTAATTCATCTCAGCAATCTTGTATTCTGGTACATTGTCCAAACGCTCCATTGGCGCGTGGAGGAATTTCTCACGGTTTACAAAGTCATCTGCCCATTGAACAATAACTTCGTGCGCTCCAAGTGCATAGGCTTCTTTGACGATCAAGTGAGCCAACTCGCGTTGCTCCACATCGATAGAGAGAGCCAAGGTATGACCAGGTTGCACGTTCACTCCGTTTGCAACCAAAAGCTTAGCGTATTTTTCTAGATTTTCTTTAAAATTTGGTAAAACCATCTTGTTTCTCTTTTCTATTTTTATTTCAAAGCAGAAAGTAGCCCTGCTAGTGCAATAGTACCTGACAAGAGTGCTGTCGATAGAAGGATTGTCTGATCAGCAAGTTCCAATTGGTACTCAAAGACTTTTTCAGCTGGCTTGTCTTCCGCAAAAATTCTTAGTTTCATGAAATGTCCTTTCTTATTCTTCGTACTCTCCTAGATAGAGATGTCGTGCCTCTGGACTATTTGTAAGGATATCTATATAGGTTTCATAGTCATCAAGCAGAGGCTTTCCTAAAGAGATATCTTGTTCTGGATTTATATTTTTTCCATAAAGAAAGCAAAGATAGAGGCGTTCGTTGAGTGTTGGAAATACTTCAATAGACATAAGTTCAGCCTGACCTACCCGATCCCAATCTTTTTCTTTGATATCTGGTATGATATAGGCTTGGAAAAGTCCCATAAGTGGATTATCTTCTGGTTGTCCACTGTCCTTATCCGCCAGAACCAAAGAACAGCGTTGACCAAAACCAACTACTTGGCGCTCCCTTCCCTTTACCGAAATAGTAATATTATGCCCTCCAATATGACTATAAATCCATTCTTTAGGCAGTTCATAATCTAACAGGGGGGTAACTTCTTTGACAATCGCTACAGGACTATAGCGTAGAAACTGGCGAGTAACAGCCTTGCAAAAGAGGATATCCTCCTCTTTCAAGGTCACTCCCTTCCAATTATTTTCCTCGTCAAAATGGTTGAAAAATACCAGATAGGGATCACGCACCATTTGTGCTAATACATAAACGCCATTTCGCAAACGTATGGAAATAACTTTCCCTGGTTTCCAGGGTGTTGCTCTTTTTTTCTTTTCCATCATGATACAACCTCAAACCTACACAAGACATTTCAAACTATTAAAACAAATCATCAAACAAACTCAACTGATTATCCTCTGGCATATTGCCGAGAATTCCCATTTCATCCATCTTTTCAACCAAGGTTGATGAGAGTCCACCACGCTTGCGGAGTTCAGTTTTAGAGAGGAACTCACCTTCTTGACGAGCTCGCACCAATTGCTTGGCAACGTTCTCTCCTAGTCCATCCATAGCGACAAACGGTGGGATGAGAGTATCTCCATCGATGATGAATTCAGTCGCATCACTGCGATATAGGTCCAATTTACCAAACTTAAAGCCACGTTCCCACATCTCATTGACGATTTCAAGTGTTGTGTAAAGGTCAATTTCTACATTAGAAGCTTCATTGTTCTTGCGTTTTTCAGCAATTTCTTGCATCTTACGTTTGATAGCATCCAAGCCTGCACCCATGGTCTTGATATCAAAGGCCTTGGCACGGATGGAGAAGTAAGCACAATAATAATAAATCGGGTGGTGAACCTTGAAGTAAGCCACACGAAGGGCCATCATAACGTAGGCTGCCGCATGGGCTTTAGGGAACATGTACTTGATTTTTCCACAAGATTCGATATACCACTCAGGCACATTATTGGCCTTCATGGCTTCGATATAACCATTGCGCTCTTCTTCTGATATTTTGAGCCACAATCCCTTACGCACTCGCTCCATGATGGTAAAGGCCATCTTAGGATCTAAACCTGCGTGCATGAGGTAAACCATGATGTCATCCCGACATCCGATAACGGTTGATAGGTCCGCTATTCCAGCCTTAATCAAATCTTGGGCATTTCCCAACCAAACGTCAGTACCGTGAGACAGACCAGAAAGCTGAAGCAACTCCGCAAAGGTCGTCGGATGGGTTTCATCCACCATCCCTCGAACAAAGTTAGTACCAAACTCTGGAATACCAAGCATACCAGTTGAAGTCCCGATTTGATCAGGGGTCACTCCAAGGATATCTGTACCTGAGAAAAGGTCCATGACACCAGGATCATCCATAGGAATATCATTTGGATCAATGCCTGACAAGTCCTGGAGTTTGCGAATCATGGTCGGATCATCGTGTCCCAGGACATCGAGTTTGAGGACGTTCTCATCGATATCGTGGAAGTTAAAGTGAGTGGTCTGCCATTCAGCAGTTACATCATCTGCAGGATACTGCACTGGAGTAAAGTCATAGACGTCCATATAGTTTGGAATAACAACGATTCCTCCTGGGTGTTGACCGGTCGTCCGTTTAACACCAGCAGCTCCTTGGGCTAGGCGCTCCACTTCAGCTTCTCGGTAGAATTTGCCATAATCACGCTCGTAACCCTTGACAAATCCATAGGCTGTTTTAGCAGCCACCGTACCAACCGTTCCTGCACGGAAGGCATATTCTTCCCCAAAGATATCACGAACATCCAAGTGGGCGCTTGGCTGGTCTTCACCTGAGAAGTTCAAATCGATATCAGGTACCTTATCCCCATCAAAACCAAGGAAGGTCTCGAAAGGAATGTCCTGTCCATTCTTGCTGAGTTTATGGCCACATTTTGGACAGTCTTTATTTGGCATATCAAATCCTGAACCGTAGGAACCATCCGTGATAAATTCACTGTACTGACACTGACCACAGACATAGTGAGGAGAAAGCGGATTAACCTCGGTAATTCCAATCATGGTCGCAACGAAACTGGATCCAACAGACCCACGTGAACCAACCAAGTAGCCTCGTTCGTTTGAACGGTGTACTAACATTTGCGAAGCCAGATAAATCACGGCGAATCCATTCCCCAGAATAGAGGTTAGTTCCTTTTCAATCCGCAAATCAACGATATCTGGCAGTGGATTTCCATAGATTTCAAAGGCTTTTTTATAGGTTAACTCGGCGACCGTTTCTTCAGCCTTGTCAATGAAAGGCGTGTACAAATCACCCTTTACAACCTCCACAGGCTCAAAGATTTCTGCCAAGGCATTGGTATTTTCAATAACAATTTTGCGAGCCAAGTCTTCCCCTAGAAAGGCAAATTCATCCAACATTTCATTAGTTGTTCTAAAGTGTGCCTTTGGTAGCGGAGCAGGCTGGGCAGCTTCTCCATGGCCGATCGTTCGGTTAATCATGGCACCCTGACCGAGACTTCGCACGATAATCTCGCGATAAATCTCATCCTCAGGTTCGATATAGTGGACGTTTCCTGTCGCAAGAACTGGCTTACCGAGACGGTCTCCGACCTCAATCAAGCTCTTGATAATGGTCTGGAGTTCCTCCATATCCTTGACCTGCTCTTTGGCAATCAGAGGTGCATAGATAGCCGGAGGCATCACCTCGATAAAATCATAGTATTTAGCTACTTCGACTGCCGCATCTACCCCTTGTGATACGACTGCATCAAAGACTTCCCCTTCCGTACAGGCTGAACCTAAGATCAAACCTTCTCGATGGGCATCCAGCACCGTACGTGGAATCCGTGGAACTCCTTCAAAATACTGGGTATTAGAGAGGGACACCAGCTTAAAGATATTTTTCAAGCCCACCTGATTTTTCACATAGATTGTCGCATGCTTGACACGAGCTTTTTTATATGAATCTGGACTGATTAAATCAAGGTTTAATCGTGCTAAGTCCGTCACACCGTGTTTTTCTGCTACTTCTTTGATAAAGATAAAGAGCAGACGGCCAGTTGCTTCCGCATCATAGTTGGCCATATGGTGGTGTTCTAGGGCTACACCAAAACGTTTGGTCAATGGTCCGAGACCATGGCGTTTGTACTCAGGATAGAGATTTCTAGCGAACTCTAGCGTATCGATGACAGGTTGACTAATTTTTGGTAGGCCATGACGCTCATAGTTAGCATTCATAAAGCCAACGTCAAAGCTTGCATTATGGGCGACAAGAACGGTATCTTTACAGAATTCTTGGAATTCTTTCAGAACTTGAACCAAAGGTTTAGCATTTTTTACATGGTCATCAGTAATCCCAGTCAATTCAGTTGTAAAAGCTGACAAGGGATGCCCTGGATTGATAAATTCATCAAACTCAGCGATGATATTGCCCTTATACATCTTGGAAGCCGCCACCTGAATCAAATCATTATAGATAGCTGATAGACCTGTCGTTTCCACGTCAAAGACCACATAGGTAGCTTCAGAAAGGTCCATCTCCACTTCGTTATAAACGATAGGAACACGATCTTCAACGATATTGGCTTCCATACCATAGATGAGCTGAATACCAGCTTTCTTGGCGGCCTTACAGCCGTGAGGGAAAGATTGAACATTGCCATGATCTGTGATAGCTACTGCTTTGTGACCCCATTTGGCAGCTGTCGCAACGATTTCTTCCACCTCAGGAAGAGCATCCATAGTCGACATATTAGTATGGGCATGAAACTCAACGCGACGCTCACCTTCTGGCATCAAGTCTTTCCGTTCATAATGAACTACTTCCTGCACATCTTGCACATTCATGGTCAAATCTCGTGTGAAATTATTGACCTCGACATTTCCACGAACACGGAGCCATGAATTTTTCTTAATGATATCAAACTTCTGAGCTTCCTCTTCGTTTCGGACCCATTTTTGCATAGAGAAACTAGATGTATAGTCAGTCATCTTGAAATTAATCAAGACACGACCCGTTCTAGTCACTTTATGCTCCACATCAAAGACAACCCCTTCAAAAACCAATCGATTTTCTTCGGTATTGACCTCAATCATTGGAGTAATCTCAGCCTTGTCGAGTTTAGGCTTAGCAGCTGCCTTCTTGGCTTGGAAATCAAAGACAGGTTTATCCTCAACTGGAGGAGGCGGTGCCATCTGTTCTAACTGTTCCATAGCTCGAAGGGTCTCATCATTGGCAGCCTGAACAATCATTTGATTTTCAGAATGGAAAGCTTCCTGCTCTTCCTTTGTCAAATCTTCATTTTTCTCTAAATGGCATGTAAACTTAGGAAAACCAAAGAGCTCAAGTTGTTTGCTAAGATTTGGCAAATGGTTTTTTCTGAAATGCTCTGTATCTGCTGCTTCAGAGGCCTCAATAATCAATTGATCATTTTCAAATCGAACCTGAAAATCCTGATACATGGTCCGAAATCCTTGGCTAGAACAAGGCCCATCTGAAAAAGCCTCCCGATAGTAGGCCTGTAAAAGCTCTCTTGAAAAATCTTGATCTTTCGTTTTAATCTCGAAAGTCGCTTGATTTCCCGTTTTTGAAAATTCTTCTTTCAATCCCTTCTTCAATGCTAAAAAGAGTTCAAAGGGGAGGATATTCTCAAATACAAAACGAAACTCCCAAATGTTACTTTGTTTGTGTACAATAACTTGTTCAATTTCAGCCCGGGAGAAGGCCTCATAATTTCTTATCTCAGCAGGGATACCCAACTGATTCATTAAAATTTCAAAAGTGGTTGACATCCATTTTCCTCACAATATACTCCTTCTATTTTACCATATTTGAGGCAATTTTAGCTATTTCTACCAAACAGAAAAAGAAGCCACAAAGTGACTTCTTTTAAAGTGACGGTGAATTATTCTTCACCTTTGTTTTTCTTAATGATTTCTTCTTGTACTGACTTAGGTACATCTTCGTAGTGGTCGAATACCATCATGAATGTACCACGTCCTTGTGATGCAGAACGAAGAACTGTTGCGTAACCAAACATTTCAGCAAGTGGAACGTAAGCACGAACGATTTGGCTGTTACCGTGTGCTTCCATACCATCTACACGTCCACGACGAGCAGTTACGTGACCCATAACATCACCAAGGTTTTCTTCTGGAACAGTGATTGTTACAAGCATCATTGGCTCAAGGATAGCTGGTTGTGCAGTCTTAGCAGCTTCTTTAAGTGCAAGAGATGCAGCGATCTTGAAGGCAGTTTCAGATGAGTCGACATCGTGGTATGAACCATCGTAAAGCTTAGCTTTAACGTCAACCATTGGGTAACCAGCAAGAACACCGTTAGCCATAGATTCTACCAAACCTTTTTCAACCGCTGGGATAAATTCACGAGGAACCACACCACCGACGATTGCGTTTTCGAATTCGAATCCTTTACCTTCTTCGTTTGGAGTAAATTCAATCCATACATCACCGAATTGACCTTTACCACCAGACTGACGTTTGAAGAATCCACGTGCTTGAGTAGAAGCGCGGAATGTTTCACGGTAAGATACTTGAGGAGCACCTACGTTCGCTTCAACTTTGAACTCACGACGCATACGGTCAACAAGGACGTCAAGGTGAAGCTCACCCATACCAGAGATAACTGTTTCACCAGTTTCAACGTTAGTTTCAACGCGGAATGTTGGATCTTCTTCAGCCAATTTTTGAAGGGCGATACCCATCTTGTCTTGGTCTGCTTTAGATTTAGGCTCAACCATCAATTGGATAACTGGTTCTGGAACGTTGATTGACTCAAGGATGATTTTAGCTTTTTCATCTGTCAATGAGTCACCAGTTGTAGTGTCTTTCAAACCAACGGCAGCAGCGATATCACCTGAGTAAACAGTGTCGATTTCTTGACGGCTGTTAGCGTGCATTTGAAGGATACGTCCGATACGTTCACGTTTACCTTTAGAAGTATTCAATACGTAAGAACCTGATTGAAGAACACCTGAGTAAACACGGAAGAATGTCAAACGACCTACGAATGGGTCAGTCATGATCTTGAAGGCAAGAGCTGCAAATGGCTCTTCATCAGATGCTGGTCGAGTTTCTTCTTCTTCAGTATCTGGGTTGATACCTTTGATCGCAGGGATATCAAGTGGGCTTGGAAGGTAGTCGATAACCGCATCAAGCATCAATTGAACACCCTTGTTCTTGAAGGCAGAACCACAAAGTACTGGGTAGAATTCAACGTTGATAGTCGCTTTACGGATACCAGCTTTCAATTCTTCGTTAGTGATTTCTTCACCTTCGAGATATTTCATCATCAATTCTTCATCAGTTTCAGCAACTGCTTCAACCAATTTTTCACGGTATTCTTGAGCTTGGTCAAGGTATTCAGCTGGAATATCTTCTTCAAGGATATCTGTACCAAGGTCGTTAGTATAGATTTCAGCTTTCATCTTGATCAAGTCGATGATTCCACGGAAGTCATCTTCAGCACCGATTGGCAATTGAATTGGGTGTGCATTTGCTTGAAGACGATCGTGAAGTGTGCTTACTGAGTAAAGGAAGTCAGCACCGATTTTGTCCATTTTATTGGCAAATACGATACGTGGAACCCCGTACTCAGTTGCTTGACGCCAAACTGTTTCAGTTTGAGGCTCAACACCTGATTGTGAGTCAAGAACTGTAACCGCACCGTCCAATACACGAAGAGAACGTTGTACTTCGATTGTGAAGTCCACGTGTCCTGGTGTGTCGATGATGTTTACGCGGTGGTTGTTCCATTGAGCTGTTGTCGCAGCAGATGTGATAGTGATACCACGTTCTTGCTCTTGCTCCATCCAGTCCATTTGTGACGCACCTTCGTGAGTTTCACCGATTTTGTGGATTTTACCAGTGTAGTAAAGAATACGCTCAGTTGTAGTTGTTTTACCAGCATCGACGTGGGCCATGATACCGATATTACGAGTTTTTTCAAGTGAAAATTCGCGTGCCATGAGGTTTATTTCTCCTATATTTTTTATTTCTATTCTATTATAACACGATTTCAATAAAAACGGATAGGCAGGACCCACCCGTTCTCAATGTTTATCTTGTTTAGTTGGTTTCAACTTGTGAGATGGGAAGTTGAATTGTACTTAAGAACGGACCGAGCTCAATTGAACCCGGGCTAAAAGCTCAAGTTAACTGATTTGAACCCGAGCGAGGCCCGGTGCAAAAAAGATAAACTGCTTTGTGTTCACGGAACACTGCATCAGTTTCCTATTTTTGCCTTGGGCCTTTGCCGCTCTTGGTATCATTTTCTTACCAACGGAAGTGTGCGAAGGCACGGTTAGCTTCAGCCATACGGTGAGTGTCTTCACGTTTCTTAACTGCTGCACCAGTGTTGTTAGCAGCATCCAAGATTTCTTTTGCAAGACGGTCTTGCATTGTGTGTTCACCACGAAGGCGAGCGATTGTTACCAACCAACGAAGTCCAAGTGTTGTACGACGTTCTGGACGAACTTCAACTGGGACTTGGTAGTTTGATCCACCAACACGACGTGCACGTACTTCAAGTACAGGCATGATGTTTTCCATAGCTGTTTCAAATACTTCAAGTGCATCGTTACCAGTAGCTTCTTTGATTTGCTCAAAAGCACCGTAAACGATTGAAGCAGCTGTACCACGTTTACCATCAAGCATAACGCGGTTGATAAGACGAGTAACTAATTGTGAATTGTAAAGCGGATCTGGCAATACTTCACGTTTTGGAGCTCTATTTTTACGACTCATTTCTCTTTATCCCCTTTCCTTATGCTTTTGGACGTTTAGTACCGTATTTAGAACGGCCTTGTTTACGATCGTTAACACCTGCAGTATCAAGTGCACCACGGACGATATGGTAACGTACCCCTGGAAGGTCCTTTACACGCCCACCACGAAGAAGCACCACGCTGTGCTCTTGCAAGTTGTGTCCGATACCTGGGATGTAGGCAGTAACTTCGATAAGGTTGCTCAAACGTACACGAGCAAATTTACGAAGGGCAGAGTTAGGTTTTTTAGGTGTCATAGTTCCAACACGAGTTGCTACACCACGTTTTTGTGGTGAAGAAACGTTTGTTTGAACTTTTTTATGACTGTTGTAACCAACGTTCAAAGCTGGTGATTTAGATTTTTCTACTTTTGATTTACGCGGTTTGCGAACCAATTGGTTAATTGTAGGCATCTACATTCTCCTGTGTTTTTTTATTTTTGGTGATGATACACTTGGTGACAGCTATCATCTGTGTGTACTTTTGCAACATTTGTCAGCACGTCCCTGTACACTCTTGAGAGACCAAAAGTAAAAAGTACCGTCTAACATTGTACCACTTTTTTTCTATTTTTGTCAATATATTTCTTCTTATTTTTTGACTTCTTTACTCTAAAATCTCTTTGAAAACGGTCACCTACCAGATAGACTCTTCAACCGACCACATAGACAGAGCTTCTTGTATTTGTCGACAAAATGGTGTTTAATAGATTTGTAAGTAAGAGATCTCTATTACAACTTTATAAAGGAGAAATTATGAAACTCAGACTTGATATTGATCAGCAATACACCGAAGAGCAAATCATCATAGAGGCACCGACCTTGTCCCCTAGAGTTCAAAAGGTTCAGGACTTTGTACAAAATCTTGAACAAAAAGAAACTCTTAAAGGAAAATACCAAGACCAGGTCTACTTGATTCAGATTAGCAAGATTCAGCGTGTATACATTGAAAATCGTAAGGTTCTGGCCGAAACGGATAGCCAAACCTATGCACTTGACATTCGTCTCTACCAAGCAAGTGAAATTCTACCTGCTTCCTTTATCCAAATTTCCCAATCGGAAATTGTCAACATTGATGCAATTAGTCATCTAAAACTAACCTCTAACGGCTTGATTGAAATCTATCTAAAAAACGAAAGTTTTACCTACTCATCTCGCCGTTACCTCAAAACCATTAAGGAGAAATTAGAACTATGAAAAAACAAGTATTCCACGATGCCACAACTGGTATCCTCATCGGCCTCACCCTATCTATTATCTTTTCTTTTATCCACTCACCAAGTAACTACGCACCTCTCAGCCCCAACTCTTTAATTGGGCAATTCATGACCCAACATCAGGTGCATGGATCACTCGTCTTACTTTACTGTCTGCTTATCTGGTCAGCTATTGGAGTACTCTTTAGTTTTGGTAGCCGTCTATTCGCTCAAGATTGGAGCCTTCTTCGTGCGACTGTCACTCACTTCTTCCTCATGCTACTAGGCTTTGTACCTTTAGCAATCCTAGCAGGCTGGTTCCCTCTTCACTGGACTTTCATCCTTCAACTCATCCCAGAGTTTGCCATCGTCTACCTCATCATCTGGACGATTCTCTACAAAAGAGAATCAAAGAAGGTTGCCCACATCAACCAACTATTAGCTCAGAAAAAATAAGACCTAAAAACCCACTCACAAAACGAAGTGGGTTTTTGCTTATAATTTTTGTTTTAGCTCTAATAAGAGATTCATGGCTTGCATCGGTGTCATATTGTACACATCTACTTGGGCCAACTCTGCTAGGATAGGATTTTCTTCTTTTTCATCAAAGAGAGACATTTGCTCATTGACAACATTCCTTTGATTGATAGAAATTGGATTTTCCTGGCCTTGGCTCTCTAGTTGAGTTAGAATCGCATCCGCTCTTTTTAGCAAGTCTGCTGGCAATCCTGCAATCTTAGCAACGTGAATACCGTACGATTTGTCTGCTGGACCTGGTTCAATCTTATGAAGGAAAGTGACCTGACCATTTTGCTCAAGCGTAGCCACGTGTACATTTACTAGATGTTCAAGACTAGCTTCCAGACTGGTTAATTCATGGTAGTGCGTGGCAAAGAGAGTCTTGGCACCAATATGCTCATGGATATACTCGATAATAGACTGGGCTAGAGCCATACCATCATAAGTTGCGGTTCCTCGACCAAGCTCATCAAAAAGAATCAATGAATCCTTTGTCGCATGACTAATGGCATTATTAGCTTCCATCATCTCTACCATAAAGGTGGACTGACCTGAAACCAAGTCATCTGCCGCTCCGATACGTGTAAAAATCGCATCAAAAATTGGCAGTCGAGCACTTTCCGCAGGGACATAAGAACCCATCTGAGCCATAACCGCTGTAATGGCTAGTTGACGCATGTAGGTTGACTTCCCGCTCATGTTCGGACCTGTAATTAGTTGAATACTAGTATCTTCATCCATCTGAATACTATTGGGAATATAGGTCTGAGCTCCCATGACCTTTTCAACAACTGCGTGACGACCATTTTGGATATCAATTCTAGACTCTTGCCCAAACTCTGGTCGAATCAGGTGTTGTTTTTCTGCAACTACTGCCAAGCCTTGCAAGACATCGACAGTAGCGATTCCTTGAGCCAGAGCCTGTAGGCGTTGGATATACTTGCCAACCTCCTCACGAATACGCATAAAGATTTCGTACTCTAGGTTTGCTGATTTCTCACGCGCCTCTAACATTTCTCCCTCTATACGCGCCAATTCCTCTGTCCCAAATCGTTCAGAGTTTTTCAGCGTAGCCTTACGGAAAAAGTGGGCTGGTACGTTACCTAGCTGCGAGTTGGTTACATGGAAATAGTAGCCGTCTTTTTTATTGTAGTCAATTTTGAGAGTATTGATGCCAGAGTTTTCTCTTTCCTTGGCCTCAATCTCAGCAATCCAGCTGGTCCCTTCCCTCAGCACACGACGGTATTTATCCAAGGTCTCATCAAAGCCCGTTCGGATAATACCACCTTCGGTAATCACGTGGGGGGCCTCTGGGGCAATGGCTGCACTAATGAGATTTTCCAACTCTGGGATAGCATCCAGTTGTTCAATTAGATAAGCGAGAGCTGGTTGCTCCATTCCTTCTAAAATGGTGCGAATTCGTGGAACACTTCCCAAGGTAGTCGCTAATTGCAAAAGATCTTTAGGATTACTTTTCCCAAAAGAAACACGACTAGCAAGACGTTCGATATCGTAGACTCCCTTGAGACTTTCTGTCAAATCACTGCGCTCAAAGAAATAATCCAGAAAGACTTGCACAACTTCCTGACGTTCTAAGATACGGTCCTTATCAATCAAAGGGCGTTGAATCCAAGAACGTAGAAGACGCATCCCCATGGCAGTTTTAGTCTCATCTAGCAACCAGAACAGGCTCCCTTGTTTCTTACCTGAGCGAGCATTTTCAACCAAATCAAGACTAGCCTTGGTCGCAAAATCCATCTGCAAGAAATCTTTGATTTCATAACGAATAACAGGTTTTAAGTGATTCAACTCTCGCATCTGCGTCCGATGAACATACTGAAGAAGTTTCCCACTAGCTGCTCCTTCAACAGTTGCCAATCTTGAATCCAACAGATGAACGTCTTCATATGTTTCTTGTTCATAGGAAAGCACTAGATTCATCTGACAACTGAGAATCTGTTCTTCTGCTTCAGACAAGTCGTAACCAATCACCACTTCTCTGGCCTTTAGATTACGGATTTCACCACAGACTAGAGAGAAATCTGATAATCCCGTTACATAGAAATCACCTGTCACTAGGTCCATATAGGCTAGTCCATACTGGGAACCTTCACGATCAATAGCCACTAAAAAGTTATTGTGACTATCTGGCTTACTACTATCAACCACTGTTCCTGGTGTAATGACCTGAACGACCTCACGCTTAACGACACCAACAGCTTGCTTAGGGTCTTCCATCTGTTCAGCGATGGCAACCTTGTAGCCACGCTCAACGAGGACATCAATATACTGTTGGGCAGAATGATAGGGGACACCTGCCATGGGAATCGGATTTTCAGCATTTTTATTGCGACTGGTTAGTGAGATTTCTAGTATCTGTGCAGCATTGACTGCATCTTCATAAAACAACTCATAAAAATCACCCATACGAAAAAGCAAAAAAGCATCTGGATATTGTTTTTTGATATCCACATACTGTTGCATACCAGGTGATAATTTTTCAGTAGTCATTTACTCTCTCCTTGTAAAAACAGTCCTGAGAGAAGCTCTCAAGACCTTATCTATCTTCCATTAACTCTAGCAAGCGTTCTTCCATGACTTTAGCTGCATGTTGATCTTTACAGATAACCAACAAGGTATTCGCTCCTGCAACAGTACCTAAGATCCACCCATCTTTATTTGAATCTACTACATTGGCTAAAACGGATGCTTCTCCAAGTTTAGTGTGGAGAACCAAGGTGAATTCGGCTCTTGCAACACCCTCTAAGTGATGTGAAAGGAATTCGACCAGATCAATCTTCTCTGTCTCATTTGCTAGCACATAGTAAACAACATCGTTTTTCTTAACTTTGGTTAAGCCAAGCTCTCGCAAATCACGGGATAATGTCGTTTGTGTCACAAAGACATCACAGGCTTCCAATCGATCTTGAATTTCCTTTTGAGTTCCTAATTTTTCTTCTGTAATCATTCGCTTGATGAGCTGATGACGTTCTCTTTTTCTCATAAGATCCTTTCAATTGCATATTTATAACATTTTACATTTTTTTAGTAAGAACATTATATCAAAAAAACTGGATATTTCAAAAAATATCTCTTCTTTCAAAAAAAATGTAGTAAATTATGATAAAATAGTAGAAAAGCCCTAAAGGAGCCTTAAATGAATACAAAAGAATTGATTGCTAGCGAGTTGGCTAGCGTCATTGATAGCCTGGACCAAGAGGCTATTTTAAATTTACTAGAAACACCTAAAAACTCAGATATGGGAGATATCGCCTTCCCTGCCTTCTCATTGGCAAAGGTCGAACGTAAAGCTCCTCAAATGATTGCTGCTGACATCGCTGAAAAGATCAATAGTCAAGCCTTTGAAAAGGTTGTAGCAACAGGTCCTTACGTCAACTTCTTCCTTGATAAGGCTGCAATTTCTGGTCAAGTTCTACAAAACGTTATCACTGAAAAAGAGCACTACGCTGACCAAGAGATTGGCAATCAAGAAAATGTTGTCATTGACATGTCTAGCCCTAATATCGCTAAACCATTTTCAATCGGTCACCTTCGTTCAACAGTTATCGGAGATAGCTTGTCACATATCTTCCAAAAAATCGGCTATAAAACTGTCAAGGTCAACCATTTAGGAGACTGGGGTAAACAGTTTGGGATGTTGATTGTTGCCTACAAGAAATGGGGTAACGAAGAAGCTGTCAAAGCTCATCCAATCGATGAACTTCTCAAACTCTATGTCCGCATTAACGCTGAAGCTGAGAACGACCCAAGTTTGGATGAAGAAGCACGCGAATGGTTCCGCAAGCTTGAAAACGGCGATGAGGAAGCTCTCGCTCTTTGGCAATGGTTCCGCGATGAAAGCTTGGTAGAATTTAACCGTCTCTACAATGAGCTACAAGTTGAATTCGATAGCTACAACGGAGAAGCCTTCTACAATGATAAAATGGATGCCGTTGTAGACATCCTTTCTGAAAAGGGACTATTAGTCGAATCAGAAGGTGCTCAAGTTGTTAATCTTGAAAAATATGGAATTGAACACCCAGCTCTTATCAAGAAATCTGACGGCGCAACTCTCTACATCACACGTGACTTAGCTGCGGCCCTCTACCGTAAAAACGAATACCAATTTGCAAAATCTATCTATGTCGTTGGTCAAGAACAATCTGCTCACTTCAAACAACTCAAGGCTGTCTTGCAAGAAATGGGTTACGATTGGAGCCAAGATATTGTCCATGTTCCGTTTGGCTTGGTAACAAAAGAAGGGAAAAAACTTTCTACTCGTAAAGGGAATGTTATCTTGCTAGAACCAACTGTTGCAGAAGCCATCAGCCGTGCTAAAGCGCAGATCGAAGCCAAAAATCCAGAACTTGAAAACAAAGACCAGGTCGCTCATGCTGTTGGGGTTGGGGCCATTAAATTCTATGACCTTAAAACTGACCGTACAAATGGATATGACTTCGACCTTGAAGCTATGGTATCCTTCGAAGGGGAGACTGGCCCTTATGTTCAATACGCCTACGCTCGTATCCAATCAATCTTGCGTAAAGCTGATTTCAAACCTGAAGCAGGTGCCAACTATAGCTTGAACGATGTTGAAAGCTGGGAAATCATTAAGCTAATTCAAGACTTCCCACGTATTATTAAACGTGCAGCTGATAATTACGAACCTTCTATCATCGCTAAATTTGCAATCAGCTTAGCTCAAGCCTTTAACAAATACTATGCCCACACTCGTATCTTAGATGAAAGTCCAGAACGCGATAGCCGTCTAGCCCTTAGCTATGCAACAGCAGTCGTCCTCAAAGAAGCGCTTCGTCTGTTGGGTGTAGAGGCGCCAGAGAAGATGTAACTCGCCAAAGTTACTTGATTGCAAAGCAATCTAAGTAACTAACGCCAAATCCTATTCGGACTTTGGCTAGGCGCCTCACTAGTCTTTCGATAGAAATATTATCGATTTCTACCGAAAGACGTCGTAATCTTCAAGTTACTGTAACTAAAATTCCTAATTGTTAGACGCTAGGCGCTTACAATACTATCACTCGAAAGGCGAAGGATATTCGTTTTTCTCTAACCACTTACTTCTTTATCACCTAGGGAGAATTTTTATGAGCCAGTATGCTTATATTCTAGTTGTTATCAGTCTTCTTTTTCTCTTTCTTGTCAACAAATATGAAAAAGAGAAACTTCAAAGACTGCTTCAGGACCAACTATTGAAAGATCAAGATTTTCGTGCAACTATCAAAGAAAAAATCCAAACGATAGAAAATATCAATGATGTCATTGATTACGTGAATAAAGGCTACCGTTTAGGGATTCCCATTGCAAAAGAAATCGTTGACGAAATTCGCAACTAACAAAAAGACTCGAGATGACATTTCTCGAGTCTTTTTATTTATTTCTGACAGCTAAGATTCCTACCAGGATAACAATCCCTAAGGATACCATGGTTCCAACTGGTGCTACATTTTCATCAAAAATTTTCTCAGAGAACAGTAGCAGAGCAATCGCTAATAGTAGCAAGGCACTGCATCGCATAATATCCTTGAAGCTTGGTTTGCGTTTTATATACTTTAAAAATGATCTCTGTAATTTACTCATTTGAACTGTTCTCTTTTGAAATAATTCTATGAACTATGGGATAAAAATCTAGCCTAGCAACTCTATCCTCTTACAAGGATTCAAGTTCATAAAGCTCTGCAATAATCCCAGCAACCTTCTTGATATCTCCTAGCATACCACGCATTTCAAAGTCAGCTAGGACTGGAAAACCAAAGCGCTGGCTATATTGTTTGGCGGTCAAACAGTATTGGTTGTTAAAATTGCGATTACCCGATCCTACGACACCAAAACACTTGCTAGCATTATCACCATATGCGATAAAGTCACCTACTGGAGTGGTCAAGATTTCCACATCTCCATTGTCAACCCCATTGCCACCTTCGAGGTAAGTCGGTAGAAAAGCCACATATGGGTTGGTCATCTCAAAGAAGTCTTCTCCTTCCTTGACCAAGTCTTTAATATGAATTTTTTCTACTTCAATGTTCGCATACTGCTCCAACAAATAAGCTTTCAAACGTGTTACAAAACTCTCCGTGTTGCCGCTTAGACTGATATAAACTAAGGAAATTTTTTTCATCTTTTCCTCCCTCTTTCTCGAATCCAAAAAAATAACTACCAAGATTGTATCTTGATAGTTATCCTTTGTCAACTCTTAGGCGAGTTCTTCCTCTTGAGATTCTGTTAATTCCTTTTGCTGACGCCATATTTTATAGAAGACGATTCCCAAAAAGATAACATTGATGACGATGAATATGATAGTGGTTACTTTTGACATGACTTCCATTCCTAAACGTAGGGTGTCATCTTTAATCAATTGCATAGCATCTTGTAAATTCATATTATCATGGACTAGTCCAACAATGGCTAGCAAGGCATATCCAACATAAGTGTAGTTCGCCAACTGCAGGTTCTTACGAATTAAGAAAACAAAGGCTACTACAACTAGGATAGCAGATAGAATAATGAGTATCGTGTTAAAAATAGAGTGAGATGACTCTGACACTTGGTGGGCATAGTTAACAGCATCTTCTATTTGTTGAGCACTAAGTGTCCCAACATTTTCTTGGCTAGCACGAAGGGCGTCCTTACTAGGTACTGGAGTGAATATTCCAACTACTGCCAAGGCTGAATTAATCGCTGATAAGACTAATAATACCCATAGATAGATTGGTTTCTTTTTCATAAAAGCAACCTCCTCATATTTTTGAATTTATTATAGCATATTTTAAGATGGATAACAAAAGTTAGAGGGTGACTTCAACCTGCTTGCGGTAGGCTTTCGGAGACTTTCCACATAGTTTTCGAAAGACCTTGTAGAAATACCCTACATTACTATAACCAACCGTATAGCAAATATCCTCAATACTATCGTTTGTAGACAGCAAGAGTTGCTGGGCTGCCTTAATCCGTTGCTTATTGAGAAGCTCAGCAAAGGTTGAATTGGTTTCCTTCTTGATTAATTGACCTAAATACACAGGATTGATAAAGAGATCCTTGCTGATATCCTTGAGAGAAAGTTCTTTTTTATAGTCTCTACCAATAACTTCAAGTACACTGACGACATTCTCATTCATACGATATTGACCAAAGAAGGACGTCAAGGTTTCCTTGGTATAAGCCACTAAATCTTCAAAGTTTGTAATGGCATGGATTCTTTTGACAATATCTGTCATATCATCTGCTTTCAAATGCTCAAAGAGATGGAAAACATCCATCACAAACTGAGTAAAGAGTTGCTTGGTAATGGACACCCTCGGTGTGTTCTCCAACACAATCTTCTCAAGTAGATTCAACTCTTCGATAATCTGCTGAAGATTTCCTTGGATAATAACTCGATAGATGGGTTCATAATAAGAAAAGAGGCTTTCAGATTGATCGAGATTTACAGTTCCATAGAAGAGTGCTTTTTCAACGTCAAATTTCCATTTTTCAAAGTTTGCCTGATAAGGTGACTCAAAAGGCATAACGAGTAAACCATCGAATTTCTGAGCTGCAATCACAATCTGCCAGTCCTGACCTAAAACATAGTAAGGAATGACAAAATCCCCTTGTTTCTCTTGGGAGAGTCCAATCCACCAGTTTTCTTTTTGAGACAGGTGTGCTTTAAATGCTTCGTCGTCTAACTTTTGACTTAACATTTCTGGCTCATGCACTTTCTCACGAAGCTGACCAAGGATTTTCTCAAGTAAATGCTCCAGTTCAACCTTATCAACTGGTTTGACAAGATAATCTACAACATTGAGGTTCATGGCTTTCTTGACATATTCAAATTCTTGATAGCCGGAAAGAAGAATATAGTAAGCCTCTGGCAAGAGTTCCTTCATTTCCCCAATCATTTCAAGTCCTGTCTTGCCAGGCATGTTGACATCAGAAATGACGATGTCTACAGGATGTTCTCGAACATAGTCCAAAGCGTCATCAGCATGGTTGGCTGTTGCAACGACTTCCATATCCCATTTTTCAAAAGGGATCAAACGCTTAAGTCCTTCTGTAATCATGTACTCATCGTCAACTAATAGTACTTTATACATGTTTATCCTTTCTCTTCATCCTGAATGGTGATTCTATATTGAACACCTTTTTGTTCAGCTGATTCTACATTGATGTTATAGCGGTCTCCAAAGTAGAGCACAAAGCGTTCGTGGATATTAACAATCCCAATAGACTGTTGTTCCCCCTTATAATCTGCTGTGTGTTCAAAGGTTCTTTGAGCCAGTTTAGCTTGAATTTCTGCTAGTTTTTCAGCAGACATCCCACGACCATTATCGGTTACTAAGATTTCGACATAGCCATCTTTTTTCAAAGCCTTGATACTGATAACATTATCTGTTCTTCTGTGATCAACTCCATGGGCAAAATAATTTTCCACTAACGGTTGGAGGGTGAACTTTGGAATACGCATTTCTTCCAATTCAGGGTCAATCTTAAATCCATAGGCAATGGATTTTGGATAGCGAACCATACAGAGATAACTGTACTTCCGACAAAACTCCACTTCTTGTTTGAGGGTCGTTTCTCGCTCGTCAGAGATATTATTGCGCAGGAGACTACTGAACTCATAGATGATATCTGCTAGTTCATTTTGGTTCTCCATTACTGCGTACATCCGCAAAAATTCCAGAGTATTGTACATGAAATGCGGATTAATTTGAGCTTGTAAGGCTCGCATGTTGGCATCTTTTTGATTGAGTTCCAGTTGATAAATATCGTGAATATTACTTTCTAGTCGATCCAACATATCATTTGTCGACTCAGCAATTAGTAGCAATTCCTGGTCCTTTTTATCTGTGTCGATTCTCTTGGTCTGCTCTCCCTTAGTAATGGCTTGGATAGAGTCCACCAAGTCCACAACCTGACTTTGATAGTCAGAAAAAGTCCTTCTTAAGGTCATATATAAAATGATGATAAAGAGGGTGCTCAAACCTAAAATAAGTGCCGAACTCGCTAAAGTCCCACTCCAAACATAATCCTTTGGTACAGCTACTCGAACTTGATAACCATGGGCAGTTGTTCCTACCAACCAAGACTCATTCGTTCCCTTCGCTCCAATATAGAACATATCTGTTTCATATGGTGCAATGACAGTTACTGCTACAGGAATTGTTCCCCTAGTGTTGTCAATCGCTTTATAGAGGACTTCTGGTTCTACGGAAATATAAATGACTCCAAGAGCCTGGTCCGAGATGGGATCAGACACTGGAACAGCGAAACTATTAGCGTCTGGCTTGAAGTTCTCAGCTGGAATTTTCTGTCCACCTCTGTTTTCTCTTTTGGAAACAAATACGTCTGTTGAATCCTGTAGAACAATCGAAATACCTGTCACAAAATCGTTTCGCACGTAAATATCATCGATATTTTCATAAATAGAAACTGAAATATAGGGTGACGCCTTGCGTTCTAACTGCCAGTAAAAATAATCCGGCGTACTGAGGCTAAAATACTTGTAAATTCCTTCAATCCGAGCTTGATTATCCACTAAACTCTGGGCTAGGCGAGTTGACTCCCGATAGTAGTATTCAACTTCATCGACTGTTCGAGCGAGAACACGCTGACCGACACGATTGGCTTCCCTTTCACGCATATCCCAGTCTGCATAAGAAATCAAGAGAGCAAAGCAGGAAATGATGATAATCATCACCAGACTATAGATTCTTAGGAGTGAGTGAAGGCGGAATTGTTTGGTCTTATTTGGTTGCCAATTTTTCATGAATACTTTCATAAACAGGCTCCAATAAATCACTAATAAAGAAGTGCCACATCCCAATACCTACAAAAGCGATGAGGGCTGGCATATAGAAGCCAATAATGGCTAACAAGACGCTACCAAGGAGAACCTTGGCCACTGCTGATAAACTCATAAAAATTCCGATAAAGGCAAGCTTTAGGGTGTTTTTATAGGACAATTCAAAGTAAACCTGTAACTTTAAAGATACCGTGTAGGCCAAAAATACCAAGGCTACTAAAAAGATATTTAGAAATGTTGCTGCCAAGTGGATAATGGTCTGGTTTGGCAACTGAATCATCAGATACAAGCCATAAATCAAGATGAAGTCAATCCCTATAAAGGTGTAGAAACTGAGATTACTTTTGACAAAATTGCTCTTAAATAAAGCCCATGCTTCCTTGAAACGATAAGCACGGTAAGAATAGCCGTTTTCAGCAAATAAACTCATGAGAGTTGCACTAGCGGGTGCTATACCAAAGACCACTCCTCCTGCTAGTGTCAATAACCAAAAATAAGCCGTCGCAATCATCCCCAAAAAGAAACGATGAAAGACTAGCTCAATGAAATTTCCCACGGTTTTCCTCCAAAAATTTAATCTAGTTTCATTATAACATATTTCAAGCGCTCTCAAAAACAGGAGCACTAAAAATAAATACATTTATTGGTTTAATAAGGATCTTTGTACTATAATAAAGATAGATAGAGATACCGATTAATGACAAAAGGGGTTTATAGAGAAAATAAACATCTTTGCAGATTAACTACTGACAATTTAAATCAATTATTGGATTAACAAAATAACGAAAGGAGTATGGACCATGACTGTTTATACTTTAAGAACTATATTGATGTTTATTTCGCTTGGAATAACTTTTTTCTCTGATAAATTGTTCAAACAACATGAAAAAAGAGGGAGAATGATTTGTGGTACAATCTTAGTAGTCGCCTACTTATTAACATATCTGTTCTAAGTCATTTTAAGAATACAGGAATTTATTTGTCCTGTATTCTTTTTTCTCTATAAAACGTGTATTGATAAAAACGAATAACAAAAACACCCCCAGTTAGGGAGTGTTTTCAAGGAAAATAGCAAGATTAGCTAAATTTTATTATTTAGCGTCGTCTTTTTTAAAGATGTTTTTAACACCTTCAACAGCGCCTTCAATTGCGTCTTTTGCATCTTCAGCGACTTCTTTCACTTTAGAAGCAACTTTTTCAGCAGCTCCTTCGCTTTCAAGTCCTTTGTCACCTACCAATTTACCAACGCCTTCTTTAACAGCTCCTGCTGCTTGGTTGAATTTTTCTTCTGTAGACATAAGTATGTCCTCCTTTTATTTTTTCTAAATTAGTAATTAGTGAACACGTGGTTCTGCTTTGGCTGCAGCATCTTTAACATTGTCAACGCCTTGGCCAACTTTTTCTTGAACGAATTCAGCGCCTTCACTAATTTTTTCTTGTGCTGCTGCGACACCTGAACCGATACCAGATTTCACTCTAGACAATTGTTCTGACGCGAACTCGCCTGTTGATTCTGCCACGTCAGTTACACGATCTTGAAGGCTAACTGAGTCTGCTTCATATTGCTCTTTAGTTTTGATATCAACAACATTAACGTTCACTTCAACTACTTCTAGATCAGTCATTTTCGCAACTTCTGATACGATAACTTCTTTAATTTGATTGTATAGAGTTGGAACGTTTTTTCTGTACTCTACGATAACGTTCAAGTCAACTGCTACTTGTTCTTTACCAACTTCAACTTTAACACCGTGTGTTACATCGTTAGTATTAACAAGTTTTTCTGTAAGATTTGAGAAGAATCCACCGTCAACATGTAATAGTCCTGGGACTTTTTCTAGTGAAAGACCGATAATTTTTTGAATAACTTTATCTTCGTAAGTTAATTCTCCTCGAACATTTTTAGAAACGACTACATCTTTCTTTTCAGTATCTACATTTACATTTTTTTCTACGTTTGACATATAAAACTCCTTTATTTATTTAAATAATTTTTCTGAACATAGTATCCGAATCCAATCCCTAATGTCCCACAAATTAAAACAAATAGTGTTTTAAAAAATCCAAAGGACAGGATGAAGCAAGCTAGAAGAATACCTGCTATACCACATAGAATTGGATATTGGTATTTTTTAAACAATTCCATTTTTTACTTCCTTACTTTACACGACTAACAATCTTCTTGGTTGCTTTTTGAGGGTCATATTCTTTTACTGAAACTTCCAGTTTAACCTCTCGATCCATACCAAAGAACTCTTTTAAGCCTCGAGTTATTTCATTTTGGACTACTTCAAATTTGTTAGCAATGTTATCTGAAAGAACAGCTGTACCTTCTACATAAACGAAACATTTCTTTTTTCGAGTATGTACTTTGATTTTTGGTTCTTTAATTATTCGATGTTCATTCAGTAAGCATCGAACAAACCCTTCGATAGCTGAATTTTTTAATTTCAATTTATCGTCTTTAGTTCCAAGTTTTATTTCTAGATATTGTCTAGGATAAAACAGGATTACTAACATCCATAATAAAACGAAGATAGATAGGACTAGAAGTCCCCAAAAGATATATCTAGCAAGATAATATTCAATAGCAGTCTGTCTCCAGCTAGCTAATTGAATTCCTAAATCACTAACTTGTTGGTAATCTATCAAAATAGGAAGGAAAATTGTCAAGACTAGAATACAGAAAATAAGTAATACTATTTTCTTTGATTTTGACATATAAAATCCTTTCAATTAAAGCACTAAACTATAGGTTTACCCGTCAATACTAAATTTAAATCTATAGTTTATGATTGAGTAAAAAGTTAACCTTTTTTACCCAAAAAGAATGATACTACAGCGACAACAATCACCGCACCAGCAATCGATGGAATAAGTGACATTCCCGCTAGAGAAGGTCCCCATGTCCCAAAAAGCGATCGACCGACGGATGACCCAATTAAACCAGCAAAAATATTTGCGATAATTCCCATTGAACCACCTTTTTTAGTAATTGCTCCTGCAGCGAGACCGATAAAGCCTCCGACAATAATGGACCACAACATAACGAGCCTCCTTTCTTCTTTTAACCAAAAAACTGTCTTTTGTATTCATAAAATATCTTTTGATTACATTCAGTATATCATAATATGAGAGCGTACACAAATTGTATGCTCACGAATATATGCTTTAATTATTGGTACATCAATGTTTTTAGAATGCTACATAATAAAAGGTAGAGTGAATGGTAGAGTAGTAAAAATAGTTGTTATCCTAGTTGATTAAAAAAATCTCTGATTTCCTCATCTTTTATAAAATAATATATAATTTTCCCCTCTCTTCTAGTGTCCAAGATGTTTTGATTGGCTAGTTTACGAAGATGGTGGGAGGCAGATGCCATACTGAGATTTAGTAAACAGGCTATATCACAGACACAGAGTTCTTCAACAGCAAGGAGATAAAAGATGATATTTATCTGTTTATTATCGGTAAACTTTGATAAAATACGAAGTGATTTTTGGACTTTTTCCTTTTCAAGGTAGTTCGTTGCGGTTGTAACGTTTTGTTGATTAATAACATCCACTTGGCAGATACTATCTTTTTTCATAATTTTTTCTCCTAGCCGAACACAGTCCTTAGCATATCAAAGCTGTTGTTTTCAATCAAGATATACATCCCCAATCCTAAATAAACAACGGCAATAAACCATCTGCTATATTTTTCCAAAGTTTCTCCAACAGAAGGGACTTGTGCCAATTTTTGGGCAGAAAAAACCAAGAGATAAATCATGACTAGAAAGGTAAGTAAAGCCACTATCAAATTCGCTAAATTTAAGGTAATAAAATATGGGACAAAAACACCAATATTGTCAGCACCACAACTCGCAAAAGTAATCATAGCGACTAGAAAAATCAGGTTTTTATCATCTTTGCGCAAACCATCTTTTGCAATAGCTTCTCCATCAGAATCTCCTAAAAGCAAAACTTTGAGTCCTAGGAAAATTGGAATCAAACCGAGCAAACCTAAAATCTCTTTACTAGGAATATAATTTAAGACAAATGCAAAAAGTAGACTTAGCAATATTAGACTAACAGAGCCTAGAAATTGTCCTAAATAGATGTTAATGATGTCTTTTCTGCTTTTTCTTTTGGCAAAAAATAACATTAGAATAATAAGTAAGTCTACGGCTGTCCCAGAATACAGGATTATTGAAGTAACAATATTTTGAATCATAAAACACCTCATTCAAATACATTTTTGAATGTATTCTAACATTAAACTTTGTAGATGTCAACTTCAGCTCCATCAAAATATAGATAAGAAGGTAGTGTACCAAACATTAAAAAGCCCTGCCATCGAAATGATAGCAGGGCTTAACTTCAATATCCAGATGATATATTTATCTAAAAAAGGTAGAGAAAAAGGTAGAGTTTGGACTGAAATATAGTGAAATGTATTGAAATTGAAAAAAGAAAAAACGCTTGAAATCAGCGTTTTTCTTATGTATTGATTCGTATTGAATGCTTACTTCACTTCTGTAAAGGTTGTGAATGTTATTTTAGCACTCTTTAAACGCAGTTATATCAACGTTTTCAGATTGTTCTATAGAAAATGTAGTCATAAATGTAGTCATTTTGCTATGCTGTCAATTTTGCAATTTCTTTGAGATAGATTTCAACTGCTTCTGCCTTCTTTTTCGGAGCCAATTCAGCATAAGTGTCCATTGTCGTTTTAATCGACTTATGCCCCATCCTTATCTGGAGCTCTTTCCAGTTTGCACCAGCATTCAGCATTAAAGAAGCATGTGTATGGCGGAAAAGGTGGAAACCATAGTTTGGTAGTCCCAACTCAGTCAAACGCTTTTTAAGCGTTGCACGTTCATTTCTGTCACACATATAGTTCCCGTAAATTGTAGGGAAAATTAGATCCACAGTTGGTAAATCATGACTCATAAAGTAATCACTCATCTCAGCATGAAAAACTTTCAAGTCATCTAAGACTTGTCTCGGGACTGCAACTCTTCTGTTACCAGAACCAGTTTTGGTACTGTTCTTACAAACAATCTCACCCTTAATCCCAAGTTTCTTATTTCCAGCTTTCCACATCAGCGTTTTGTTAACGATGATTTCATTGGAATCAAAATCGAGATCATGGATTGATAAAGCCAGAAGCTCATTGATTCGAAGCGCAGAAGCTAACAGCGTGTCGCAGATAATCTTGAATCTTCGATTTGCTCGAGTATCAGGAAGAGTATCAAGATAGTTCAGCCAAGTAGCCAAGTCCTCTCCATGCAATACCATAATTCTCTCCTTTACCACCTTTGGTTTTGGAGGGATTTTTACTGTCCGAGCTGGATTATGAGAAAGTTCGAAATTCGTGATCCCATAATCGAAAATATCACTGAGTTTATAGATAACTGCACCGAAATCTTTTGCGTGTCCCTTTTTGGATTTTTTTACACCCGATTCAACAGACTTTTTAGATTGTTGAGCTAATTTATTAACCCAAATCTGAATATCCGCGGATTTTATCTCTTCAGGCCTATATTCTCCAAACTTAGGGATGATATAGGTATCAAGGTAACTTCGAACTCGATTAATCGTATTCTGAGAAGTCACCCAAGTTACAAAACTGACAAACCAGGCTTCAGCTAACTCCTCGAAATTATTAATTAACAATGTTTCTTTTAGAGTTGATCCCTTTGCTTCAAAATCAATACGAGCTTGAATGATTTTCCTATCAAGGCTTTTTAGAGTTTTAGCCGTTATAGAGGATGTAACTTTTTTTCCAGTTTTAACATCTAAACCAATATATACACCACGTTGCGTATAGCTAATAGTTCCATTACTCTTGGTAGTTTTAATGACTTTTCGATTGTTGTGAATGATAGTTTCTTTCTGCATAGTAGCCTTTCACGTTCGGATATATAAAAGGCTAAAATAACAACCTCACACTATTTATGTGATATTACTATTTTAGCACAATTTTATAATTAGGGAGTTAAATAGTTCAGCACATCCTCCATTTTGTAAAAAACAGTTCGAGTCCCCTCAATCGGTGGTTCTAGACGCTTGAGTCCCGTCTTCTCCCATGATTTTAAAGTGTTGGGAGAAATATGAAGAATGGAAAGTAGTTCTTTTTGGGTAAGAATATTACAATATTTACTTTTATGATTATAACGTTGAACTAGTGTCAACATGATAGTCAATAAGTTCTCAATATGGTTCAATTTTGTTAATTCACTAGAATTCATCTATCTAGTTCTCCATTCCGTTCTTTTTGAGTTTTTTTAAGTCGTGGAAGTAACTTATTCTTTTCAAGTTCTTTATATTGTTTTTCGTAGTTACTATACCTCTTTGAATCGATAAGCCTTGAAAAGAAATAGCTCTTATTCATGATCAACCGCAAAAGATTAGGATCGTGTGCGCGAGCATAGCTTACCAAACTACCAAATTCTACAAATCCCATTGTATCAATCACATCAATTGCCTGAGCTAAGAAGAATTCATGATCATTTTTTAAAATAAATTTTTCTCGATCAAATCCACAACCGCATTCAATATCATTGACATCATATCTAGTTTTTTCCGGATTATCGGCATGTGTGAAATAATTATACAACCCTGATGGAGACATCACAATCTCAATATGGGCTGGAGTATTCAAATTTTCAGTCAACAATTCAGAAACTTGAGAGTAGCTCTTGAGAGAATCGAAGAATAGCACACCATGTTTATGAGGTTTCTTAAATTCCCCCGTTTCTTTGTTTACATCTTTGTCATGCCAAGGACTTAAAGCATATGGAGTTCGCATGCGTTCAAGAATGTCTAGATAGTTTTCTGGCATACTATCTTTATAAAGTAAGAAGGTCCACTTACTAGCACGTCTATTTGTATTCATAGAAATTACCTCTTTTATTGATTTAATTTTCTCTATTATTCATTTCTAGGGACTCCCTTTATTCAATAGTGAGAAATATTTGTCAGATGATTTGTAGCTTAACATCATTTTCACCTATCACTAATATTTAAATGCAACAATCAAACCTTTTGATTATTGATTACTACTCTATTGGGGGCTGTCGTAGTAGCCCCAATAGGAATAAATATTTTTGGAAAATAGAGTGTATTTGACATTCACTACGTGTGTCAAACACTCTATTTTCACTATCTTTTTGAACCTTTGTAAAACAGTCTATTTCCAATTCTCTCTGGAGATGAAAAATAGAATTTAGGATTGTAATTCGAGATTTCTTCCTTAACATGTGATTCCATATTTCTAAAAATTTGCTGTGATTGCTGAGATGCAGGATATTTTAAAACAACTAGCACACTCTCATTTCGTACATCAACAATACAATTTGAGAGTGATTTATTGAAATCCCGTAAAATTTGATTTCTTTGAAAACTATTTGCAGAAGGTGATGAAGCTTCGTGTTGTATTAAAAAATAACGTAATCTCATAGTTTGTTTCACTGATTCAATATAATTAGATATTTTATCTGTTTTATACCTATCTATCAGCTCAATTATTAATAAAGTTGAAAGTAGCATAAACAGTAAAATGCCGATTAATAATAATAGCATAGAAATCAAATGTAGCTTACTTTGGATTATAGTAACTCTTTTGGAAAAAATTTCATTGTTAAGCAAAAAAATCAAGATGTGGAAAGTGAAACTTAAGACGATACTGAGAATTGCATAAATAGACAAATATCGTATTATGTTAAATGTCTTTTGATAAAAAGCCTTTTGCATTATAAAATTCCTTTTTTAGTAAAATACGTTGGGCACAGTAAAGGTAGCACCTGATAAGGATGCTCATTATCAATAATTTGAATTAATCCTGTACCTTTCCCAATAGGAATCACAATCCCTTCTGGATCCAGATCTGGAAATAAAAATTGTGTTGTTTTTTGGTTGATATTCCCAATTTGAATGAGTACATTCATTTGTTCTCGAACAGAGACCGGGATTGTGTTATGATCAAAACGCTGACTAACTAATAAAAGATGTACTCTGGTCGCTCGTCCGAGAAGTGCAACTTGGGATAAGAGGGAAAAGAAAGATTCTTTTATCGTTTTATTAACACCTTCAGAAAGCGCGAGAACTTCGTCTATTACAATAGTTAAATGTTTAAACTCTTGATCTGGATTATCATAGAGAATTTCTTGACGTTCTTGGATAAGATTCAAACATGAACTTAGATTTTCATTTATCTCTGATACAAAATCTGACTTAGATCGATTTCTTTGAGGATGGAGAACAGGAAATCCATTTTCCCGGGCCCAACGACTAGGTGTATCAAACTTAGGATCCACAATAATCAAGTCAGAAATATTTTTGAGCATAGTCATAAAATAGGTCAGAGCATAAGACTTACCAGAACCGCTGTTTCCTGCAATAGCCATCGAAGTTACTTTGTTGTAGTCAAGAGTAAGATTTTTCATGATTGGAATAAAATTCCCTTTTTGATTACCTACGAATTCTTCTAAATCAGAAATTACTAGGCGTTCAGATATACCGTTTTTCCAAGGAAAGAAGAGCCCACGCTGGACATGAATGTCATCTGTATCTAATGCCACAAAATATGCTGAATTTTGTTTAAGGAGAGTAAAACGAGGATAAAGAGCTGCATTAGCAATCAGAAAAATCTTCTGATAAAGTTCATCGTCAATGATATATCCCGCCGGTAATCGTGGGATAAATAGAAAACCATTTTGCATATTTTTTATAGTAAAAGAGTTAGTATAGCTTGTTTCTCCCTCCATAATACTGCCAAGCCCCATATTTAGGGCTTGGAGCAAATACTGAGCAAGTTCTTTATTAGTCATTATTTGACCTCTTTAATGCCATCCGCACGGAAATAGACATTGTAGCCTACCTCACAGGCTTCTAATCCATCAAAGTCAACCATCGCTAGATAAGACGGAAGAGCAACTTCAGATTCAAATTTCACTTGAAACGGTGGCAACCCTTTTTGAGAGAACCAGGCTTTGTGACCGATAATCTCACCAGTTGGTTGACCATCTTCAAACTTGATTTGCGGTTCAAATTCAGTACTCAAGCAATGAATCGCTTGCTTCTGATCAACATATTGCTTAGCTGTGTTGGCGGAATAGCCATTTTTACGGTTACGTGTTTTCATAGATTTCACCATTTATCTTTCTTTTTTTAATTTGAAATAATATTTTCATTTATAGGCCTGAGACGAGTTTACTCTAAATCATAATTTCTTACCTCCTATCTATTAGGAGAAAAAAAGCAGGAAATTGGTAATTCCTGCAAAAAATTTTTTATAAATATTTTCCTAGCTCCTCCTTCAAAAGTTTACAAGTAGCTTCATAATGAGTTTTAACTGTTTTATGACTCTTGAAAGATGTTTCTTTAGTCAGCTGTAAAGCAGATTTCCCATAAAGCGTCATTCCTAAAAAGATATGAAGATCATCTTTAGGGAGTTTAGATAATGCATTATCTAGATATTTATTGCGTTCGTTGACCAGCAATTGTTCAAGTGGATTATACGTGTTATCAGTATATAAATCTAAGAGTTCTGTATCTTTCCCTTCAGTTACAACTAATGTATTTAAACTACATAAATGATTTTGTCTGTCTTTTCGTTCAAGATTAGAAAGCGTTTGATCAAGCAAATGTGATACTGTTTTCCAATCATTCTTTTTGGCGGCCTCTAGCAGTTTAGTATTGCGACGTTCTTCAATTTTTCCCATATTGTCTCTTTTCTAACAGTCCAAATTAGATAGAAAGAAACATTTATGAGCAAACATCGAATGCCGAAAGATGGTGATGGCACACCAAAGAAACGGCGAAACAATTCTATGCAAGATATAATCATTGTTATCATATCGTCATATCAGTTTCAATCCGTCTATTTGATGCGCATCAAAAAGAACTGTAAATTTTTGAGGTAAAACTACCTCTTATTAAAATTATAAATAAAAAACATGGTATAATTATGGTTAATAACAAAAAAGAAAGATGGAAAAATACCACGTTTTTAAAAAAATGAAATTTAAGAATTGTAAAAAGTACTTAATAGAGTCTGCTTCTATAAGACTTGATTGTAAGATTGATGCTATTAACAAAGAACGTCGGGAAATAGCTAATACAGAATTTTTTTGGGAATATGGGAGAAAAAATAAAAAGAAACCAAAACCTAGATATCCCATGTTATCTAACCGAGAAATTTGTCCGACTAACGCTCCGTTAATAGGCCAAATTAGAAGTGGTAAAATTAATAAAAAAAATCCTTATCTATTTACTCCGACGACAATAATAGATATTTACAATAATTGTAAATTTAATCCTTGTAAATCTAGTGTAGGATTAAGAAAAGATGAATTACACCGATTTCGAAAAAGTAATCTAATGTATGAATCATATGATGAAATTTTTTTCGGAAGTTCAAAAGAGCAGCATTACTTAGACAAATTTTTCCCTACTGCGTTTGTTCTTGATATTCTATATGAAAAGTACGATGAAAATTTATGGAGATTAGTTTTAGGATACGTTCCACTGAACATAGTATTTGAAAAATTGATGATAGATGTAAATGATGTGAAGAAAATTTATCAAATACTAATTAGGGATCACTGGGAGCTTCTAATGACTGGAGTTTTTAGGTTTATTAATCGATTTTACTTGTTCAATAATGGTAATATTTTTTCGATAGACATAAAAAATTTTATTCAATACTATAACTCAAACTTTCCTGTCAAATATGAAGGTGAGAACCGATTAGCAAAAATAGAAAACGTATTAATGTCCTACTATGATGATGTTTTGAAGGATAAATTAGAAGAGTATGTAGATGAATTTATCGATGTAGAATATTATAGTTTGAATTCTATTATTTCAATACAAAGAAAAATGGCAGAGATTCAAAAAGCTATAATTGATTCTGGTCGCTTGGAGTATATGGATATTTATTGTTCCCCAGAGGAAGAAATATTTTTATCAATACTTGAAGATAAAAATAAAGATGAAAAATTTTATGATGATGAAGCAAAGTTGCTTCATGCAACTAGGATAATAAATTATATAGATTGTATTCTTACGGAGTTAACGATATATCAAAGTGAAATAGAAGATAATGCCCATTGGGATGGGAACTATCTTGGATACGTTAAAAAATATGAACATGGAGAAGAAATACTCGATTATTTTCAAAATGGGAATCTGTCTTGTTTAAGAAAACTAATCAAAGAAACAATTAAATCTTATGGAGAGTTTCATGATTTAAATAAAGAGATGTATAAAAAACAACATCCAGATAGTTATATTTCAACAGAGAGTAGAAAATTTAAACATAGAAAATTTAAACATAAATAATTTAAGATGTTTTTCGATAATAAACTATGTTGTATTATAATTTATTCAAATTATTTTGCATTGATTATGAGATTTATAAGTAACAAAAAAAGCCAAGGCAATTTTTAAAATTACCTTGGCTCTTTGAAAATACTCAAAGTTTACTGATATATTTAAAATTTCTTGTATCGTTTAGTTATCCAGTTTGTACAACTATAGTCAACAAACTCGATTGGATTAGTTTTTAATAATATATTAAAAATTTTCAATGTTATAAATAGCAACTAAAAAACACAAAGTATAATATAAAAGGTTCATGAACTAACAACCATCATTTTACTCCTCCACCTCAAATTTAGGCAAACTATTAATTAATTCAACCGTTTGGATAGACACATTGATGATTCTTAATAGCAAATTGAAGATATACTTTTCATCATCACTATAATCATTTGGATCATCTGTAATTCCTGATTTTTTATCAGTTTTTACTTGATACTGATCAATAATCCATTCAATAGCAGAGCGTCCATTTACAACATATTCATACGCTTTTTCTGGAATATTACTAATGGTGATGTCACTGTTAAATATTATTGTCGATAAGTCATTCACCAATTTCCCATTCTCGTCACGTTTTTTAGCGAATCTCATCTTGGTTACTTTGTAATTTGGATTAACGAATGGTGTAATCTCCACACCTTCATAAACAGGAACTTCTTCATAGTTGAGATGTAATTCCATCAATTTCTGACCAACTTCAACATACTTTTCTTTATTCTTAACAATAGGAATTCGAGCTAAGTCTTTCTTCAAATCATTAGCATACTTTTCCTGGTATTCCCTAGAATTTAGTAATCCATATACATAAGCAAATGTTTCATCAAGACTTAATCCTAACTTATCAGCAAACGTTTGATTCATATTATCATTGTTTTTGAACAATGATATTTCATCAACTTCATTGTCATAACGCATAAAGCCTTGGCCATTCATTTGTAACTGGATATCAGGCAGTAAATTAGTTACAATAACAGAAAAGTCACGTGAAGTTCCACGACCAGTTGTTACAATCACAATATTCTCTTGTCCAAATTTTTTTGCCATTGACCTGGACTTTCAATTACTTCATTTTGATATGTAGGCTCATTTTGAAAATATGCACGTGCTAGATATTCAAAATATGTTCCTCGATCTCGCTGTGTTTCAGCAAGTTCATTAATCTGATGTACTAAATTATCAAAAGTCATTTTATTTCTCCGTTTTGAAAGATAAACTATTATTTAAATAGTAGCCAACCAAAAGCTTAGAATACTGTTTTTGTTACTATTATACCATACTTAGATAATTCATATTATTGCTATTTATAATCAGTAAAATAGCAACTATAAGAATAGTTGCTACAGAATTTTATGAAGGTGTTTAATTTATAGTTGGATTACTTTTAATAGCTTAGAATGAATTATTTTCCCATTAAAATACGATAATTTTTTTTCGATTTCAGAGATAAAAGCTATTCTAGCAGGAACAGATTTTTCCTTAGAATTATTTACATCGAAATCTTGCTCGCAAGGAATAAAGTTTAATTCATCCGATAAATGATTGAAAACAATTTTTGGAATTTTTAAACTACATAGATAATACCTAGTTTCATCATTTCGAAAAATTCTTAGGTAGAAGTTGTTCCACTTATCTTGCACTAGAAACAATCTGCATTCTCCATAATACATTACAAGATGGTCAGATTCTTCCATTTTTCTTAACTGTAATGATCTTCGAGGCAAGTATTTTCTAATACCATTTTCATTTGTCAATTCGTAATTTTCATCATCACCTTCATCAACATCAACATCATCATTAGGATTTTGATTTTGATGTAGATTTACCACAATTATTCTATCATCTAAAATACGTTCTAACATTTGTTCAGCTCTGTCAGGAGCGATTTGATCATAGAATACTCTTAATTCTCTTCTAGCAGCAGGTTTAAGTAAGTACTCACAATTTTCTGTATGAACAGAGTTGGGGTAAGCAGCAAGGTAAATTCCATTACTATTCTCTTTTATAGATAATCGTACTTGTTTACACCCAGGACATAGTAGTTGACCTCTGTATCTGTCTCTTGTTGCTTGTTTGTTTCTATAGAATTCCTCTTCTAGTACGTGAAGTTCAAGTATTTCATTGTTGCTTATACAGTACTGATATTTATTTGTTTCAGGCATAATTATTCCTTTTTAATTATATAAATGAAAGGTAAAGATGTTTGTATTTTATTATACCATAATAGTACAAAATACTCTAATACATAAGGTATCCATAGTTGTTACTAAAGGGTAGGTGGTAGCATAAGCTAGTGAACAAAGAAATTATTTGTTGTAAGTGTATTAAGTGTAAAAATTATAAGATGTTAATGTTATAATAAACTGGAGGAATTTTTATGGAAGAAAATTTAAACCCTAATATTGACCCACGTATAAAATTCAAATTGTTACCACCAGCTACTATTATTAAAAATTTTGTTGATGGAGAGCCCGACTGTAATTATGAGAACTATTTACTAGAGCTACTTAATAAGTCATCTCATTTTAAAGATAAAGGGAAATCTCCTTTCTCTAAACCGTTAAATGAAAATAATGGTCAATGTGATGCAATATCGAAAAATTATGAAATAGACTTTAAATTATTATCATCTAGCACTAGATTACAAGCTAGTCATTTGTTTTCTCCGAGCATTAGCAATTATGGCGATGGTATAATTGGTATTCATGAAAGTAAAAAGAAATTCGGTGAAGTAAAAGCTACTCAGATTCATGTTGCATTCCGAACAAGAGATATATCAGAGCTCACTCGATTAGGGGAAAACTTTTTAAATATTAGAAAGTATGGTATTGAAAGAGATATCATAAAAGTGTTGAAAATGCTTGAAAAACAGAAAAACCTTTTATTATTTTTTCCATATTCGTTTGAGCTGATTGATATACTTGAGACAGATAATCCGGATGATATTATTGTAAGCGCGTTAAATTATGATTTCCACTCACTATTTGAATACAGAAGTTTAAAAGCGAAGGGATTTGATACCTATTTTGTAACTATATTTCAAGATAGATTTTATATTTTTTCTATTCTGGACGACACCCTCTGTTTAATTGAGAAAGTAGATTGTATGTTACTGCCTACATTTATTAAATTAAAGAATTACCATCTATAAGGAGGACGAGTTATTGATCAATCCAGATTTTTACAAAAGACTAGCAAAGATATTCTGTGGAGATGAGACAGAGCTGTTTACTTATAAATCAGGGCCTCAGCTAGTTTCTTTTTTCAATACCCATTTCCATACTCAAGATAGTTATGGTCAGGGTTTTCCTACAAGATGGATATATGTAAATGACAAGCTGTTGGACTTTTCATCTAGAGGCATTATCAATTCATTTTTCAACCTTATACTCAGCAAACAATATCTTTTAACAGAGCGTCAGATAAGTGAAGTGGATGCTATAGAGCATCAGCAGAAAATAATAAATGAATTAGATAAAATTTGTTCTGTTTATTCTTTAAAACTGTCAAGAAAGGGAAATGAATTTTATTTAGTAGAAATTGATTTAGATTTAGTTGAGATTGGAAAGGGTGGCTTTGCTGATATTTATTTCCAAAAATCTACAGGATTAGTGGTAAAAAAACTAAATGAGGAATCTGTGAGACGCCAATCGTTGAGAAGTAGGTTAAAAAGAGAGTATGAAATAACTAAGTCTTGTTCGGATATTGAGAGTATTATTCGAGTGTTTGATTTCGATAGTAGTAATTGTTCATACACAATGGAAAAAGCCGATTATACATTGGAAAATTATATTGAAGGAAGTGAGCTGACAGAGGATTCTAAGCTCAATATATTACGTCAAATACTTTATACTATGTCTCTTGTCCATCAAAGAGATGTTCTACATAGGGACTTGAGTCCGACTAATGTTTTCTTCGTGAATGGGATAATTAAGATTGCTGATTTTGGCTTAGGAAAAAACCTAAAAACTCTGACTTCTCATCAAACAATGGACACTACTTCCTTTGGTCAACTATTTTATTGCGCACCTGAGCAACTATCTCTTTTAAAAGATGCAGATAAACGAAGTGATGTGTATTCACTGGGACGTATTGTTAATTTTGTTATGACTAAAAATTCTAATATTTTTTCACACTCACTTCGTTCTGTTAGTGAAAAAGCTACGAATTTAGAACCTGATTATAGGTATCAAGACGCTACTGAAATGTTAAATGCATTAAACGCATGGCTGAGTATTAGAAGCAACGAGACTTTTAAGAAAACAATCTGGGAAAAAATTGACCACGGTGTTTTTGATGAAGACATAGAAAACTATATTTATGAAATGTCAGCAAGAGAGTTATGTCAAACATGTATCAAAAAGGATAATATTTTTATTGAAAGCTTAATGGTCTTTATGAAAATAGATGATACACACGCGATTTATATCATTCAAACGATTCATTCTAACTACGAACAATATTTGAAACGATTTGAATATGCAGACCCTTTTGCTAGCCTTTCTTTTAGAGTTTTAAAAGGACAATTTTCATTCAATGTTAAAGAAGTGGCTGCTCAGATTCTACACTATATAGCCTATGTAGTTGAGCGCTTTTCTGCTCAGCATATGATAGAGTACTTGATTGAAAATGGAATTGAACCAATGATTGAATCCATATTAGAAAGATAGATTAGGAGGAAATCTAATGACAAATGATGAGTATTTCAATGAAATAGAGACATATTTCAATAAATTAAGAGAATATCGTGAAAAATCAAAGACAATAGCTGAAGGTATTATTGGTGAAAATCTTACTGAGGATGATATTTTTTTTCTTTCAGCACTCAACAGACGAGTTCAACTTATTGATGGAATAATAGACTTACTAAGAATGAGAAATCTGACTTGTGTAGGAATTTTAGTACGAACACAACTTGATAATCTTATGAGAGTCTTCGCAGCTTTTATATCAAAGGATAGAAGAGCCTTTATTAAAGAGAGTTTAAATGGCAAAACTATTAGAAATATGAGAGATAATCAAAACAGAAAGATGACTGATTTCAATCTTAAGAAGAGAATTTCGGAGTATTATCCTGAGATTGAAGAAATATACAATAAATCATCTGGCTATGTTCATTTGTCTGAAGTCGCATTTCATGAAGCCTTTTGGTCCGAACATTCTGAACAAGTAGGAAAAATTAAATTTTCAGTTGGATTGCCCCCAAGAGAAAAACTAAATCCTACTTTAATTGAATGTGCTGAGATATTTTGTTATTTTACTGAGATTGAATATGAACTTTTCCAAATTGTTGTTGACTCAAAAAAAATTTTTGACAACAAATACAAATGCCTTTAAAATTGGTAAAAACTGTATTGAACTTAATTAATAAATTTTAATGAAATAGAAAAATCAATAATAGGAGTAAATAATGTATGACAATAGAAAATAACGATTTAGAAATCACATTGGAATCATTTATTCATAACAAATATGGTAGTAAGTTGAACATTGGTAGTTGGAATTATGAATTTAAAAATTTGAAAATGAAGAAAATCACAAAAGGTCAATATTACACGTTCTCAAATGGTGTAAAAGAGGATTGTCAAGTTGTTAAAACACCTCTATTTCGTGACAATCCAATAATGTGGAAGGTTATACTTAGAAAAAAACCAAACGCTAACTATTTCGTATCTAGCCTAAATATTGTGAATCATAATATTACTGGGAGTAATAATACTGAAATAAATTCTACTTCAGAAGAGATCATTAAGGACAAAGGGCATTTTATTGCCGATTCATTTGATAAATTCCTACTTACAGAGAATGAACTTAAGGAAAATAGATTCAAAGTTCAACAATTTTTTGGTCTAGGGAATAAAAGCAACGTCTCACCTCAAGATTATAGAGCAAATAGAAATTCTAAAGCATATACTGGACAATTGAAATTTGAACAAAAAATCTTAAATTTCTTAAACAAAAGTACTAATATGGATGATGAAATATACTATGAAATAGAAGAAATCAAGTTTAATCAAAACGTATTCGGTCGGAGAATATTCATAAAATGGCCTTCTGAAAATCCTGATTTTACTCATGTTTTTATTCCAGAATGCCGTAAATAGATGTTATTATTAAACATATCAATAAAAAAAGAAATTTTACAACTTTGTGTTTGGATATATTAAAAAGCTAATACTATTTTGATAATTGAGAGGAATTAAACAATGAAATATACAAAGGAAATAGATAGTTTAAAAGATTACATAGATTTTATTATAGAATATAGTTTAGAATCTAATACGGAACTCTGGTATAGAGGGCATCGAGATGACTCTTGGTCCTTAAGACCTAATATTTTTAGGAATCAAATTTTAGATATGCCTGCTGATAATAAGGTTCACCCAATTAAGTATAAAAATTTTATAAATTTTAAAGATGAGATTATAGAATTTAGAAATCAATTTAAACATAAAAAAAATTATAACTCTGATTTCAATTTATTCCATTATACATTCATTGGTCAACATCATGGTTTACAAACACCTGCACTAGACTGGTCTACAGATCCTCTTGTAGCTTTATATTTTGCTTTGGATAACTATAAATATGTTGAAGATGGCCCATTTCCAGTCATTTATGTTTTACATCCTAATAAGTTAAATGAATATTCAAGGGTGGTTTCGAATGAGATTCATATTACAGAACCTCTAATTGTTGATGAACTAAATGATGAGTGTTTTACAGAGTGGTTTGAGGATTTAAATAATACCCCCTTCAATCTTAGCCCACTTGCGGTCAAAAGTAATCTGGATTTGCAGTGTCAAAGAATTTCTAGACAATCTGGTGTATTTACGCTTCATGAAGCTAGACACTTGAAATCTCCCGATTGGTTTGCTAGAATTCCGGATTTTGGTATAGCACTTAAAATCAATCCCCAAAAAGCTGTAGAAATAAGAAAACATCTAAATTCATTAAACATTAATAAAGCTACAATTTATGGAACTGGAGTTGATAGTAAAGAGTTATCACAGATAGCAGAAGAAATTGCCAATAAAACTGACAAAATATAGGTTGGTTTTAACATTTAAACAAAATTTCTAGCATTTTTTTATAAGAAATTATCTAAATAATAGATTGAATAAATTTTATAATATAGAAAACGCCCTAGACAATATGACTAGAGCGTTTTCTATATATCCGAACATCTAATTTATTTCACAAAAAATGTAGTCATTCGGTTAATTTTTAGTGCAATACATTGAATTTTGAAAATTCAAGAATTGCTTTAAAGCAGGGGGTTTTAAACACCTAATAATATACGTTTCTTTTATTTTACTTTCTGCCTGACCTTATTTCATTATGAGATTTATTATCTACACTATTTGACTTTTTCTTTTGTCAACCAATATGTGATTCCTGCTGATGAAATTGCTGACAAAATAATCGCTAAAATAACCCATACTCTGTTATTATCCACTGAAATTGGCGCTTCATATGTTTCTTTTTTAGTTTCAATTGGATTAGATAAAAAATTCATCACATTTTGATTGGTCGTTCCACCATCACGAATATTCTTCATAACAGTTTTAAAGGACTCTGCGTAGTCTCTATTCCCTTGAATAACTTCTGCTTCATTAGATATCAAATCATTCGTAGTTGAAATAGTCTTATCAACATTACCTTTAATAGTCTGAACTTGGTCAACAAATTGAGTAAACTGATCCTTCATAGTTCCAACCGCCTCATGATTTTGACTAGTTTCTTTTGATCCATTAGAAGTTGTAGACACTAATGATTCAATTGAACTATATAAGCGATTTGATGACTCACTATCATTTATTAATGTTCCGCTATTAGCATCTGAAGCTGTACCCGTCACTTCCAATTGTTTCGCTTTCGTTTCCTTCCACTTATCGTACTCGGTTGATAAGGTCTTAATCGAATTGTTATACCAATCAGCTAAGTTTGTAATTTGATTTTTGAAATAATCATTTGGTAACTCAGATTCAGCCAATTCAGGCAATGTGTCACTTGATTTTTCTAATGACTCCAAAGAGTTTTGAATTTGTTCCAACAAAGCTATACCTGACTCTTTAAACTTAGCAACTTGATCTTCTGACAACTGAGCCGCTATATCATCACGACTGATATTACCATACATATTGTAAACAGAATCTGGTGATAAGGCAGAAAAATTAATAGAGGAACTACTTGGACTTCCATAAATTGCTTGAATCATACCAGTTGTACGATCGATTTTACTTAATTTATCAAAAATATGTTTTAAATCTTTTTTCACTAAAACATCTGACTCTTCTTTATCACTACGATAAATAGTTTTCTTGATAGGAATTGTAGTTTCACCAATGTGTACTTCAAATGAAATTTCATTTTTCCCATAATGTGGTTCTAAAGTATATTCAACCGTCATAGTATAAGGCTTATCATCTGTTATAGTTTGCTCTCCTCCAACTAAGGTAGCATCTCCTGTAACATAAACTTTAGCTTTAGGAGATAAATATTTTGTCCCTTCAGAACTGGTAGAAACTCCGCTACCCTCAACTACCGTTGATGATTCAGGCGAACTACTTGATGGTTTTGTCACAGATGCCTCGACAGTTTTAGACTCAGCTTGGGGTAATTTAACTGTCAATTCCATCGTTTCTGTTACTTTATCGAGCTTATCATTTTCAATCGATAAAAATTCAAAAACAGGTAATCCACTTATAGAAGTAGCCTTCTTATCAAATTTAGTATAATTCTTAAGTAAATCTATTTTTTCATTATATTCTTTAACTTGATCAGCTGTTAGAACATTGAGTTTCTCCAATTTACTAAATAAAGTTTGGTAATCAGTTGGTTCAATACTAATATCTGTTAGATTTGAACGAATTAAAGTTTGATAAGTTTCAGGCAAGTGATTTTCAGTAATCAAACTTTTATTAATCTGATCTACAAGTGTTGCTTTAGCATCCGAAGTAAGGTCCGATTTTAAATCAACATCTTCTTTACCAAAATAAAAGAGTGATATTTTCTTTTTCTCTGCTTCTAATTCTGTTTTGAGATGTTCAAATTCAGTTTTTCTATCTTTTGTTTTACCTTGATAATCAACAATAACCTTATGATAATCAGCTACTAAATTTTCTAGTTTAGCTTGTTCAGATTTTTCCTCAGCTGTACTATTTCCAAATCGATACAATGATTTAAGCATCGAATCATTTAAACCATCTATAATTTTAGAATTTTCTTCATGCTGTTCTTTCAATGTGTTATTGGTTGTTAAGACATTCTTCTCAAATATACCCTTCTGAAAATCAAAATAAGTTTTAACTTCCGTAAGTTGTTTGTCTAAGCCTATCCCTGTATTATTTAAAAGACTAACAACAGAATCAGAAAAAGCCTTTTGAGAATCTTCATAAGACGAATTCATTTTCTGTAGATTTGAAGCCAAGTCCAAAGTGCTTAACATAGACTGACTTGCTTCGTTTGACGGGCCATAGATATATTGAGAAATTTTTGTATGCGTGCCAGATTGTTCATTTACAATATTATCAACATTTCTTTTAGCATCATCTAAATTGTTGATAACACTTGAAAAATACATTTTTATAACATTTTGGTTAATAGTATTAAGGTGCTCACCTACTCGTAGCTCAACATTCTTAGATTTAACTGGATCTAAATTTGATTTAGTTTTATAAGTTATCTTTGCTCTATCAGGATTAAAACTTTCCAGTTGAGCTATTTTTTCTGAAAACTGTTGTTCGATATAAACAATTACATCAACCGATCCATTTTCAAATCGATTTTCAGCAACATTACGAGTCATGACAGTCCATTGATTTGTACTATCTTTTGATAATAAGGTTGTGAAATCGTTTCCTAAGTTATAGGCGTTACCATTTAATGTCCCTCCAGCATCTTCATTTACCAGAGCAATATTCAATTTACGATCATTAACCTTATTTGTTACAGAAATTTCTTGATTCTTTAAATAAATAAATGTCGCCCCTGAACCAACCAACAAAGTTACAAAAACACTACTACCTATAATTATTTTTTTCATAACAAACCTCTCTCATTTATCTCTTTATTATACCACGAATACTAGAGTCCAGCAAGGAATACTTATAATCTTTACTCTATGAATAACACTTAGCAATTCGTAACTTGCTTATGTACTGACTTGTATACTAAATTTCTAGTCGTTTCATTTTCTCACCATATAGAAAATCCTAGAATGAAATTCTAGGATTTGTATGTCATTTTTTGAAGTCTTCTATGGTGAAATGGTCATAAGTGATTTTTGAGACTTCCTCATCATAACGACTCAAAAAGTCTTGAAATCTACGATCGATGTAACCAAAGAATAGAACTTCATCTATATCCTCTTTGTTAAAGAAGATAATGTTTTGATTAATAAGCCCTATTGGGAGACTGACAGCTCCAAAGTCAAAATAACCTTGCTTGCCGTCTTTTTCGGTAACTGGACAATGATTAACAATCATGACAGGTTCTACACCTTCTCTCACTCGAACAACACTCCCAATCGGTAAAGCTGTACGTTCTGACATCACTTTTCTCCTTCTAAATATTTCTTCGCTTCCTGAACATAAAAGAGTTCTGGATTTTCATGGACGATGCTTTCAAACAAACTGCGAGCACGAGCTTCATCTCCTTTTAATTGGGCATTGAGAGCTCCGTAATAAGAGAACATGATTCGAGCTAACTTATTTTCTGGTTCAGTGGTATCGAAGTAGTCGTTCACTTCTTGATTAAACACAATGTCTTTTATGGCTTGAGCTTGAGCAACCAGTTTAGCCTTACCACCTTTCGAATCTGGCGCCTTGGACAATTGTTCCTCAAAGAAAGCAATATCTTGTGCATCTTGAAGATGAATGGAAACTAGCAATTGATTGGAGCTTGTTCTTAGAAATAAGTCTCCCCTGAATCTCTTCCAAATTTTTTTAAAATTAATCTTTGCTAGATTTTCTTTTGCAGACTGAAAATCTCCTTTTAGGAAACTGACTTGCCCCTTAACAAAATGGAAATTTTCTTGGTACGTTGCTTTATAGGGTTTGATAGATTTCTCTGCTTCAACCTGGAACATAGTCTCATACAGTTCAAGATTGATAGCTTCATGTAACATTAAATAGATTACTCTATTGGAAATAAATCGTAAATATATGACTAAAATAAGAGCAACCCACATTAATGATATAAATATTATCGCCCATATTTTTGTATCATTTTTAGTATTTAAGCATAATGCTAACACTCCTACAACTAATCCTAGAATTGAAGTAAGTTGACTAATAGTCTCTATTTGTAAAAGAGTGTTTTCTGTCGCCCTACTTACTATTTTTTTTACTAATTTCATATGTTACTCCCCTTTATCATTGTATAATGCTACCCCAATCAAAACACTAACAGCTGTTGCAAAAAATCCAGCAACACCTAGCGCCGAGCCTACAACTGGAGCTGCTACTATACAAAGTCCTACTGCAGCTAAAACAAACGCAGACTCAACCGGATGCTCTGCGACATAGTCAAATGTCCTTTGGAGATGATCCACACTTCTCACCCCTGTTTCAGTGGTCGTTTTAACTGTTCCGTAGTCTTGTTTGACCTGATTATGCTCTTTCACATAAGTCACGCGGTAGCCATCTTCTGACTTGGTACCAACCTCAAGAGAGCGATTCTTATAACCAAAGCCAATGGAAAGGTTGGGTGCGAGTCTCCCGTACTTCGAACTAATCTGGTCTGCTAGACTGAACTCACTCGTTATAGAATAGTCCTTTAACCCTATCTTCGTCTTATAATTGGCCTTTTCATCTAGAAAATCTGTACTCAGCCCTCCAACGCTATACTCTCCTTCTTGACTTAACTTACCATCTTTATATTTAGTGTTAAAAGTGATGGCACTTTCCCCTTTAAAATGCCCTTTTATCTGGATTTTGCTCTTAAGGTAGTGTTGACCATCGTCATATACTGTTATCTCCTTCTCAAACGTAACTTCATTCCCTTTCAAGAAATCAATCAGTTCCTGAGGTTTCTTACCGCCATTTCCATGGGAGGCAAGAGAGATCGTACGACCCAAGGTCTGTAGTTCCTGCCCACTCATTTGGCTCAAGTCAAAGGCCGTTTCTGGATTATAATGTCGAATATAATGGATTAGTTCTTCGTGTAGAGTTTTAGAATTCTCGATCTGTTGATCCCGTAACTTCGTGTCCTTAAAAATTGCAAGGGCTTCCACATTGTGATAAGGGTCTGTCATACCAACAGCTTTCCGAGACCGACTCAAACCACTTGCGATTGTGGAGAGGGTAGTGGTCACGCCGCTCCCCAACAGTTCACCATTAAATGATTCCATCCGACTTTCAGTTGTACGAAGAGATTGCAGGGCTTCTTCCTTATAGCTTTTGATATCTGCGGAAGAAGGATTGCTGATGCCAACCATACCCCCAATAGCAGAGTAAGCTATTGTCAGGTCTGGATATTTATGTTTACATCAGTGGGTATTCTACCTAATCTTCATTATAACATTTTCTCACCATATAGAAAATCCTAGAATGAAATTCTAGGATTTGTATGTCATTTTTTGAAGTCTTCTATGGTGAAATGGTCATAGCTGATTTTTGAGACTTCCTCATCATAACGACTCAAAAAGTCTTGAAATCTACGATCGATGTAACCAAAGAATAGAACTTCATCTATATCCTCTTTGTTAAAGAAGATAATGTTTTGATTAATGAGTCCTAGCGGAAGACTGACAGCTCCAAAGTCAAAATAACCTTGCTTGCCGTCCTTTTCAGTAACTGGACAATGATTAACAATCATGACAGGCTCTACACCTTCTCTCACTCGAACAACACTTCCAATCGGTAAAGCCGTACGTTCTGACATCAGTTTTCTCCTTCTAAATATTTCTGCGCTTCCTGAACATAGAAAAGCTCTGGATTTTCATGGGCGATACTTTCAAACAAATTACGGGCACGATCCTCATCTCCTTTTAGCTGAGCATTAAGGGCTCCGTAATAAGAGAACATGATTCGGGCTAGCTTATTTTCAGGTTCTGTGGTATCGAAGTAGTCGTTTGATATTTTATTACAATAGATGTCAACAATAGCCTTTAAACTCAAAATTTCTTCCTGATATTTTAAAATTTGCGATTGAACATTACTTGTTAGCCCTTCAATTTCTATCATCAATTCTCTCAATTCTAAACAATCATTCAAATGAACCAAGTTTAGGATGCTATAATACTTGATATTAAATACATAGTACAGATTTTTGGATTTTTTTAGATTACTATTTTTTATTTTATTCAGCAATTCTAAACTATCTTGGAAGTGTCCTCTATAAAAGGATACTCTTGCATTTGCCAAATATTTTGGAAGAACTTGAACATTTCTATTTAAAGAATTTTCCTCAGCTCTAGCAACTATTTCTTGATACTTTGCTAAATTGATATCTTGAGATAAAATATCAATTAAAGCCTTATCAAGTAATAGTTTAGATAGAAGAATAAACAATATAACAAAGACAAGAAATATTGATAATACCTTTGTGTAAGTGGTCGATGAATGGTTAAAAATATAGACATAAACAATTACTGTTGAAAACACTAAAAAATACAGCAAATATTTAAATATAATTTTAAGAAAAATTAATTCTATTTTATCAGCTGACCATGTTCTAATAATTTCTATAGCTCTTTTCATATAACACTCCATAACTAGCTATTAAATAACGCCGTAATCCCTACAAATAATGCAACTACAGCAGTTGCTACCTCACCAACCCCAGTAGAAAAAGCAAGAATTGTCCCAACTGTTACAAGAGTAAGTCCAATCGTTTCAACTGGATGCTCTACAACCCAATTAAAAGCACTACCAACTACCTCACCAGTTGTATTAAAAGTTTGAGTGAGATGATCCACCGTTCTCACCCCTGTTTCAGTGGTTGTTTTAACTGTTCCGTAGTCTTGTTTGACCTGGTTATGTTCTTTTACATAGGAAACACGATAACCATTCTCTGACTTGGTCCCAACCTCAAGAGAGCGATTCTTATAGCCAAAGCCAATGGAAAGGTTGGGTGTGAGTCTCCCGTACTTCGAACTAATCTGGTCTGCTAAACTGAACTCACCCGTTATAGAATAGTCCTTTAGCCCTATCTTCGTCTTATAATTGGCCTTTTCATCTAGAAAATCTGTACTCAAACCTCCTACGCTATACTCTCCTTCTTGACTTAACTTACCATCTTTATATTTAGTGTTAAAAGTGATGGCACTTTCCCCTTTGAAGTGACCTTTTATCTGGATTTTGCTCTTAAGGTAGTGCTGACCATCGTCATATACTGTGATCTCCTTCTCAAACGTAACTTCATTCCCTTTCAAGAAATCAATCAGTTCCTGAGGTTTCTTACCGCCATTCCCATGGGAGGCAAGAGAGATCGTACGACCCAAGGTCTGTAGTTCCTGCTCACTCATTTGGCTCAAGTCAAAGGCCGTTTCTGGATTATAATGTCGAATATAATGGATTAGTTCTTCGTGCAGAGTTTTAGAATTCTCGATCTGTTGATCCCGTAACTTCGTGTCCTTAAAAATTGCAAGAGCTTCCACATTGTGATAAGGGTCTGTCATACCAACAGCTTTGCGAGACCGACTCAAACCACTTGCGATTGTGGAGAGAGTAGTGGTCACACCGCTCCCCAACAGTTCACCATTAAATGATTCCATCCGACTTTCAGTTGTACGAAGAGATTGCAGGGCTTCTTCCTTCTGGCTTTTGATATCTGCTGTAGAAGGATTGCTGATGCCCACCATACCTCCAATTGCAGAGTAGGCTATTGTCAGGTCTGGATGGGCAAATTTCACCAGTGACTATTCTACTTAATCTTCATTATAACATTTTCTCACCATATAGAAAATCCTAGAATGAAATTCTAGGATTTGTATGTCATTTTTTAAAGTCTTCTATGGTGAAGTGGTCATAGGTGATTTTTGAGACTTCCTCATCATAACGACTCAAAAAGTCTTGAAATCGACGATCGATGTAACCAAAGAATAGAACCTCATCTATATCCTCCTTGTTAAAGAAGATAATGTTTTGATTAATGAGTCCTAGCGGAAGACTGACAGCTCCAAAATCAAAATAACCTTGCTTGCCGTCCTTTTCAGTAACTGGACAATGATTAACAATCATGACAGGCTCCACACCTTCTCTCACTCGAACAACACTCCCAATAGGTAAAGCAGTACGTTCTGACATCAGTTTTCTCCTTCTAAGTATCTCTGCGCTTCCTGAACATAAAAGAGTTCTGGATTTTCATGGGCGATGCTTTCAAACAAACTACGGGCACGTTCTTCATCTCCTTTTAATTGAGCATTGAGAGCGCCGTAATAAGAAAACATGATTCGAGCTAGATTACTTTCTGGTTCAGTGGTGTCGAAGTAGTCGTTCACTTCTTTATTGAACACAATATCTTTTATGGCTTGAGTTTGGGCGATTAGTTTAGCCTTACCACCTTTCGAATCTGGCGCCTTGGACAACTGTTCCTCAAAGAAAGCAATATCTTGCGCATCTTGAAGATGGATGGAAACCAACAATTGACCATAAGTTAATCTTAGGAACATGTCTGTACTAAATCTCTTCCAAACTTTTTTTAAATTAATTTTTTCAAAATTTTCTTTCGCAGCTTGAAAATCTCCTTTCAAATAAGTCACTTGTCCCTTAACAAAATGGAAATTTTCTTGGTACGTTGCTCTATAGGGCTTAATAGATTTTTCAGATTGAACCCTAAACATGTCTTCATAGAGTTTAAGATTAATAGCATCGTTTAACATTAGATAAGCAACTTTGCTAGATATAAATCTTAAATAAAATACAAAGACAAGAGCGAAAAAGTCAATAACTAATAATATGAGTCCCAATATTTCCAAATTACTTTGCAATACTAAACACACTGCCATCACATCAACAACCAAGACTAAAAATAAGCAAATTAGAATAGCCCTATCAAGTTGTAGAAGAGTGTTTTCTGTCGCCCTACTTACTTTTTTTTCTACTAATTTCATATATTACTCCCCTTTATTATTAAAAATAGATATTCCAATAAGGATGCTAGTAGTTAACCCTCCTAGTAATTTTAGAGTTCCAAAAGCAGATAGAGCAGCGATAACTGAAGGAGCAAATGCTACAGCGGCACCTATAGCAATTACTGCACCAAAAGCTATTGCTACCGACGCAACTGGATGCTCTGCGACATAGTCAAATGTCCTTTGGAGATGATCCACCGTTCTCACCCCTGTTTCAGTGGTTGTTTTAACTGTTCCGTAGTCTTGTTTGACCTGGTTATGTTCTTTTACATAGGAAACACGATAACCATTCTCTGACTTGGTCCCAACCTCAAGAGAGCGATTCTTATAGCCAAAGCCAATAGAAAGGTTGGGTGCGAGTCTCCCGTACTTCGAACTAATCTGGTCTGCTATACTGAACTCACCCGTTATAGAATAGTCCTTTAGTCCTATTTTCGTCTTATAATTGGCCTTTTCGTCTAGAAAATCTGTACTCAAACCGCCAACGCTATACTCTCCTTCTTGACTTAACTTACCATCTTTATATTTAGTGTTAAAAGTGATGGCACTTTCCCCTTTGAAGTGACCTTTTATCTGGATTTTGCTCTTGAGGTAGTGTTGACCATTGTCAAATACTGTGATCTCCTTCTCAAACGTAACTTCATTCCCTTTCAAGAAATCAATCAGCTCCTGAGGTTTCTTACCGCCATTCCCATGGGAGGCAAGAGAGATCGTACGACCCAAGGTCTGTAGTTCCTGCTCACTCATTTGGCTCAAGTCAAAGGCCGTTTCTGGATTATAATGTCGAATATAACGGATTAGTTCTTCGTGCAGAGTTTTAGAATTCTCGATCTGTTGATCCCGTAACTTCGTGTCCTTAAAAATTGCAAGGGCTTCCACATTGTGATAAGGGTCTGTCATGCCAACAGCTTTGCGAGACCGACTCAAACCACTTGCGATTGTGGAGAGGGTAGTGGTCACACCGCTCCCCAACAATTCACCATTAAATGATTCCATCCGACTTTCAGTTGTACGAAGAGATTGCAGGGCTTCTTCCTTATGGCTTTTGATATCTGCTGAAGAAGGATTGCTGATGCCCACCATACCTCCAATTGCAGAGTAAGCTATTGTCAGGTCTGGATGGGCAATCAAGTTCAAAATCTCTTGAGTCGGTTGCACCACAGCTCTTTTTAAACCGGAAAATTCTGACGTATCAATGACAGCAGCAGGACTATGCTCATCAACCAACTCCTGAAAGCGTAACATCAGCCGATCCCACTCATTATATAAACCATTGGCTAAATCATGGTAACTAAATAATAAAGGCAGGTTATAATTACTCAGCTCTGCATTAATCGCATCTTTGGTGGCAGAACGAAAACTTTCCGTGCCAATCAACTCTCGAGTACCTTGAATCGCTGCTAGAATCTTATCCTCAAATCCACTTTTTGAACGATAAAGTCCCTCGCGCGCTATCAATAATTCAGAATACTTATATTTCATCGGCTAGCCTCCATTTGATAATTGTGAAAAGTATAAGAATCCAGATCCTTTGCAAGTAGTTGGCGACGTAGGTTTAAGACATGTTGTTCCTGAATATCATTCTTCTCTAGCCCCCTAAAAAGGACGGATGCAATCATGTCATCAGATATAACTAAGGTTTCTTGATTTGGAATCAAACCTTTTGGCCAAAAATATCCCGTGTAATCTAGATAAAATTTGTTTTCGATTGATACCCGTTGCCCTGTAATTAATACATAGATAGGCATTTCTTCAATAAAATCCTCAAGAGCATCTTTGGGTAACTTTTCTCTATTTATTTGAATAACACTACCTAATGGCAGAATTTCTGTATAAATTTTATCAATTAATCCAAGTAAACGCACAAACTCAGATGTGGAAAAAAGCTGAGTTTCCCCAAGACGAGTGATAATAACCTCTCCCTTATTGAAGCGAAAATCAATACTTGCTCCAATTGTTGGATTGTACTCATAACTCATATCACTCTGAGACAAATTTAAAACCAATGTTCTAAATAAATCCGGTCTATAAATAATAGCTTTAGCGATTTGATCGATGAGTGAATTCGGCTTAAAACCAAGATAGGACTCTGTAAAATACTGTGCCCATAACATTTCTTGTGAAATCATCTTATCCTCCTCTAAAACCTGCAGCCCCAGCAGCATCATCAGACATTTTATTCGCTACAGCCCTAGACATATTTCCTGTCTGATCTATTGAATTTCTTTTAAATGTTTTTATCGAATTGTTTAACTCATCTATCATAGAATTAATTTTAAGGAAAGGTTGTAAGTCATTCTCGCTCAAGGCAGGTTTTGAAAGATCGGACAAAGCATCAATTGATGAAGAATATGTAACAACATCAACAGACCAAATATTTAAATCTAATTTTATTTCTCCCATAAATCTCCCCCTTAATCTTCATTTTGACTTTGAAGATAAATATAAGTATTTAGTGATTGGCTAGCGTAATTCATACCAATTGCTAAATTAGAAGCTTCAGCCGTATAGGTTGAGATTTTTTGGTCAATCAAATCAATATTATTCTGGGTATTCTTCAACCATTGGGAAATCGACCCTTTTAGTGTCTCTACTTTATTATTAAAATCATCTCTTCTATTTCCAGCAAAATTAGAAGTAGCTTTTGCCTTTATCAAATCGTATTGAGACAATTGTTCTGAAATTGCGCTTTTCTTGCTCTGTATTTTACTCTTATTCTGTTTTAGAATACTAATTTTATTTAATATATCCGCTCTTTCACTAGACATTGTTGAAATCTGTTGTCGTAAAGAGTAAATCTCATAACTGTAATCACGAGACATAGCTATATCTCCTTTGTTTTTTATCAACTTATGTTAAAGATTCTATCCATTATCTGTAACCAATCGTAAACGATAACCTATTCTACCCACAAAAAAGTTTGTCTCATCCTCTGCTACAACTGGCTCGCTGAAGGTCGTTTGTACTTTTGAAATATTTTGATCTTTGAACCTTGTTCCAACACATCCAGCAGGAACATTGCTCTTTAAGACCTTGTCAACATCTAAGTAGCCTACACTAATAGCTTGTTGTTCTCCCATAAATACAAAATGAATGTGAACTTTTCCGCTATTTCTAACAATCTTTTTAAATGCATCCTCGGTTACTTTCATATTTAATAAAGTCCCCAGCATATGCGCTTCTGGGATAAATACGTACATCATTGAAGCCTCTTTACCATTGTGACGGCTTTCAATTTCTCCTTGAATATCGTTAAAGAAACTAGGTATATTATCTCTATCAATAATTTTATCAAATACTTCTGTTTTTTTGTAACTATTGTTGGTATTTAATAATATTTTTTCAATATTTACTAATCTGTTCAGACCTGGTATCAAACTATTTTCACAATATTCCAATTGTTGCGGGGTATCATATAAGAATTCAAAATACCCATCTCTATCGGGAACAAACCCTTGAGGATCCGTTGTTTCTTTATCAAACCCTATTGGTAATTCTCCCCTCGACCACATCTCAAGTACTTTAGGATGATTACTAAAGTGTGTAAGCGTCACTTCATTTGGCAACATTGGGATTGGTTCTGGGCAAACTCCTGTCCAGCTTCTTGCAATCAACTTGACTTCTTCTTCCAAGTTATATAGGCGCTCAATGTCCCCTTCTCCACTTATTGGGAGATAAACCTGAATGGCATAAGGAATATCTTCTTTCAATTGGGCACGACCAAAAATTTCTTGCTGAATTAAAGCATCGCGTCCGATAATTTCCTTAGAAGCTCCTTCATCAACCAGGTAAAAGGCCAAGCGCGAGGTGATATTACTTGACATACTGATTTTAAGGCTATTTGAACGAAGTGCTGTCAAAATCACATAGCATCCAAGACTCGCTCCCTCACGTAGGAGGCGGTTAATCGTACTTTCAATAGCCTCTTCTAGTTGTGTGTCTTTTATAGTATCAAAGCCATCAAAAATAGTAAGAATAGCAGGGAGTTTGTCACCCGATTTTTGTTCGTATTGGGAAAGGCTTGCTACATTATAGAGAGCAAATTTTTCCTTGCGATTCTTCAACTCTTGGTCAATACGTTTTAAAAACTTAACCAGTTTTTCTTCTTCATCAAACCGTGTTAAATCAACCACATGTGGTAAATCTTTTAGTGGCAAGAGTCCATTTGTCCCAAAGTCAAATAAATTGATTTGTACTTGCTCTGGAGTATTCAAACGAGCGAGATTTAACACTAGAGTTTGAAGAGCTAGGGATTTCCCAAAACCTGGTGAACCATAGAAAACTGTATGACCCATTTTTTCCAAATCAAAGTGATAATCCTTCTGACGTTGCTCTGTCGGAATATCCATTCGAGCAAAGGGAACGGCCAATACTTTTTCATCGCTCCAGTGAATATCTGTTTGTGGGGATATGATGGCTGTCTCTAGTGGTTCTAACCACGGCTTATCTGGCAGGTTGAGAGGAACAGTCTTGCTCACTCTTGCTATGTAGTTTACAACAGCTGAGAGTTCCGTGATTTCTTCCGTCTGATCAGCAGTATAATTTTCATCCTTAGATAGGTCATCAGATAGCAACTCATATTGTCCTAGGTCATTTATCAACCAGATTCGTTCATCAACAACTTCTTGAACTCCCTCTGTTTGTGGGGCATACTGCGCACCACTCCATGCAGACTGGAACAATTCATAGATTTCGTTATTTCCTACTTGTAGGTAAGCACGCCCTGGTTCAGTAATGCTCGCCGCATCTGGTGTTTTGATAATTTCATTTGAATCAGACTCATCTGACACTTTCAACGCTAGTTTGAAACGAGAGTTTGACCATATTTGATCATTCACGACACCTGATGGCTTTTGTGTAGCAAGAATTAGATGAACTCCAAGCGAACGTCCAATACGGGCTGTCGAAACCAGCTCTGTCATAAATTCTGGTTCATGTTCTTTCAATTCAGCAAACTCATCACTAATAAGGAAGAGATGAGGTAATGGTTTGTCTGGATAACCTGATTTGTCAGTAGCTTGTTGACCTTCCTTATATAATTTAGTGTATCCATTGATATGGTTGACGCCAAATTGATTAAATAGTCGTTGACGTTTTTGTAACTCTGCTTTGATAGAAGCTAGGGCACGCGCACTAGCCGCACCATCTAAGTTAGTAATAGACCCAAGCATATGTGGGAGATCTTTGAAAAGATTCGCCATCCCTCCACCCTTGAAGTCAATGGTAAGAAATCCAACATCCTCTGGACTAAAATTTACAGCCATGGATAATATATAAGACTGAAGAATCTCCGATTTACCTGAACCAGTGGTTCCTGCTACGAGGCCGTGTGGTCCATGTGCACGTTCATGTAAGTTGAGCTCCACCTGGTCATCTTTCCCACGCAATCCTAATGGCACTGCTAATGTTTTAAAAGTATCCGCTTTGGACCATCTAGACGCAACCTGTAACTCTTCAACTTCTCTGACTTGATAGAGTTCCAAAAAAGTAACGGATTTGGGAATCGTATTCTTCTCTACTTCCATGTGTTTTAGATTTGCTAAAGTACGGATAGAATCTTCATAGCAATCCAACAGTGGGTAGGGAATAAAGGTTTGTGCACTATAGGATCCTTCATCATTAATGATTTGACCTAGATTTTGATTCTTATATTCAATTAGAGTTGTGATAGTTTCCGGCAAAAGACGACGTGCCTCTTTCACCCAAATAACTGTTACACCTAACTCTGTCAAATCCTTGGCTAGATACTCATTCAAACTATGGCCAAGTAAATGGGAGTCATCCATAATCGTTAAGACATAATGAGGTTTAAAGCGTGCATCTTTTTCCCCCATTTCACGTTTGATTTGGGAACGTTTTTGAATAATACGGTAAAGCGAATTTAGAACAGCATCACGGCTTCTGGCATCATGAACAAAACCACGAATATTTCGTTCCTGCATATTAAAATGAGGGAGAAAGCGCCACTCAGACCAATCTTTTTCATATCTCTGTTCTTGAACAAGGTTGATAAAATTAACATCTAAGTAGCTATGAAACATTGCCATCTGTAAGAGCATATTATACACAGCTGTCCTAGTTACTTCACTGTTCCCAACAAGACCAACTGTCGCTTCAAAGATATTAACAGTGATTGGAACTTTCTTTTGCAAACTGTAGTCTTGCAAGACTGTTCGAGCAAACTGCGATATTTCATCTTTACTTTGCTCATCAAAATTTGTTTGCAACTCTAGTTGACTTAATTTATCTCCTAATCCTAAAGACACCTGTAAGAAATCTTCATTATAATCCATTCGCTCATAAATTCTAGAATCATACTTTGCAATCAGCTCAGTAATGGTTGATATTGACGGTTGATTGTAATGTAAAATATTTGTTTCTTCTTTGTAGTATCTTTCTAAGTCGGATACTTGTTTTAATAAATATGCTTCGTAATCTTGAATCCGATTTTTTTCCTGTTCTTTGGTATCCTTTCGCTCTTCAAAATACTGGCTCATAGTTGTCGCTGCTGTTAGGAGACTAAATCCACCCATTCCTAGCATCATTACAGGATTCCCTTTTGTCCAAATTGAACTCAATGCAGTCAAAGTAAACATTCCTAAAGCTGGGACAATGGCTCGGATGAGCGAGTTTTTGGGTGGCTTTATAGGCTGTGGAGGTTGATTGATAATGATTTTCCCACTATGGATAATAGGGTTGACTCTCGGACTCCTTCTATACTCTGGAAAATCCATCGGATACTCATTATTTTTTTCTTGTATCAGAATTCGATTCTTATTCAATTGTGGTTCTTCAAAAAGACATCCAATTTTCCACTGGTTTTTTCTTTTTTCTATAAAATAGTTAGAAACCTTCATTCGGTCTCCTAATTCAAACGGATAAAGCCCTTCCTCTTTAATTAGACGGTCGTTTAGATAAATCGGAGATTCCCCAATTATAACCTGTACTTGATTTTCTGAAAAAATAAGTTGGTTCGAAATCGGCCAACTAATGTCAGCTGATTCTTTCTTGCTACAAATAAATCGTTGTGGCGGAAAAATATAAGTGATAAAAATATCCTCTTCAGGGACCAATAAGGTTACAGTTTCTTTATCAAAGGTAGATTCTCCTCTTTCTAATTCCTTACCGTTTCGATAGACTCTTCTGCCTTCTACTGTATACTTGTTAGCACCTACTCTTACCTCTTGTCCTTCAAACAAATCTATTTTTTCCAGTTTTTCTTGTTCAATCAACAAGGTATAAAGAGGTTTATGAAGTTCTCCTAATTGGTCTCCCAGTTGATGATCATATTCTAGCTTTTTTGCCTTCATTTATCGTCCGCTCTTTTCTTTTGTTTGGTTGTCCTTAGGAGTTGTTGTCTCAGTAGATACTTTTGTATCACTACTATTTGTAGTAGCTTCTCCAATCTCAGCAGAAAGTTCTTTTATTTTCTTTTCATATTCTTCAAGTTTCTTTTGTTTCTCAGAACCGTTCATATTGATATCTGCTTTGACTGATTCATATAGATTTGTATAAGCGTGTAAAATCAACTGTGTGTCCCCGATATTTTGTGCCACATCTAGAGCTTTTTCAAATTTTCCACGTCCAAGATAAATCCAATAATAAAAAATTGTATCATCTGTTGATTCTGTAATCGTATTTAAAATAACTTCCTTTTGCTTATCGCTCAAACTATCTAAACGGACATAGCTTGCTGCTAAGATATACTTAGCTTCCTTTGGCAATGATTCTGCACCATAATTTTTTAATGATTCAACTGTTTCAGAATAGTCTTTTCGCATGAAATTTGATTGGGCCATAATGACTGATGATTTTAGGGGGCCGTCTTTAAACATAGACTTATAAGTTGCAAAACTTAAGACCACTGTGGTTGTTGCAAGCAAGGCTCCCCCTATTAACAGAGCCTTCCATTTTTTCTTGTTCACCAACAAATTAGCTTTTGAACTCTCTTCTGATAATTTTGCATACTTTTCTGCAATATATTTATTAACATCAGCTACACTCCCTAAGGGAATAATATCCTGTGCCACCTTTTCCTTTATTGCATCAATCCCATGGATGACTAAGTCAAAATCTACCTTAGGTAGTAAAATAGAAATCATTAAAGCTTTATAAGACTCTAAATAGAATTCCGAACTATACTGCTGTGGTGCAAGTAATTTTTCGATTCCATAATGTAACATTTGTACATTACTCCCAAAAACAATGATGTTTTCAGGATGAATATACGGAATTTTATAATCATTTTCAGAATGAACTAATACCGACATGCTTTGCGCCAAACTAAAACGCTCAAGCTCCGTACTTCTATTTAAAATTTCTTCCTTAACTGTTTTAAAATACTCGGGAATAATATAATGCAAAGAAAGAACTCCATCTTTCTGCACTATTTCTACTGGACAATATTCTTGAATCAATTCAAGCTGTTCTCTTCGATAACCTGATGAAGAAATTCGAACTGATATTTGATTGTCCTCTTTCACAAATTGTAGTTGATCTGCTTCAAACATTTTTTTCTCCTATGATACTTCCTCAATCTCTATATAATCTCCATCACTAACTGGATAAGCAGCCAAGATATCCATTGGTTCGATATGGATTTGTTTATTTCTAACTTTGAAACAAAACGAACTATTTCGAGGTAAATTCAACTGTTCTCTAACTTTGGTATCTTTTAATAATTCTTCTAACCTTAACCAAGTAAGAGCTTTTGAAACTCGAATATCTATTTGTTTTTCTCTATACTCTAGAGTTAGCTTTATTTTTCCGTAATCCATGCCATTTCCTTCCTAGATAGACGCCCAACAAAACCATAAACAGCAAAAAAACACTTGTAAATACGCTTCCCATCCAATCCTTAAAAATTGAATAATCCCTTTGCTTAAAAGAGGACTTCTCCTCTATGGTGTATTGATTGAATAATGATGTTTGAACTACACTAGTTTCTAAGCGATAAATAGAATGATTTTCACTACCTGTAAATATAGTCTGTTCTGCCCCCTGTAACAGTTCTTTCGTTGTTTGAGTTCTCTGGTCCACAACCTTCTGGGTACGATTTAAAAATAAATTTGGGGCATATTTGGATTCTATCCTATTTTTGACCGTATCCTGTGTACTATTTGTAATGATATCTGTATCAAGTTTTAAGCTACCATCGTCTGCATAAACTAGCACAGGAAATACGATACAAAGAATTAATAGGTACTTTTTAATTTTCTTCATCATGGTATAAAAATAAGCGTCAAGTTTCCCTGACGCTCCTCAAAATTAACTACAAACCAAAGCTTTGTGCATCTTGTTGGTCACGTTCAGCTACTGTTTGAGCATAGTTGTTCAATTGTTGGTTGATACTCACTAGAAGCTCCTCGAATTTTTGAACATGTGTATACAACTGGTTGTATTGCTCAAGGTAAGCATTGAATGCTTGTCCTTTCCATTGTGATGCCATTTCTCCATTTGTACGATTAACGGTTTGTACCGCTTGTTCAATTTGATCTTTAGCGCTAAGATAAATAGCCGCCTGAGATTGTAACTGTTCTGGAGTTAAACTAATTGCTGACATAAGGATTCTCCTTTAAAATTTTTGTCTACTTTAGCTTATCATATTTTTTAATGTTTGTCTATCAGTTACACACTCGTAATACAAATTTGTACAAAAAAAGTATCTGCAAAAACATTTAGATAGAAAGAAACCTGTATTCAAAGTTTTCATACGCCCTAAAATGTCAAATCAAGTGCACATTTCCCCCATAGAAAACTTCATATTCTCATTTCATAGTATGTTGAATTAAAGTATCAATTATGATTTTCTTATTACTATAAGGAGAAACTAAAATAATTCTGGTATATTTTATCTAAATCATGTGTAATTGTGGCCTGTTTTTTCAGGATATAATTACTTCTTTAATATAAGAATATTCTATGGTCAAATTTTTTCTAATTGATTTAGAAATCATTAACAAGGGGGATATTATGGCTAAAAGAATAATACATCAAGCTGATCTTCGAGCTATCGAGAACAACTTGCGCTCTATCCATGAAGGATTGCGAACAATTGGTTTTCATACTTAAGTTTTGTCCCAGCTTTATCCTTTTGATATTCTTTTTGTAGCTCATGAAGTTCTAGTCTCTCATGATTGTAAATACAGTATTGAAATTTATTTTTTGTAAACATAATAATCCTTTCTAGTTATCAACAATTAAATCTTGTTTTAAAAAATCTGAAATGTGTAGTTATCTAAAACCGACATCTAATTATATTAAACAACACAAAAACGCTCTAGACAATATGACTAGAGCGTTTTCTATATATCCGAACATCTAATTTATTTCACAAAAAATGTAGTCAAAAATGTAGTCATTCGGTTGATTTTTATTGCAATACATTGAATTTCGAAAATTCAAGAATCGCCTTAAATCAAGGTTTTTTCGTTTCTACTGAAACGTAATGACCCACTATTTAACCTCTGTAAACACAACGTGTTTGCGAAGTTTTGGTGAGTATTTCTTCAATTGAAGACGGTCTGGAGTGTTACGTTTGTTTTTAGAAGTAAGGTACAAGCGTTCACCAGATTCTTTGTGTTCAAGTGTAATATTTACGCGCATGGTATCTCCCTTCTATTATTCAGCTGATGCAGCTTTAGCGATCTTACGTCCTTTGTAGTATCCTTTAAGTGATACGCGGTGAGAACGTGAGTAATCTCCAGTAGTTTCGTCAAAGTTTACAGATGGAGCTGTTACTTTGTAGTGTGTACGACGTTTGTTTTTCTTCGCTTTTGATGTGCGACGTGCAGGTACTGCCATTTCGTTTTTCTCCTTTTAAGATATAAATTCAATTAGGTTTGATTTTCATCAACTTTAATAGTATATCAAAACTTTTTTGTAAAGTAAAGTTACTTGACAAAAAAAGTTGTATTTTTTTATCATACACTGCTGAATTGTCTGAAAATTTAAAAATTTTCTTCTGTTATTCATATGAAAATTGTGCTATAATGGAACAAACTGAAATGGGAGGGACTTGAATGACAGAATTAGATAAACGTCACCGCAGTAGCATCTATGACAGCATGGTAAAATCACCTAACCGTGCCATGCTTCGTGCGACTGGTATGACAGATAAGGACTTTGAAACACCGATTGTTGGGGTCATTTCGACTTGGGCGGAAAACACACCATGTAATATCCACTTGCATGACTTTGGGAAATTGGCTAAAGAAGGGGTTAAATCTGCGGGTGCTTGGCCTGTGCAGTTTGGAACCATTACGGTAGCCGACGGGATTGCTATGGGAACGCCTGGTATGCGCTTCTCCCTAACGTCACGTGATATCATCGCGGACTCTATCGAAGCAGCTATGGGTGGTCATAACGTGGATGCCTTTGTGGCTATCGGGGGTTGTGACAAGAACATGCCTGGTTCTATGATTGCCATTGCCAATATGGATATCCCAGCTATTTTCGCTTACGGTGGTACTATCGCCCCTGGAAAACTAGATGGCAAAGACATCGACTTGGTTTCTGTATTTGAAGGGATCGGTAAGTGGAACCACGGCGATATGACGGCTGAGGACGTCAAACGTCTGGAATGTAATGCCTGCCCTGGACCTGGTGGTTGTGGAGGTATGTATACTGCCAATACTATGGCTACTGCTATCGAAGTTTTGGGGATGAGCTTGCCAGGTTCTTCTTCTCACCCAGCTGAATCTGCTGATAAGAAAGAAGACATCGAAGCAGCCGGTCGTGCAGTTGTCAAAATGCTTGAACTTGGTATCAAACCTTCTGATATCTTGACTCGCGAAGCCTTTGAAGATGCCATTACAGTGACAATGGCTCTCGGTGGTTCTACTAACGCCACTCTTCACTTGCTTGCTATTGCCCACGCGGCTAATGTTGACTTGTCACTTGAGGACTTCAATACCATCCAAGAACGTGTGCCTCACTTGGCCGACTTGAAACCTTCTGGTCAATATGTCTTCCAAGACCTCTACGAAGTTGGTGGTGTGCCTGCGGTTATGAAGTACTTGTTGGCAAATGGATTCCTTCATGGAGACCGCATCACATGTACTGGTAAGACTGTCGCTGAAAACTTAGCTGACTTTGCAGATCTTACTCCAGGTCAAAAAGTCATCATGCCACTTGAAAATCCTAAACGTGCGGACGGTCCGCTTATCATCTTGAACGGTAATCTTGCTCCTGACGGTGCAGTTGCCAAGGTGTCCGGTGTTAAGGTTCGTCGTCACGTTGGTCCAGCTAAGGTCTTTGACTCTGAAGAAGATGCTATCCAAGCTGTCTTGTCAGATGAAATCGTTGATGGCGACGTAGTCGTTGTTCGTTTCGTTGGACCTAAGGGTGGTCCTGGTATGCCTGAGATGCTATCACTTTCATCAATGATCGTTGGTAAAGGCCAAGGAGACAAGGTTGCCCTCTTGACAGATGGCCGTTTCTCTGGTGGTACTTATGGTCTGGTTGTTGGACATATCGCTCCTGAAGCTCAGGATGGTGGACCAATTGCCTATCTCCGTACAGGCGATATCGTCACTGTCGACCAAGATACCAAAGAAATTTCCATGGACGTTTCCGATGAAGAACTTGAAAAACGCAAGGCAGAAACAACCTTGCCGCCACTCTATAGCCGTGGTGTCCTCGGTAAATATGCCCATACCGTATCTTCTGCATCACGTGGTGCCGTTACAGATTTCTGGAATATGGAACAATCTGGTAAAAAATAAGCACTATTACGGATTGATTTATTACTAACCAGTCTAAAAAACATACAAAAAGGATGAAGTTCATAAGAACTTCATCCTTTTCTAGTATCATAGCCGCAGAGTATGTCAGCTATTCTATTTTTTGTTTTTTCCACAAGAAAACGAGTAGAATAAGAGAAGCTAGTGAAAGCATTACTCCGAAGTTTAACCCTGGAGGATTATATGTCCATACAATCTCATGTTCTCCTTCCGTCAGTGATACACCCATAAAGAAACCAAGCGATTTTTGAACTTCTTGAGCTTGACCATCTACTGTTACACTCCAACCTGAATGGTATGGAATAGTGAAAGTCGCAAAGGATTGTTCACTATTTGTAACATTAACGTGTGCTTTCACTGTTGAATTTGAATAGGAATCAATGGTGATGTCATTTGCTTTTTTAAACTGTTCCAAAGCTTTGGTTAGAGTTGGTATATCGATTGAATAGAATTTAAAATCACGAATATCCCATTCTTTGGCTTTTCCTTCATCAATTGTAAATGTGAGCGTTTTGTTTAAGTTTCCATTTCCAACCACCCATAATTGATTTTCTCGGAATCGATTTTCATAAGGATAACTTGATCCGTCTACCAACACTTTTGATTTAATGACTGAACCGGCTTGTCTTTCTGGAATTTCGACAAAGTACAACTTGTTTGGTTCAAGAGATAATTGCCATTCAATTTTTACCGGAGTACCTTCTTTAGTAATTGTATATTTGTCACCATTTTTCGTTAAATTTTCAACATGAGCTTCTGATACACTTACTTCTTTAAGACCTTCTTTCTCCGAAATTCCCACAACTTGTAACAATTGATTTAAATTGTTAACAGGTTTGTGCTTTTCAAAGTTTACATTTGTTGCAAGATCCTTATTTGTTAAATATCCCAAGGAGAGGGCATATGGATTTTGATAAACAGCAAAGTTCTTTAAGGTTCCTTCTTTCTGATATAAACCACGAATATCCGCAAAGACTTTATTTTCATCGCCACCCATCATAAACCGCGAAAAACCAAACATAGAATCTAAAATAATATTTCGCCCTGTATAGTTTACAACTGATTGTGAGGCAGGAAGTCCTAAGTGACTAAATTCTTCAATTAATGTATGCTCTAAACTCGATGTAAAGTGAGAGGCACCATTATAATTATAAGCAATCGGGAAATTGGCATGCGACAATCCCTTATTCATCTCCAGACGTGTAAATTGATTTAATTTACTATAACCTTCTTCATCAAAAGCAATCGCATACTCCATTTGAGTCTTCAAACTAGAATTACTAACGAAAAATGGTACTCTTTTCAGTCCAATAAACGCACCCAATATTAACTCTACAATAACAACTCCGGTTACTATTTGTAGTCTTCGAGATAAATCGACCTTTGTTAGAAAGAATGCACATAAAACGATACTATAAATAATAAATGCAAGTATTTTCTGTAATGTTTCTACATAAGAAAGTGTAGCAAGCATTGAGAACAATAAAATCGACCCAAAACCTATAAGAGCTACCAAAAATTCATTAAATTGGAATCTATTTTTCCACTTCATCAAACTTTCGGAAGCTAAGACCAACATAAAGGCATTTGCAATCCAAGAATTTCTAAAGTAGAAACCGACCGGACGTTGCCCCATATGCCAAATCTGATCAAAGCCTTGAATATTGAAGGAAAGTAATAAAATCAACAATACGAATGTTGCAGATAATTTGCTACGAAGGAAAATTTCTTTTTTTACATAGAAAACAAACAGTCCAAAAAGACCTAAACTTCCAATGAAAAGGTGCGGTAAGGCTTTTGGGTCCCCCCACTCTTTTTCACTAAAAGAGCCTAAAATAAATTTTTGAGGAAAAGTTATAAGATCATTTACGATTTTAGAAGACCATTCAAATGTACTTCCTGCACTTGCCTTACTTTCTACCAAGGCACCAAAGACTGGTAGCAGCCAGAACATTGCAAGTCCTACTCCAATCATTGCAAACAATGCAACCCTACCTATTTTCAATAGGTAGTCTTTCAAGGAAGCTTTCTTTGAAAAAACAGCATAGAATGCATATAGAGCCACAAAAAGGCACATCATATACCCTGTATAGAAATTCGTAATCAAGCTGACTGCAAGGAAAATCGGTAATTTAAGTGATCGTTTTCCTTCTACGATTTCTTCAATACCAAGAAGAATGATAGGAACGTAAATTAGATTATCTAAAAAGTTGGGATTGAAATGCTGAGATACAATAAATCCACTAAGCGCATAAGATGTAGATAAACCTAATGAAAGCCAGTAATTTTTGCTAATACCTTGATATTTCTTTTCAAGAAAATATCCAAACGCCACTCCCATTACTCCAAAGCGAATGAGTGGAATCACATAACTCAAAATATGAAATGTCGAAATTGGAAAAATTACGTATAAAAACGTGAAAGGACTTAAACTATTAAAGCCCCATACACTTGGCATTGCTCCTCCCAGGGATTTAGAGAAGGACCAAAACAGACCGCTAAAATCGCCGCTCCAAAATAGTTTATGTAATCCGATATAAAGCGGAAAATATTGTGAAAGAAAATCTCCACTATGCACCGAATTTTGTGAAAAGGGAGTCAACCCTAAACAAAGGAAGACTCCTAACATACCCATAAATGGAACAAAGAATAGCGAACTAAATTTTAATTTCATTTTTGAAATTTTCATTATAGTCTACTCCTACTAAATTAAATCCATTTTTTATAAATTGCAAATCCATAAAGAGAGGTTGATAAGATTGAAATTAGAAAACCTGCAACAAATCCAGCTGGCAAGTAGCTGATTTCAATTGTATGTTCACCTGGTGTAATCTTGTAGGCTAACAAACTATCCCAAACTTTAGCAGTTTCAACTACTTTTCCATCTACTTTAACAGTCCAACCTTTTTCATATGGGATACTGGTCATCATCCAAGTACTGTCATCAGTTATATTAACTGTTCCTTTAAAACTACGATTATCCCAATGAGTTAATTTTATTCCTTGCAGCTGACGTTCTTGAATGATACGATTTGCTAGAGCAGCATTAGAACGAGCCAAGCGCAGTCCAGATAAATTATATTCATTATCCGAATCAATTTCAATCGTTAAATCTGTAGGTTGACCAACTGAATTATGTGCAATTTGAATAAATTGCATTTGTTGGAATTTATCTTGGAATTCATAATTTTTGCCATTTAACATGACACGAATTTTATTTTTGTCTGTATGAGATAATATTTGCGGAATTGCTACCCAATAATCCTCAGCAGATTGAGGTACTAAATGATAGGTAATCGTTCCTGGTTTTGAAGAATCAATACGCTTATAGGTTTCTGGTTTAGACGGATCTACAACTTCCATATTATCCAATTTCATCTCATTTGCTCCGAGTGCAGCTAAATAATTTTCGCTCGTTGCCCCCATAGCTTGTACAATCTTATTTTGATTTTGAATCGGTTGATGGTTCTCTAATTTTACATTCACCGTTGCATCATTAACACCATAAGCAATTGGCAAAATCAAACCTGTCTCGAATGTCTTTGTTCTAGCAGCTTCATAAACAGGTGCTTTTGTCGTAATATCTTTACGCGTTACCATGTTTCCGAATACATACAGTTTGGATGTATCAGGATAGTCCTCTTTAAGCACTGGTTTTGGAGCAACTAGATATTTTACTGAGAAGAGCGCATCTTGGAACGGAGTTCCTTGATAGTAGGTCGTTGCATTAATTCCGTTGTTTCCTAAACGGTCAAATAAATCACGTGTACTATTTTCCAGGTTGGAACTGAAAACCGATAGTCCCGGATAATCCACCATAAATGGATCATTCTTACTTAAATTAAATGATTTGTTAATTCTGTAAAAATCACTGTGGTCAGGTCTAATTGGATTAATCGCTTCCTTTAATTGTAAAACTGCATCGTGATACTTATAAGCGTCTGTATAGCCAACGCGTGATTGAACAAGTGCTGCATTAGCTGTCAACTCAACCACAGTTAAAGCGGCTATAATCATCCAAGAGTGTTTCACTTTAGGATAGAATAAAGCTGCAAGCAAAACCACAAAAATCAAAATCGTTGCAAGACGTTGCCAAACTGTTAAGAAAGAGTGTTGTTGTAACTGTACAATAGAAAAGATAACTGCACCGCTAATCAGTAGGAAGCTAGCTTCTCTCTTAGTAAATCTTTCTACTTCTCGTAGACTTAGATAAGCTAAATAAACTAAAAAGAAAGCAATAATCCATGAGAAGCGATAGAAAAATCCAGCAGGATTTTGTCCCATATGCCACAACTTACTTGTAAATTCATGGGCACAAGAAATCAAAAACACTACGAGAACAAAACTTGCTGCAATTTTACTCCATTTTGAAATCTTACTTGAAATAAAGTAATAAAGTGTTCCTAGTAAACCAAAGCTAGCCACATATATATTTGGCAAGTTAGGTCCAGCTGGCCAAGAAGTATTATCAAAAGCTCCTAAAAAGAGTTTTGCTAAAATCTCAAACGGATTGATTTGTAACTTCCAATCAAATCTCAGAGTGCTTTGCAAGCCCCCTTTTGTTGATACCAAACTAATCAGAATTGGGAGCAATACAGCTGATACTATTCCAACAGCTAGTATAGATGCAGCAGCTAATTTCCCCATTCTTGTTAGAATAACCTTTTTATTTCTTAAGTTCTCTGAACGAATAATGTAGAACAAAGCATAAATGACCACAAAAATGCAGGTCATATAACCCATGTAAAATTGTACAAAGAGAGATAAGGCAAGCATGCCAATATAGCCTCTTGGAGACTTATTATCTAGTACTTGTTCAACCCCAATTAAAACTAATGGAAGCATGATCATTCCATCATAGAAAATTGGGTTCATTTGATAACTAACATTAAACCCATTTAATGCGTAGATGGTAGCGACGATTGGAACCAAGTAGGCCTTATTCTTTAATCCATCATAACGTTTAATCAAGAAATGTGCCATGGTTAATCCCATCGCTCCATAACGTAAGGCAATAACAATTGGAACCACCCATTGGAAATTTTCTTCAGAGGTTAATAGAAAGAGTAAGTTAAATGGACTCAACAAGTTGAAGCCCCAAATCCCTAACATCCCACCTCCAATGGATTTAGAGAAAGAGTAGAAGAAACTACTCCAATCGCCATTTAAAAATAAATGTTTGAAATAAGCATATAAGCCAATATACTGTGCGTTAAAGTCAACCGCCATGAGTGACTTTGTCCCGAAAGGAAAGAAGCCATCAATAGCCCAAGCCACAAACATGATGGCTATAGGTGCAATAAAACTTGCTAGATAGACTTTTTTCTTAGTCGTCATTTTGCTCTCCTTTCACAGTAATGTTCGTTTGGTCAACAAGATAATGTGGACGTTTCTTCACTTCATAATAAATCTTACCGATATATTCTCCGAGTACCCCAATAGAAATCAATTGAATTCCACCAAAGAGCACGACAGAGAAAATCGTTGTAAAGTACCCACTCACAAGTGAATCTGGCGCTACAAAGTATTGAACAAATGTCCAAAGAACGTATGCTAATGAGATTAATAAACAGAATAAACCAAAGTTAATGCACATACGAAGCGGTTTATCATTGAACGATAAAATCCCTTGAATCGCATAGTTCAATGAGAACTTCAACGAGTATTTTGTTTCACCGACAGTACGAACTTGGTTTTCATATTCGATAACTTTTTCATTAAAGCCAATCCAAGCAAAAATACCTTTAGAAAAACGATTGTATTCTTGCATAGATATAATGGCGTTTACAACTTTACGGCTAAACAATCGGAATTCAGAGACTCCGTCCATTAGCTCGATATCCATCATTTTATTGGCAAGTTTATAAAAATGTTTAGCTAAAAAAGTACGGTGACGTTTTTCTCCTGTACGTGTACGACGAGCACTTACAACATCGTATCCTTGCTCATAAGCTTCAATCATTTGTGGAAGCATTGCTGGTGGATGCTGCAAATCTCCATCCATTAGAATAACTGCTTCTCCTGTTGCATATTCAAGTCCTGCAATAGTTCCAGCTTCTTTCCCGAAATTTCGACTGAAGCTGATGTATTTAACACGTGAATCGCCAGCTGCGATGGCTAACATACGTTCAAAAGTACGATCCTTACTACCGTCATTAATAAAAATAATTTCAAATTCCGCTTTTGTAATTTGATTGATTTCTTTAACCAATTCATCATACATTTTTTGAATCATATTCTCTTCGTTATAAAACGGAATGACTACAGATAATTTCATATCTATCCTACCTTATTCTTTTTATTATAATCACTTCTACTATAATAACATTTTTTTGAGTGAAGTGGCTACTCTTAACAAAATTTTTTGTTTATTGTATAAAATTAAATAAACAAAAAAAGGAAAATACAAATCGGGTCTTTAATCCCGATTCATAATTCATCCCATATCCCTCTATTATTTAACGCGGGGGTAGCCCTAAGGCAATACGTCCATAGCGGCTAATACGTGTGATTTTCCATGCAGGAGACCAGGTCACCTCAACCTTGACATCCTCAATCCCATCAATTTGTTTTAAACCTGCTACAATCTCGATTGGCAGACTTTCTGCACAGTCACAGGCAGTATCGGTGAAGGTCATGACAATCGTACAAAGTCCAGCCTCATCTAAATGAATCTCATAAATCAATCCGAGATTGTATACATCTAGTTCTACATCTGTATCATATACTTTTTCGAGTACTTCAATGATTTGGTCTTCTAAGGCTAGAGCGCGGTCATTAATCTTGATGTCTTCTCTCATTGCATTCCCTCCATTTTTTGATTGCTCCTATTTTCTCATAATTCTGACAATTTGGCAAGTTTTTCCCAATTCTCTTTAAAGCAAAAAGTAGAGATACAACCTCTACTTTTTAGTGATTATTTTGATTTGACAGGTTTGTCTGCGAGAGCTTTAACGGCAGCATTAATGGTTTCTGCGTATAGTTTAGCTCCTTCATCCTGCTTGGTCGTATCACTACCGAAGTGAACCTGGTCTGTTCCCTTCCAAATATCTGGATGATCTTTAGCCACTTGGTTCCAATCAGCTAGTGCTATATAAGGATATTTTTGTGCCAGTTCACGCGCATAGCTTGCATACTGCTCAACATAAGGTTGCGTTTCCTGCGTTGTGTCTCCCTCGTAAGGAGTTACTAAGACAAGTTGATGTCCTTTTGGAAGATTTGTTATCAGCAAATCCAAATCAGCCTTATAATTTTCAGGATTATTAACGCCAGTCGCAATGACTACAATTTTAGGCAAGGCTTTATTCTGACTGTAATTCAGCATCAATTCATTTGCCTGTTTGGTAGTTCGACTGACCTGACCATCAATCTGCGCATCTGGCAAGACTTCTTTTAGTCCCTCTGAAGCACGCAAGGTTACCGAATCTCCAATGATGGATACACCCTCAGCTATATTATAGCGACTAGCTTCTGCTTGATCTGCCATGGTTTTTGTTCGGTTCATATTGGTTTGCGCCTGATTGAGACCATTAACCATCAAATCCGTTTCAAATGCACCGACTTGAGGGGCTATCAATATCACGACAACGGTAATCAGACCAAGTACTCCAGCACTACCAGCAAAGACCGGTTTAATGTGCGGAATTTCTTTTGCCTTTTGCAAGAGATCAGTAGATTTTCCTGCTACTAAAGGTTCGATGACATAGAAAGAAAGGGTTGCGAAGATATAAGAGAAGATGGTGGTTAAAATCACTGCCGGAATATTTCCCATTAACTGTGAGAAAATAATATAGAACGGCCAGTGGAAAAGATAGACAGCATAGCTGGTATCCGCTAAAAAGCTGATAATCTTTGGTTCTTTGATAGTCGGTGTTTTCTCATGCAAAACGCGTGCCGCAACAATCATCAGAAGCGCTGCTAAACTTGCAAACAAGAAGCCGAGTAAATAAGCAAATAGATATGTAAATTTCACAAAGAAGGTCAGTAATAGCAAGACTCCGAGCCCAGCTCCAAAGATTAGCAAAGTCTGCTTCAAATCCAAGCTTCTATTCAAACGTTTAAGAAGTGGCGTTGCATGACGAACCCCTATTACGGTAGCAAGCACACTACCTAAGAAGAATGGATACACATGAGTTAAGCTTGAAAAGTATACTGTTGAGTAAGAACTTACAATAAAACTACCGATAAACATCGAAAGGAAACTGACGATAAAGGCAGCTGATGAAAGTAGAAAGATTGTTCCTCGTAGTTGTCCGCTTGATTTCGCTCGCTTAGATAGGAACCAGACTGCCAAGCCCCACAAGATATAATAATGAACTTCAACAGCTAAGCTCCAGTTGTGAACAAAGAGGTGAGGGATAAACTGAGATTCATAACTTCCTCCTGTCAGCATTTCATAGAAGTTAGTCATAAATCCTAGAACACCGGCAATCTGCCCACCAATTCCTGCCACATAATCTTGGCGAACCAAGAAGGTGAATGGCATGATGACAAGAATCATTAAAACAACCGGTGGAAAAATCCGATAGAAACGTCTTCTAAAAAATCCTAAGATATCAATCTTCCCTTTTTGTCCAAATTCTTCTAATAAAAGTGATGTGATCAGAAAACCTGAGAAGGTAAAGAAGACGTCAACCCCGAAGAAACCTCCTGGGAAAATTGTCTGAAAGAAATGATACAAGAGTACCAAAAGCAAACCTGTAATCCTAATCAAGGAAAACCATTTAATACGCATACGAGTTTATTCTCCATTCATTAGATTGGCAAAAAAGCCATCTAACTTCCATTCCATAGTACCTTTATTTTATCAAAAAAAACAGAAAAATCCTAAGATAAAACTTAGGATTTTTAGCTGATTTCAAGCTAAATTTAGAAATTTCGCCCTGACTTGTTATAACCATATTTTTCAACAAAATGTTCACGAAATTCCAGGAGATTATCATCCATGATAGCCTGGCGAACCTGCTTCATCAGATTGAGCAAGAAATACAGGTTATGGTAACTTGTCAAGCGGATACCAAAGGTTTCATCTGCTTTAAGCAAATGGCGTAGATAAGCACGGGTATAATTCTTACATGTGTAGCAATCACACTCTGGATCAAGTGGTGTAAAGTCCTCCGCAAACTGAGCATTCTTGACTACCAAGCGACCTTGACTGGTCATACAAGTCCCGTTACGAGCGATACGAGTCGGCAAGACACAGTCAAACATATCGACACCACGGATAACACCATCAATCAAGCTATCTGGCGCTCCTACTCCCATCAAGTAACGAGGTTTATTCTCAGGAAGCAGTTGGGTCGTAAAGTCCAAAACTGCATTCATCTCTTCGTGTGTTTCTCCAACTGCTAGTCCTCCGATAGAGTAGCCTGGGAAGTCCATACTTACAAGATCATGAGCTGATTGACGGCGAAGATCTTCAAATCCTGCCCCCTGTACAATCCCAAATAGCCCTTGATCATGCGGACGACGGTGAGCCTTTAAACCACGCTCTGCCCAACGGCTAGTACGTTCAATCGATTTTTTCACATAATCATAAGGTTGATAAAATTGGGGACATTCGTCAAAGGACATCATGATATCTGAGCCCAGATTATTTTGAATAGAAATGGCCTTTTCAGGTGAAAGAAACATCTTAGAACCGTTGAGGTGGTTCTTGAAGGTTACCCCTTCTTCTGTAATATTACGGCTGTCTGCTAGAGAATACACTTGAAATCCACCGCTATCTGTCAAGATTGGTTGGTCCCAATTCATGAACTTGTGAAGACCTCCAGCACGGGCAATGAGTTCGTCCCCAGGGCGAAGCCACAAGTGATAGGTGTTGGATAGGATAATTCCTGAACCCATCTCTTTCAATTCTTCTGGCGACTGAGTCTTGACCGTTGCCTGAGTCCCTACTGGCATAAACATAGGCGTTGGGAAGGTCCCATGTGGTGTGATAATCTCACCCAAACGAGCTCCCGTATGTTTTTCTTTCTTAATCAATCGATATTTGATTGGTGAATCTGACATTTTTTACCTCCGAAGCTGGGAAAGACAGTCCCAGTTCTTACTTTGTGCACAAGGGCATACTGTATGATTCTATCAAAAAAAACAGGAACTGTCACGAACTATGGTATAATGAAAGAATGAAGTACCCAAAAATTAATTTAAAAGAAGTTCGCCAGCAGGCTAGACAATTTCAAGCCGAGCACCCTCGCTTGCTGCTTGTCTTTTTATTACCAAGTATTCTCTTGATTCTATCGAGCTTTATCAGACCTTTATCCTTACTTGATGAAGGCATTCTTGAACAGTCCTTCTTGAGTTTTCTAGGGATCACAATCCAGTCTGCTCTCTTTCCGATAGCCGTTGGATTTACAAGTTCCATCATCCTAGCTGGTGCTCTCTTTACCACGATTAATCTTTACAGAATTTCTGAGATAGAGCTTTCCTTTAAAGATAGTCTGTCCTTGCTTGACAACCGCTTCTTTACCCAGACATTTCTAACTCTATTACTCAAGCGTTTCTACCTCTTTTTATGGAGCATCCCTAATCTTTTTGGAGTCTATTTGCTCTTTTATAGCAGTGCTATGGCTCGTAAATTTGTGGAACTTCATCCCGAATTTCCATCTGTCGACGTGACAAATCCAGATATCGAACACTTCCTACTGACTTTCGCTCTCTATTTCTTTGGTAGCGTCCTAGTAATGATTTTGGGAACCATTATCTATCTGCCACAATATTATGCCTATTCCCAAGTTGAACTACTTTTATGTGACAGCCTTGCAATCGGAATTGCCAAACCTAGCCGCGTGCTGCATACCAGCCGCTTTCTCATGAAAGGCTATAAGTTCCAACGCTTTGTCCTTGATTTACAGCTACTTCCTTGGTATATCCTCATCTGGATTAGCTTTGGAATCGCAAGTATCTCTATCTTCCCTTATATCTATAGTAGCCAAATCTTCTTCTATCAAAGACTACTTGAAATCAAACGGAGAAACGTTTAACAGCAGTTATTAAAAACCAACACCTTCATAGAAAGTGCTGGTTGTTTTTATTTAAATAGTCACTTGATCTCTATCTTTAACCATGTAGTGTTTCAGCGGAGTTAGGCTTGCTAACCAATATAGGAAGCCACCAAAAATCGCTGTAAATCCACTACCTGTTGTAACCAAGAAGATTGAGCTCTGGATTTGAGCAGTTACTGGATTGTAGACAAATAGTACAGCTACAACTAGTGAAATGAATACACAAGATAATCCAACGAGATTAAAGCCTTTTGTGAATTCATATGCCTGATGGCCTTCAAGGAAGTATGCTGAGCGCAAATCAAGTTTGCGTTTTCTGAGCAAGAAATAATCAACAACAATCATTCCAATAATAGGACCTTGAATATAGGCTGCAAGAGAGATGAAGGAGCCAAAGTATTCTTCCACTCCACCCCAGATTGTCAGAGCACTTACATAAACCATGGCAATCCAAACCATTAACTTGTAGCTTACCTTAGGCATCCCACTCTTGACAATCATACAGTTTACATAAGACCCTGTTCCTTGTGTTCCGATATTGGCAAAAGCTACTAGTAATAAACTCAAGAGAGCAAAGGCTGGAGTACTTAGTGTTGAAAGCATGGTTGTTGGATCACTTTCGTAAACTCCTGTTTTTACAAACATAGCTAGAGCCATAACACCACCCGTCGCAACGAAGAAAGGCGCTACTACACCATATGACAAGGCTGTTGCCCAATAACCGCTACGTTCTGTTTTAGCTAAACGTGGCAATACAAGAGCCTGAGTAGACCAAGAAAAGGCGAAGGCTACGTTTCCTTCTCCTGAAAGCATGAAGCGTTCAAGAGGAGTTAGATCTCCTTGTATTGCTGGTTGAATATTCATAATATCTGCAATTGGTACCGCTACGAAACAAATACCTACGATGATCAAACCTACAAGTAACAATGCGATAACCAAGAAACGGTTTGTCCACTTAATGACTTCAGGTCCACCAAGAGCAATTAAAGTTCCCAAGAAGACACAGAGTGTCCCAAGAATCGGTGCCCATAACCCCTTATCAAGTCCAAGTCCAAAACTATTCGCCAAATGAATCATAGAACTTGCAAACAGATTTGCAGCAACAGCATACCAACCAAAGTTAGCTAAACTAATTACGGTTGATAAGAGGGCTACTCCACGTTTCCCTAAAACCGCTCGGAGCCAAATCCACAAATCAATTCCGTATTTGACTGCAAATAAGATAGGAAGACATTCAATAAAGACCCAGATAATATTAAAACTAAAAATATTAATCAGCATTTGACTGAAAGTCAAGTACTGAGCTACATAGGCACCTTGCGTGTAGCACCAAGTTGCAATCGCAAAACCACTGGTTGATAAGAATAAGTCCCAGAAGGAATATTGACGATCCTTATTAGTCATCGGTACAATACCTGTTATGGTTTCTTGCTGAATAAAGTCATTCATTTTTGACATTATTGGATTCCTCCTGTCATGGCTAGGATAATCAAAAGTAGGTTAACGATAACGGCAAATGTTACTAGGATAAAGTCCTTTCTCAGGAATGGTTTTGGAAACTCATACTCTGGAGATTCCATCTCTTCTAGTCTATGCTTGGTCTCTTCTGCGACTAGTTGTTCAATTTCAGATACAGTTTTCATCTCAATCTTCCTCCAAATACATATTTAATGCAAGCTGACCATATTGTTTGGTATAACGATACCAAATGTACAAAAATTCTCCGACAGGTTTACCGACACTCTCTTGGAATAAGGCCCACAAAAACCAATAATAAGATGTCACTGCCACATAGGCTAAATAGTGACGTTTTGTTTTTGTATCTGGAACTTCTTGCAAGTAAATCTCAAATACTTTCTCAGCTTGTTCAACAGTATAATTCGAACAACCAATAAAAGTACCTAAATCCCCTGCAGGGTCTCCCATACCAGAATATTCCCAATCAATCAGACTCATCTCCTCTTGTTCATTCAAGAGAAAATTAGGACTGTAGGAATCCCCGTGACAGAGAACTTTTTCCACCTTGTCTTTCTTTATAAAATCTACTAGAGTTGTAATTGACTGATCTAGCTCATCAAGTCCATCAAACTCAAAACGATTGCTTTCCTGTAACTTTTCTTTGAAATCATCGATTCCTGCAATTAAATCAAAATTATGAGTTGTTTTTTCTCCAGATTGGTGTAGTTCTCTCAAGAGTTCCATGGCTTTTTCAACATGGTCCCAATTATCATAGTCGAGAGTTCTCGCATTCATTATAAACTCTGAAATTTTCCATCCCTTATCTTTATTCATAGCAATAAAGGTGCGATCAATTTGTAATTTTGCAGCTACTTCCATAGAAGCTGCTTCGCTAGAACGATCGATGTATTTTTCAGTACCTACCCCAGGATGACGGTAAACATATTTTTTCCCGAGACAATCAAAACTAAAGGATGTATTAGTCAGACCATCTTTTAGAGGTTTGATATTTATGATATCTGAAGCGATACAATGTAAGGTTTCACAGATATTATCGATAATCTCCGAATTAGAGTTCATCAAGTACCGCTCATCAAATTGTCGCAATTCATCCAAGGAATCAAACTCCTTGATAATATCTGCTGAGTAATGACGCGCTACTAGGTGCAACTCGTTGACATGACGGCTATAGTAATCCTCCCAAAGTTGTTCTTTGTATGGTTCGTGTTTAAATTCTTTTTCTAAAATCTCAACGAATTTTTCACTAAATGCATGGTCAAAATACACGTGACCTACCATAGCCCATGTGTTTTCTCCACCAATCTGAATTCCTTTAATGATGTGATTGGCATCTTCTATCGCGCAGTATTCATCTGTTTCCCCTTCTGCAAATATTGTTGAATAATAGCCTCTATAGATATATTTTTCAAATGGGTTTTCAACAAAATAATTATCTGACGAACAAATATAGGTATTTGACAGCTGATCTCTAACTAGCATTAGTGATGAACAGTTGTTGTATTTGTAGTAGTCATTGTTTACAACGATTTTTACACCATATTTTTCTGCAAGGTAAAACATTTTTTCCTGCATATATCCTACAATAACTGTAATATCCTCTATACCTGCCTCTTGTAACTGTTCGATTTCTCTTTCAATCAGACGTTGTCCTTTGACTTTTAACAGCCCTTTAGGAATTTCATAAGATAACGGAGCAAATCGGCTACTCATTCCAGCAGCCATAATGACTGCATTTTGAACACGAAAAGGCTCTAAAGCATCTTTTCCCAACTCAGATAAGTGACCCTCTTGGTCAAAAAAATGAGCTTCTTTCATCTCTTTAAACAAGGAATTAACCTTTCCTAGAGAAAGTCCTAATTCTTCTGCTAATTCTCTTTGTGTAAAATCCTCTTGTGGATGATCCAGCAAGAAAGACAAAAACTTAAATTGTTTTTCTGAAATCATACTGACACCTCTTTTGTTCAGTTTTTTGTTAGAAGTCATTGTAACATGAACACTTCTCTTTGTCAACTGTTGCTAGAATAAAAAAGCAAATCGACCATCCCCCCGTATAACGGGTGGTTTCTTGTCTCTCACCTAACGGAGCGAGACGGACTAATAGTCACATAATCAAAATACCCCAAAAGTTAGATTTTTTCTGTCTAACTTTTGGGGTACAGATCAATGCTGGTTGTTTTTATTTAAATGGTTACTTGATCTCTATCTTTAACCATGTAATGTTTCAACGGAGTTAGGCTTGCTAACCAATATAGGAAACCTCCAAAAATCGCCGTAAAGCCACTACCTGTTGTAATTAAGAAGATCGAACTTTGAATTTGTTTAGTTAGGGGATTATAAACAAAGAGTACTGCAACTAACAAAGATACGAATACACAAGACAAACCAACTAAATTAAATCCTTTAGTAAACTCATAAGCCTGATGTCCATCTAAGAAATAAGCTGATCGTAAATCTAATTTCCGTTTTCTTATCAAGAAATAATCAACAACAATCATTCCAATAATAGGTCCTTGAATATAAGCTGCAAGCGAGATAAAAGAACCAAAATATTCTTCTACGCCACCCCAAATTGTTAACGCACTCACATAAATCATGGCAATCCAAACCATTAGTTTATAGCTCATCTTAGGCATACCGCTTTTAACAATCATACAGTTCACATAGGATCCTGTCCCTTGAGTTCCAATATTTGCAAAAGCTACTAGCAATAAACTAAGAAGAGCAAAGGTAGGAGTACTCAAGGTTGAAAGCATCGCAGTTGGATCACTCTCGTAAACTCCTGTTCTTACAAACATAGCTAGAGCCATAACACCACCCGTCGCAGCAAAGAATGGTGCTACCACACCATAAGATAAAGAAGTAGCCCAATACCCACTACGTTCTGATTTTGCTAAACGTGGTAAAATTAATGCTTGCGTCGACCAAGAAAAGGCAGTCGCTACATTCCCCTCTCCTGAAATCATAAATCGCTCTAGCGGGCTCAAATCTCCTTGTACTGCTGGTTGAACGTTCATAATGTCAGTAATCGGAACTGCTACAAAACAAATTCCAACGATAATCAATCCAACAACTAGTAAAGCAATTACCATAAATCGATTAATACCTTTTATAACCTCTGGTCCACCAAGAGCAATCAAGGTCCCCAATAAGACACAAAGTGTCCCAAGAATTGGTGCCCAAATTCCCTTCTCCAGTCCAAGGCCAAAATTATTAGCTAGATGAATCATAGAACTGGCAAAAAGATTTGCAGTAACTGCATACCAACCAAAATTTGCTAAACTGATTGTTGTTGACAAAAATGCCACTCCGCGCTTCCCTAAAACCGCTCGAAGCCAAATCCATAAATCAATTCCGTATTTGACTGCAAATAAGATAGGAAGACATTCAATAAAGACCCAGATAATATTAAAACTAAAAATATTAATTAGCATTTGACTGAAAGTCAAGTACTGAGCTACATAGGCACCTTGTGTGTAACACCAAGTTGCAATCGCAAAACCACTTGTTGATAAGAATAGATCCCAGAAAGAATATTGCCGATCCTTACTAGTCATTGGAACAATCCCAGTTATGGTTTCTTGTTGAATAAAGTCGGTTGTTTTCGACATTATTTAATTCCTCCTGTCATAGCTAAGATAATCAAGATTAGATTAATCCCAATGATAACACCAATCAAAGCAAAATCTTTTTTTAAGAATGGTTGCGCAAAATTATAGTCTGGAGATTCCATTTCTTCCAGTCTTCGTTTCGTTTCATCTGCTACCAATTGTTCAATTTCAGATACAGATTTCATCTTATTTTTCTCCCAGATATAACTCTAATGAAAGTTGTCCGTATTGTCTGGTAAATCGATACCAAGTATAAAGAAATTCTCCAACAGGTTTTCCAACACTCTCTTGGAATAAGGCCCACAAGAACCAATAATAAGATGTCACTGCCACATAGGCTAAATAATGACGTCTTGTTTTTGTATCTGGAACTTCTTGCAAGTAAATCTCAAGTACTTTCTCAGCTTGTTCAACAGTATAATTCGAACAACCAATGAAGGTGCCTAAATCCCCTGCAGGATCCCCCATACCCGAATACTCCCAATCAATCAGACTCATCTCCTCTTGTTCGTTTAGGAGAAAATTTGGGCTATAGGAATCTCCATGACATAAAACTCTTTCAGTGTCATCCTGTTTTAAAAATTCTCTAATAGTTGAAATGTTTTTATCAAGTTCATCAAGTCCATCAAATTCAAAACGATTGCTAGCCTTCAATTTTTCTCTAAAATCATCAATTCCTACAAATAAATCAAAATTATGGGTTGTCTTCTCTCCAGACTGGTGTAGTTTTCTCAAGAGCCCCATAGCTTTTTCTACATGATCCCAATTATCATAATTAAGCGGTCTAGCGTTAGGGATAAATTCTGAAATCTTCCACCCTTCGTTTTTATCCATTGCAACAAATGTTCTGTCTATTTGCAGTTTTGCTGCAATTTCCATAGAAGCCGCTTCGCTTGATCTGTTGATATATTTTTCAGTTCCTCTTCCAGGATGACGATAAACATATTTTTTATCAAGACAATCAAAGCTAAAGGATGTATTGGTTAAACCATCTTTGAGTGGTTTAATATGAACAATATCCGAAGCATCACAATTCAAGGTCTTGCAGATGTTATCAATAATCTCAGAATTAGAATTCATCAAGTAGCGGTCATCAAATTGACGCAACTCATCTAAGGAATCAAATTCTTTAACAATATCCGATGAATAATGACGAGCTTCTAGATGCAATTCATGAACATTGCGGGTATAGTAATCCTCCCAGAGCTGTTCTTTATAGGGCTCGTGTTTAAACTCAGTCTCTAAAATTTTTACGAATTTTTCACTAAAGGCGCGGTCAAAATACACATGGCCTACCATAGCCCAAGTGTTTTTCCCACCAATTTGTATATCAACGATCATGTTGTTGGAGTCTTCGGTAGCACAATATTCGTCTGTCTCTCCTTCCACAAATATCGTTGAATAATAGCCTCTATAGATATATTTTTCAAATGGGTTTTCAACAAAATAATTGTCCGATGAACAAATATAAGTATTTGATAGTTGATCTCTAACCAACATTAATGAAGAACAGTTATTGTATTTATAGTAATCATTATTTACAACGATTTTTACACCATATTTTTCAGCAAGGTAAAACATTTTTTCTTGTAAATAACCTACAATAACTGTAATATCTTCTATACCTGCTTCCTGTAGTTGTTCAATTTCCCTTTCAATCAGGCGTTCCCCTTTGACTTTTAACAATCCTTTTGGTACTTCATAAGACAATGGTGCAAATCGACTACTCATTCCAGTAGCCATAATCACTGCATTTTGTACTCGATAAGGCTCTAAAGCTTCTTTTCCTAACTCAGATAGGTGACCTTCTTGATCAATCCAATTAGCTTCTTTCATTTCTTTAAGTAGGGAATTAATTGTTCCTAAAGAAACTTCCAATTGTTCCGCTAACTGTCTTTGTGTAAACTCCTCTTGTGGATGCTCTTGCAAAAAAGACAGTAGTTTAAATTGTTTTTCTGAAATCATATTGATAACCTCTTTTGTTCATTTTTCTATTAAAAATAATTGTAATATGAACAAACTCCATTGTCAAGCGATACTAAAATAAAAATAAAAATAAAAATAGTAAATATAAACCAACTTATTATTCATATCTATCAGACATTAAAAACCAGCACCTTCATAGAAAGTGCTGGTTGTTTTTATTTTAATAAGAAGATACTCAAAAGAGTTAAGATTGCTGGGACACCTTGCTTTAGAATGATTTTTTTATCTGCTGTTAAAGTACCACAAGTCGCTGCTCCTATGACAAATAAGACAAAGATTGTTACGATTTCTAAGCTATGCGAGAAATAAATCCCATAAATAAGAAACACCCCAATCAAAGCATTATAAATCCCTTGATTTTTAAACAGTGAGGTGACAGATGGTCGAGTCAACTCTTCCTTTTCCATATTAAAGACTCGGCTGGTTGCGTCTGATTGGGTTGCGATACTCTCCAAATAAAAGATATAAAAATGTTCGAGGGCTACAATAGTTGCTAAAACAGTAATAATGATTGACATCGTTTTCTCCTTAAAAGTCTATGTTTTCTAAACCTGAGACTAGTTTTGTCAGTAAGGTTGTCAGTTCTTTCTGCTCATCCGGCGATAAAATGCTCTCCATCTGTTCCTTCACTTTCAAATGATATTTAGGCGGATTAACTAATAGTTGATTCTTGGCTTCTTGGGTTAATTCAACTAGGACTTCTCGCTGATTGATTGGATTACGCTTACGACTGACATAGCCCTCTGACTCTAAAACCTTAAAATGACGGGTCAAAGCTGCCTGGTCAATTTGTAACTTCTCTTGAACGGCAGTTTGGTTACACGGCGACTTTTGCAATAAAAACTGCAGAATTTGATAGCGGGTCAAACTAATACCCAATTGTTTCTCAAAAAGTTGAGTAATGGTCTGATCTACTAAATGGAGCTGGTACAGTAATTCATTGATTTCTGACATTTCTATTCCCTTGTTAAAATTTGATTCATCAACTATTGACTTATCAAGTATAATACAAGCAGATTAAAAACGCAACTATTTTGCTCAATCCGTTAAATTTATCTCCTAGCCACAATCCCAGAAAACTAGGTTCCCAAATTTTATGTCTGGAGTTTATCTTTGCTATCTAAGAATTTGAAAATAAAAAAGAAGCGGAAACTGAATCAGTTCCCAACTTCTCATTCATTATTAATTCATTGATACGTGAACGTGGTCATAGTGGTTTTCTGTTACGCTACCACGATCTGGCATTGGATTCCAAGTGTAGGCTGGTCCGTATTTGCTATCGTATGGTGCGTAGAAACGTTGTTTCCAGATGATGTAGTTGATTCCACGGCTAGCCATATTTTGGATAGCATAATCTGCAATTTGGTCACCGAGAGCTGAGCTAACTGGGACCATGAAGTCAATCGCTAGACCTTTTCCGTGGTCACCTGGATCTCCTGGACGGTAACCACTAAATGATGTGATACCAAACAAGTTAGCTACTTCTTCTTTAAATGCAGCTGTTTGTGGTTGAAGACCTGCATTTTCAGATTTTGTTGCTGCAATAGTTGCATAATCAGGAGCCGCTGGTGCTGTATAAGTTGCTGATGCACCTTGACTTGGTTCAGCTTGGTAAGTTGCTGGAGCCGATTGAGCTTCTGTTACAGCCTCAGTTGTTGCTTCTGTAGTCGTTGTTTCTTCAACTGTTGTAGTTGTTTCAGCGGCCGTAGTTGTTTCCTCAACTGTTGTAGTTGGTTCAGCAGCCGTAGTTGTTTCCTCAACTGTAGTTGTTGGTTCAGCGACCGTAGTTGTTTCCTCAACTGTAGTTGTTGGTTCAGCGACCGTAGTTGTTTCTTCAACGACAGGTGCCGCAGCTTCAGTTGTTGCTTCTGACGATACTGTAGTTTCTGCTACAACTCCAGTTGTTGCTTCTGTTGTAGTTGTCTCCTCAACAGTAGTCGTTGTTTCTTCAACTGGTTGTGTCAAATCTTCGACTTGAACAGTTTGTTCATCTACTGTTACTTGATTCGTTGTTAAATCTGCTGTTGCACTTGCTACATCAGAACCAACTTCTTGAGGTGTATAAATCTCAACCTCTGTTACTTCCTCATTGTCGTTCACAGTTGTAGTCAGTACAGTTTCTGGAAAAATCAAGTCAATATTTGTGATTTTGTTCAAGTTTGCAAGGACATTTAAGTCTACTCCCAAAGCCTCTGCAATCGTGCTTAGGGTATCTCCGTACTTAATTGTGTAACTTGTTTTATTTTCGCTTTTAGCAACATCGTTTTGAATTTGCTCAACTGAACGTGGTGACCATACAATTTCTTCTGCTTGAGTCGCCAAGGTAGGGGCAAGTGATAGAGCTACTGTTGATGCTAAAATAATTCGTTTCTTCATACTATTCAAACTCCTTTTCAAATGTAGTACCTTTCTATCATAACATAAAGAAAAAAGAAAAAAAGCCCTTTGGGGGCTATTTAATAAAACTGTCTAAGCTCTGTAACAAACTACATTAATTGAAATAGTTTGTATGATTTTTGTCACAAAGCTGACATATTCTCTTTCATAAAGAGAGAGAAGGAATATCCGCTAAACAAGAAATCTGATGATTGCAATCCACCGGAGTTCCAAGGAAATTGATACTCTGAATGCTACTATTCTGAGCAAATTCGATATCCAAAGTACGGTCCCCTATATAATAGGTGCGCTCTGGTTTTAAATGGTATTTGCTGATAAGGTAGGTCGCTGCTTCTGGACTTGGTTTACGAGCAAAACCGCTCTGGCTTGTCAAAATTTCTGTGAAATAAACATCCAATCCCAAATCTCGTAAAATAGTCAAGGCATTATCGCCTTTGTGGGTGTAGACAAATTGCTGAATTCCTTGCTGATTTGCCCAGGCTAAAACCTCGCGCGCCCCCGGCATCAAGATGACCTGGGCATTCTTTTCAGCCAAGCTCTGAGCACGGACTTGATTGAGCCTATCAACATCCAAGCCTCTTTCTTCTGCCACTTGCACTAGTAAATCCTGGACAGAGTATTTCAAGATAAAAGCTCGAACTTTTTCCTTGTCAAAAGGAATGGAAAACAGTGCATAGGTTTCCTCAATCCCTGACAAAATAGCTTCATAGGAGTCCAATAAGGTCCCGTCTAAATCCCAAATAAAAGCCGTTTCTTGCATTTCTTATCCTTTCAATGTCATATAAGATTTGTAACGATAGCGTAGGAAAATCCAACGGAAACCATTATCCAAAAGCGTTCCTGCCCAGATACCAGGCAAACCCCATCCAAGAACAATTCCCATCAGGTAACCAGTTCCAATACGGATGCACCACATTCCAATACTTGTCGCATAAAAGGGAAGTCGGGCATTTCCCAAACCTTGCCAGACAGCTGTATAAATAACCGTCCCCGTTGTCATAGGAGTCCCTAAAAGTGAAAAAAGAGTCACTAAAACACTGGCTTTGATAGCCACAGGATCGCTGGTGTAGAGATAGCTTAGTGGTGTCCCGAGAGCATAGATACTAAGTGTTAAAGGCAACATGAGAAAGAAAGACAGCCAAAAAGTTTGCTTACTTAGTCTGTCCACCCTTGCCCAATCATTCTCCCCTACTGCTCGAGCTACCTGCATGACTGTAGCCGTAGCAACACCAAAAGCGGGCATGTAGTTAAACTGAGTCAAAACTTCACCGATAGCATTTCCCGCGACTGCCTCCGTCCCAAAGGAAACAACCAAGGCAATTATGACTACATCACCAGCCCTCATCATGAGACGTTCTCCCGCTGCAGGTAAAGCCAAGGTCAGAAGGTCTTTATCCAGTCCAAACGTCGGTCTCATATATGGAAGTTTTAATTGTGACCACAAAATTACAACCCCGATCAAACGTGACAAAATAGTTCCCCAAGCTACACCAGCTATCCCCATATCAAGGATAAAAATGGCGACACTTGAAAAAACAATATTTAAAGCATTGGATAAAAAACTAACATAAAGCGGCAGTCGAGGATTGTGGGTAGCGCGAATCAAGGCTCCTAGACTAGTCATCAAGCCCAGGAGAAGAATTGTCCCACCAACTAAAGATAAGTATAAGCCACCACTTTCAGCCACAGCCTGTTCAGTACCCAAAAGACCAATCATCTCTTGACCTGCAAAGATGGATAAGACACCTAAAACCAAACTCAGTAGCAGAGTAATCTTAAGTGCTTCTGTCACATGGTAGGCTAGTCTAGACTGATCTTTCTGTCCCAAACTTTTTGATATAACACTAGAAATTGCTGCTCCCAAGGCAATAAAAATAGCCTGATAAATGGTGATAATATTTCCAGCTACAGACACACCCGAAATGGCGATCAACCCCAGATTAGCTACCAAGTAGCTATCTACCATCCCCATGAGCATCTGCAAGAAATTTTCACCCATGGCAAGTAAAGCTATGTTGAGAATATCCTTATTTTTCTTAAACAATCCTTCCTCCTGATGAAAAGAAACTCAGTTAGTTTCCCAACCGAGTTTACTTCCTCTGTTTTAAAGTCCTAAATAAGATTCTACTGCCGCCTGCATATCTGCCGCTGCAACAGTTGTCTTGTGACGAACTGGAGCTGTTTCAAGGCCATCAACTGCTGGTGGCACTGCCACTCCTGAAATTTCGTGCAACTGAGCCAAGGCCTCAAAGTCGCTTAAACCTGATTTCCCTGTTACAGCTTCTACTGCAACTACTGGGAATTTATATGGGCTAGCTGTTGAAGCAATCACGGTCTTAGTCACATCACCTGTAGCTGCTTGGTATTTTTTATATACGGCCGAAGCAACTGCTGTATGAGGGTCCTCAATATAAGCATCTGCCTCATAAACACGCTTGATTTCTGCTGCTGTTTCCGCTTCAGTCGCATACTCTGCTGCAAAAAGCTCAAGAATCTCTGCATCAAAATCTGTCAATTCATACTGACCTTGGTTATTCAAAGCATTCATAAGTTCAGCTGTCTTAACCGCATCATTTCCCAAAAGATGGAAAATCAAGCGCTCCAAGTTTGAAGACACTAAGATATCCATAGATGGGCTAGTGGTTACCTTAAACTCACGCTTCTTGTCATAAACACGAGTTTTGAAGAAGTCTGTCAAAACATTGTTGTCATTTGAAGCACAGATCAACTTGCCAACTGGTAGGCCGATTTGTTTGGCGTAAAAGGCAGCCAAGATATTTCCAAAGTTTCCTGTCGGTACGGTGAAGTTAACCTTGTCACCAGCCACAATTTCGCCAGTTTTAACAAGCTGAGCGTAGGCATAAACATAGTAGACAATCTGTGGTACCAAACGGCCAATGTTCATAGAGTTGGCTGATGAAAATTGGAGCTTGTTTGCTGCCAATTTCTCGCGAAGGGCCACATCATTGAACATATGTTTCACGTTGGTTTGAGCATCATCAAAGTTTCCATCAATGGCAATGACATGAGTATTATCACCAGTCTGAGTTGTCATCTGCAATTCTTGCACCTTGCTGACACCGTCTTTTGGATAAAAGACGATAATTTCAGTTCCAGGAACATCTGCAAATCCTGCCATAGCAGCCTTCCCAGTATCTCCAGATGTCGCTGTCAAGATGACAATCTTGTTTTCCAGTCCGTGTTTCTTAGCAGCAGTTGTCATAAAGTATGGCAAGATAGACAAGGCCATATCTTTAAAGGCAATGGTTGAACCGTGGAAAAGTTCCAAGTTGTATTGGCCATCGAGTTTGACAAGAGGGGCAATTGCCGGTGTATCAAACTTGCTGTCATAGGCGTTGGTGATACAGTAGTCCAACTCTTCTGCTGTAAAGTCATCCAAGAAAGCTGACAAGACAAGCTTAGCTACTTCTTGGTAAGAAACGTCTTTCAATGTGTCAAAATCCAAGTCCACCTTTGGATAGCTAACTGGAGTAAATAAGCCTCCATCTGTTGCCAAACCTTGCAAAATTGCTTGGCTGGCCGTTACTGTATTTTTCGCGTCACGCGTTGATTGATAAACTAATGTCATAAATCTCTATCCTTTATCTATAGTCTTATTCATTATAACATGATTTTTTAGAAAATTCTTCCTTTATCGGAAAATTATAGGCCCAATTCTTCTTTCAAAGGCACTAAATAAGCCATTTCGCTCTGACCTCTCATCTCAAGTCCTTGCTCTGCTATCGCTAGCAAGTCTTTGGAGAACTGGACAATCCCAGCTGTTTCTTCATCTGTGAGATGTTTCTTAGAAAATTGTCTTCTCAAAGACTTGTAGTCACGACCAAAACTTTCAAAGAAAGGAGCTGTTTCTAGGAAAGCTTCAAGCTTGTCAAGATTCACCAACAAACCTAGATGAAAGGCTGCTGAAGCAAAGGTTCGGTCTAGTGGCTGGGTACAAACACTCCGAAATTCGACCGTTCCTCGAGTTGTTAAATCTTGAAATTGATAGCTACGGTGCGTTTGGAAATCCTTTTCTAGAGGAACAAGAAGAGTTTCTTTCCCATTTAGAGTATAAGCAGGAATTTCGTCAGTAGCTAGGTAATCTCTAGCTTGAATCGGAGAAAAATAGTAGGTTTCTCCATCTCTTTCTGCCGTAAAAATCGCAGAATGGTCGAGATAATCAAAGAAATCATCCTCATCTTGAAATAGTTTTGAATTGACACCAACATTCTCTGGATAAATCCCATGCATGGAGTCTTCCCAAAAGATATCTCGTGAAATCTGGGTGTCCCAGTCTGCTCCAGAGAACTCAGAATTGGCAAACAAGAAAGCTTTGGCTGCCTCTATCTGTGTGAAAGCATTGATAACACGTAGGTAGTTATCGGTCGAAACATCCAACTGGACTTGGCTCCCGCAGATGAAGGCTCCGTATTGCGGAAAGTCATGTAAATGCGCACTTTCTTGGTGAGTCCCCATACTCAGATAATCCATCAGCATCTGATAGCGTGGATAAGCCACAGGTCGATTGTCATTTTGATTCCAGTTTGGGTGAATCCCCCAACCCTGGATAGCATGATCCTTTTCTCCTAGCTTTTCCTGAATGACCTTCATATAGGCATCAAAGCGTCCTTGAACCTCTTGGATATCCTGAGCTCTACCAAAGGCAAACTCCAAGGTCGTGTAGGAAACCTCAAACAGAATCCGGTCCTGACTCTTTGGTTCTACAAGCTGAATTGGATTGCCATCCTGGTCCTCTTTTTCAACTTTCAGACTGAGAGCATTCACCAAAAAGCGCAACAAATCCTTGCTGACTTCAATATCTGTAGGTTGGCCTTTCGTATGAACGATAGGAAACTCCAACTCAATACCGATGTAGAGATCTGGATTTTCTTTGATATTTTTTAAATAGCGGTCTTTTAATAACTGAATTGAAGGGGACATACATACCTCTCACTCTAACTTCTCATACTAGAAAATAAATTACTCTCTATTATACCAAAAATCAGAGATAATCTTGTCGAAAACAAACTTTTTACAAAATAAGGACAGATTTGGAATTTATATTAAATTTTACATGTTTGCTTTTAAAACCTATTCTAAAAATGTTGATATATTAATATCTTTAAAAATCATTACTCCTATAATTTTTGTATAATTTAATTTAATTTGTTGATTTTTTTATGAAAACGGTTTATACTTAGTTAGTCTTAAAGTTTTCTTAAACTACAAGTCAAACATTTTATAAGGAGGAATGACAATAATGAGTATCGGAATCATTATTGCGAGTCACGGTGAATTTGCCGCGGGTATTCATCAGTCAGGATCTATGATCTTTGGTGAACAAGAAAAGGTTCAAGTTGTAACCTTTATGCCAAACGAAGGTCCAGATGATTTATACGCAAAATTCAACAATGCTGTGGCTGCATTTGACGCAGAAGATGAGGTTCTAGTCTTGGCTGACCTTTGGAGTGGTTCTCCATTTAACCAAGCTAGCCGCGTAATGGGAGAAAATCCTGAGCGTAAATTTGCCATCATCACAGGACTTAACTTGCCGATGTTAATCCAAGCCTACACCGAACGCCTGATGGACGCTAATGCCGGAGTGGCTAAAGTTGCTGCGAACATCATTAAAGAAGCTAAGGATGGCATCAAGGCTCTTCCAGAAGAGCTAAACCCAGCTGAGGAAATTGCAACTGCTGCAGCTGCTCCAGTAGCCCAAGCTGCTATTCCAGAAGGAACTGTTATCGGAGACGGAAAATTGAAAATCAACCTTGCACGTCTTGACACACGTCTCCTTCACGGGCAAGTCGCAACTGCTTGGACACCAGATTCAAAAGCAGACCGTATTATCGTTGCTTCAGATAACGTTGCAAACGACGAATTGCGTAAAGAGTTGATCAAACAAGCAGCTCCTAACGGAGTAAAAGCTAACGTTGTGCCAATCAAAAAATTGATTGAGGTTGCAAAAGACCCTCGTTTTGGTAACACACACGCCCTTATCTTGTTTGAAACACCTCAAGATGCCCTTCGTGCTATCGAAGGCGGTGTACCAATTAAGACTCTTAACGTTGGATCAATGGCTCACTCAACTGGTAAAACAATGATCAACAACGTATTGTCAATGGATAAAGACGACGTTGCTACATTCGAAAAAATGCGTGACCTTGGTGTTGAATTTGACGTACGTAAAGTACCAAACGACACGAAAAAAGATTTGTTTGACTTGATTAGCAAAGCTAACGTTCAATAATTAACATTAAATAGAAAAGGAATAAAACCATGTCAGATATTTCAATCATTTCTGCTATCTTGGTTGTAGTTGTTGCCTTCTTCGCAGGTCTTGAAGGTATCCTCGACCAATTCCAATTCCATCAACCAATCGTAGCATGTACCCTTATCGGTCTTGTAACTGGTAACCTCGAAGCAGGGGTTATGCTTGGTGGATCCCTTCAAATGATTGCCCTTGGTTGGGCTAACATCGGAGCTGCCGTTGCTCCTGACGCTGCTCTTGCCTCTGTTGCCGCTGCAATTATCATGATTAAAGGTGGTAACTTTACTACTGAAGGTATCGCAGTCGCAACTGCAACTGCAATCCCTCTTGCCGTAGCTGGACTTTTCTTGACTATGATCGTTCGTACAATTTCAGTTGGTTTGGTTCACACTGCAGATGCTGCTGCTAAAGAAGGAAACATTGCAGCTGTTGAACGCGCTCACTACTTTGCCCTTATTCTTCAAGGTCTTCGTATCGCTGTTCCTGCAGCCTTCCTTATTGCTATCCCAGCTTCTGCTGTTCAAGACGCTCTTGGTTTAATGCCAGACTGGTTGAACGGTGGTATGGCTGTTGGTGGTGCCATGGTCGTTGCCGTTGGTTACGCTTTGGTTATCAACATGATGGCTACTCGTGAAGTATGGCCATTCTTCGCACTCGGTTTTGCCTTTGCTGCCATTTCTCAATTGACTTTGATTGCCCTTGGTGTAATCGGTGTTGCCCTTGCCTTCATCTACCTCAACCTTTCTAAACAAGGTGGAAACGGTGGCGGAGGAGCTGCAACTTCTAACGACCCAATTGGTGATATCTTAGAAGACTACTAGAAAGGGGAACAATCATGGCTGAAAAAATTCAATTATCAAAATCAGATCGCCAAAAAGTTTGGTGGCGTTCACAATTCCTTCAAGGTTCTTGGAACTACGAACGTATGCAAAACTTGGGTTGGGCATACTCTTTGATCCCAGCTATCAAGAAACTTTACACTAAAAAAGAAGACCAAGCAGCTGCTCTTGAGCGTCACCTTGAATTCTTCAACACTCACCCATACGTAGCTGCTCCAATCATGGGGGTTACTCTTGCACTTGAAGAAGAACGCGCTAACGGTACTGAAATCGATGACGCTGCTATCCAAGGTGTTAAGATCGGTATGATGGGACCTCTTGCTGGTATCGGTGACCCAGTCTTCTGGTTTACAGTTCGTCCGATCCTTGGTGCCCTTGGTGCATCACTTGCTGCAACTGGTAACATCGTTGGACCACTTCTCTTCTTCTTTGGATGGAATGCAATCCGTATGTCATTCCTTTGGTATACACAAGAGTTTGGTTACAAAGCTGGATCTGAAATCACTAAAGACATGTCAGGTGGTATCTTGAAAGACATCACTAAGGGTGCATCTATCCTTGGTATGTTCATCCTTGCCGTTCTTGTACAACGTTGGGTATCCATCAACTTCACTATCAACCTTCCAGGCAAACAATTGTCAGAAGGTGCCTACATCAACTTCCCAGAAGGTGCTGTTACTGGTGGAGAATTGAAGGGCATTCTTGGTCAAGCGCTTAGTGGTATGAGCCTAGATAGCGTTCAACCACAAACGCTTCAAGGTCAGTTGGACTCATTGATTCCAGGATTGATGGGACTTCTCCTTACTTTCCTTTGCATGTGGTTGCTTAAGAAAAAAGTATCTCCAATCACAATCATCCTTGCCCTCTTTGCAGTTGGTATCGCAGCTCGTTTCTTCGGTATCATGTAATCTCGGCGAGAATGTACAAACAAAAAAAGAATCAGGTTTATCACCTGATTCTTTTTTATTTTCAATTATTCTGCCAAGGCACCCATTGGATCCCATGGTGCAAGCACGATTGGTTCTGCTTCATAAGCAGCTTGTTCTTCTGCTGTCAGCAATTCTTTACGAACAACGATTTGGTAAGTGTATTCGTCCATCCAAGCATCTGAGGCAACAAAGTAACCATCTGTACCGACCTTGTCTCCCCATGAATTTTCAACTTTCCACTTAGTTGATTTACCATTTTCATCCAAATCAACACCTGTCAAGACCATAGCGTGGGTCATCAAGCTTTCGCTGTAGTCCAAACGTCCTGCCTTGTCTTGAGTGAGTTGAATGTCCATACTTGATTCAAAGTCATAAACATCTGTCGCAAGGATTCCTGCTTTACGGTTGCTGAGCTGGCCGACATCTGAACCAAACCAGACAGTTTCTCCTGTTTGCATTTGGGCAATGGCCAATTCTTTCAAGCGTTCCATCGGTACGTTGATGTAGCGAACTGCACGGCTACCAACAACATTTCCCAACATCTCAACTGTGTAAGATCTACCGTAAGGTTTATCAGCAGTTGGAGCATTGATCACAGAAACGTAGTCTTCTAGTGGAAGGTCAACGTATTTCTTGTAAAATTCTTGTGGGGTGATGCCCTTTTCGCTTTGGTAGTTGTTATCCTTATCGCGATAAGCAAAGTCAAACTGACGTGGTGGAAGTCCTAGTGACATGGCAAGGAAATTAAAGATTTCTTGCAAGAGGTCTTCTTTCTTAGCTTGAACAGTCGCTTGGTCAGCGCCAGAAGCCAAGAGGTCACGCAAGATTTGAGCATCTTGACGAAGCAATTTGTTTAGAATTGCATTGAGCTCACGGCTGCTACTAGATGAAACAGACTCTGGATAAACAGACTTAGGAACGACACCGTATTTCTCAAAGAGAGAAACCACCATATCCCACTGACCACCATCTTGTTGTGGAGTTTGGAGTAGGAAGCTAACCTTGCGGCTCGTCAATTCTTGGTCAGCAGTCGCAATGACTTGCTCCAAGAACCAGTTAGATTTTTCATACTTGTCCCAGAAGAAGGTGTGGGCTTGTGACAATTCAAAGTTTTCAAGTTTGTATTGAGAGATGAGTTTGTGGCGGAAAGTATTAAGGGCCGCAAACATCCAGCAACGACCAGATGCTTTCTGGTTAGTGACCTTGTCCTTTGTCAAATCAAGTGAGAAAACTGGTGTGTTGTCGACATGACTTTGACGACGCTCAAGGGCTGCAAAAATACCGTTATGGCTAGCAGCATTTTCGATAGCTTGGTATTTTACATTTGCTTCATAGTTGGCAAATAATTTATCTGTAAATGATTCTTGAATCGCGTTCATAAAATCCTCCTTTTTTCTTACTGTCTATTATAACTCTTTTCACAAAGGAAGCAACCAAAAACTGAAAAAGGCAAGGATATTTTCCTCGCATTTTCCTAATATTTCATAGTGCTACTATCACTAGCGGACACTCTCAAGCAAAGCTTTTAGCTCATCCTTGGTTAAACGACGCCATTCTCCACGTTTCAAACCCTCATCCAAGGTCAAAGTTCCCATGGTCAGACGTTGCAAGTCCACCACTTCCTTGCCACAGTAGGCTACCATCCGTTTGACTTGGTGAAATTTTCCTTCTGCGATGGTCACTCGGACCAGACTTTGATCCTTTTCCGTATCCACCGACACAAGCTCCAGCTTGGCAGGCTGACAGGTAAAGTCCTTGAGCGGAATCCCTTGGGCAAATGTCTCAATGTCTTCATCCGTCATGATTCCCTTGACCTGTGCCAGATAAGTCTTATCCACATGGCGTTTAGGGGAAAGAAGAGCATGAGCTAGCTTGCCATCATTGGTCAAGAGTAAGAGTCCATGCGTATCAATATCCAAACGACCGACTGGGAAAACTTCCTTTGAACGAGCTAAGTCATCCAACAAATCCAAAACTGTCTTGTGTTTAGGATCTTCAGTCGCTGAGATAACCCCCTGAGGCTTGTTCATCATATAGTAGACAAACTCCTCGTACTCTAACTTTTGCCCGTCAAAACAAATCTCGTCCGTGTCTTCATTGATTTGCAGCTTGGCAGATTTTTCCTTTTTGCCATTGACCGTCACGCCCCCAGTCTTTAGAAAGTTTTTGACCTCCGTCCGGCTACCAACAGCACAGGCAACTAAAAATTTATCTAATCTCATAGGGCTATTATATCATAAAAAGAGAGCGGTTTTCGCTCTCTTTTTCTTGTATTTGCTTTCCCGGATTTATTTTTTTATCATACTTTCTATTCCTTTGAGAAGAATATCTGAAATAGCTTCTGGATAGCCTTCATAGCCATTCTGTTCTGTTAGGGCATCAATGATATTTCTAATCTGACCATCTAAGATAATGGTTACTGCAGGAACCAGTTCATCTGACCCCTCTTTTTAAACATTTCTTGCATAATTGATACTTTGTTACTCATATTTACTCCAATCTTTTTTTAAATTTAATCAATAACACTCTACGAGACTGATTCTTCCGTCTCACCATCCGCAACCAAATCATATGGAAGATTTTCACTAGTTAAGTTTTTTAATCACTTTATTCCTTTTATGTACATTATTGACCACACAAATGTAGAGAATGAATAAGAGAACCGAATAAATCAGCAATCCTAAAAACTTTGCATAGACCAGGTAAACTATCAAGGAACCTATCAAACTGATACTACTAATACAAATAAATAAGAAAGCAAGATTTCCATTTTTCTTTGCTATTTCTAAGAACTCTGAGTACTCAATATCTGTAAACAATGCCGGATATAAATCCAAGTCTTTGTCATAATAGTCAACTACAAATTTCCCTATGAGCAAGGAAAGACAGGAACATAGAATGAAGCTAGAATATTTGATAGTAGGGATATCAAAAATGGTTAAACCATTCAGCAATCTAATAATGGGGAGAGATAGCAAAGTGAGTCCAAGAGTGTAATAGTGTTGATTCTTAGAGGTTCTTTCGAGAATGGAAAAGTAAAGTCTCTTTTCTTTTAAGTCATAATAGACTATTTTGTTTTGATACAATCCTAGATTAACTAGTTTCCTATTGTTTTTCATTCTTTTAGTCATTGTTCAACATCTCTTTCTCAAACCACTGGACTTCAATTTACTCTAATCTCAGAAAATCTCTAGCTCACTTCTTATACTAGAGAAATCTTTCCCCTTTGTCAACATTTCGCCGGTGTTTGCCCTTTATTAGAAACCATTCTCACTTCGAGTTCGCAACAAAAAAAAGCCGCCTGATTGGGCGACTTAATTTTTTTATAGGGAGATTATTATGAAAAAGTTTTAGGAGTATAAGTTAAGGTCTTCTTAACTTATGAGATAAGTATACAGCTCCTATCTTAAAGTTTCCTTAAGTATTTTTAAATGTGAGATTTTTCCATTTTACTTGCCAGTTTTTCTTAGATAAACGCTGTTGATAAAGCTTCATCCGGTCGTCATTTTCTAAAAAATGGGGAGTTGGAGAAACCTGAAAGTTCAAAATATCCTCTAAACCATAAGGAGCAAAGAGCTCTAAAGTTGCATCAGCATGCAAGCGAAGTCCTATCGCTGTACAACGTTCGGGATATTTACTCATAGCGTCACAGGAATTCACATACGGTTCCGTATGGGGACTATGCTGATGCATATAGGCTTGATTCTTCAGCTCCCATTGATACTCGGGAAAATCCTCTCTCAACTTGTTTTCTATTGCCAGCGTTTCTTCATAACTCACCTCTGGGTCAAAGAAAATGACATCCACATCCGTTTCACGGTCAAAGGCTGGTTTATCTGACAAGAGATTCCAAATAAAATTTCGAACTGAACCAGCCGCCAACCAAGAATCTTTCAACTCCAAGTCACAGATGATAGTCAGAATAGCCATCATGTCAGGATTTTCTCTGAAAGAGTCTAAGATTTCAGTCTTATTTTTCAATATATTCATACCCTAAATGTTCATAAGCCTTAGCTGTCGCGACCCGTCCTGAACGAGTTCGCATGATAAATCCTTTCTGGATCAGGTAAGGTTCATACATATCCTCTACTGTCTCACGCTCTTCGGCGATATTAACCGAAAGAGTTCCTAGACCGACAGGTCCGCCGCCATACATCTCAATCATGGTGCGAAGGATTTTTTGGTCTACATAGTCCAAACCTTCATGGTCTACATCCAGCATAGTCAAGGCCTTATCCGTAATGACATCATCAATCAAGCCATCGCCCATAATCTGGGCAAAGTCACGCACGCGCTTGAGAAGACGATTAGCAATACGAGGAGTTCCACGACTGCGTAAAGCTAACTCGGAAGCAGCTTCATGGGTGATTTCCATCTCAAAGATATCTGCCGTCCGCTCGACAATCTCTGTCAAGTCAGAATGGGTATAATATTCCATGTGACCTGTAATCCCAAAACGGGCACGAAGAGGATTTGAAAGCATCCCAGCTCGTGTCGTTGCCCCAATCAAGGTAAATGGTGGCAAATCTAGATGGACACTACGACTAGCTTCTCCAGCACCAATCATGATGTCAATGTAGAAGTCTTCCATGGCACTGTAAAGTACCTCTTCTACCGACATGGGCAAGCGATGAATCTCATCAATAAAAAGAACATCTCCTGGCTCCAAGTCATTCAAAATCGCTACCAAATCACCGGCTTTTTCGATAACGGGACCAGATGTCTGCTTGAGATTAACTCCCAATTCATTGGCAATGACAAAAGCCATGGTTGTTTTCCCGAGACCTGGAGGGCCAAATAAAAGAACATGATCCAGCGCCTCATCACGCATTTTTGCTGCCTCGATAAAGATTTGAAGCTGATCCTTGACCTTGTCTTGTCCGATATATTCACGTAAATATTGGGGACGGAGGGTACGTTCTACCAACTCCTCATCACCCATGATTTCATTATCTAAAATTCTACTCATGTTCCTATTATAGCAAAAATCCAGCCTACAAACAAAAAAGCCACCTGATTTGGTGGCTTCTTTAGGGAGATTATTATGAAAAAGAAAAGTTTAGGATTTCTATTAAATAAAGTTAGGAGGCCTTTACTTAATAACTATATGATACAAGAGAAGACTTAAAGTTAGCTTAACCTATAAATTTTATTTTTTTGCTAGAGATTTTAACTACTAGCAGCCAAAGCAGAAAAGTTAGGAGGCAGATACTCACCACTATTAAGTATGTTTCTTCCTTTGTTAAAAGGTTCTGCCAATTAAGCCGGATTCCTAATTTTTCTTGAAACTCTTCTAATAAGCTACTATTCCCCATAAATGTAGTTTCTAATTGCTCCTTCATTAAGACCTGTCTATAGAGAGAAGCAAGATAGGTAGCCGGTGTGCACTTCATGAGAACTTGAGCGAAGTTAGGAAGAATTCCCATTGGTACATAAGTTCCTACTAAAAATCCTGAAACTGTACCTACAATTGTAGCCAATTTACCCAGACTATCTACTGACTGGAAATGATAAATCAAGAGTACATTTACCAATGTTGAAAGGAGACTACTTAGTAGCATGATTAAACTTATTTCAAATAGCTTACTCATAGCTGGAATTTCTTGAAAATAAAGGCTCATAACAATAAGCATAAAGGCTTGCATAACAAAGGAAATGATAAGGCTACTAATAAGATAAGACAGTTGCAAGCCCCAGCTCCCTAAATCTGTCAAAAAGAGATCCTGATCCACTTGATTTTCACGGTCTTGTACCATCTGGGTCAAAGCTGTAAAACTGGTTGTAATCCCAGTCACAGCCAAGGTTCCACCCATCAGCCAGTTATTTAAAAGGCTCTTATTATCAGGAAGTTGGGACCAGGCATCCATCAAATTTTTCTGCAAAAAAATGATATAGAGTAGAAAGGAAATCAAAGCTCCCAGTAATGAGAAAAAGACTCCTGAACGATTACGAAAATACAATAAAAAATCACGTTTTAATAAGGCTAACATTAGCGCACCTCTCTTCCTGTAAGGGCTATGAAGGCATCATCCATAGTTCCTGGACGAAATTCAAAGCTAGCAATCTTCTCACGAACTTGGGTCAAATAATCAATAGCTTCCAATTGGCTCTTAGGATAAAGACTATACTCAAACTCATTTTCCTTTTCCACAGGCATATTTTTAGGTAAGAATTTCTCCACCTGCTTGTCTTTAAAACAAATTTTTAAAAGATTGGAAGCGTACTCACTTTTAATTTCAGTAGCAGAACCTTGGGCAATAACCTTTCCATGATCTATAATATAAAGTTGATCTGCCTCATCTGCTTCATCCAGATAATGAGTCGTTAAGATAATAGTCATCCCTTCATCTCTTTGTAGACGATACAATAAATCCCAAATGGATTTGCGAGTCTGAATATCTAGTCCAGTCGTAGGCTCATCTAGAAATAAAATATCGGGATTGGATAGGAGAGCCCGAGCAATGTCAACTCGACGTTTCTGTCCTCCTGATAAAGTTCCATAAAGTTGTTTCTGAAAAGCAGTCAATCCTAGTTGATTGATTAAATCTTCCACACGACCACCCTTAATCCCTTTATACTGCTGGGCACGAATGGCTAGGTTTTCTTTGACCGTCAACTTTTCATCCAATACACTTGCTTGAAAAACAACTCCAATCCTAGTATTGGGCGCATAGATGATTTGACCATTAGTAGCTCGTTTAAGTCCGATTAACATTGAAATCGTGGTCGATTTGCCAGCCCCATTAGGTCCTAAGATTGCGTTAAAACTTCCTTTTTTAAACTCTAAATTTATATCTTTTACTGCTGTATGGTCTCCATAGTTCTTAGTGAGGCCTTTTGCTTGTAAAATCATATTTCCTTCCTCCTTTTTACACCTTCAGTTTAACAAAAAGGAAAAAGAAAAAATATAGTTTGGTGCTATGTGGTCGAAATGGATGATTATGTGGTCAATTCTACCTTAAAACTTCTGAATTTGAACATAAAAAAGCCACCTGATTTGGTGGCTTCTTTAGGGAGATTATTATGAAAAAGAAAAGTTTAGGATTTCTATTAAATAAAGTTAGGAGGTCTTTACTTAATGATTACATGATACATGAGTAAACTTAAAGTTAACTTAAGATAAAAGAATTATTTTAATTTTTTTTCGATCCACCCAAATCATTCCTGTACAATCATAAGTAGATAAGGTTTCAAACCCCAGAGAACGGTAAAAACCCAAGGTTTTTTCTGTCTGTTCAGTCGCTAGTTGTATTTGATAGGCATCCTTATAGTCAGCCAAGGCTTCTTTCATCAAGTTACTACCAATTCCTTGGCGCTGATAGCTAGGCAAAACAATCAAATCCTGGACAAAAACGGATGAAAAACCGTCTCCAACCAGACGCACTAAACCAACGATTTCCTCACCATCACGGGCAAGATAAGTTGCTAGTGAGTGATACAAGGCCTGCTCCAACATCTGTGGCTGATTGGTATAGTTTGTCCAACCAACTGCCTGATAGAGATGTAAAACGTCTTCTAAAGCAACTGACTGTTGACTTCTAATACAAATCATTATCTTACCTCCACCAGAATTCTCATTTACTGATTTTTATAAAATAATAGCATAAAAGTAAATAAGAATCAAAAAATGCATAGAGTCAATGTAACAAAATTGAACTTATGCATTTTTTACTATTTTATCAATCTAGACTGATTTTCCCTTTTTGAGTTCCCCAAATACCTGTTTGTACTTGTAACTGTAAACCTGAGGCATTTGCAGTCTCATTACTCAAGTCAAATACCACATTTCCTGTGATGCTATTTTCAGGATTTAATTCTGATAAGAAGAATTTTGCTTCTTCATTTGCATATAAACCAGCTGCACCATCTGTTGCATACTCCGTATCACCTTTTAAAAGTTTAAAAAAATCATCAGTAACTGTTATAGATTTTTTGCCAGTATTTTTTACTGTTACATTCACAATTAAATAAACACCGTTGGCAGTTTTTCCATATTCTCCACCAACATTTTGAGATAAGGATTTCGAATTCACAACATATTCAACATCCCCAACTTTGACAATTTCTCCAATCTTATGCTCTGCCTTGGTTGTTTTCTCTTCTGTTTTTTTAGTTTCTTCTGATACCTTTGTTTGAACTGCTTCTTCTGATGTTGTTACTTGAGCACTTGAATTAGATGTAGTTGACTGTTGTGATGAATTGCTACCATTTCCTCCTTTAATAGCACCATATGCAATAAGCACAATTATTAATATGAACCACCATTTTTTATAAAAAGGCGTTTTTTTCACATAAACGTTACCATTTTCATCTTTGATTTTCTTAGCCATAAGAAATCTCCTTTAATGTTTTTATTTTAAACTATTATAATATATTTCCTAAAAAAAAAAAAGCATTTATTGAATAAAATGTAATTTTTAATTTAGATTAACAGTATCATTTTTTATAAATTACTTTATCTAAAAATTTCAAATGGCAAACTTGTATAAAAATAATATTATTTTTCAAAAAAAGGTTTACTCTAGACTAATTATTCCAACCTAAATATTAAATTTAAAAATCCTCCAGATTCTACTCTGAAGGATTCATTTCTTATCTCACAACGATATTAACGAGTTTGGTTGGCTTCAATAGTCCAGTGGACTATTGAAGGTGGCAGATAGGGCTAATAAACTCGTTATTTAACGACGATATTAACGAGTTTATTAGGTACCGCAATCACTTTCACGATTTCCTTACCATCGATCTCTGCTTTGACTTTTTCGTCAGCCAGAGCAATTTCTTGCAATTCTTCGCGTGAAAGGTCTTTTGCGACCATGAGTTTAGCGCGGACTTTTCCTTTGATTTGGACGACGATTTCGATTTCGTCTTCAACCAATTTGCTTTCGTCCCATGTTGGCCAAGCTACATAAGAGATAGACTCGCCTGTTGCTGCCACTGTTTGCCAGAGTTCTTCTGCCAAGTGAGGCGCAAATGGAGCGATCAATTGGATAAAGCCTTTGGCGTAGTCCACATAGAGCTTGTCTTCCTTATTAGCAGCGTTGACAAAGACCATAAGTTGGGCAATGGCTGTGTTGAATTTCATGGACTCGATTTGCTCTGTGACAGCTTTAACGGTTTCGTTATAAACCTTGTCTAGAGCGCCATTGTTTTCCGCAACGATTTCTTTCGTTGTGATCAAACGGTACACACGGTCAAGGAATTTACGGCTTCCTTCCAATCCTTCTTCAGACCAAGCGATGGAAGCATCGAGTGGTCCCATAAACATTTCATAGACACGAAGGGTATCAGCACCATATTGTTCCACCACATCGTCTGGATTGACCACGTTCTTGAGGGATTTAGACATCTTAGCTGGTGCTTGCTCCAATTCTTCCCCTGTTTCCACATGGAAGAAGGAACCGTCACGTTTTTCAACCTTGTCAGTTGCTACAAGAGCACCGCGATGGTCACGGTAGCTTGTTCCCAAAATCATTCCTTGGTTAAAGAGTTTTTGGAATGGTTCTTTAGTTGGAACGACACCGATATCATAGAGGAATTTATGCCAGAAACGAGCGTAAAGCAAGTGGAGAACGGCGTGTTCTGCACCACCCACGTAGATATCTACTGGCAACCATTGTTTGAGGAGATCCTCATCGGCTAATTTTTCAGTGTTGTGTGGATCGATATAGCGGAGGTAGTACCAGCTTGAACCAGCCCATTGTGGCATAGTGTTGGTTTCACGACGACCTTTGACGCCATCCTCACGAGTCACTTCCAGCCAGTCTGTCAAGTTAGCCAATGGGCTTTCACCAGTACCTGAAGGGCGGATATCCTTGGTTACTGGCAAGACAAGTGGGAGTTCACTTTCTGGAACAGCTGTCGAAGTCCCATCTTCCCAATGAATGATTGGGATTGGTTCACCCCAGTAACGTTGACGGCTAAAGAGCCAGTCGCGGAGACGATAGGTAACCTTTTCTTGACCAAAGCCTTTTTCTTCTAGCCAAGACACGATTTTAGCAATCGCTTCTTCTTTGTTGAGACCGTTCAAGAAGTCAGAGTTGACGTGAAGGCCGTCTTCTGTATAGGCAGCTTCTTCAACGTTGCCACCTTCCAAGACTTCTACGATTGGAAGTCCAAACTGTTTAGCAAATTCCCAGTCACGCTCATCGTGGGCAGGTACGGCCATAACAGCACCTGTTCCGTAGCTAGCAAGAACATAGTCGGCAATCCAGATTGGAATTTCTTTGCCATTGACAGGGTTGATAGCATAAGCACCAGTCCAAACCCCTGTTTTTTCCTTGGCAAGGTCAGTACGAGCCAAGTCAGACTTGAGGCTAGCTTGGTGTTTGTAGTCCGCTACAGCCTCAGCTTGTTCAGGACTTGTGATAGCGTCTACCAAGTCATGCTCAGGAGCCAAGACAGTGAAGGTAGCACCAAAAAGGGTGTCAGGACGAGTGGTAAAGACTGTGAATTCCTTGTCAGTCCCTTTCACTTTGAAAGTGACATTGGCACCAGTTGATTTACCGATCCAGTTGCGTTGCATGTCCTTGATAGACTCTGGCCAATCAAGGTCATCCAAGTCATTGAGCAAGCGCTCCGCATAGGCAGTGATTTTGAGCATCCATTGGCGCATTGGTTTGCGGACAACTGGATAGCCTCCACGCTCAGACGTTCCGTCAGGAAGGACTTCTTCGTTGGCGATAGCTGTTCCAAGTTCCTCAACCCAGTTTACTGGTACCTCTGCTTCATAGGCTAAGCCTTTTTCATAAAGCTTGGTAAAGATCCATTGCGTCCACTTGTAGTAGTTTGAGTCTGTAGTATTAACTTCACGGTCCCAGTCGTAAGAGAATCCAAGCGCATTGATTTGGCGTTTGAAGTTTGCAATGTTTTCCGCTGTGAATTCCGCTGGGTCATTCCCTGTATCCATAGCGTATTGCTCTGCAGGCAAACCAAAGGCATCCCATCCCATTGGGTGAAGGACGTTGTAGCCTTGGGCACGTTTGAAACGACTGAGGATATCGGTCGCTGTATAGCCTTCTGGGTGCCCTACGTGAAGACCTGCTCCCGAAGGGTAAGGGAACATGTCCAATGCATAAAACTTCGGTTTTGAGGCGTCTGTTCCTGTCTTAAAGGTGTGATGGTCAGCCCAGTGTTTCTGCCATTTAGGCTCGATTTCTTTGTGATTGTAAAAACTCATGCTGTCTCTCCAATTTTCGTGATGCTCCTATTATACCATTTTTAGGGGAAATATTGTTCCTCTTTTCGTGTTTTTTATCGTTTTAACCTTTAAGTATTAGACATTTTTACTGATAGTTTCTCCAATTTATATAATTTACCATTCAATTAATGCTTCATAAATAATATAGATGCAAGATAGGGCTTTTTATGGTAGAATATAGGAAAGTGCTTTCTCAGAAGGAGGGAAAAATGAACAAACAAACCATCGCTGTTTTAGGGCCTGGTTCTTGGGGTACTGCTCTGTCACAAGTTTTAAATGACAATGGACATGAAGTACGTATCTGGGGAAATATTCCTGACCAAATTGACGAAATCAGTACACAACATACCAACAAACGCTATTTTAAGGATACTGTATTAGACGAAAAGATTGTAGCCTACCATGATTTAGCAGAAGTCTTGAAGGGCGTTGACGCTGTCTTGTTCGTAGTTCCAACTAAGGTGACAAGATTGGTAGCTCAACAAGTAGCTGCTGTTTTGGACCATAAAGTAGTTATTATGCATGCTTCAAAAGGGCTCGAGCCAAATAGTCACAAACGTCTTTCGACCATTCTTGAAGAAGAAATCCCTCAAGAATTCCGCAGTGAAATTGTGGTTGTATCTGGTCCTAGTCACGCAGAAGAAACAATCGTCCGTGATATTACCTTAATTACAGCCGCTTCCAAGGATTTACAAACTGCTCAGTATGTTCAGACACTCTTTAGTAACCACTACTTCCGTCTTTATACCAATACAGATGTGATCGGAGTGGAAACAGCTGGTGCTCTTAAAAATATCATCGCTGTTGGTGCAGGTGCCCTCCATGGACTCGGATTTGGAGACAACGCTAAAGCTGCCATTATCACGCGCGGTCTTGCGGAAATCACTCGTCTAGGGGTTAAACTTGGAGCAAATCCATTAACTTACAGTGGTCTTTCTGGAGTTGGGGATTTGATTGTTACAGGGACTTCTGTCCACTCACGTAACTGGCGTGCTGGAGATGCTCTTGGGCGTGGAGAAGCCTTGGCAGATATCGAAGCCAATATGGGAATGGTCATCGAAGGTATTTCAACAACCAAAGCGGCTTACGAATTGGCGCAAGAACTTGAAGTCTATATGCCTATTACCCAAGCTATCTACCAAGTTATTTATGAAAATGTTAATATTAAGGATGCTGTTTCTGAACTCATGAGTAACGAGTTCAAGGCAGAAAACGAGTGGTCATAATCACCGTTAGAAAGGAAGCTCATGAAGCAAAAAGTTAGAAAAGCTGTTATCCCTGCTGCGGGACTTGGAACTCGTTTCCTACCAGCAACCAAAGCCTTGGCCAAAGAAATGTTGCCAATCGTGGATAAGCCAACAATCCAGTTCATCGTTGAAGAAGCTCTCAAGTCTGGAATTGAGGACATTCTTGTTGTAACAGGGAAATCAAAACGTTCTATCGAAGACCATTTTGATTCAAACTTTGAACTAGAATACAACCTCAAAGAAAAAGGAAAAACTGATCTCCTAAGATTAGTTGATGAAACAACCGGCATGCGCCTTCACTTCATCCGTCAAACACATCCACGCGGACTCGGAGATGCAGTTTTACAAGCCAAAGCTTTCGTCGGAAACGAACCATTTGTGGTTATGCTTGGAGATGACCTCATGGATATCACTGATGACAGTGCTGTCCCATTGACCAAGCAACTCATGAATGATTACGAAGAGACTCATGCTTCTACCATCGCTGTAATGCCTGTACCACACGAAGAAGTTTCTGCCTATGGTGTTATCGCACCTCAAGGCGAAGGAAAAGATGGACTTTACAGTGTTGAAACCTTTGTTGAAAAACCAGCGCCTGAAGACGCACCAAGTGATTTAGCTATCATCGGTCGTTATCTCCTCACACCAGAGATTTTTGATATTCTTGAAAATCAAAAACCTGGTGCCGGAAATGAAATCCAGCTAACAGACGCTATTGATACCCTCAACAAAACCCAACGAGTATTTGCTCGTGAATTCAAGGGTGCTCGTTATGATGTTGGAGACAAGTTTGGCTTTATGAAAACTTCAATCGACTACGCACTTAGACATCCTCAAGTCAAAGATGACTTGAAAACTTACTTGATTAACCTTGGGAAAGAACTCTCAGGAGAAAAATAATCCCTTAAACCAGGTTGAAAATACCTGGTTTTTTTGTTGCCTAAACACCTCCAAAGCTAGTCCAAGCCTAATTTCTTGCAATCATTGCTTTTATGGTATAATAATAAGGAGTGAGGAAAGAAATGAAGAATAAATTATTATCTATGAAAGAAAAAGGACTGGCCTTACTGGAGTCCCTTAAAACAAAACTAAAAAATATACATCTAGGAAAAAAAGGTCCTAAAAATTCTAAAAAGAAAAAGCAAACCAAAACGAATATTTGGACTATCTTTGCCAATATCTTACTAGGAATCAAGGCAACCTTTAATACCCTATTCATCATCGCCTTTCTTGGTGGACTTTTAGGTACTGGGGTTGTTTTCGGTTATGCTGTATCTCTATTTGACAAGGTGACCGTTCCTAAAACAGAAGATTTAGTCAAACAAGTGAACGATATTCCATCCATTTCTGAGATTCGCTATGCTGACGGGTCCATGATTGGTGCTATCGAAAGTGACCTCCTTCGGACTTCTGTCGCATCAGATGCTATTTCAGAAAATCTCAAACAAGCTATCGTTGCGACTGAGGATGAACATTTTGCCGAACACAATGGAGTCGTTCCTAAAGCGGTTATTCGTGCCAGCCTCGGGAACTTTATCGGACTTGGTTCTTCTAGTGGAGGTTCTACACTAACACAGCAGCTCATCAAGCAACAAGTGGTTGGTGACGCTCCTACACTAGCTCGTAAAGCTACTGAAATCGTGGATGCCTTGGCTTTAGAGAGAGCAATGAGCAAGGATGAAATCTTGACAACCTATCTCAATGTCGCTCCATTTGGTCGTAACAATAAAGGGCAAAATATCGCAGGAGCTCAACAAGCTGCCAAGGGTATTTTCGGTGTTGACGCCAATCAACTAACGATACCTCAAGCAGCCTTCATAGCTGGCTTGCCACAAAGTCCCATCTCTTACTCACCTTATGAATCTACGGGAGAAATGAAGAGTGAAGAAGATATGGCACTTGGTATCAAACGTTCCAAAGATGTTCTTTACAATATGTACAGAACGGGGGTCCTCAGTCAGGAAGATTACGAAACCTATAAAGCATACGACATCAAACAAGATTTCTTACCAGCTGAAAGTGTAGACGTAACTTCTAGGGGCTATCTCTACTTTACTGCTCTCGATGAAGCAACTAATCTCATGTATGACTACTTGGTACAAAAAGACAACGTCTCTGCCCAAGAACTCAAAAACGAGTCTATCCAAAAATCTTATCGTGAATTAGCTGAAAAAGAGATTCAAAATGGTGGTTATCGTATCACAACTACAATCGACAAAGCTATCCATACTGCCATGCAAGATGCGGTCGCAAACTATGGCTATCTAGTTGATGATAATACCGGTCAACCTGAAGTCGGAAATGTCCTGATGAATAACCAAACCGGTGCTATCCTAGGATTTGTCGGCGGTCGTGATTACCAAAGCAACCAAAACAACCACGCCTTTAATACTAAACGTTCTCCTGCCTCAACTACTAAACCAATCCTGGCCTACAGTATTGCCATTGACCAAGGTTTGATGGGAAGTGCAAGTGTCCTATCTAACTATCCAACTAACTTCTCAAACGGAAACCCAATCATGTATGTCAATAGCCCTGGTACAGCCATGATGAGCTTGAAAGAAGCCCTCAATTATTCGTGGAACATCCCAGCCTACTGGACTTATCGCACACTCCGTGAAAAGGGTGTTAATGTTCGCTCTTACATGGAAAAAATGGGCTATGAAATCCCGGAATACGACATTGAAAGTTTGCCTATGGGTGGAGGAATCGATGTTACTGTAGCTCAACATACAAACGGATACCAAACCTTAGCCAACAACGGTGTTTATCATAAAAAATTCATGATTTCGAAAATCGAAAAAACTAGTGGTGAGGTTATCTATGAGCACAAAGATGAACCTGTACAGGTCTACTCTAAAGCGACTGCAACTATTATGCAGAGCTTATTGAGAGATGTTATTTCGTCACGAATCACTTCAAGCTTCCAGAGCGATCTTGCTGCTATCAACCCAAGTTTAGCGGGTGCTGACTGGATTGGTAAAACTGGTACAACCAATGAAGATGGTGACATGTGGCTTATGCTTTCAACTCCAAGATTGACCCTTGGCGGTTGGCTTGGCCACGATGACAACAGACCTCTTGGTAAGGGTGCAGGTCACTACCGCAACGCCAAATACATGGCTTATCTGGTCAATGCTATTCAGCAAGCTTCTCCTTCTGTTTGGGGTTCTGAACGATTTAGCCTTGACTCAAGTGTCACTTCTTCTCAAGTCCTTAGATCGACTGGTCAGAAACCAGGTAAGGTTACTATTAACGGTAGAGAAATTGAAGTAACTGGAGAAATGGTAACAAGTTACTGGGCTAACCAAACTGGCGCTCCAACTACTACTTATAAATTTGCTATTGGTGGAAGTGACTCTGATTACCAAAATGCTTGGAATACTATTTTGGGAAGTCTACCAAAATCATCTAATTCCAACAATAATAACTCAAACAACAATAGCAATAATAACAATAACCGAAATAATAATAGCAATAATAATAACAACAATAATAATGGTAATAATAACAATAATATTACCAACGGAAGTAACGACTCTTCGTCAAATAGACTACAACGCTAACCTTTCTATATGAATCAGTATCAAAAGAATATTTTTAAGGGAACCATTTACTCCCTCCTATCTGGATTAATATGGGGTATTTGTGGCATTTTAGGAGAATTCTTCTTTACGCATTATCAAGTATCATCCGGCTGGATTACTTCCATGCGACTAAGCCTTGCAGGTGGTTTCGTGCTCATCTTGTCTAGCTTTAAGTTTCGCTCACAGCTATTCGATATCTGGAGAAAGCGCAAAAACTACCTGCCTTTTCTGGCTTATGCCATCTTAGGTATCTTCTCCGTTCAGTATTTCTTTTATCTCTGTGTAGAATACTCTAATGCGACAACTGCAAGCATCCTACAATTTATCAGTCCTGTCTTCATTCTCATATACAACCGTATCATCTACAAGAAAAAAGCTTCTAAAAAAGCAATCTTCTATGTTTTAACTGCTATGCTTGGGGTCTTTTTGATGGCTACCAAAGGCGATCTCTCTAAGTTATCCATCACTCCTATCGCTTTATTAACTGGACTTCTCAGTGCGCTGGGCGTCATGTTTAATGTCATCTTGCCCCAGCCATTTGCTCGAAAATATGGTTTTGTTCCCACTGTTGGTTGGGGAATGATGCTGGCTGGACTCTTTAGTAATTTTCTCTATCCTGTATATAGAATTAGCTTTCAGCTGGATTGGGTGAGCATCTTGATTTGTTTGACCATTGCCTTTCTGGGAACAGCTTTTGCCTTTTTCCTATCCATGAAGGCTGTCTCGCTGGTATCCCCATTGGTGGTGTCAGTGGTTAGTGCAAGTGAACCGCTATCCTCTGCTATTTTAAGCGTTCTATTTCTAGGTCTGGTCTTGGACGGCTACCTGCTATTAGCTATGATTTTGATTATTATTCCCATGATCTTCTTGTCCATCGAAGAATCAAAGGACAAACTGAAAGAATCTTCTTTTAACACTTAAGGCTTCAATTTTGAAGCCTTTTTTGGTAGAATAGTAAGCATTACAAAGAGTGAGGAGACATCTATGACTGCTACAAAAATGAATGCACAAGAAATTATCCAATTTATCGCCAATGCTGAGAAAAAGACCAGCGTAAAAGTAACCTTTGAGGGGCAACTTGCCGGAGCTATCCCTGCTTCTGTTACCAAACTTGGAAATGTTCTTTTTGGAGACTGGAAGGATATCGCACCTCTTCTTGAAGGACTAACAGAAAATAAAGATTATGTTGTTGAGCAAGACGCTCGCAACTCAGCTGTACCTCTTCTTGATAAACGCGACATCAATGCTCGTATCGAGCCAGGCGCTATCATCCGTGACCAGGTTGAGATTGGCGACAACGCTGTTATCATGATGGGGGCCGTCATTAATATTGGTGCTGAAATCGGTGCTGGCACTATGATTGACATGGGTGCTATTCTAGGTGGACGTGCTATTGTCGGTAAAAATAGTCACGTGGGTGCGGGAGCTGTCCTTGCAGGTGTTATCGAACCAGCTAGTGCAGAGCCTGTCCGTGTCGGTGATAATGTACTCATCGGTGCTAACGCTGTGGTTATCGAAGGTGTTCAAATCGGTAGCGGTTCTGTTGTCGCTGCAGGTGCCATCGTCACTCAAGATGTTCCAGAAAATGTTGTGGTGGCAGGTGTTCCGGCTCGTATCATCAAAGAAATCGATAGCCAAACCCAGCAAAAAACAGCGCTAGAGGATGCGCTTCGTACCTTGTAATTAGTGACAGAGGCGGAAAACTTTTCCAGCCTCTTTATCGTATCAGTAGAAAGAAATTAGATATGTTAGATTTGATTCAAACTCGACGCGATCTTCACCAAATTCCTGAGATCGGTTTAGAAGAAGTCAAGACTCAAGCTTATTTGCTTAATGTCATTGAGAAATTAACAGCTAGTAAGGATTTTGTTCAGATTCGTACTTGGCAAACAGGTATTTTAGTTTATTTACAGGGAAGTCAGCCAGAACGTACCATCGGTTGGCGAACAGATATCGACGGACTCCCAATCGTTGAACAAACAGGTCTTGCCTTTGCCTCTCAGCACCCAGACCGTATGCATGCTTGTGGACATGATTTTCACATGACCATTGCCCTAGGAAGTCTCGAACGTGCTCTAGAAAACCAACCTAAAAACAATCTCCTCTTTCTCTTCCAACCTGCCGAGGAAAATGAAGCAGGTGGCATGCTCATGTATGAAGATGGGGCCTTTGGTGACTGGTTGCCTGACCAATTCTATGGGCTTCATGTTCGTCCAGACCTAAAAGTTGGACAGATTGCGACCAATACCCATACACTCTTTGCAGGAACTTGCGAAGTCAAGATTCGTTTCAAGGGTAAAGGTGGTCACGCTGCCTTTCCACATCAAGCAAACGACGCTCTGGTTGCAGCTAGCTATTTTGTCACTCAAGTTCAGTCGGTTGTCAGCCGTAATGTTGATCCTATCGAGGGAGCTGTCGTCACTTTCGGTGTCTTTCAAGCTGGTACAACCAATAATGTCATCGCTGATTCAGCTTTCTTGCATGGAACCATTCGAGCCCTCACACATAGCATGAGCCTCTTGGTTCAAAAACGTGTCAAAGCCATCGCTGAAGGTGTCGCAGCTGCTTTTGATATGGATGTGGAAGTTGAACTCAAACAGGGAGGTTACCTACCTGTCGAAAACAACCCTGAATTAGCTCGAGAATTGATGACCTTCTTTGATGAAAAAGAGGGAATTGAACTAATCGACATCGAACCTGCCATGACAGGAGAAGACTTTGGTTATCTTCTATCAAAGGTTCCTGGAGTCATGTTCTGGCTTGGAATTGATAGTCCCCATGCTCTTCACCATCCACAGATGAGTCCTAAGGAAGAAGCTCTGGCTGTCGGTGTCGAGGCTGTATCAAGCTTTTTAGCAAAGAAAGCTGCGGAGTAAACAATGAAAAAATCCCTACGCAAGCAGGTCTTGCAAGAACTCAAATCTCAATCAGCCGAAGAAAAGGAAGTCATGGACGCTTGGTTGACTGAGCAACTACTTCTACATCCCTTCTACAAGGAAGCAAAGACCATCGCCACTTACCTGTCTTTTCCTCATGAATTTCAGACAGCTAGACTCATTGAACAAGCTCAAAAAGATGGGAAGACACTCCTCATTCCAAAAACCTATCCACATGGGAAAATGGACTTTGTTCTATATGAACCAGAGAAACTCGAAAGAAATTCTTTTGGACTTCTTGAACCTCAAGGAGACTTCACAATCCTTGAACCCTCTCAAATTGACCTGATTCATGTTCCTGGTTTAGCTTTCAACACTTCTGGCTATCGGGTTGGCTATGGAGGTGGCTATTACGACCGCTACTTAGAGCGTTTCCCAGGTCATACTATTAGTACGATTTATCCATGTCAGATTCAGAATTTTCAACCTGAGCACTACGATATTCCTGTTAAGGAGGTACTCATCTATGAAAGAAATTTTTGATCGTCGTTATCCTGTCACGAGCTTCTTTCTACTCGTGACAACCCTGGTTTTCATACTCATGTTTCTAACCAGCGGTTTCAACTATACCAGCGCAGCCACCTTGTATCAATTCGGAGCTGTGTATCCCCCTGCTATCAAAGCCATGCCTGAGCAAGTCTGGCGTTTATTCTCCGCAACCTTTGTCCATATTGGCTTAGAGCATTTTTTAGTCAATATGCTATCCCTCTATTTTTTGGGACGTCAGATGGAGCAAATCTTTGGGTCCAAGCAGTTTTTCTTTATCTACCTCTTATCAGGGATGATGGGGAATCTCTTTGTCCTAGTTTTTAGCCCTGATGCTATTACTGCAGGTGCTTCAACTGCCCTCTACGGTATGTTTGCCTCAATTGTTGTTCTCCGATATGCTTCACGCAATCCCTATCTCCAACAACTTGGTCAATCCTACCTCTCCCTCTTAGTCATCAACCTAGTAGGTACTATTTTAATGCCTGGTATTAGCCTTGCTGGGCATGTCGGGGGTGCTGTCGGGGGTGCATTACTGGCTATCGTCTTCCCAGTTCGAGGAGAACGAAAGATTTACAGCCCAGGCCAACGTGGTCTAGCAACCCTAGCCTTTATTGCTTTATCAGCTCTACTACTTTTTATCGGACTATTCTAAGAACAAGAAAAACCATTGGAAACTCTCTCAGAGAGCTTTATTTCCAATGGTTTTTTGAATCTATTTGAAAAGTAGCTTAAAATCCATTATTGTCACTGAGTTCTTTGAACCAGTGGCCTGATTTTTTCAAGCGACGTTCTTGTGTTTCTAAGTCAAGCTCGACCAAACCATAACGGTTTTTGTAACTATTGAGCCATGACCAGCAGTCGATAAAGGTCCAAATCAAGTAGCCTTTGCAGTTAGCACCATCTTCAATGGCACGATGAAGCTCACGAAGGTGACCTTTGACAAAGTCAATACGGTAATCATCCTGAATCATACTATTTTCGCGGAATTTATCTTCACCTTCAACGCCCATCCCATTCTCTGTCAACATCCACTCGATATTGCCATAGTTTTCCTTGATGTTTTGGGCAATGTCATAAATTCCTTGCTCGTAGATTTCCCAACCACGGTGTGGATTGATCTTACGACCGGGCATGACGTAAGGCTCATAGAAATGCTCCGGCAAGAGCGGGCTGTTAAGATGCTTAGCAAAACGTGGCGCCATGACACGCAAGGGTTGGTAGTAGTTGACTCCAAGGAAATCTACTGTGTGCTCACGAATAAGCTCCAACTCCTCATCTGTAGAATCTGGCAGCAAATCATGCTCAGCTAAAATTTCCACTAATTCTTCTGGATAAGTTCCCAAGACAGATGGATCTAGGAAAGATTGAGCCTGGAAGAGATCAGCAATGCGAGCAGCTTTGACATCCGCAGGATGCTGACTACGTGGATAAGCTGGTGTCAAGTTGAGGACAATTCCAATCTTAGAATCAGGCAAAACCTCATGGCAAGCTTTGACCGCAAGAGTGCTGGCTAGTTGTGTGTGGTAGGCAACCTTAACGGCAGCTTTGGCATCTACCTTATGAGGATAATGGGCATCATAGAAATAGCCAAACTCTACAGGAACGATAGGCTCATTGAAGGTAATCCATTGGTCTACCAAGTCTCCATAAGTTTCAAAACAGAAACGCGCATAGTCTTCATAAGCCTTGATGGTTGCCTTATTTTCCCAACCATCTCCATCCTCTTGAAGGGCAAAAGGCAGATCAAAGTGATAAAGATTGACTAAGAGAAGGATTCCCTTGGCCTTAATAGCTTCAAAGACCTGACGGTAGAACGCCACACCTTGAGGATTGACTTCCCCACGGCCTTGTGGGAAAATACGAGACCACTGGATAGAGGTCCGAAAGGCTGTATGACCTGTTTCTAACAAAAGTTCGATATCCTTTTCCCAGTTTTCATAGAAGGTCGATGTCTTGTCTGGTCCAATCCCATTGTAGTAGCGATTTGGTTCCACTTGAAACCAATAATCCCAAAGATTATCTCCCTTTCCGTCACCAGGAACTCGCCCTTCTGTCTGTGGCCCAGAAGTTGAGGAACCCCAGACAAAATCCTTTGGAAATTTTAGCATAGCTCTACCTCTTTTTACGATTTTAATGTTTACTTTCTCTCATTATAAAGAAAAAACAAGGCAAAAACTAGTTACATTTTTGTCTTGTTTTTCTTCTGATTATAGATTTTATTTATTTGTTAGGATTTCAAGGGTTTCAAGCAAGTTATCTGCGTGAACTTCGATTGTATCTCCTGTCGCCTTAATCTTGACTTCTACAATCCCGTCAGCTGCTTTCTTACCAACAGTGATGCGGATTGGAAGACCAATCAAGTCGCTGTCACTGAATTTAACACCGACACGTTCATTACGGTCATCTGTCAAGACTTCGTAGCCTTTATTGACCAAAGCTTCTTCGATACGATTTGTCAATGCAAGACTTTCTTCATCCTTGACATTAACTGGAATCAAGTGCACATCAAATGGCGCCAATTCTTTAGGGAAATTGATTCCCCAAGCGTAACGATATTCACCTTTTGGAGTCTTGTTAACAAAGAGGCGAGCGTGTTGTTCCATGACTGCTGAAAGGAGACGGCTGACACCGATACCATAGCAACCCATGATGATTGGCACAGCACGACCATTTTCATCCAAGACATCTGCCCCCATACTTGCTGAGTAGCGAGTCCCAAGTTTGAAAATGTGACCAATCTCGATACCACGTGCAAAGTTGAGCACACCTTGTCCATCTGGAGAGATTTCACCCTCACGAACTTCACGGATATCAACATACTCAGCAGTGAAGTCACGACCAGGGTTCACACCAGTTAAGTGGTAACCATCTTCGTTAGCACCTACAACAGCATTGCGACTATCCTGCACCTTGCGGTCTGCGATAATCTTGACATTTTCTGGAAGATTGACTGGGCCAAGTGAACCAAAGTCCGCTCCCAATAATTCTTTCACTTCCGCTTCGGTTGCAGGTTCTAAGAAGTCTGCACCAAGGTAGTTTTTCAATTTGACTTCATTGAGTTGGTCATTGCCAACGAGTAGGGCAACAACTGGCTCCTCGTCTGCGATATAAACCAAGGTCTTGATTGTTTGCTCTTCAGAGACATTCAAGAAAGCAGCAACTTCATCAATCGATTTGACACCTGGTGTTTCCACACGTGCTACTTGGTCTTCAGTCACAACACGGTTGCTTGGTTTGTAGGCGTTTGTTGCCATTTCCAAGTTAGCTGCATAGCTTGACTCACTTGAGTAGGCAATAGTATCTTCACCAGAAACCATCCATTTGAGCAATTCTGCCTTGATTTCTTTCTGTACATCTACAGGAATCTCGTCAAATGATGCAACAGACTTATCCAAAACGACCCAGCGGTCAAGGTCTGTACGAGCAGGTGTAATGGCCATAAACTCTTGGCTATCCTTACCACCCATGGCTCCACCGTCACCGATGATTGCTTTAAAGTCTAAGCCACTACGAGTGAAAATACGTTCGTAGGCTGCCTTGTACTCATCATAAGTAACATCTAAACTATCATAATTAGCGTGGAAGCTATAACCATCTTTCATGATAAATTCACGCGTACGGAGAAGTCCATTACGTGGACGTTTTTCATCACGGTACTTAGGCTGGATTTGGTACAAGTTCAGTGGTAATTGCTTGTAAGATTTAACAGAATCGCGGACAATAGCTGTAAAAGTTTCTTCGTGAGTTGGACCCAAGATGAAGTCTGACTTCTCACGATTTTTCAATTTATACAAATCTTCACCGTAGGTCTCATAACGTCCTGATTCACGCCAAAGGTCCGCACTGAGAAGGGCTGGGGCCAACATTTCAACAGCACCCATCTTGTCAAACTCTTGGCGCATAATGTTCTTGGCTTTTTCGATAACACGGTTAGCAAGTGGTAGGTAAGAATAAACACCTGCTGATACTTGGCGAACATAACCAGCACGCAACATAAGGGCGTGGCTGATAACTTGAGCATCGCTTGGCATTTCGCGAAGCGTTGGAATAAGCATTTTACTTTGTTTCATATTTTTCCTCTAATTCTTAAAAGAAGGTACGCATGATGTCGTTCCAAGTCACGGCGATCATCAAGACAACCATAATCACAACTCCAACTAGAGTCACATAGGTTTCAATTTCTTGTTTCAGCGGTTTACGGCGAATGGCTTCGATGATGTTGAGCACGATTTTTCCACCGTCTAGTGCCGGGATAGGAATCAAGTTGAAAATCCCGATATTGATGGAAATCATAGCCAAGAAGAACAAGACATTCTCAAGACCATTTTTAGCAGCATCACTACTTGCCTTAAAGATAGCAACAGGTCCACCCAATTTATTCAAGTCAGGCTGGAAAATCAAGCTCTTCAAGGCGTTGAGAATGCGCAAGGCTGAATCAGCAGCAGAGGTGAATCCACCTACAAACATAGACCAGATATCTGATTTGAGTCTCGGTTGAACACCTAAAATATAGCGACCTTGGTTTTCCTCAGGGGTCACACTAACTTGTTTTTCAGTTCCATTTTCAGAGACTGTTACATCCAATACAGGCGCTGTTTTATCTTTGGTCTCTGTCTCAACTGCCTGAATCAAGTCTTGCCAGTTACTAATTTCGTGTGAACCGACTTTAGTGATTTGGGCTGTATTTTCAACACCGGCCTTAGCAATCGCGCTATCAGGGATGATACTAAAGTTATTGCTTTGCGTATCTCGAACGCCACCCTGCATGAAAATCAGAATCCAAAAAACGATAACTCCTAGAATAAAGTTATTCATAGGACCAGCAAAGTTGGTAATCAACTTGCCCCAGACAGTCGCATTCTGATATTGAACATCTAGCGGAGCGATACGAACTTCCGTCCCATCAGCTTCTACAATCGTTGCATCATGGTCTACAGAGAAAGTTTTTTCCTCTTCCAAAACCAGACCTGTGATAAAGAGTTTATCCTCAAAGTCAAACTGGGTTACCTGCATAGGAAGAGCCGTTTGGTCGACCTTCTTACCAGAAAGATTGATGCGCTTCACCTTACCATCTTCGGCCAAGGTCAAACTAACAGGAGTTCCTGTCTTAATCTCTGTGGTATCCTCACCCCAACCTGCCATGCGGACATAACCACCAAGCGGTAGGAGACGAATCGTGTAAGCAGTCCCGTCTTTCCCGATATGGGCAAAAATCTTCGGACCCATACCAATGGCAAATTCACGAACCAGAATTCCAGACTTCTTAGCAAAGTAGAAATGGCCGAACTCGTGAACCACCACGATAATTCCAAAAACAAGGATAAAGGTTAATAATCCTAACATTTAATATTTGTTCACCTTTCCTTAAAATAAGCCAAAGAGGTGCATAATAGGGAAAACAGCCAACATAGAGTCAAAGCGATCCAGCACCCCACCATGTCCTGGGATAAATTTCCCCGAATCCTTGACACCAAAATGGCGTTTCATAGCACTTTCAATCAAGTCACCCAATTGCCCTGCAATACTAAAGAAAATTGCAAAGAGCGTCATTTTGTAAATGCCGTAAGGAAGGGCAACCGTACTATCCACTAACATAAAGATAAGAGTGACAAGCATGGCAGCTAAAATCCCACCAAAGGCTCCCTCGATTGATTTGTTCGGAGAGACTCTCGGAGCCAATCTTCTCTTACCGAAATTCATTCCGACCAAGTAAGCACCACTATCAGTGGCCCATACGATACAGAGGGCCAAGAGGGCTTTATCCAAACCTGCGATTCGAGCATCCACTAAAGCATTGAATCCAAAACCAACATAGAAACTCATAGCGATTGGGTATACAGCATCTTCAATGGTGTAATTCTTGCTAAAAACAGTGCAACCTAACATGATAAAAATCACAACACCATATGCGACAACATTCCCATCTACAGGTAAAAATGTCAAGTAGTTTTCTAGGGGGATTGTCAGTGCAAAAGTCGCTAACAAGGTCAGCAAACCCTCAGGGGTCATGGTATTTAACCCTTTCATCTGAAGCAACTCATGAACCCCTAGCATGGCTAGAAGTCCCATAGCAATCTGTAACCAAAGCCCACCAATCACCAAGAGCGGGATAAAGATTGCTAAGGCCAGAGCGGCAAATATAGTTCTCTTTAATAAATCCTTTTTCATAACTTTTCCTAAACTCCTCCAAATCGACGATTGCGGCGATTATACTCTGCAATAGCTTCTTTCAAAGCTTCCTCATCAAAGTCAGGCCACAAAACATCTGTGAAATAAAGTTCACTATAAGCTGCTTGCCAAGGCAAGAAATTGCTCAAGCGAAGCTCCCCACTCGTTCGAATGATTAAGTCCGGATCACGCAAGACCTTAGGCAAATGCCCTGTAAAGAGGTATTCCCCAATCAACTCTTCTGTAATATCGCCTGGATTCACCTTGGCATCCAAAACATCCTGTGCAATCAACTTGACCGCTTGTGTAATCTCAGCTCGTCCACCGTAATTAAGGGCAAAGTTAAGAATCAAACCTGTGTTTAACTTGGTCAACTCTTCCGCCTTTTTCAAAGCTTCAAAAGTTTGTTTTGGCAAGCGATCGGTTTCCCCAATCATTTGGATCTTCATGTTCTTTTGGTGCAATTCGGGGACATACTTATCATAAAATTCAACAGGCAAGTTCATGATAAACTTGACTTCCTGGTCTGGACGTGTCCAATTTTCAGTCGAGAAGGCATAGACAGTCATAGCCTTGACACCCATATCACTAGCAGCAATGGCTACTGTTCTCAGAGCATCCATCCCAGCCTTATGCCCAAAGACACGTGGCTGCATGCGTTTTTTAGCCCAACGACCATTCCCGTCCATGATAACTCCGATATGTGCTGGCACCACCGCTGGTGTTTCTGTAACTTTATCTTTTTTTAAAAATCCAAACATGATTGTATTCCTATTCAAAAATCTATCGTTTCATTATACCATATTTTTCGCATTTCTTCTATCATCTTTTCTTATTCTAAGGCGGAATTTCCTATAGATTTCCTATCTTTCTAAACTGACAAGCCTTGCATTTCCCAAAGAAAGTTGATACAATAAAACATAAAGATTTATCCTTGTTCAGTCACAGGGGTTTTTTATTGAAAGGATCTTATCATGTCAAAAAAACTACAACGTAAAAAACAATTGAGAAACAGCCTTCGTCGCTCAGGCGCACTTTCAAACGCTGTAAACAAGGTTGTCGAAGAAACAAAAAAAGTTGTGAAACACGCTGAAAAAGCCGCAAACAACGCTGGTAAAGCTGTTTCTAAGCAAGTTGAAAAAACTGTAGAAGCAACTAAAGAACAAGCTCAAAAGGTTACAAGCTCAGTAGAAGAATTCGCAGCCAACCTAGGTGGACTTTCAGTCGACCGTGCCAAGACTTTCTACGATGAAGGAATCAAGTCTGCTGCTGACTTCAAAAACTGGACAGAAAAAGAACTCCTTGCTTTGAAAGGAATCGGTCCAGCTACAATCAAGAAATTAAAAGAGAACGGCATCAAGTTCAAGTAATCTTTCTTGTTCCTTGCTTTTCCGTCAAAAACTTGTTAAAATATAGCCATTAGAGGTGTTTTGAGTCCCACATTTTACAGAAAGTGGCGGTGCTGAGAAGTCCACAAATGTATCAAAACTGGTTGCTAATGGATGAAATTAAAAAATGAAATATAAATGTCTTTTTGTTTTAAAGACGAGAGTTGCGGGCATCTGCCCGAAATTGGGTGGTACCGCGGATAAAAAAATATTCGTCCCTGTCAGATTAATGACAGGGGCGATTTTTTTGTTGCGACCTAGTAAAAGGAGGTTGTCATGAAACAATCTTTTAAAACAAGTAAGCTCTACTTTGGTTTTCCAATCTTCATTTTGGGGTATCAGGACCAGAACTTTGGACACAATATCACGACCTGCAGTTCCTCCTATAGTCTAGGCGATTGGCTCGTCATCGGGGTTGGTGCTGAGGAAAATGCGGCTGACCAGATTAAGCATTATCAGAAGTTCACTGTGAACATCCCTGACGAAAACCTCATGCTTAAGATGGAGCAGGCTGGCTTTATCAGCCATCGGGAGAAATTGAAACACCTGGGCCTTGACTATGAGATTTCTGAACGAACTCAGGCACCGATTTTGGAGGCTTGTCCAGTCGTTTTGGATTGCCAGGTTGATCGGATTATCGAAGAAGATGGCATCTGTCATATCTTTGCCAAGATTATAGACCGTCTGGCTGACCCAGAACTCTTAGATGACAAGGGACATTTTAAAAATGACCGTTTTGCACCGACTTACTTTATGGGGGACGGTCATCAGCGCGTTTACCGTTATCTAGATAACCGAGTTGATCCCATGGGAAGCTTTATTAAGAAAGCGAGGCAGAAGAATGACAAGAGCTGAACTGCCAGAACGAATCGAAACGGAGCGTCTAGTCTTACGAGTCCGTACAGTGGCGGATGCTGAGGATATCCATGCCTACGCTAGTCTCCCAGAAGTTTCTTACCCAGCAGGTTTCCCACCCGTCAAGACCTTGGAAGATGAGATTTATTATCTGGAACATATCCTTCCCAAGCACAATGAAAAGGACAATCTCCCAGCAGGCTATGGAATTGTGGTCAAAGGGACTGATAAAGTTATTGGCTCAGTTGATTTCAACCATCGCCATGAAGACGATGTACTGGAGATTGGCTATACCTTGCACCCAGACTATTGGGGGCGAGGCTATGTGCCAGAAGCAACGCGAGCCTTGATTGACTTAGGCTTTAAAGAAATGGGTCTTCACAAGATTGAATTGTCTTGCTTTGGTTACAACCTTCAAAGTCAACGAGTTGCTGAGAAACTTGGTTTCACCCTTGAAGCTCGCATAAGAGACCGCAAAGATGCTCAAGGCAACCGCTGTGATGATTTGAGATATGGCTTGCTGAAGAGTGAGTGGGAGGTGGATTGATGCATGTTTTCATCATTGGAGCTCCAGCTGCAGGGAAAATGACCATTGGTCAGGAACTTTCGAAACTCACCGGTGCGACTCTCTTTTTCAACCATCAACCAATTGATTTCGCACTCGAAATCTATCAGGATTTTACGGAAGAAATGTGGGAATTTGTTCGTAGCGTTAACTTTTCTTTTCTTGGAACAAGCGCCAGGCATCATCGGTCGGTGATTTTAACAGGTGTAACTGATTTTTCAAATCAATATCATCTGATGTATTTGAAGGATATTCAAGATTTATTAAATGAGTATCATCAAGAGATTCTCTTTGTTGAATTAGAAACGTCTCTTGAGGAGCGCTTACGTCGCAATCGGACGGAGAATCGGTTGAAATACAAACCCTTGAAACGGAATTTTGAGGTATCTGAAAGAGAAATTTTAGAGACTGATAAAACAGATCAACTTAATTCTCAAAAGCAACCGAGTGGTCTTCACCACTACCTGAAAATTGATAATACGAATCTGTCTGCAGAGGAAGTCGCAAAGCAGATTCAAGAAAAAATGAAAACAATAGAGAAAGGACAAACACATGTCTAAAGAACTTTCACCTAAATACAATCCAGCCGAGGTTGAGGCTGGTCGTTACCAAAAATGGCTTGACGAAGATGTTTTCAAGCCTTCAGGCGATCAAAAGGCTAAGCCGTACTCTATCGTCATTCCACCACCAAACGTAACTGGGAAACTCCACCTTGGTCACGCTTGGGATACAACTTTGCAAGATATCATCATCCGTCAAAAACGTATGCAAGGTTTTGATACGCTTTGGCTTCCAGGGATGGACCACGCGGGGATTGCTACTCAAGCTAAGGTTGAGGAGCGCTTGCGTGGTGAGGGCATTAGTCGTTACGACCTCGGGCGTGAAAAATTCCTCGACAAAGTCTGGGAATGGAAAGACGAATATGCCACTACCATCAAGGAACAATGGGGCAAGATGGGCCTCTCTGTAGACTACTCTCGCGAACGTTTCACTCTTGACGAAGGCTTGTCAAAAGCCGTTCGCAAGGTCTTTGTGGACCTTTACAAGAAAGGTTGGATCTACCGTGGTGAGTTTATCATCAACTGGGACCCAGCAGCTCGCACAGCCCTTTCTGATATTGAGGTGATTCATAAGGATGTCGAAGGTGCCTTCTACCACATGAACTACATGCTAGAAGACGGTTCCCGCGCCCTTGAAGTGGCAACCACTCGTCCTGAGACCATGTTTGGGGACGTTGCCGTTGCTGTCAATCCAGAAGACCCCCGCTATAAGGACTTGATCGGTAAAAACGTCGTCCTTCCAATCGCTAATAAATTGATCCCAATCGTTGGTGATGAGCACGCAGATCCTGAGTTTGGTACAGGTGTCGTGAAAATCACGCCTGCCCACGATCCAAACGACTTCTTGGTTGGTCAACGCCATAACTTGCCACAAGTTAACGTCATGAACGATGACGGAACCATGAACGACTTGGCTTTCGAATTTGCTGGTATGGACCGTTTCGAAGCTCGTAAGGCAGTCGTTGCCAAGTTGGAAGAAATAGGTGCCCTTATTAAAATCGAAAAACGTGTCCATAGTGTTGGTCACTCAGAGCGTACAGGTGTCGTGGTTGAGCCACGCTTGTCAACGCAATGGTTCGTTAAGATGGACCAATTGGCCAAAAATGCTATTGCCAATCAAGACACAGACGATAAGGTAGAATTCTACCCACCTCGTTTCAACGATACCTTCCTCCAATGGATGGAAAATGTCCACGATTGGGTTATTTCTCGTCAGCTCTGGTGGGGTCACCAAATCCCTGCTTGGTACAACGCTGAGGGTGAAATGTACGTCGGTGAAGAAGCTCCTGAAGGCGACGGATGGACTCAGGACGAAGACGTCTTGGATACTTGGTTCAGTTCTGCCCTCTGGCCATTCTCAACTATGGGTTGGCCTGATGTGGAAGCAGAAGACTTCAAACGTTACTTCCCAACTTCAACCTTGGTAACAGGTTACGATATCATCTTCTTCTGGGTGTCTCGTATGATCTTCCAATCATTGGAATTCACTGGCCGTCAACCATTCCAAAACGTCCTTATCCACGGTCTCATTCGTGACGAGCAAGGACGCAAGATGTCTAAATCTCTCGGCAACGGAATTGACCCAATGGATGTTATCGAAAAATACGGTGCTGATGCCCTTCGTTGGTTCCTTTCAAACGGTTCTGCACCAGGTCAAGACGTGCGCTTCTCTTACGAGAAAATGGATGCTTCTTGGAACTTCATTAACAAGATCTGGAACATCTCGCGCTACATCCTCATGAACAATGAAGGCTTGACCCTTGAGCAAGCAACTGCTAATGTGGAAAAAGTTGTCAACAAGGAAGCTGGAAATGTCACAGACCGTTGGATTCTCCACAACCTCAATGAAACTATCGGAAAAGTCACTGAAAACTTTGATAAGTTTGAGTTTGGTGTCGCTGGCCACATCCTCTACAACTTCATCTGGGACGAGTTTGCGGACTGGTACGTCGAGTTGACCAAGGAAGTCCTTTATAGCGATAACGAAGAAGAGAAAGTCATCACACGTTCTGTTCTCCTTTACACTTTGGACAAGATCCTTCGTCTCCTTCACCCAATCATGCCATTCGTGACAGAGGAAATTTTCGGACAAATCTCAGAAGGCTCTATCGTTACAGCAGAATACCCTACTGTTAACCCAGCCTTTGAAGACCTTGCAGCTCACACTGGTGTAGAAAGTCTCAAAGACTTGATTCGTGCTGTTCGTAATGCGCGCGCGGAAGTAAACGTTGCACCAAGCAAGCCAATCACTATCCTTGTTAAGACGAGCGATAGCGACTTGGAAGCCTTCTTTAACAGCAATGTCAACTACATCAAACGCTTCACAAATCCAGAACACTTGGAAATCGCATCAAACATCCCTGCACCTGAACTCGCTATGTCAAGCGTCATCACAGGAGCAGAAATCTACTTGCCACTAGCAGACCTCCTCAATGTCGAAGAAGAATTAGCTCGTCTCGACAAAGAACTCGCTAAATGGCAAAAAGAACTGGACATGGTCGGTAATAAACTCTCTAACGAACGCTTCGTAGCCAATGCTAAGCCAGAAGTCGTCCAAAAAGAACGTAACAAACAAGCCGACTACCAAGCTAAATACGACGCGACCGTCGCACGTATTGATGAGATGAAGAAGTTGGTTAAGTAGTGTGGAAGTGATTTAATTTCTATAACTGAACAAAAGAAATGGAGCGGATATATGGATTCGATTAGACTTAAGAATTTAAGAAGTCTTGTAGATACTGGGGATATTGAAATTAAACCATTAAATGTTATTTTGGGGTCTAATAGCTCGGGTAAAAGTACTTTTTTACGTTTTTTTCCTTTATTAAAACAAACTATTAATAGAAAGATTCGAGGTGTTTTGTTTTGGAGTGGTTATGATCAAAACGACGTAGATTTTGGTGATTTTGATACAGCGGTTAATAATCAAAAGGGACACGACAAAATGGAATTTTCATTTTCATTTGACGTTCCTAGGTACGAAATAATAAAATACGCTCGTTTTTACAAATTAAACAAACGATCCTTTTTTGAAAAAGTACCTAAATTCAACAAAACAACTATTTCAATTTGTTTAGAAAAAAATAAAAGTAATGAATTAGAGAGAATTTCAAGAGTAACTATTTCTATATTGGATGAAGACATAACGATTGATGTGCAAAGTAAGAAAATAAATATAGGTGATAGAGAATATGGATTACTTACTTCAGATAGTGGATATATACATAGATTAGATAGTATTTTTCAACTAAATAATCTACTTGATTCAGAAGAGATTCTCGAAAAAGAATTAGGAGACATAATTAAAGAAATAAACAGTGATGATATACCGACCTTTTGGGAATATCATGATATTATAAAAAGAGATTTGGAAAAGTTATTTAAAGTAAACCGTGATAATGACGAGTTTGAAATTACAAAAGTTAAGAAATTATCAGAAAACGAGTTAATAATTTATAAAGATATACTAATGATTAAATTTTTAGAGATGATTTTAAAAATTTCTGATAACTATATCACGTCCTATTTTAATAAATCTGTTTATATTGCTCCTATCAGAGCTACTGCTGAAAGATATTATAGGCTAAGAAATTTATCAATTGAAGAAGTAGATTCTAGTGGCAGGAATCTTGTTGATTTTTTGTATAATCTTGATAATATAAAGTTTCAACAATTTCAAGAATGGACAAATGAATTTTTAGGCTTCCAAGTAGAAAAAGATGAAATAGGTTACGATGGGATTAATAAAGGATATGTATCTATTTATATTAGAAAAAATGGAGATCAGAATCGATATAACCTATCTGATACTGGATTCGGTTATAGCCAAATCCTTCCTATTGTAACTCAACTTTGGTTTATTGCTTATAATCCACGGAAAAAATTGTATTTATTGAAATCCCCTACCACAATTATTATTGAACAACCCGAACTTCATTTACATCCAAAACTACAAAGTAAGCTGATTTCAGCGATATGTAGTTTAGCTAATCGTAATTTCCGATTTATTATTGAAACTCACAGTGAAACAATTATTAATAAAATTGGAGATTTAATCTACAAGAAGAAAATAGGAAACGAAGATGTAAACATACAAATCTTTTCAAAGAAAAATGAGAAAATGGAAACAATTGTTGAGTCTTCTTCGTATGATGAAGAAGGGTTTCTTGAAAACTGGCCTATTGGATTCTTTGATGAAGGGAATTATCTCTAAAATGATATTTGAAATTCATAAAAGTTGTCTGCAATTATTAGCAGAGGAGGACCCAGACGTATGTTCTATGCTAAATAGTTTAGCGACAAATAGGAGAAAAGGATTAAACGTAATTATTGCAGACCGTGATGTGCTAGATTACTTAAAAAACTGTACACTTCTTGAGGTTAATGCTCGGAGGTTATTTGGTGATTTGAGAAGAAAAAGCCCTGAAACAGAAGGATTAAAAAAAGTTGTAAGTAGATACTATACAATTGTTGCTAATAATAGTATCGAATGTGATAATTGTCATATTATTACAGTATCAGATATTCTTAAAAATGAGTTTTTATCGAAAACACAACTTATAGTTGAAGATTCAACCGATTTTGATTTTTATCACTATATTGGATTGTATTTTGCCTCTAGAAATAGAATTAGTTATAACCTTTCGTTTGATATAGTCCCCGGAGGTGGACAAAATTCTGCTACTATACTTGATGGGTTAATTAAGCAAGAAAATAGATTATTACTCGGTATATTTGATGGCGACCAAAAATATCCCGGGGATACAATAGGTGGAACGTTAAAAGCTGTACTAAAGATAATAGACTCAAAAGACAGAAAGTTTTTCGAATGTATTTCATTAGCTGAGCAGGGTGTCCATGAAGTCGAGAACTTAATTCCGTTAAAACTCATTGAAGAAATATATGATAGTAGAGAAATTAATGCACAACATACTATAAAGTTTTTAAATAGATTGTATGAGAAAGAATCAAATTTGTATTTTTACTTTGATATGAAAAAGGGTATCTATCTAGGAAATAAAACATATACTGATAACTATGATGCTTGTTGGAAAGATTGTGTTGAATCATTTAAAGTAAGCGAAAATTTAGAAAGCTTACATATTTCCAAAGTTATTATTAGTCAATGTGGTTTATTGGAAAAAGCTATTGAATACCTTTCTAAGAAAAGTTTAGAGAACGGTGAAGATTTAATTTTCATATTTGAGAACTTCGTAAAAAATACATTTATTGATTCAAAATGGACTGAGCTTGGAAAGGAAATTTTTACATGGGGTTGTGTTGGTAGAAGGATTCCATAATGTTGATTTTTATATAAACCGTCATAACATTTAGTTATTTATTTTAGAAAGCAGGTAACTACATGACAAATTCTGTAAGTTCGAACCAACCTGAGAAGTACAACATTGCAGCCTTCTTCTCAGGTGTTGGGGGAATTGAGTTGGGATTTGAACAGACCAACGAGTTCAGAGTGGTGTATGCCAATGAATTTGATAAGTATGCGCGTCAGACTTATCAGTTAAACCATCCAGATACCTATTTGGATGGTCGTGATATTCACGATGTTCAGCCAGAGGACATTCCAGCTGAGCGCGTGGATGTGATTATGGGAGGTTTCCCTTGTCAGGCCTTCAGTATTGCGGGTTATCGCAAGGGCTTTGATGATGATCGTGGCGATCTTTTCTTCGAATTGCTTCGCATGATTGAGGGATGCAAACCTCGCGCTATCTTCATCGAAAACGTCAAGAACATGGTCGGTCATGACCATGGCAATACCTTCAAAGTTATTCGTGAAGCCTTGACCGAGAACAACTACTTTATCAAGTGGAAGGTTCTCAACGGAAAAGACTACGGAAATATCCCACAAAACCGTGAGCGGATCTACATCGTTGGTTTTGATACCAAGGAAGCTTATGACTTGTTTGAATTTCCAGAGGAAATCAAGCTGACTACAACTCTTCAAGACGTCATTAACTTCGGAGATAAGTTAGATGAGGTCTACTACTACCGTGAAGGCAAGCAAAATTTCTACGACCAGTTGAAGTTTGAAGTGACCAGTCAAGATACGGTCTACCAGTGGCGTCGTCAGTATGTCCGTGAAAATAAAAACGGAGTTGTCCCTACCCTCACAGCAAATATGGGAACAGGTGGACACAACGTTCCATTGATTTTGACAGACAGCGGTGAGATCCGTAAGCTGACACCGAAAGAAACCTTTAACGTTCAAGGTTACCCTAAATCCTTTAAAATCCCAGAGGGGGTTTCTAACGGTCAGCTCTACAAACAAGCTGGCAACAGTGTGGTTGTGCCCGTGATTAAACGCATCGCGGAAAATGTTGCCAAGGCTTTAAATGACAGCCAAGGGCAATCTCAACTTAACCGTTCAGGAAAATTCGCCATTATCTATACCAAGATGAATGGCCAGTTTGAAGGGCAGTCCTATGTCAAGGATTTTGTAGATAGCTATGATAAAGCTCTGGAAAGAATCAAGTCTTATAATGATGGTTTAGCAGTTCTGTCAGACGAAGAGTATTTGAGACTTGTAAAAAAACAAGGCAAACTCGAATTTTACAGTATTAATTAACGAATATATAAGAGGATTAGTGAAAAACTAATCTTCTTTTGATATACTGAGAATAGAAAAGAGGGTGCTTATGTGGGAACATCTAAAGTCTGAACAAAAAGACAAATACAAAACCTTAATTACCAACTTTGCTAGTTTGAGCCAAGCTTTCTCTCAAAAGGCAGAATCCGAAGACGAGGGAGAAACAGAACAATCTGTCACTCCTATCGTCAACTCCAAATTTCAGGAGACTGTTTTTCAAAAAGCCTTTAATGCCGTTGGGGAAGATATTGCCAATACTTCCTATGATGCTTCCGTCGTTGTAGATGAAAATCATAAATATCTAGTGGGTATCAAGTCTTTTGGGATTAATTCTGGAGACCAAAAAATTGCCCAGTTCAAGAAGGATTCTCAATCTTGGACGGACTTATTGGGTGATATCAAGTTTCATGCAGATATTTCAGTAGATAAAGAAACGGCAGACAAGGAAAACTATCAACGCTATGAAGAGTTAGCTAGAAAGATTGCGACTTTGAGGAATCAGAGAATAGAGTCTTCTAAGGCGCAAATTAAGGGATTTAACTCGGACTCGGTCAATGTTGAAGCTGTTTATCACGTTCTAATGCCAACACCAAAAGGAGAAAATCCTAGGATTTTTGTTGGGGAGACGACTTATTTGCCAGTCGATATTGATAATCTGGTCATTGAAGGATCAACTACCAAAAATAATCCAACCAATTTTCGTTTTACGGATGGACAACACCACTACAAGTACACGGCAGCTGACAGTCAGCTCCACATGACTTTTAATAATAAAGACATTGTGGTAGATACTTGGGACGTTCATTACATCGAAGATCCTTTTTCTCTCTTTGAAAATCTTCATTTACTGACAGCTGAAAAGGAACAATCCGATATCTTAGAAACAGTGTCTTGGGTTATAACAGATAAACATGGAAATGTGGAAGAAAACTCAGGTTTTAATGCCTTTAACGGTGGTTCAAAACTAGCCAAAAAAGATCGTCTCCCACGAATTTTAAAGATTCAGGATAAATTTAAGGATAGTCTGGCTCCAGAAGAACTAGCTTTTGTGACCTTCTCCCTAGAAGAAATCCTCTTGAAAAAATGGACTAGCAAGGAAGAAAAAGCTAAGATGAAGGCTATTCGTGAGGATTTGATTAACTTCGTCCACAATACTGGCAATGAAAAACTCATTAAAGAAATGGAACAACTTGTATATCGTCCAGTTAGCGAGGTTTACATTCCCCTACCTGACTCCAAGAACTTCCATGATGAAAAACCAGACTTCTTTGGTCCTGGGTTTGGGACTTTTGAATCTGACTCTAAAAAACTGGCTCTGTCTAAAGAAGAACGAACCTTTAAACTAAGATTTTTACCTTCTGGTGATGTCATCAATGCCTATATCAACCAAGAAGCTGGTAAAGCGATTCAATCCACTGATAAGCAAGAAATTCTTGGAAATTGGATCTTGCGTGGCGTTTTCCAATTGAAGGAACGAGAAGTATTGACAGGACAACGACTCAATGAACTAGAAATCAACGGTATTCGATTGACCAAGTTTAAAAATGGCGAAATCGGTATTGAATTCATCTGGATTGATACTGAAAATCCACCAAGCGATGCCATCGGCTGGGTAGCAAAACAAACCTGAACAACACAAAAAAATCTCTTAGATTCATTTCTAAGAGATTTTTACTTACCTCCCCTCACAACCAGCCTTCTTCTTCGGCAGTTTTGGCTGCTTCGGTTCGGTTGCTGGCGCCTAGCTTGGAGAGGATATTGGTCATGTAATTACGGACAGTACCGTTTGAAAGGTAGAGCTTATCTGCAATTTCTTGGTTGGAGAGGCCTTGGGCTACTCCATGTAGAACAGCGACTTCTTGCTCGGTCAAGGGATTGGGATGGGTCATCATGACTTCCATCAGCTCTGGAGAATACTCCTTGCGTCCCTCTAACACCGTATGCAGGGTTTGCATGAGTTCGGCGATGCTTCGCTCTTTCAAGACATAGGCGTCGACTCCTGCTTTGACCGCTCGTTCAAAATAGCCTGGACGTTTAAAGGTCGTAACGATAACTACCTTGGTTTCAGGCACTTCTTGTTTGATCCACTCGAGCACTTCTAGTCCCGTCTTTACTGGCATTTCGACGTCAAGGATGGCAATATCTACTGCTTCTTTCCCCAAAACCTCAATGGCTTCAGCTCCATTTTTCGCCTGCAAGACAGTCTCCACATCTGGCTGAAAGCTCAAGAGTTGGCACATGGCATCTCTCAGCATACTTTGATCTTCTGCGACTAATACTTTCATCTACTTTCTCTCCTTATAAGGTAGATGCACGCGCACCTCTGTGGGATCTTTCAAACTGACCAGCTCTACTTGACCTGAGAAGGTTGCTGCACGGTCACGGACTGTATGAAGTTCATTTCCTTTTACAGTTGCAAAACCTTTCCCGTCATCTCTAACTGTCATGACCAATTCCTGATCTGTACGTTCCAGTTTTAGATAGGCTTTTTCAGCGCTGGCATGCTTGATGATATTGGTCGCCAGCTCTAACAAAACCATAGCAGCCGTCGACTCTACATCCTGGGTCAAACTAGCCTTGTCCAACTGATTGTCAACTTGAACCTCAATCCCAGCAATCTCAAGCATCTTCTTGACAGTTTCAAGTTCTGAAGCTAGGGTCCGTGATTTCAGATTTTCCACAATGGTTCGCACCTCATTCATGGAATCTTTGCTGATCTGGTGAATTTCTTTTAATTCCTTTTCCACCTGTGGATAAGCCTCCATCTGAAACAACTGCAAGGCTAAATCTGTCTTGACACTCAGCATCGCAAAGGTATGTCCCAGACTATCATGCAAATCCTGACCGATACGACTGCGTTCATTTTCAGCAAGCAATAGATTTATCTGGGCATTTTGCTTGGCCTGCGCTTCTTTCAAATCCTCCACAATCCGAATCCGAACCAAACCAAAAGTCATCAAATCGACAAAAGCAAGAATTACAAGTAGATAGAATAGAAACCCAACTTCGATTCTCTGAATAATAAACAGTTGCCCCACCACAAGCACTTGAGCAAGGATAAAAGTCCAGACATGTAAAGACTTTAAACTACGTACACCAAAATGATAAATTAAGAGATTGGAAAGGAAAAAGAAGAACCAGATATAATTTACAGCAACAAAGGCGGTGTTCCCAGCTACATAGACCAGCATGATGCCCCAGAAAAGCCAAGATAGGCGCTGATTCTTAGTTGTTAAAACACCCAAATACGCCACTACAAATAGAATATCAATCAATAAATGCCAGACAGCAAGCTCCCCAATCACTACAGGAAGGATGGGAAAAACCATAAAAATCAAACTGGCCCAATACATATAGTCTATGCTCTTCAGTCTTACAAGCATTAAGCATTCTCCTTATGACCTTGAAGGTAAATGGTCAAACCAAACAAAACTGCTGAAAAAACAAGTAGATAAACTGTGGCTGATAAATTGATGCCACCCTCATTTAAGAAGGTCTTGATCAATTCCATCAACTGATAGCTTGGTAGACGCTTCCCGATTGCTTGCATCCAGTCTGGAAATAAAGAGACGGGCATCCAGAGTCCGCCTAAAACAGCCAAGCCAAAGTAAAGAAGATTGCCTACAACAGACATCAACTGACTAGTTGGTAGGAGAGTCAAGGCCAAACCAAGGGCTACAAAAGCTACACTTCCTACTATCAGCAAAAGCGCAGCCCCAATCCAGTTTCCAAGAGACATGTCCACACCTCTTACAAAATGTCCAACTGAGAAAACAACCAGAATTGAGACCAAATAATCAACCATCATACTTGTTATCTTTGATAGATAATATTCTACCATATTTACAGGGCTATGACGTAATATTTTCTGCCAGTTGTTGATCTTGTCGGTATGTAAAACAACTGGGAATGAAAAGATAGCGGTAGACATCATGGAAAAAGCCGTCATGGAGATGAGGTAGTCGCGCATAAAATTCGCTGGTCCACCTGGTGTGTCCTGGTACATGCCTGAAAAGAATAAATAAAAGGCTGTCGGCATCCCTACTGACAAAAGATAATAGACTAATTGCCGTTTGGTCAATAGAAATTCTATCTTATTTAATGCGATCCATCGTTTCATCTTAGTCATCTCCCTTCTGTGTTTCTTCAAAGATTGTATCTAGCAAACTACGGTTATTAACTTCGATTTCTTGTATGCTACATCCTGCTTGAACTAACAGTTGCCAAAAAACATTTGCCTCTCGTGTGACTACTTGCAGAGCATCTTGTTTTTGTACCCAGTTTTCAACCAAGTTAGACTGCTCAATGACTTCCTTGTATGCTAGAGGAAGGACAAAGTGCTTTTCAATCTCCTCACTGCGCATGGCTAGAGGTGTTGTATCGCGAATCAACTCTCCCTTATTCAAGACCAAGATTCGGTCAGCTGTATGCTCTACCTCTTCGATATAATGGGACGAATAGAGAATGGTGACTCCTTGTGTTTTTAGGTCCTGAACAATTTCCCAAAAACGTTGACGTGTAGAGGTATCCATGGCAGCAGTTGGCTCATCTAAAAAGACAAGCTTTGGTCGCCCAATCAAGGTCAAGACAAAAGAGAAGAGACGCTTTTGCCCACCTGACAATTTTTCTGCGAATTGCTCTTTTTGTTGCTGGTCAAACTGCAATAGTTGATCGATTTCCTGGTTGTTCAAGGGATTTGGGTAAATGCTTTGAAAGAAAGCAATCAACTCTTTAACTTTTAATTTCTGAACAATGACATTTTCTTGAGGGAGGTAGGCTCTGGTGTAGTCTAACTGAGAACTCGTCACTGGCAAGCCTTGGATGGATACTTGACCGCTGGTGACCAGTTTATCTCCAAGCAAACAGTCCAAGAGTGTGGTCTTTCCAGCACCATTTGGCCCAATCAAGGCGATGCATTCGCCTTCAGCCACCTCAAAGGAAATATCCTTCAATATAGCCTTGCCCTTGATGTTCTTATTTAAGCCTTGTACCTTAATCATGTTCATGATACTCTCCTTTCAGCCACTCCTTTCCCATCGGAAAGGCTATAAAAATCATAAATCCTAGTCCCCAGGCACCGCGAATGGCTTGGTGCAGGAAGGCTTGGTCAAACCAACCTGTAAACATTTCTACCAACCATACCACTAGTGACAGTCCAATAAAAAGATAGAGAATCGCTTTTTTCATTTTTCAAACTCCTTTTTCACATCTGAGACTAGTTTTAAACCTTCTCGGATCAACCAAGACATGATTCCAAAGCTTGCAAACAACTCCCAAGGAAAATGATAGAAGCCTTCATCCAATCCTGAGAACATGAGATAAGTCATGACTCCTGCTACTACCAAACTCATTGAGATAATTACTTTATCTTTCATTCTTTCTTCCTCCATTTGATACATCTAGTATAATTCTTTGAAAGTAGAATCACTAGAAGCTTCTGTCATGAGGAGATATGACAAATGTCACAAAAAGTCTAATCGCTATGAAAATAGAATTCTCTGAAAATCAAAAAGAGGTCGGGAAAATCCCGACCTTTCTTTTTTATTCTTCCTTAAATCCATGTAATTTTAGTGCAGCGATTAGTGTATTAGGCTTTTTAAAGTCTTCTATACTATCCGCAAGTGGTTTAAAGAAATATGTATTTTTTACTTTATTCAAATCTGCTTTTTCAAGATCGAGTTCCGTAATGACTCTCATCTTTTTGTCCTCGGTGATAAAATATTCTACATTAACACCTGGCTCATCCTTAATTTCAGCATATTCTGGACTATCTTCCATAGCTTCACGGAAGATTGTTTGGAATTCTTCTGGAGTAACTCCAGCAGGAATCTCCTCATTTATTTTCCCAAGCATATCCATCTTGAAGTTTTTAACAACATCCGTATAAACAAATGTCATGGTGACATCAAATTCATCCATTTTTCCTTTAAGAACTTTTGTTTTTTCTTCTTTTGCTTGATTGGTTGTCGTTTGACTTGTAGACGGATCACTCGCTTTACTCTTGTCACTTGAACGGTGAGGTAACAACTTACTGCAACCTGCAAGTAGAGTTACCGAAATAAGTGTTAATCCTAAAATCTTCTTCAATTTGAATCTCCTATTCCACACTGAAAAGATATGGATAAACCGGTTGTTGTCCTTGGTGAATTTCTACTTCGACATCTTCGAATTCTTCTGCGATTTCTTGAGCAATTTCATTTGCCAATTCTTCGCTTCCGTCTTCTCCAACATAGAAGGTTACGATTTCACTGTCTTCATCCAACATGTGTTTCAAGGTTTCAGTCAAGGTTTGGTGCATATCAGGATTTGATACGAGAATCTTCCCATCCACCATACCAAGATTGTCATTTTCATGAATTTCTAGACCATCGATAGTCGTGTCACGAACAGCTGTTGTTACACTACCGCTGACAACGTCCCCAAGAGCCGCAGTCATGCGTTCTTGGTTTTCTTCGATAGACTTGCTTGGGTCAAATGCTAGAAGGCTAGTCAATCCTTGAGGAATTGTACGAGCTTCTACTACAACAGCTGGTTGTTCCAATACTTCAGCTGCAGATTGAGCTGCCATGAAGATATTTTTGTTGTTTGGCAAGAAGATGATGTTACGAGCATTAACTTTCTCAACAGCCTTGACAAAGTCTTCTGTCGAAGGGTTCATGGTTTGTCCACCCTCGATGACATAGTCCACACCTTGTGCACGGAAGATGTCTGCCAAGCCTTGTCCAGCTACTACTGCAATAAGAGCATATTCTTTTTCTTCAGCTGGCTTGCTGACTTGAGCTTCTTTTTCCACTTGCGCTTCGTGTTGGTTACGCATGTTATCGACTTTAACCTTGACCAAGCTACCATACTTGAGACCTTCTTGCATAACAAGTCCTGGATCTTCTGTATGGACGTGAACTTTAACGATTTCGTCATCATTAACAACAAGTAGAGAATCCCCAAGGTCGTTCAAGTAGTTACGGAATTCTTCGTAGTCAAACTCTTTAGCATAAGTTGGACCTTGTTTGAGGGCAACCATGATTTCAGTACAGTAACCAAAGGTAATGTCTTCAGTTGCTACATGTCCGGCTACAGATTTGTGGTGTTCTGCATTGATCATCTCACCCATGTTGGCTGGAGTAGCGACAAAGTCCTCAGACGCACTGTATTCACCAGTAAGAGCTGAAAGGAATCCTTCATAGATGAAGACCAAACCTTGACCACCTGAGTCTACAACTCCAACTTCCTTCAATACTGGAAGCATGTCTGGAGTTTTAGCAAGGGCTGCTTTAGCTCCTTCCAAGGCTGCACGCATCACTTCAATGGCGTCATCTGTCTGTTCTGCTTTTTTCTTAGCACCGATAGCAGCTCCACGTGATACTGTCAAGATTGTCCCTTCAACAGGCTTCATAACAGCCTTGTAGGCAACCTCAACACCTGATTGGAAGGCAAGAGCTAGGTCTTTTCCTGTTAGCTCTTCTTTTGTCTTGATGGCTTGTGAAAATCCACGGAAAAGCTGAGAAGTGATAACTCCTGAGTTTCCACGCGCACCCATCAAAAGACCTTTAGCCAAGATACTTGCAGCCTCACCAACAGTTGAAGCTGGTTTGTCTGCTACTTCTTTAGCACCATTTTCGATCGTCATTCCCATGTTTGTTCCTGTATCTCCGTCTGGAACTGGGAAGACGTTCAATGAATTGACATATTCGGCTTGCTTGTTCAAACGAGTTGAAGCAGCCTGTACCATTTCTTGAAATAAGCTTGTAGTAATATTTGACACGATTATTCTCCTACAACTTTGATATTTTGAATGTAGACATTCACAGTTTGAGCAGTGATTCCAAGTTGGTTCTCTAGGCTAAAGCGAACACGTTCTTGGATGTTTTTTGAAACTTCACTGATTTTTGTACCGTAGCTCAATACAGTATATACATCAACTGCAATACTACCGTCTTCAGCTGCTTTAACGACTACACCTTTTGAATAATTTTCCTTACCAAGAAGGGCTTGGAAATTATCTTTGAGGGCATTTTTACTAGCCATACCGACTACACCAAAAATTTCAGTTGCTGCACCACCTACGACAGTAGCGATCACATCATCTGTCAGTTCGACTTGACCATCTTTTGTATTAATTTTTACAGTCATTTTTTTTACCTCAAATAGTTGATACTCTATTTTATCATATTTCAGCCCAACTGTAAAAGCAGAATGATGTATCATCGGATATTTGCTTGATTTTTCAAATGATTTCAGCTGTCGAGCAAAAGAAAAAGACCACTTAGGTCTTTTCATGTTTATTAAACGCGTTCTACTTTTCCTGATTTCAAAGCACGAGCTGAAGCCCAAACTTTTTTAGGTTTACCATCGATAAGAACAGTAACTTTTTGAAGGTTTGGTTTTACGGCACGTTTAGTTTGGTTCATCGCGTGTGAACGGTTGTTTCCTGATACAGTCTTACGACCTGTAAAGTAACATACTTTAGCCATTGTGTTTTCCTCCTATTAGATCTAATATAGCGGATGTGCTAGCACCACATACCGTACTATGTTATCACACTTTCTTATTTTTGGCAAGGGAATTGAAAGACTTGTTTGTGTCTAAATTTTTGGGAACAATCAAATATCCTTATAACTCAATAAAAAAGCGAGATTTTTCAGACAAAAAAACTGGAAAAAGTTTCCTTCACTTTACCCAGCCCTTGACTATATTGCACTTTTTATGCTACAATATTGTTTGACTGATTAAGCAAAGTGTTGGTTTGTCTTAATCGGTGGTGTAGGAGTTGCTGCTTCTACACCTTTTTCGTTTTTATTTACTTTATTATTGTAACACACATTAGACAAAAAAGCAACTGTTTTGCATAAAAACATGACAAAAACACCTCTAAAAATTCTCTTTTTTTAGAGGCTTTTTCCTGCATTTTTACGTCATTTATGTCCTCTTTTTCTGATAACTGCTCCGTGTGGCCTATGGTTAATACGAAATCCTGCACCTAGTCCCGTTACCCTAAATTCTTCGTACTCTTGTCTCCAAGCTCCAAAAAATAGCTCATATAGCTTATCAATTCGTTCAATAAGAATCATCCTGGACATAGTACAAGCTCCTTCGATGGACCAATACATTCCTCGATGTTTCATGCGATAAGTGACCTTTCTGTGCTGGCTCTCCATTACACCAATACCACGAGAGGACAACCCTCTTAGTTTAGGCGATCTGGTATCACAGAAATTTCTTAACAATTTCTTGCGAAAATTGTAAAAATTATCAAGAGACTCCTGACTATCTATGAGAGATTCGACTGTATCTAGTACGGTCTGAAGCTGGCCCCTATTGTGATTTTGGATAGCCTTAAAAGCTAGATTAAGTAGCGTAGATGGGTATGGCTTCAGGAATCTTTTTAGTTCTTCATTGACATGGTAAGCATCCCAAAAATGCTCGTGACGTTTAATTCGTAAGGCCTTCTTAATTTCTTGAAATATTCTTCGAGTATATCCTTTACCATTATCCGAATTTGTGATAAGTATAGTTTGGTCAGTAATCTCAAAATGATTGTAGAGATAGTCTATCAATTCTTCCTTTGCTTGTTCATGGCTTGTATGGATAATTTCATGCTTATTCTCCAGTACATACCGATTCTTTCCAATCTTCTTTGCTCCTGTATGAATCAGAAAATGTGCTAAGTCTGTATTACGCCGTTCATCATTACTTGATGTTGTCTTGACTAGCACACCATCCCCCTCCAGGTAGATTTTTTCTGCCTGGATTTTTTTCGGTTGCTCATCGCATCTAAAAAGTCGATAGCGTTCCCTCTCTGAAAAGAGTCTACCTGCCATTTTTACAGACTTCAACACAGCATCCTTTGTTATCTCTAGACGATAAGCCATCTTAACTGTTCGACAAACTTCACGGTAGGATAAAACAGAAGCGTGTTTTGCAATGTGAAAAATCAACTCAGGAGAATAACGTATATACTTTTCTAATCCTAGCCACTCATCTACAGGATAACAGGTTCTCTTTCCCTTGCGCCAGCGATTTCTAGAAAAGGTTATCTCTCCAAATGTAAAGACAACCGTCCTCTCTATACTATCTATCCTTTTATACCCCTTCTGTCTCATGGAGGGAGCTATCTTCTCGTCATAATCTCTTACTCGCTTCAGGAATTGCTGCTCACGTTTGCGATCTAGTTCTGCGACAAATTCTTTTTCATCAAATCTAAACATACTCTCTATTGTACTGAAATCATAATAAAAAGTATAAAGATTTTAGTCCAGGGGTTCAAATGTTTTGTGTCAGCAAAAATAAAAGCCTTCCCTTATTGGGAAGGTTGTTTGATTATAAGTATAATTATATTTATAATGATAAACTTTCGATCAGTTTATCAAGATAATCTGATGCAGACTTTGCGCCAGCTGCTTTAGCAATTTTATCCAATTTTTTCCGATTGCTTGGTTTCAAAGTAAACTGAAATTGTTTCTTACGTTCAAAACTTTCAAAGCTGGCTACATCTGAAATCTGCTCAGGTTGATGGGTTGCTTCAATAATCTGCGAAATCTCTTTTTCTTTTGGTGTGAATGCCATGACAATCTCCTTCTAATTATATTTATAATTGTATTTGTGTTTATAAATATAATTATATTGTATCATAAATTTTTGAAAAAGTCTGCTCCAGCTCAGTGAAAAACTTTTTGTGTTTTTGATAAAGCTCAGAATTCTCCTTCATATCTGCAATAGAGATCTTATCAATCGTGGAATGATTGAATAACTCTTTTGCTGGTATGATGCCTAGAAGGTTGTCTGTTCCCTTCTCTTTAGCTTCAAGTCCCAGAGCTTCCAGTAACTCTCTTGATGATCCATAGTTCGGTCGGATCATATTTGCTAAGAAATATAGCTCAGCAGTAATGTATGATTCTCTTGTACGATAATCAATTACATCCTTTCTGAATGCTTCTAACCGAGTTGATAGATTGAATTTGGCATTATAACCAAACTCTGAAGGAGTCAAGGGACTAATAATAGCGTGACTGACCGCAACAGCATTTTTAGTAGCTGTCGCAAAGTCCGGTCTACAATCAATCAAGATATAGTCAAACTGATCCAACTTCTTCTTTTCGTAGTTATCCTCTAACCAAAGATAAAGTAACATATTTTTCTTATCGCTGTTCTCCAGATCTCGTTCCACCGTGTCAAGTTGCACCGAACCTGGAATTAGACTGATATTTTCCTTGACTTGCTTAATATCCACGTCCCCTCCTTTGAAGGCATTCGCAATCGTATTCTTACTTTCGTAAATATTGTAGCACTGAGTCAAATTACACTGATGGTCTAAATCTATAAAGAGAATCTTATGACCTTTCTTAGCCAGCCATTCCCCATAATTAAAAGTTAAAGTTGTTTTTCCAACACCGCCTTTAATAGCAGCAAATGTGATAATCTTCATTTGATATCCTCCTGTTTTCTATACTTCTATTATACCATTATAATTATATTTGTCAATATGTTTATAATTATATTTATAATTATTTTTTCAATGAAGTTTCTCCTCCCTTGCGCCAGCAATTCCTAGAAAAGGTTATCTCTCCAAATGTAAAGACAACTGTTCTCTCTGTACTGAAATCATGACTAGATTGAAAACATTAGAAACTTCTACAAGACTTTTTCATCTTCAAATCGTCGGTCAACTTTCTCTTCACGACTACGCACGTACTCCTTAATATCTCTATAATCTGTGTAATGTTTTAGAGTATCGTCAAAGAACTCTTGTAAGGCTCCTTTTTCAATTTGGAATTGTTTGATCAGTTGACTGACATCTTCCAGTCCCATATCTTTTGGAACTCCTAAATCATCCAATAGTTGTACCGCTGCAAGACTGTTTTCTGGAGATTGCTGGATGGCTAAAAGCGCTCCTTCAATTTTATGATAACGTCCAAGTCGCACATCTAGCTGTCTTAATTCCTCCTGGGTAGCCTCTATCTTTTCATTAAAGCGCTCCTCCAAATGTTGAAATTGTGCTCCATCTGTCACGCCGTGCTCAACTAAGAAATTATATTCCTTAATCAGTTCACGCATAGAGGAAATTTGAGCGTTTTTAGTTACAAGTGTTTCTCCATTTTGTTTGGCCAATTGCCTTGCGACAGTCAAGCCCATCATGTACCTATTTTTTTGAGATTGATCAGGATTGAGAAAATAAAAATAGTCTTTCTCTTTGATATAGATGGTATAATTTCCATCCTCATTTTTATCAACTTTATGAGAAGGTATTAAAATTGTACCACTATTTAAAACTCCCATATCCATCTGCACGTAAATGCCTTGCTTGCTTTCTTGCTCGACCTGCCAGGATTCCACTTCCAATTTCAATTCAAAATCATTTGCCGTTTTTTCTTTTGATTCTTGATATTGTGCTTTCAATTCCTCCACATCAAAAACTAACTGATTCTTAGAAATTCTCTCTTTTATTTTTTCAAGAGAATAGAGTCCTTTCTTCGATAATGTATCATCTCGGACATTTCTTTGTTGAGGCTGATCAAGTAATTTATACTTCACAAATTTACCAGAGAAATCAATCTGAAGATCAAGTGCAGCGGCCTTTTGTTTAAAATCTTCCAACGAAAGAGAGTGCTTCAGAAGAAAATCAAGACGTTCCTTGATTTCAAACCGATAATTATTTTGTCTCCGCCAAGCAGAATACTTTGTATAAGAATTTTTCATAGTAGGCTCAATAATTTTAGCGCCATAACGTGCCGCATGTTTGTCCGAAATGGCTCTCAAATTTTTCAGGGTTTTCTTTTCCCAACGAAATTTCTTGAGCGTTGAGGTATTGGTGGTATTAAGTATGATGTGATTATGAAGATGATCTTTATCCGTGTGGGTTGCGATCACAAACTCATAATTTCCACCTGTCAATTCTAGCATCGTTTGACGGCCAATTTCATGAACTTGCTCGGGAGTCAGGTTATCATCTGGAGAAAAAGACTGGATAATGTGATGAGCCAATACTTGTTTTCCTGAAGATAATTCTTTCAAGTCATCATCTCCTTTTTTAAAGGCTGCAGCCAATTTTGTCATGACCATTTCTTCATCTGCTACGCTAAAATCTGAAATCCCATTACCAGATACTAGCTTCATTTGAAATTCACCATCATGATAGACAAGAGGGAAATCAAGATCACTTTCTACAGTTCCTGATACAAGTGTTTTCGCTTCGTTCAGAATATAGCGTACAGCTATTTTTAAATTGGAAGGAGTTTTAATTTGTTTGGGTGTTTTGATTACTACCATTCGTCGTACGTCCTTATAGTTTTCACTTTTCGTTCCTGTAAACTTTTCTTCTCCGCACTAGAAAGTTTGACAACCACCATCTCTTTCAACTCAGATAGATAGTCAATGACTTGTGCCACTTCCTCTGGCGTAACCCCTTGATTCTCATTGGCATGTTTGGCAATTTGGTTGATATTCGTACCCACTCGATTGATGGCAACTCGAAGGTCTTTCAATTCAGAAAAATCAATTTGAACCACCTTTCCTTGTACCAATTGATTCTTCGCATAGTATTGAAAAGATGGAACTCCCATTTGGGCCATCGCCGTTTTAATTTGACGATCTTCATCTGGTGTTAGTCGTATCAATTTTTGTATATAGCGTTTCCTATTTTCTCGTTTCTGCATTATTTTTTATCCTCTTTCTATCAGAAATCCTGTCATTTTCTGGGCAGACATCAGCCCCTTACTTCCTTGTGGCAAGCGTAGCAAATGGATATCCATTTGCGAAATTTAAAAAAAATCAGAGAAGGAGAACCTTGTAGTTTTCCTTCTTGATTTTCTCAGTTTTGGGGAAATCCCCAAGCCCCTTTCCTATATCTTTTGGAGTACAACCTCTAACAATTTATCGCAACCAACTGAAGATGTTTTTGAAAATAGATGATTGCTTATCACTATTTTCTACACTTTTTTCTTTCTGTCCTTGTAACTTTTCAGCTAGGACAGAAAGTTGTTGAGCAGTTAGAGGCTGGAAAATCGACTGACCAATTTGTATTTCTGTCAGTAAGATTTTTTCTGTGAGTACAGCTTGAAATTCTTCATCTGTAATCATCTTGAGTAGCTCAATATTTTCTTCTTCCCACTCCAAAAGAGCAGGATCTCCTTCAGGTAGTTGAGACTGTTCTTCCTCTAGTTGCTCCAGAACTTTTTGGCGAGTCAAGTCTTTAGCATTTGGCGATACTCCTTGAACTCTGTCTCCATCCATGATTGGAATAAAGTCTGAAAGGATGATGATCAGTTGTTCTTCTTGTTCATTAGTCATGAGTGTTGTCCTCCTTGATGATGATTTGTTTTTAATTTGACCTTGGGTTTATTTGGGGTGTCCCGTTCGGTCATTTCGAGAAACCCTTCTCTTTTTTTGATTGTGCATCTGCTTTCAACTCCTGCTTGTGTTCTTCAACAGCTTGCTTGCTCTGATCTTTAAACTTCTCCAGTTTTTGTTCAAAACTGCGCTTCGTTTGTTTCTCTTGGCTCAATCTTAATTGTTCCAATGCTTGATCCATCCGAACCATTAAACTTTTAGCTTCTTGTTGGACAATATCCAACTGTGCTTCTAAATCAGCAAGTGTCTCCTTATCAGCAGACCACCCAGATAGATAGTTAAAGGAGTACTCTGACGTATCAATACCATAGTATGAAGAAACAACATAAGCGACACTTTCAGCCTGAAGTTCAGCAGTGCTTCTAGTTAGATTTTCTTTTTGAGGATTATCTGCATGATGCAACTCTGCATGAGCCATCTCATGTAAGAAAGTTTTAATAATTTGAGCCTTGTTCATCTCATTACTACGTAAAACAATTTGATTTTCTGGGACAGAATAATATCCATGTTTATTATTTTCCATCTCCTCAAATCGAACCGATACATCATTTTCTTTTGCAATAGCCATCAGGGCACGGTAAAGATTTGCATAGTCCAAATCAGTCAGCTGTTCTTTAACTTCTGCAGCTTTTGGCATCTCCTTTCCTTCTGTCTGACTAACATCAAAAACTGGCACTAAACCAAAGAATGTAACTGTTTCTGGTTTCCCATTTTTATCCAATATTGGTTGGTTATTCTCATCCTTTTTGATTTTCGTCATAGGTTTAAAAATACGTAAAGCCTTCTCACCTTTTTTCACATAGCGGTCAAAGTTTTCCTTCCACTGCTTGAAAGAAGCTACTTGCCTTGCTTCAGGATTTTGTGCAAGAATTAAGCGTAAGTTGCGATTAGAATAATTATTTAGTTGGCTCATTTTCGTTAGATAGTCTTTGTACTTATCCGAATCCAGAAACTCCTTAATTCCTTCTTTAAGATGTCGACTTAATCCTGCCATATCTTTATTCTGAATAAGATCTGCGACTGCAAGACTACCAGTTGCTAAAATAACTTCATCCGCTTGTAAACTCTCCTCGACCTCTGGTTTAGAACCTGGTTTCGATCTAAAATCATACGGATTTGTTCCCTGAAGCAACTCCTCATCATCAGAAACACCATCAGCATCCGCATCATGTTCCAACTCCTGCTTGTTGTAGCTTTGTTCTTCTAGTTTGATTTCTTCCTCTTGTGATTTCTCAAATTCTTCTCGGACTGTGGAGATCGTTTGTTCAACTTTTTCTGATAAACCTTTGATTTCTTTTTGCCATTTTTCTACAAGAGCCACTTGTTCCATAGGTGAGTCCTTGACACCCAACTTCTCAAACCAAGCAGATAGATTTTCGACCTCAACACTATCCATTCCATCAAAAGAAATAAATCCTAGACGACTATCATGACTACTATCCGAAAAACCAATCGGACTATTTTCTAACACTCCGTAAGGTACTTGAGATAAAAGTTGTTCTGCGTAAGGAGTATCTTCCAAAGCGTAACTAAACTGAGAAATATCTAACTCACTCGCCAATCTCTCCAGATGATACTGAGTGAATATGGTCCCATCTATCTTCATCAATTCTGGGTGCTCCCTCATTTCTCGTGTTCCAAGTCTTTCTTTATGAGCAATTGGGTTAATCTCCTCACCGATATTGTAACGAATGCTATCCTGGATCAGTTCACCATCAGGAGCGTAGATACTAAACTGGACCTTTGTTGGAGAGATGTAGCCTTCTGGGTGACCACCAGTCACTTGTTTTAGCCCTTCCTGATGTAACTGATAAAAGCTCTGGTTGGCCTTATATAGCTCCCTAGCGAAATCTTGATAAGATATCAGCTCGGTTTCTTTAAATGGCAATTTAGGCCCATCTGGTCGTTCCTCAGCCCATTGAAGACGTACATGGTAGTTCTCCTTATAGATGTGATCTTGTTGCCATTCTTTATAAAAATCTGAATTTGTATCTAGGAGATGATCTGCACCAGCTGCAGCAACAATCTGATCAAATTTATCATTATGCTGCTTCGCATAGTCAAGATACTGATTCCATGCCTTATGAAATTCCTCTGGAGTTTTTGAAATGTCACCTGGCACACCTAAATTATAGACAGTATCTAAGACTTGAGTAAAGGTAGCTGAATCAAGTGAGGTTTTATTCAGTGTGTTCTCTGGAGCTGGTAGTTCAGGTTCATCAGAAACCTCCTCATACTTCTTATTTTTTAAGATAGATAACATTTCCTCGCCACCATCTTTAACATATTCATCATTAATCGATAGCTGTTCAATCTGGCCATCACGTTCACGGAACACACCAAGAATAGGTGTTTTATCTACCGTATCTAGTTCCTTGGTAATTTTTGTCCGAGACTTAAAAACTGATATTGGAATATAGTTTTCTTCCTCTAACTCTTTGAATAGCAAGATAATATCTTTATCATCAGACTTTATAAGACTATCAAAACGTCCATCATATCGCCTAAGATTAGTTAAATCATCAAAATAGAAAGAAGTACTTTCTGTTGCAACTGAAAGATCTGATAAGACCTTTAGTTTGTCAAAAGCCGCATCATTATTAGCCAATAAAATATTGTCAAAATACCCATTTCCTTCTGCAAAATCATGTAAAGTTTTCTCAGGTGTCTGCCCTAATGCAATTGGCTTAATTCCTGTTAGGTGCATGAAGTGCTTTTCTTCAAAATGCACTTGTACAGTCTTATCAGGGGTAACATAATAAATCTTTGAGTTTGCCAACTCATCCAAATAATATTGTGCTGCATTTTGCAAAGCTAGTCTACGGATTGGACGATTTAATTTAGTTAATTCATCCAAGGAAATAGAGTGATAGTAGCCATCATTACTTGACTGAAACTCTTCATTTATGGTAAAATAAAGTAAATGAGAGGATGTCGTAGGACGACTGGTAACAGAGCGTTCAAAGGTGCCAGCTTTTGGTACGGGTGTGGGACTGCCTTCAGCTTCGGGCTGTAAAGACCCCAGACTACCACTGGTCCTCTCATTTTTTTGTTGCTCCAATATCACATCTAGCTCTTGAGATTTCTCAGGGGCTTTTTCTTCTGAAGTCTCCATTATCTTAATAGGATGAGTCTCAAAACGTGACATCAAGTTATCCAATAATTCTCTACTTAAAACCACTTCTCCCTCTTGTTCTTCCAGATAGTGGAACAATGTATTTGGAGTTACCACAAAACCATAGGTAAAGTCTCTTGTTCCAGATTCAATCAATGGATACTCCAACATTCGCTCAACCGATTGTGATAGATTATCAAGGGTTCTTTCATCAAAATAGATGCCAAAACTGTCACTCGAAAGGCTTTCTATCTGCTTGTTGGTATTGTAGGCTGCTATTGCAAGCTCACCAATAAATCGGGTTGAAATATCTACTCCCAAATCTCTCTGATGAGGTTTTAATGCTTGATACAAGGAGTCCTGCTCTGGAGTCCCTTTTTTCTTGTATAAATCAACCGTACGATCATCAATAGAGCTTAAAAGTGAATGAATAGGAGACAGTACTTCCATTCGTTTATCATTGAGATATTTTGTAGGATGGCTATTTCCTAACTTCGCAAAGACATCATACAGATAGAAATCTGGTGCAAATTCAATTGATAATTCTCCAGATTGAATTCGATTATTTAATTCTTTAGTTAATGCTTCGTTTTCCCGTTTCACCTCTTCGTAGCTCATCGTTCTTCCAGCATTCTCCTCTGTATTGGCAATAAACTCTTGATTTCCTGGGATGTATTTTTCTTCCTTGGTTGGATCTGTTTCAGAGGGTCTAGTCGACTGAACAGAAAAAGAAATATTATTCCAGTTCTCCTTCAACCATGTTGCATCTTCAGGAGAGAGGTGGCTGGTATCAGGAAAGTTACTTGATGCTTGAATTTCCTCCGTTTGCTCCAGTTGTTTTTCCTGCTTCAGGATTTCATTCCAGTCTGTCTTCTCCTGGCCTTCACGTTTTGGTGGTCTTGCATCGACAACTGGGATTTTTTTCTCCCGTAGTTTAGTCATAAAGTCTGTACCTGCTTTATCACGATCAACTGCCAGCGTGATAAGATCATCGTATTTGTGATCTTGGAAAAGTGTGGAAGTTTCCGCTGCAACAGATAAGAATCTTGAGGTACGTGCTAGCTCACTAGACTTGGTATAATCCCTTTCATCCATAGAAATATCCCCTCGCTCCTGTAAAATTTCAAGAACATAGTGGGATAATACTCCCTCTTTCAATCCTTCCATCGCAACCAGTCGAACATCGTTTAATTCGCCCTTATAAAGCTCATAATAGCTCATAAGGTCAATGGGTGCCTCCGTTACAATTAAACGTTTAGGAGACCCTATAGAAACGTTTAATCCGCTGATAGCTTCTGATTGATACATGATTTGTTTCAAGTATCCTTTACCAGGATGACGTTCTTGATCAGGAACAAGTCCCTGAAGGCTCGCCCCTACCAGTTGCTGATTTCTGTCCAAGTATTTAAAAACCAAGACATCTTCTATAACACCATCTTTATCCTTACGTTTAGCTTGGGCTAATACTCCCTTTTCCAGGAAGAAGTCGATTGTATCATCAGAGAGACCTCTAATCTCCTTGAGATAGGATCTCGCTTCCACAAATGGTTGTTCGTAAGGCGCTAGCGTATAGTTGAAAGGTTTACGTTCCTCCTCTACGGGTTTTGCTTCAGGGAAGGAACCTGTCTCTAAGAATACCATGGCTTCCTTATAGCTGACATTTTGCATTTTCTGTACGAGATTGATAGTATCACCAAAGAGGTTTTGAGAATACCAATGCCAGGTATTCTTCACAGTATCAATCTTAAACGAGTCATGCTCAGCCCAATAATACTCTCGGTGTGACTTGCGCTTCATCTCCATTCCGAGACTACGTGCTACTTCTAAAATATCCAGCGATTTTGCTTGTGCTTTTGTTAAAACCATCCTGTTTCCTCCTCAACTAATTCCTTAAATAAAAGATATCCTTCAGGAGTTGCATCTAGTTCACTAACAACTACTGGATCTCCCTGATTTGTCGTCACAAAAAGATGAGGAGCTAACTGATAAAAAGTCCCCTCGTCTGCCTGTTTGAATAGCTGCCAAATAGCATAACGTTCTGTGACTAAATTTTCTAGCTTTAATGCTAGAACCTGTGAGATACTCTCCAGGTATCCTAATTGTGTTTTAGGTGTTTCCATCCTACTATCCTTTCTGTATATTAGGCCACGAATAACTCTTTTAGTTGCGGAGTCAAATCATTGGCATATAAAAGTAAGCCATCGATGTCTGTTCCTTTTCGAGTGTATTCGTACCAGTTTTCTTTGTCTTCAGGAGAACTTGCAATCTCATCTTTTCTAGGATGATCATAGACACTTGCTTTTTTATCTCTGAAGACATTTTGTTTAGAAATAAAGACCAATCCTTCTTCTACCCCAATTCTTGCGACTTCATCTGGAGTTAGAAGGGGACGGCCTTGAATTTGTTTATTTTCACTTGATGATCCATTACGATAACTATGCGATTTTGAGGTGGATCTAGTACGTATAGTCTGCTTACCTGACCTTGTAGAATAGTATTCCATCGTATCCTTGTCATTTGTCCCTAAAAATAGGTGAGTAGCACAGTTATTAAAGATGGTCTTCCAATCACTTTTATAAAGTGATTCTAGCTGATTGACAGCTTGGATGATAATCTTAATAGACATCTCACGACTACGAATAGAAGAGAGGACCTGGGCGAAGTTTGGAATACGGCCAATTTGTGCAAACTCATCGAAGACAAACTGAATGTGGCGAAGATTTTTTCTACTGTAGCCAGGTACTTTCCCTTGCAAGATATCATCAGCCTTATGTGTAAGAACCTCAAAACCAATCGCAAACAAGATTGAGGAAAGAAAATTAAAGGCGTTATTGGTTTCAGGAATAGCAATAAAAACGGCTGTCTTTTTCGTATTCCAGGTATCCATTTCCATGGTATCCTCACTAATCAAGTTTCGGACATCTTCGTGATCGAAGATAGAATAACGAGAAGACAAAATCGCTACCACACTGTTTCTTGTCTCGCCTCTGAAATTTTGGAATAATTTCCACTGTTTATAAGCATAGTTGTTAGGTTGATGTTCGTTCAGTTCTTCAAACATCTGCTCGACAGGGCTTGGTACATCTGGATCCTCTCGATACATATTTCTTAATAGATCCGCAACGTGGCCCAGGTTTGGCATATATAACTGGACTCCAGTTTCAGGATCCTTAGAGTCAAAATAGAGATAACCAATCAATGCACGTTGCAGCATCAACTCTGCTTGAACCCAGAAGTCTTCTCCAGTATGCTCGCTCTTCTTTGTTCCTTCAGTAATTGCTTCAGAGATACGATCAATATCTAGCTCAGACTTCATGTAATGAAAAGGATTAAACCGATCTGAATTCTTGAGCCGAATCAAATCAAAGATTTTAACAGCATAGCCAGCTTTCTCAAGCATCTTTCCAACTTCGTGTACCAGGTTTCCTTTAGGATCTGTCACAACAAAGTTTGAGTTCATCTGCATTAAATTTGGCAGTACAAAAGTAAAGGTTTTACCGTCTCCTGGAAGACCAATGACAATCACATTTTTATTGAGCTGGACATTGTAAGCTAAGCGAAAATTAAATAGGCCCATTTTGACCTGTTTTGAAAAAATCATATTCTTCTCAAAATCAACGTCTTCAAACCGTCTCATTTCCTTCAAAGTCGCAAAACGAGCACTACCTTGTTCTTCTCCTTGGCGATATAAATTCTTATCCATAGAAGCATATACAAGCATTGGGAGACCGAATCCGATCAACCCAGCATATAAGGCTCCTGAATCAAAGAAAACACCAAAAGAGAAGCGTTCCCAGTGCTCTAGCAACCAACGAAGCCGTAACATTCCCATGAAAGGTACTGCTGCAGTCGAAAGTTGGTAGTAATGGTAAAAGGACTGGAAAATAACAAATGAAAATAGCCCCACCACCAGGTAAGGCCATATAGGTTTTCTAATCATCGTGCTTTCTCCTTCCCAATATCCTTCGTCACTACTGGCATCATTCCCTTATAGACCTTATTTGTCTTATAGTAATTGATTTTCTCTTCAGGAGTCATTTCATGTGGCTTCTTCAGCACCTTTTTCGCAAACTCTTCCAATTTTTCTGGGCTTTTCGTGATGTCTGCCAACATCTCTTTGAGAGCCTTTTCTACCAAGGTGCGATTTTTTGTTTCAAAGAAGAGATAAGTTGCACCATCTTTTTGATGATAAGTAAAACCTACCTTATACTCCTCCAGGTAATGCTTCAACTTGGCCAAATGAACTTCACTATTTAATAAAGTCTCGACATCTTTTTTTGATTTTGTGGCCATAAAGTCATTAAAGCGTGTCTCACCTTCAAATGTTCGATTTGCTGCCTTATGTTGTTTCTTGTCATAATGGGCTTTTGCGAGGGCATACAGAGCTTGTATCGTCATCTCCAGGGTAACTTTTCCTTTTAACGCCAGAGAATGACTGATTTTTTCTTGATCCATGTAAGACCTCCTTTATTTTGGATAATTGGACAGTTCTGGCTTAGCAATAATCTGGAATCCGTAAGGTGCTGAAGGTTCTTCCTTTACAGTAAGTACCAAGCGTTTCTGACTTCTGTTCTCACCATCTTTCACGGCTACTACATAGGTTAGCTGATAAGTTGCTTCATCAACAATCAAGCTAGATTCCAAAATCACAGACTGCAGTTGACCTGCTTGTCTATCTAACGTTAATTGAGGAGCTACGAAATCAGCTATTTTCCCTTTATCAGAGTAAAAGGCTGGCAAAAAGTAACGAGAAAAGGCATCTAGTTCCCCTGTTTTTGACTGAATGGTTTTTAGATTTGAAAGTTCCTTAGATACGGCCGTGAGTTGCTTTTCTTGATGGTAAACTAACGTAAGTGATAAGCCAGCAAGTGTCAGACTTCCTACTAGACCCAATAACACCAAAACTCTTCCTAAAAACACCCCAAAAGAGCGCTTAGAAGAGGGGCGAGGTTTGGGAGTTTCATGTTTCATTGAATAGACTTCAGCGTTCTCCTCAGGAGTCTTCTCTAGACGTTTTGTTTTAGTTTGGCGCTTAAAGAAAGAGGTTTTTGCTTCTTTTGGTGCAGCCTCCTGGTTATTCAACGTACCAGGCTTCAGGAAGAGGCTGTCTGCGATTCCCTCAAACGGTAAATAGACATCTTCTTGATAGATCACTACATTCTTTTTATCTAGTTCCTCTACTAATAAAACAGCCTCTGCCTCCTCGTGTTTAACCTTAGCATTTTCTCGCTCCAGGGCTTGATACACAAGGTCTCGATTCTTATACGTTGTGGTCGTGTTTTGTGTCAGATTGGTCAGACGGTACATGTTTTTCAGCTCCTTTCAATTTTCCTTCAGCAAGAGCTGTTTCAATATCAGCCCAAGTTAAATTATGTTTGGCCAAGTATGTTGATAGTTCCTCATGTTTGGCCAGAATGATTTGAGTTTCTAGCTGCTGCAGTTTCTCTTCTTCCTTCTTGGCCTTGGTCATATAGTCAGCTAAGCGGTCTTCCGCTTTCTGTTTTTGTTTTTCCAAAGTTTCTAATTTTGTCATTGTTCCTTTTTCCCTTCTGTACTAGTGATTGGTTTGTTTAACGATGGAATACTCGCCTTTTCGCTGGCGTTCAAGCTGTCCACAATCAAAATAGGGTCAATATGATTTACCAGGTATTTTCCATCTTGCTTGCTGAAGCGAATCCGTATGGTTCTTGAAGATCCTACGTTTGTTTGGGCGTTAGTATAATCATACTTCTTCTGTAACTGTGTCTGAGTGTATCTCACTTGAGCTAAGGCAACATTATTTTCTTGATCGATGTAGATGATAGCAGACTTCATCTGTGTATCCACTACATAGCCCTTATAGGTTTGTACCGTTGGTTCTTCTTCAGAGTTCACTTCCTGATTGTAAGCAGCTTCTGTCATATAGGGCAAATAGCGATTTCTATTTTCTCCAAGATCTTGCTTATTGAAGTAAGCTGTCAAAAATTCCTTCACATATTCTTGCGTTAGTTCGCTTCCCTCTGCTTTGGTTTCTTGTTGCGTGGTTGCAGCTTCCTGCTTAGCTTTATTTTGCGCTGAAGTTGCTGCACCAATCCAGAATACGAATCCTAGAACTAGCACAACTCCTATAAGGATTCCACCTATTTTAAGGAGTTTCAATTTCTCCATATCTATCATTTTCATGATTTACCTTCTTTCTTTTTTAATTCGGTGTCGCAAACGTATAGTAGTAAGCTGGATAAAGGACAGAAAAATGGACCTTATCCTGTACTCCTTGGATATTACATTCCGAAACGAGGAATGAACCGTCTGGGTTCACAGCTTCCACAATCGCAACATGACCGTATTCACCTGGTGTCCCACCAAATCCACCTAGAACTGATACAACGGCACCTTTCGTTGGAGACGTACTATATCGCCATCCTTTTGCGACCAGGCTTGCCACCCAATCCTGACCATTGCCAAGATAGCCATAAGCTCCTGATAAGTCTGTAATCGTTCCTAGTTCAACTAAACGATTATAGGCATACCAAGTACATTGTCCCACTTCATAACCGCTTCCTTGTTGTGTAGTCATAGAAGCCTGTGTTGGAGGGTGTTCCACTTTTGACTTATACTCTTCAGGGAAATTCCAGGAAGATGCTAACGCTCCACCTCCTCGAACTTGTTGGGTAAGAAAAGCGTGGATCTGTTTGGCATTATTCTGGCGCTCTAAGACCTTATCTCCAGAGTTCCCTTCCCAGTTAACCAGGAAACGCTCTGTAAGTGTCTCTACATTTTCTGTGCTAGTTAGAATCGATGTCAGTTCAGTGATGTAGTAAGGAGTATCTCCCTCTAACATAAAGTCTAACTGCAGTTCTAAATCGTACCACTTTTTATTTTTTGATTTTGCATAATTCAATAATAGAGTGTGCCTAGTGGAACCATCCGCTGTATCTGTCCACTGACCTAGTCCTAAGCCTCGATGGAGAATATTTGGGTATCTTCCGTTATAAATAGCGGGTCCTCCAATAGCTAACCAGGACTCATCATCCCAGGAAGAAGAATCAGCCCCTACTGGTGGGTTAAGGTAATCTCCTTCAGCACGTTTAGGATTGATATTACTTTCTGTTGCAAAATTTCCAAGCATGGCTGCCAAACCATTATCTGTCAGCCCTGGTACCTTTTGCTTCAAGTAGTCTTTTATCGCTCGTGATTTTTGTCCTAAATCACCATCAAGTGTAGTAATGACTGAGGTTGTCTGATTGTACGTGACAGATTGAAAGTAAAAGCCTGGATTGACTGATGTCCACTTTTCTTTCTTATCCTTTGTCTCTTTTTCCTCCAGTTTTTGATACTGAATGACCTGGTAACCATTTGCCGTTACCTTCCCAACCTCGTCTCCAGCTTTGACCTGATCACCGTCAGAAACACGGATATTTCCTACCTCTTCATAAGTAAAGATGGCTTTATCTGTTTTGATGGATACAGTAGTATCATCTGTCACACTGACTTGACCGTCAATAGGAGCTCTTAGAGCTTGTCCTGTTGAAGCTTTTAGTTGTGTTTTCTCATAGATTTCACTCTTAGAGGTATAACCAAACCGCTTCAGGATAACTAAAGGGGCTTGATAAGAAGGATCGTCCTCCTGGTAAAAAGGGTTAGCTAGTTCTTGATAAGAGGGGTATCGACCAACCTCTTTAGTCAACTCCTCTAGCTCTTTATACTCTTCTAGCTCGCTATCACTCAACTTAGCCCACTTTAGTTCTGATGAGGGACCATATAAGTCAACCATCTTTTTCAAGTTGTGAGGGTCATCATTCAAATGATTCCAAAGATCATTCAAGGCATCAGAATAGTGATTAAAACCTAACGCCCCAGCCCATTCACCACCAGTCCCCTCATTCCAGTTACTTTCTGGTTTCCAATCGCTACCGTAGCGAAAGTTCATGAAAAAGATCATGTCATCGATGTTTGTCCAATAGTCTACCTTATCATTGGACTTCTCTCGATCTCGTTTACTGATTTGAAGCCAGGATTTGTTCAAGTCAAATTCATTTTGTTGGACTGGACCACTTCCTCCAAAAACAGACATAAATATCCCAAATACGGCAAAGATGAGGAACATTAAGAAATAGGACTTGACTGCCAACGGATTGGTTAAGAGGAAGCGCAGGGGCTTTGTCGCAAATTTTAAGACTTTTCCTGTACGTTTTGATGCCTTCCCAAACTTTGAACGTCCCAGTCGCTTTTTGGCATGTTTCATTTTTTTGCTGAGTTTTCCTTCCCAGGAGAACTCTTTTGGTGTCCGAGTATATCCTCGCCCTCTGATGAAATTATAGCTTTTATTAAGCTGACCATAACTATGCTTAATAGTATACTTAGATAGCTTTCCTGCAACTTTTGCAGCTCTTTTAGAGGCGTTTACCTGGTACTTAAATTGACGAATATTTTGCCTCGCCTGAACCCAGTCTCCAAGAATCTCATTATCTCTGACTGTCTTCTCAACATCGTGTCTCACTTTCATTCGGGCACTTTGTTTTGCACGTTTCTTCAGGCGGTTAGGGATATAACTGTCATCAGCCTTTTTAGCTCGTTTATAGAGCGTTGTTGCAATTTGTTTTTCCAACTTTGCTCGATCACGTTGTTGCTTAAAGAAAAGACCTCTAGCTGTTGCTTGAGGTCCTTTATGTAGTTTATAATTTTTGTTCGCTAAGCGATAATTCTTCTTAGCTTCTTTAAAAACAACTTTTGAGTCTAAACGTGCTTCTTTAGGTTTTTTTTCAGCATTGAGGGCTATTCCTTCTTTGATTCTCCGCTTGCGTTCCTGTTTTAATTGTTTGCGATTACTTTTAGACAAAAGAAATTACCTCTCTTTCTATTTTTTAACCATCTGTCGCAACCAATTGATACAGTTTGGTATCTTTAGGGATAGGATTTTCAAATGGGACAATCGTATCCCCAGCCACGATCAAACCAGTACCTTTCGCTTTTGGCCGCAAGACAAATCGCTCCAGTGAAGGCGTAAGAGGAATAACCTGCTCCAGGGCTTCTAGGTCTGTCCGCTTCAACTTCAGGAGGGCTAGAAACTCACAGTTTGCGACTAGCTTTCTACCTTCTTCTGTAGATAAAACAGTCTCTGGATTCTGTGTAATCCCTGTTGGAATGGCCCCATATTTACGAATACGTGAGTATAGTTCTGTAAAGAAGGTTGCCTGGAGTTTATTCTTGAAGTAGAGCTGCAACTCATCAAAGTATAACCATGTAATGGTTTTACCTTGGTTATTGACTACCTGGTTCCAGATAAAGTCCTGAATCACCAGGAGGGCAAATGGCTTCAATTTACCACTCAACTGCTTGAGATTGAAGATAATAAAGCGACTATTCATATTGACGTTTGTAGGGTGTGCAAAGATATCATTTGATCCAATAGTATAAGGTTCTGCCTTCAGCGCCAGATCCTTAGCAACTGCTTCAGGTTGACGTTCCAAAACGGCTTGCCAATCCTTAAAGGTTGGTTTTTCAAATTCCTCATAGGTCTGTCTCGTTACACGGTCAATCATCGCAAATTCATCGTCTGATACTTCAGAGAATATATTCTCAAACAAGGTTGATAAGAGGTTTGATTTTTGGCCAATCGGATCACTATCTTCTGCCTGCAGTTTGTCTTTATCAGGTAGATCCAATAAGTTGAAGTGATGTTGTGACCCAGGAGCGATTGTGATGATTTCAGCACCTAATTCTCGGCCAATATCACTGTATTCATCTTCAGGATCGACGATAATGGTATTATCTTCAGGGTAACGTAGTTTGGTAGGAATAATCTCTCCTCCTTTAGCAAGAACTGACTTTCCTGATCCTGAATTCCCAAAAATACAACCTGAACCTGTATTCAAGTCTTTCTTACGGTCAACTGTGATTGCGTTCTTAGATAGCTGATTCTGGCCATAATAAATTGCACGTGGACTGCTAGATCGAAGATCTACGTTGGTAAATGGGACTTGTGTGGCCAAGTTACTGGTAGTCATATCTCTCATAAAACGGCGTTTTACGTTGATAAATGGAATCCCAATCGGTAGAATCGTATTCAAGGATTCTTCCTGGTACAAGTAACACTTATCCAGTTCTACCGTATTCTTACGGACAGATCGTTGAACCTGCTCAGTGTAGATATTCAACTCTTCCAGAGTGTCAGCCATGAAGAAAACTGTCATCACACCTGAAAACATTTTTTGGTCATTGTCCTGGAGTTCTTCAGTCCATTTCTCTGTTTCACGAGATGTCTCCACAGCCTTCCCACCAACAGCCAGGTCACTTCCATAGCCTTCTTTTGCGGCAGCCTTCTGACTTTTGATCATTTCCCTGCGTACACTTGACTTAACTGTCTTGATTTTCTTCAGGGCCTCTGCAGTATCATAGGGCTTCGCATGTAGGCTGATAGCCAATTCAATTCCTGTATCCAGGATATTCTTGATCAGTTTGTCATTCAAGAAGGTAGGATATTGTCTAACATACATCACCCTTGCGAAACAATCATCAATTCTCATATGATCTTTTTCAAACTTCAGATAGTTTGGAGCTACAAAGTCCCTGGTAGATAATCCAGAAATAGCGATGTCTTCATAGTTAAAATCAATAAAACCTTCTCGCCTCAAGAGTTTTCGGAAGATAAGAAGACGATCTAAGCCCTCTAACTCCTTAAAGGAGATTCCTAAACCACTGTATTGACTTTCAATCACGCTGGCTGTATCATCTAGGATTCTTCTAGCTTGATGATCCTGGTCTGTTTGGGTAGTAATCGTCAGATATTTTTCCACCTTGAAGGTATTTTGTTCCTGAGAGAAACGATCATTGATCATCGCATTGTACTCTTTACGATAATCGTCATATCCATCCCCAACCAAATCATAGCGGATAGAAGATAAGCTATTGCTTTCTACTCGACGATTCAGGATCAATAGCTGCATATCATTGTCAATATCCAGCGAATTAAAAATATCAGCGTTTGTTTCAATGATATCAATTCGCTCATCATCTGTTGCAGTAATATAGCTTGTATCACCTAGGCGATAGGTCTTTGAGAATTGATCATTTGTAATTTTCATGAGCCCATCAGGCATCAACCATTGATAATTAAGACTATTCTGTGTAGATGCCGTCATGGTACGTCTTAGACGTTTGGCCCGTTCCCGTTCTTCCTTAGAGAGTTTCAGGGTTTTCTTTCGGCCGAATAAATTCATTTCTTGTATATTCCTTTCTGTCATAATCTGTCTGATAAGAGCGTTCCTGCTTAGTCAAAAGGAAACGGACCTCATCTTTAATTTTTTCATCAATATAACACCCGAAAATAACAAAAGGCGCTAATAATAAAATATCAACGCCATAAAGGATTATATCAGGTGCCTTCAGCCAATAGAGGATGGTGGTGACAACTACTGTCAATGCGATACCAAATAGTAGCACTAACTGTCTCAGTGTCATATACCCTAAAACTGGCCTTTCGTAGCTATCTAAAGCCTTTAAAAATTCACTGCCTAAACGTGTCATTCTATTCCTTTCATTAAAAAAACAGCCATAATGGCTGCCTTATACTTTTAAGTGTTAGAAATTGCAAAAGTTCCAAATATTGCTCCTACTGCGCACACTATTAAAGTTGCTATAATTATCGGACTTAATAGAGCTTTCGAAATTGAAGTAATTAAAAAGAAATTAACCACTGAAACTATAACGATAATAAACCAAATGAAATTTTTGATTGTTTCTATTTTATAACTAGACTTATTTATCACTGAATAAACTATAGGTATCATAAAACCGATAATAATCAACACAATACCAAATAGTAAATAGTTCCAAGAGGAATTATCCTTATATGACATAACATGTGAAGCAATCGTCACATCTTTCCGAGTTATCATTTTATCAATATCAAAATGATGTGTTAGTTGCTTATTCAAATTACCAAGACTGATATTAAACCAAATGGTAACTATTGCGTAGATTAACTCTACTGCAATATAAGGTGTATAAGGGCTTTCTAATACTTCAAAAAATCGATTTCTATACAAGTTCGTCTCCTATATTCAGGTATGATGTTCTTCTATGTAACGTTTTAAAATGAGATACCGTCTTAATACCAACGAGTAACTAAAATTATAAACTAAAATAGTCAAAAATAGCAAAACTATAAACAGTGTTATAATGATACTCAGTAATACACTTTCGTTCAATTCCTTGGTAGGTACGCCTGTTAGAGGTGAAAATAAAATCGCAAGAAGGCGTTTCAAATCATCCGAAAAAATAATCGTTAATACGAGACCTACCAATAATTTCCAGCTACGAGAAGCTCTCTCTTTTTTTATTTCCAGCTCTGTCAATTCCGCTAACAATGCCTCTTGCGACTGCTTTTTATAGTAATCCAAAGCCTCCTTGTATCGGAGTTCATGCCGTTTCGTCCATCTTTCATAATAATTTTTTATAGTAGATCTCATAGGATTATTATACCCCTTTCAATCATCACTCATTCTCCTTTTATTATACCATAATCTAGTTCACCTGCATGATATTCTTGGCCATACGTTGGCTACCAAAGAGCATGACAATGTAAATAATTCCTTTAGCTATCGCAACTAAGGCAGTTATAAAAGCTCCAGTTTTCTCAACTGTCAAGAGATCATTCGTGACAATAGCTGGGTAAAGCATGATCACAACCACTAGAATCAAGCCCTGAAGGACAGCAGCAGCATAGAGCTTAAAGAAACCGAGGCAGATCGGACGTAAGCTATCCACCATGTAACAAGCGACAATAATTTTAGCGATTCCCTTATACGTGTAAAGTGTAAAAGAGCGCAACAAGATCAACAACTTAGTCGATATCTGACCGACAAAATCAACAACCCCATAAATAATCTTAAAGAACCATTTTTCCATAGCACCTAAGCCTTTAAAATCTGGTGCCTCAGAACTGAAAGGATCTGTAGCATTTTTAGCTACTAACTTAATGATAACATTGAACAACCATGACAAGGCATCAAAAATTGCATCCACATAGAGGATAAAAAAGAGTGCAATAGCATACTTGAGGATTTCTTCAATCCAAAGCTGAAAAGACAGCTCTCCACCATTGCTTTTAAGATGCTGGTGCCAGTTCATGAGGTTGATCCCCATAAAAAGGAGAAGAAGCAAAATGGCTACCTTCTCCATCGAACCCGAAATAGTTTCCATCAATTCATAAGCTGTCGCATTATAGTCTTTCAGACTCATGGTTAGTTGATCAAGTGTGGATTGGTTCATAAAACCACCTCCTTTTTCTTCCTCTTACGAGCCAAGAGTTTGAAGACCTGTTGCTAAAGCTGTAAAGAGGGCTTTTAGGACGGCACCAAGAAGAGCGCCTAAAATCAAACTTTGAATTCCTTTATCCTTCTTGTCATCCAATTCACGTTTGATTCCTACTGCTAAGTCCCAGGCACCCCAAGCGGCCCAACCAATACCGATAATTCCACCGATATTCCCAATTTTGTTAATAAAATCTACAACTGCACTCATTATTTTTTCTCACTTTCTTTTATAAAAAGGTACTAAGAAAGATTCCTAGTACCCACTTTGTTTATTTAATACTATATTTCATCCGTTGGACGAAAAGTTAGAGAGAGGGCTGTAATTACAGCCAAGACAACGATAATAGTCGTTTCCCACCAGTGATAGATTGGAACACCTTCAGGCAATACCCAGTTAGTATACCAGGCTTCTATTTCGGATGGAATAGTACCTTCTTTTGTCAGAAATGCCCAATAGCATACTACTAAAAATGAAACTACAATCTTAAACACAAACCAACCAATTGCTGTTGCAATCAAGCTCTTAATCAGATTAAAGATAAAGAGAAGAAACATGAGTGGAGTCGCAACCATCAAAACGGCAGCTCTCGCAATCACACTCGGTAGGTTCTTTACTCCTGACCAGATGGCTTTTCCTAGCCAACGCAGGCCTTTTTTCCACTTCTTCTCTTCTTCAGGTTTGGTTACTTCTGATTTTGTTTTAGTTGGGGTATAGTATCTGTATCCACTTCTAGTCACATGTGCATCCATTTTCGTGTCCTTTCTCATCTCTCTTCCCCCTCTTTTTTATGGCTTCATTATACCATAGATGAGGGGGAATTTCTAGATGTTCTATTTTTTATACTTACGAAGACCTGCAAGACTCAATAATCCCAAAATCATTCCCACAACTGGAAGCATGCTTGCTGCTGACCCTGTATTTGGAAGTGATGGTTGGGGATTTGGTTTTCCAGGTTTTTCAGGTTTTGGAGGTTCTGGCGTTGTTGTTGTCACTTTAGCCGTCATCTCTTGTAAATTTACTGTATTGATAAAGGTATTTTCAACCTTCCCCGCTGCGATGCGTTCGACTTCTAGATAGAAGTCTGCATCGAACGTGCCTTTTACACCTAAAGAGTTTAGGAAATCCTGGTTGATAACATAAGACCACTTGCCTGCTTTTTCGTCCCATTTGACGGCCACAATTTTCTTGAGGAAGTCAGGATTTGTATCCTGGTTCACTTCAAACAAGAAAGCATAAGATGTCCCTTTGGGAATCTTGTCACCAGCCTTGACTACTTTACCATCCTTCAGGATGACATCATATTGCAAGATAAGGTCTTTAGCAGCTGTGTACTCTGTCCCCTTGAAAATACCTTGCCACTTACCTGTGAATCGATCATGAACCACATCCAACTGGTCACTACCATCATATTGGAAGAGGCTATCGTGCTTAGCAGGCACGGTTACGCCATCAAGTAGATAGCGGATGTATTGACCAATCTGTACTTCTTGGCCGTCCAAGACTTTTTTATTATCCTTTTGATCCAAGGCGTGTTTCTCTGGATTCACATCAGGAACCGAGATAGTGACAAGGTTTGATTGATAGCTATTACCAAAGTCAATCTGTTTAAGGTCATTCTCGACTTTCTCCCCTGCTTTAACCAAGAGTTTAGCTGGGAGATCGATTGTCACATTTTTGGCTTTCTTCACGTAGTTTTGGTAGAAACTCTTAGAATCCTTCGCTACCCAGAGATAGAACTCTCCTCTTGGTTGCAAGTTCAATTCCTTCAGGATTTTATTGATTGCATCTGTACGACCTGCATCTGAGAGCACATGGTACATATCAAAGAGGTTTTTCACGTCTTTACCTGCAGCAGTCATTTTGATATTACCTTGATAAACTGAGAATGCACCATCTTGGACATCATCCAAAATAGCAAACTTCTTACCAAGTGCGCTCGCTGAAGCAAGAGTTTTGGTGTATGGGCTATAATCAGTCATCAAGCGGAAGGTCACGTTGCGGTCAAATGTTGTCGCACCATTGATATCCTTACCAGAGCGATCCAGAACAGCTTTGACTGGTTTTGGTGGTTTCGGTGTGTTGTTGGTAACAGTGTTTGAGTACACCTCGTATTTATTCACTAACACTTTATAAGTGTTGTCATAGAAGCCCTTATCATAGATTGGCTTCCAGGTAATCACAGGAGCTGCTAGACGCTTCCCTTCGTAGGTTGCAGTAAAGGTATACGTATTCTTTCCTGCATCATAGGCAACGCCCCATCCTGCTTTCTCTGCAGCAGCCTTTGTAACAGCAACATCAGGGACTGCTCCAGCTTCCAGCGGATCAATGATGGTAATCTCATCCCCTTTTTTAAGGTTCGCATAAATATTGTCATGATGCAATGTATAAAGCTGAGTAGCATTTTTAGCAACTGTTTGACCGTTTGTATTGGTCTTATCTGTATCTGCTACAGATTTAGTTACAACTGGCTTATACTGTAATTTATAGCCGTGATAGCTTGCAGATAATTTCTGATTTTTGGTTTCAGAAAGAGTTTTAAGCGCCAAGGTTGGCTTAACTGGATTCTTCGCATTGACCAATTCAGCTGATACAGGTTCTGTTTTGACAGGTTTCACAGTTGTTTTTGTGATAGTTGCAGTAGCTGGAACTTCAACAACTGGCGCTACAACCTTCGTATTCAATGCGAACCAATAAGTTTGTCCATTTGACTCTGCAGAGCCTTCCCATTGAATGAATTCAGATGTAAAGGCTGTCCCTTCCTTAAAGACACCAAGTGCAGCTCCCTTGTATTGATAAGGTGAGTCAGATGTATCCCAAAGATGACCTACCTCTTCCTCACGGTTATAGCCTTCAGCGTAAACATAACCATACTCTTTGTTATAGGTTACAGTTGAGCCATTGATTTCAACGTGGGTACCATTGATGGCTTTTGCACCTTCCCAACCAACACGGTTGTGATTGAGTGAGGAATAGGTCAAAGTTGCAGGTGTCTTTTCACTTGCTTTGAACGCTACTTCTTTCCCATCCATCTTGTAGTAGTAGGTATCCGTAACCAAGAAATTCATGTAGTCCACTGCCCAACCAGCTCCATCGTTACGAGCTACTACGAATCCTTCTGTTGGATCATTCAAGACATAGACATCGTTTAGTCCTGTCTTCCCTTGATTAAGGATTTCAAATTTTCGATGGATACGAGAAATATCATGCTTTTGACCATCTGCAGTTGAAACAGTCAAACCTTTCAAATTAGTGTAGTCAACTTCTGTTTTCCAGCCAGTTCCAACATCCTTGTATTTCAAGACTTTAGTCGAGTCAAGGATGCGACCATATCCAGAATTTCCACTTGAAGAAGCGATATAGCTTGTAGTCAATTCTTTAGCGCCAGAAGCACTAGATTTTACGTTAGCATTTGGATTGGCCGAAGCAAGACTGAGAGCCTGTAAGACAACCTCTTTTGTGTACCCTTCCGTACTTGTTTTAGATTGAAGTTCATTGTATTTCTTCTGCCAGTCCGCTTGTGCTTTCTTAGCCTTGTCATAAGCTGCTTGGTTTTGTTTCCCAATTTGCTTAGCTTCATCAGCTGAAGAAACTTCTTGGGTTTTAGAACTGAGAAGTACACCAGAGTTTTTCAATTCTGTTGATTTGCGTTCAGCATCTTGGTTGACTTGATCACTAGCATTCTTCTTCTCTGTGTAGGCAGCCATGAGGGCTTTGTTAAGCTCCACTTTACCTTTTGCAGTTGCAATAGCCTGGTCATTTTGTTTCTTCAATGCTTCTACTTCAGCAACTGAAGAAACTGTACGTGTTACTACACTGACAGTAACATCGCTCTTTTTCAGTTCAGCAGTTGCAGTTTCTACTGCTTGATTTAATTCAGTAGCTTGTTTGACAGTAGCTTCGTACTTCCCTTTTTCTTCCAGGTAGGTTGAGACAGCTTGCTGGTTTTCTGCTAAGACTTTCTTAGCTGTTTGAGTAGCTTTCTTGTTTTTGTCTGCTGAACCATCTGTAGCAGTCGAACTGTCATTCGTCACTGTGACAGTTGTTTCCCCTTCATGCTTGGCTTTTTCAGCAGCTACAAATTGATTGTTAGCTTGAATAGCTTTTTGCGCTTCATTGAAGGCTGTATTGTTTTCAACTTGTTTTGTAGTCGCTTCTTCAAGTTCCTTGACTTGCTTGTCCTGATCTTGTTTAATCTCAGACTTAGACTGTTCAAGTTTTGGAGCAGTGGTATCTGTTCCCTTATCAACAATCTGAGTTTCAGAAACGTTCACCCCTGCTTCTTTTGCTTTTTCAGCAGCCTTTGTAACTGATCCATTATCAATCGCTACAGACTGGCTTCCTGTTGCTTTACCAGCTTGTGTAGCATAAATGTTATTGTCGTTTTTGCTTTCAGGCTGAACTGCTTCATCCGCAAATGCTGAACCTGCAGAGAAGGCTACAATACCTGCAACTGCAATTCCTGATACTAGGCCTTTAGCCCATTTTTTCTTACGGAAATATCCGTGTCCTTGTGTTTTTTCTGTCATTTTTCTTTCTCCTTCACTTAATTAAAATAGTTTCTTCTTGTAGACGTAGCTGACTACTGTCAACAACATAGCCCCAATAGTACCTAGAATGCTTTCTGCAGTTCCAGTGTTTGGAAGTGTTTTAAGTTTGCCTTCTTTATCAGTAACAGAGATAGTCTTATCTTCGTTAACAGTACCACCGATCTCTTCAGGAGCTACTACAGATCCATTTGAAAGGACTACATTTCCGTTTTGCGTGCTAACAATTGAAGCTCCTGTATTCGTTTCAACTGGTTCTTTTGTCACGTCATGCACTACTTGACCTGTTGAAGTTGAAGTAGTTCCAATTTGTGACTTACCTTGCTGGTTCGCTTGATCAGTAGTTTTTGGCTGTTCATCTGGAACACCATCAAGGCTACCTGCATTATCCTTTTCCTGTGGCTTGTCTGAAGGTGCTGGTTTATCAGTTGTCACTCCGTCAAGACTTCCTGTGTTGTCTTTGTCTTGTGGTTTATCTGATGGTGTTGGCACACCATCGAGGCTACCTGCATTATCCTTTTCCTGTGGCTTGTCTGAAGGTGCTGGTTTATCAGTTGTCACTCCATCAAGACTTCCTGCGTTGTCTTTGTCTTGTACACTAGGTGTTGTTGGGTCAACTGGAGTAACTGAAGGCTCTGTTGGCTGAGTTGCTGGTGCCTCTGTTTCTGTTGAAGCGCTAGGTGTTGTTGGCGTAACAACTTCTGTTGCTGGGGCAGAAGAATCAATTGGTGCAATCTCATCTGCTGATACATAACCAGCTTGTGCAAGTGCGATAGTGGAAAGTGCTAGTGTAGCTAATACATTTTTCTTGTTCATTTTGATTTTTCCTTTTCTTTATTTAGTTTGGCGATTATAACCTCTCCCAGTTAAACGAAGTTCCATTCCTAATGGTGTCTTAACTTTTCGAGCTATAACTTGAGCATCTCTCTTAATAGTGCGAATTTGATCATAAACCTTTTTATAAGGCAAATGAAATTCAACATCCCTTAAAAGACCGTCTACGTATCCTTTAGCCTGTTTGACTGCATAGTCTGGCTTCAGGATAAGGTCTGTGCCGTCCTCTAAGCGAGCCGTCGCACCTCCTTGTTTTCCTAAAACTTTTAAGTCCTTTAGGCTGACCGTTATTTCATCTATCATAGATTTCTCCTTGAAGTTGAAAGGCGAAAATTACGCTGTGCTGTGTAAAAACGTATTTTTACATCGGTGTTTTATACGCTGGGTTTATAGTCTAGTAACCCTTACTCCTTCAGCTTATGACAGTTGTCATGCTTTTTCGTTCAGTGGCTGGACTAGATATCCTTTTCTAGTTTGCTACTCGCCCCCGTTTCTTTTTTATCCATAGCCACGCTGCATCAGGGCAAGCCTTGTATTCAGTTTTCAAAGGTCTATAGTTTAACGACTTCTCGGTCAATATAGATTTAACTTTACTAGGTTTAGTCCGATTCTGATCCTAACAGGTATTCAATGGTTACACCAAAGTATTCTGCTACTTTTTTAGCATTTTCAAGACTTATCTGACTATATCCTGTCTCCCAGTTAGATATTGTGTTGCGAAACACTCCTATCTGATCAGCCAAAGTCTGTTGTGATAACTTAGCCTGTTTTCGTAATTTTTTAATACGATTTTGTGTTTGTTTACTCACATCTACTTGTCTCCTTCATTATTTGGACTTGATAGATTTTCATCATCCATTAGAGGAGCATTCTTCAGCTCCAGCATGACAAGCCCTATTCCATAAGCTAAGACCAATAAGAAAGCCATTGTAACTAGTTTAAACATTACTATCCTCTTTCTGTTGCCATGATGAGAAAATTTGACTGAGTTTCTCAGCTCTTTCTTTTTTCGGTAAATCAAAAACAGCTTTAGGAACCATGTAAATTTTCTCATTCGGGCTACGACCTATCGTTAGCACTTTACCATCAATTGGTCTAAATTCATCTTTTAACATGTTTCAACTCCCTTAGACAATTCTGATAAATAGCTATTAAGTTTCGTCTCCGACAATTTATCTGGATAATAGTATGCAATCAGACTAGGACACTCATCAGAGAATTTTCTAGCATACTCACTTTGTCCTGATACCTCCAGGAAACCATGTTCTTTTTCAATGAGTAGAGCCATCTTCCAAAAACGAATCATCATTTTGTAGAAGTAGGCTGGGACATTCTGGATTGGTTTTTCTTCAGCCTCTCCTGTTTTAATTTTGAAAATCAATTTATCAAGCTCACGTTCAAGATCTTGCAGCCAAACCTCTCCATAAATTTCCTGATCAGCTAAGTTGTTGTAATCCTTCTCAACTTGGCGTTTTGCTTGATAGATTTTATTTTCAAGAATTTTCGCATCTTTCCCAAACAAACTGAGTTTCTGAACTAGTTGAGGAGAAAGAAAACCATGTTGCCCCATTTTGAATGCTTCAGAAATTGATAAATCAGATAAAGATAACTCGCCCTCGTATCGATTAGTATCATTAGATAATTCAGTCTCGTTATTCTCAGTATCATTAGTGTGTTCTTTCGACATTTCTTGAGATGTTATTTTGACATTTCCTTGATTTTTTTGGAAGTGTCGTTTTGACATTTCCGCCGTTTTCAATGGTTGGGAGTGATTTTCTTCAGTAGGGGGAGCTTGATAGTCAATATTGCCTAAGTACAGTAGATTAGGCTTATTCAAACCTTGTCGAACTTCTTCTAAGAGGCCATATTCCTGAAGCTCTTTTTTTAGTTTAATAACTTTTTTATTTCCATAGCCTAAAATTTCTTGGAGTTCAGTAATTGTATAAATCAGATAGACATCTCCGTTTTTATCAATCCAGTTATTTCTAAGAGATAGTTCAAAACGGTCTTTCAAGATAGCGTATGTGAATTTAGCATCTGTACTCATCGGTTTATAAAGTGGTGATTCAACAAATATTTTTGGTATTCTATAAAATCTTTCACTTGATTGAACTTGTCTTGCAGAAATTCGCTCCATACTAAACACCTACTTTTAACAAAAACTGACCAGTGTCAGAAAACTGAAACAAACCAAGTCCCTCTAGCTCTTTCAAAATTAAATGAGCTCTCGTTCTTGTCATATTTTGTGACTGCATAATTTCTTTCAATACTAGATCACGTGATTGTTGCGCTTGTCTTGTCATTTGGTTTATCCTTTCTTATCACCGGCTGATGGCGATTTATTCACAGCTATATCCATAACAATTTCAATATTATCTGACATTTTTCTCCTTTCTTTAATTTTTGCAACGAAAAAAGAGAGCGATTTTCTCGCTCTCTCAAGATATATGATATTTAATTTTTCATTTTCCCAAAACTCTAGACACTTACGAAAGACTTTTTTATTTGACGTAGACGACACCAAGTTTCCCGAAAGCTACGTCTCCACGGATAATCAAGGTTTTGCTGGTTGGGGCTACAGGAGCATCTGCCTTGGCCGCACCACAAAAAGTTTCTACCTTCAGGTCCACTCTCCAATGTTGGGGCACATAGATAACTGCATTCCCAAATCCGACTTCTATCTTCAAGGTTGCGCTATCTCCTAACATCTCTGCATTGTCATAATAGATTTTGGCATTTCCAAATCCGACTTCAAACTCGTCTTCTACCAATTCTTGGTCTTGCTTGTAAAATGTACCCGCTCCAAAAGCGACTTCCTTGTCTGTCAGAATGGTCTTTTCACCGTCATACCAAAATTTTTTTCCATTCCAAGTTCTGTTAGTATGAGTCAGCATACTTACTCCAAGCACGATGAGAACACTCGCCCAGAACAATGATTGATTGGGAATCGGTAAAATGTCATAAAAATGATTAGCAATCATGAGGGCCACTAGGGCTGTAACGGAGGCTGAAGTGAAATGACGACGAAGCAATGCTTCAACTGATTGATAGGCAAAAAATCCAATACCAATCAAGGGCCAAATCTGCCCTCCAAATGAAGGGATTCCAAAATTCCCCTGTAATAATACTAAAACTGCCAATACTAGCAACACAATACCAAATGCTTTCTTTTTCATGTTCTTACCTCATGTTTCTTAGATTTTCTTTTAGGAGGGATTGGTAGTGCCGTGACACGTGAACCTCCTTGTGGGTTTGATAAAAGGAAATAGTTCCTGTCCCTGAGAAGGACTTGTCAACCGAGTAAACCTGCCGAAGATTGGCTATGGTCGACTTGGATACCCGACTGAAATAGCGGGGCAGGATGGACTCTAACTCATAAAGCTTGAGTCTCACCTCGTAGGCCTCTTTCTGGGTATGGGCGTAAATCTTGTTGCCTTCCGTCTCAAAGAAGAGGATTTCTGCCAAGTCTAAGTAGTACTCACCCGTCCCCTTATAAAAGATCAACCTAGGAGCCTTGGTTTCTTGCAAGAGTCGTTGCAAGTCAGCTATTTCATCTGTCAGGGCTGCAGCCTTGATGACAATCTCTGTCTCAGTTAATTCACTATCAATCTCGATTCGTAACTTCATCCTATCTCCTTTCTGCATCTACTATACCAAAGGCCAGAAGACTTTACAAGGGCAAAAAAGCAAGTGGTCACTTTTGACCCGTAAGTGGTTACGAGGCCAAGCCCACTTGCTTTGCTTCTTACACAATAAAGAAAAGAATTCCCAAGAGGAGACCACAGGCGTAGCCAACTAGAACATCCTTAGGATAATGAACGCCTCCTAAGACCCGCACAAGACCGAGAAGAGCTGATAAGACCAACAAAACCAACCCCACAGGAAGATTTGCATGCAGGCAAGCCATGGAAATGATGGTTGCTGAAAAGACATGGCGACTAGGCATTGAATTCCCAGAGCTGTCCTTGTCTAGTAGCGGAATAATTTCCCAAGTCTCATAGGGACGCGGTTGATTGATCCACTTACGAACTAGCGTCAATAGGACAAAGCCTAAAGCTGGAACTAAAATATAAGCAGAAAGTTCTTTCCCAACCCCTTTACTTACAAAGTTTGTTCCCAACAAGGTCAAGTAAGCCAAGGGCATCAGAACTGTCATCATGCGATTAAAAATTCGCATCAGTTGTAATCCTTGTGGATAGCGAAGGAGGCTTGATTTCCTCTTGTCGTACCACTCTTGATAGTTTTTCATATATTTTCTCGTTATTTTTAGATTTTACACAAGAAGCCTGCTAGCATCTCCTACTCTAGTATAGTGCAGAAAAAGAAGGCCGTCAAGCCTTCTGAGATTTATTCTTCTGCTTGGTCTTCTGTAAATTGACTATTGTAGAGGTCTGCATAGAAACCACTCTGAGCCATAAGCTCTTCATGATTGCCTTGCTCGATGATGTTTCCTTCTTTCATGACCAGAATCAAGTCAGCATTGCAGATCGTTGACGATGACTGCCGCCACTACTGCCCAAATCCAGTATTCTAACTTGCCAAGGATTTTCCCAATGGCCCAAATAACCATGATAGGACCACGAGTGACCACTTGGAGTCCCATGGTAAAGAGCATCTGAATCTGCGTGATATCATTAGTCGTCCGAATCAATAGACTGGGGATTGAAAAACGTTTAAAGACCAACATCGGTCTATCCATTCTTTCTCCCTTCTAAGTAAAAATAGTTCTCATAAGAACATTTAAGTTTCAATGAGAACTATCTAAGCAGAAATTGACATCAGCTCTTATTTTATCTATAATAGACACTATCTCACACCTATAAGAATACACCCTGATTAGAAATGAGAAACTCACAAATGAAACATAAAGAAGAGAAAATTTTAGGAATCTTTGCCATCATCTTTGGAACCCTGGCCCTTCTTAGTTCCTGGCTACCAATCATTAGCATTCTAGCCTTTTTCTTTGCCATTATTGCTATCGCCCTAGGCATTTTTGGTATCGGCCTTAATCTCAAAAATCGTAAAATATTGGCTATTATCGGAACAAGCCTAGGTATTCTATCCGTTTTTCTTGTCTTAATGACGCAAGTATTACCTTCTGGGCTTTTTACCGACCTGGCTAAAAACTTTCGACACCCATATAGAAGTCTGACCTCTTTAACAGAGGATGAGGAATTTGGAAAATTACCAGATTATAGACCAGATGAAGATTATGATGAAGAGGATATCGAAGATACCGATACCTTCTCTTGGACCCAGGAACAGTTTGATGCTTTGATAGAGGGAGACACTGCAAACAGAGGAAAAGGCGGCTCCAACTACAAAGATATCATCAGCAAGCATGGATTGCCAGATTCTGAAATTGAGTCAACCTCAGGTGATTACGACATTAAGAAAATCACCTATCTATCCCTCGGTTCAAACACCAAGACAGTCGTACTCACTTTCGCAAAGCAGGAAAACGGCCAGTTTCTTCTCATCCGTAAATTTGCCCTAGGCTTAGATAGAAAAGAGCAAACTGATGATGGGGTGAAAGTTTAACATAACAAAAAAGCGAACAGCTATTAAGCCTGTTCGCTTTTCTATTAGAATCCATCTACATTGGTATAGATTTTTTGTACGTCTTCGTCGTCTTCAAGGACTCCGTAGAGTTTTTCAAAGGTTTCAAGGTCATCCCCTGACAACTCAACTTCTGATTGAGGAATCATCTCAAGTTCTGTCACTTGGAATTCTTCGATACCAGATTCACGCAAAGCCACAATAGCTTTGTGAAGGTCAGTTGGAGCTGTGTAAACAGTGATTGTTCCTTCTTCTGCTTCTACATCGTCTACATCGACATCTGCTTCAAGCAAGAGTTCAAAGATAGCATCAGCGTCGTCACCAGCAAATACGATGACACCCTTGTTGTCAAAGAGGTAAGATACTGAACCTGAAGCTCCCATGTTTCCGCCGTTTTTACCAAAGGCAGCACGGACATTGGCAGCTGTACGGTTAACGTTTGAAGTCAAGGTATCCACGATGAGCATTGAACCATTTGGCCCAAAGCCTTCGTAACGTCCTTCTGTAAAGGTTTCGTCTGTATTTCCTTTTGCTTTATCGATTGCCTTATCAATAACGTGTTTTGGCACTTGCGCTTGTTTAGCGCGGTCGATAACGAATTTCAAAGCTGAGTTTGATTCTGGATCTGGATCACCTTTTTTAGCTGCTACATAGATTTCTACACCAAATTTTGCATATACTTTAGAGTTAGCTCCATCTTTAGCCGTTTTCTTGGCTACGATATTGGCCCATTTACGTCCCATTAGGAATCTCCTTTTTTCACATTTTAATCTTCCTTATTATAACACAAGTCTAGTCGATTTTCACTAGAGGAAATGGATTTTTCTTTTATAAATGAAGCTAGGATTGTCCGCCGACAGCCAAGATTTTCTTGCCTTCTTTTATCCAAGGGTGCTGAGAGAGTGAGATATAAAGCTGTGCAGTCATAACAAGCCAGAGTAGCGGTTCACATAGAATCACACCTGTATAACCTGCCCAAGGAATAATCCAAGCGACGAAAACAATTTTCCCGATAAATTCGATAAAACTAGATATGAGGGGTAAGAGTTTTTGACCAAGCCCCTGCAAACTATTTCTATAAATCAATAAAAGACTCAAAAACGGATAGAAAACAGAACTAATACGTAGGTACAAGGTTCCATTTTCAATCAAGTAACCATCTGTTGAACTCGCTAAGAAAGAAACTAGGCTAGGACTTGCAAAAAATAGGAACACACAAGCAAAGGTTGCCCAAGCCATACTCAAATAGCTCCCTAAACGAAGACCTTGGACAATACGATCTGGACGTTTTGCCCCAAAGTTTTGAGAGATAAAAGTCGTCATAGAAGCCGAAATTGCCGTCATTGGCAATAGAGCAAAAGCCATAATTCTACGTGCTGCCGTTTGGGCACTGATAATAACTGCTCCAAAGCCATTAACAGAGGATTGCAAGATGACACTTCCGACAGAGACGATTGAACCCATCAGCCCCATGGCTAGCCCCTGCTCCAAGAGATCGACATAGAGATCCTTATTCCATCTGAAATGTTTAAGTTCTGGAAGAAGCTCTGGAACACTCTTGCGGATATAGAAATAACAGAGAATAGCGGACAAACCTTGCGAGATGATGGTTGCAAGACCTGCAGACTGAACCCCCAATTGCAGTTGTGTAATAAAATACAAATCTAAAATGACGTTAACAATGGCTGAAAAGATAAGAAAGGCAAGTGCTGCAAGGCTGTCACCAATTGATCGTAGCAATCCTGCAAAGAGATTATAGGCAAAGCTAACTCCCACACAGCTAACAATCATTGAGATGTATTCATAGGATTGGGGGAGGATTTCTGCAGGTGTTTCGAGATATTGTAAGAGCGGATAAAGACCGAAGAATCCCATCAACATGACAAGACCACTCAGGATAGCACCTAAAATCCAAGTCGCCGCAACAGCTTCTTTAATTTTAGCAAAATTACGAGCACCGTAAAGACGGGCAATAACGACTCCCATTCCATTTCCGACTCCGAGGGCAAATCCAATAATCAAATCAAAAATGGCTGTCGTAGCTCCGACTGCCGCCAAGGAATTTTGTCCTAAAAAACGCCCAACAATCAAAATATCAGCTGTATTGTAGAGTTGCTGAAAGATGTTGGACAATAGAATCGGTAAAGCAAAACTAATCAGTGAAGGAAGGATAGGACCATGAATTAGGTCCACCGTTGATTTTTTATTCATACGGCTATTATATCAGCTTTCTAGTAGAGGAACAAGGGAGCTTCCTTAAGAAAGCGTTGCCTAGATACAAACAATCTGGTATAATCGTGACAGAAAAGGAGGATACGTATGAGCTTAACAAGCCAGTTAATTACAGATGTATTCCCAGACCTTGAAAAAGTTGAACAATTAAACAAGGAAGCCTTCCCTGAAGAAGAACGCGTCTCTTTGGAAGAATTTTTAAGTTACCAAGATAGAGATGACGCTCACTTTTTCGCCTTTTATAACGAGGAGGAGTTTGTCGGCTTTGCCTTTGCCATCTCCAATCAAAAAGCTTTCTACATCAGTTTTTTCGCCATTATGCCTCACTTGCGTAGCCATGGTTATGGAAAAGAAATTATTGAAAAGTTGATTGATTTTTACCAGCGTACCATGATTCTTGAAGTGGAGCGATTGGACGAAGACTGTGATAATCTCGAGCAAAGAAAGGCCCGCATGGATTTCTACTTACAAAATGGCTTTAAAACTGCCAACGCCTTCTTGGAATACGAGGGAATGAGTTTTGAAATTCTCTACCGTGGCGACCATTTTGATGAAGAGGCCTATCGAAACATCTTTCAAAAATTGCAAGAAGAGAACTACTTCGACTTTCGTATCGAATACCGACGCTTTAGTGAACACTAGTCCTCACGAAATAAAAAAAGTAGCAGTTCTCTGCTACTTTTATTTTTTATTCTTCAATTTCGATTTCAAGAGCATCGCCCAAGTCAAGAGTTACTTCTTTGTTAGAATCCGTATCAGCTGCAGCACTTGCTTTAGAGCCTTCTTCCTCTTCAATCAAACCATATTGAACACGAACTTGGTGGTCGATTTCATCAAAGATTTCTGGGTGATCTGCCAAGTATTTCTTAGCATTCTCAGAACCTTGTCCGATTTTTTCACCCTTGTATGAGTACCAAGCACCTGCTTTTTGGATAATATCCAAATCACTAGCAATCTTCAAGAGTTCACCAGTTCTAGAAATCCCTTCACCATACATGATTTCAACAAGAGCTTCCTTGAACGGTGGAGCAACCTTGTTTTTCACAACTTTAATCTTAGTTTCTTTACCGACGTTGGTATCTTTTTGGTCACCAGTTCCTTTGATTTGTGTGCTTCCACGAACATCCAAACGAACTGAAGCATAGAATTTAAGGGCGCGTCCACCAGGAGTTGTTTCTGGATTTCCAAACATAACCCCTACTTTTTCACGCAACTGGTTGATGAAGATAGCAATTGTCTTTGTCTTGTTGATAGAAGCACCGAGTTTACGCATAGCTTGGCTCATCATACGAGCTTGAAGACCAACGTGGCTATCTCCGATATCTCCATCGATTTCCGCACGAGGTACAAGAGCTGCAACTGAGTCAATAACCACAAGGTCAACCGCACCTGAATCGATCAATTTCCCAGCAATTTCAAGACCTTGCTCACCTGAGTCTGGTTGTGACAAGAGCAATTCGTCAATGTTAACCCCAAGAGCTGCTGCATAGGCCGGGTCAAGAGCGTGTTCCGCATCGATAAAGGCTGCAATTCCACCTTCTTTTTGTGCTTGCGCTACAGCGTGAAGGGCTACTGTTGTCTTACCTGATGATTCTGGACCGTAGATTTCGATGATACGCCCCTTTGGATAACCACCTGAACCGAGTGCAATATCAAGTGCCAAAGAGCCTGAACTCATTACTTGCACTTTTTGCTCTGCACGCTCACCCAAGCGCATGATTGAGCCCTTACCGAAGTCTTTTTCAATCAATTTAAGCGCATCATTCAAAGCTTTTTCACGATCAGCTCCAAATTTTTTCCCAATTTCATCTAATTTTTTTGTTGGTTTTTTCGCCATTTTGTTCTCCTATATTTTAATGATTCTAAGAACCTTCTTCTATTATATCAAAAGTCAGTCACTTAATAAAGCTTTGCGAACTAAGTTAAAAGCATGCATGACTGCAATTTTACGAACATCTGCTCGACTTCTTCCAGCTATATTGACCTGAACAACTTCTGTGCCTGATACTTGAGACAAACCGATAAAAACTGTACCAGCAGGATGCCCTTCTAGACTATCCGGACCAGCCACTCCTGTCAAGCTAACTCCAAAGTCTGATTGAGTTTTAAGCCGTGCCTGATCTGCCATTTTTTCCGCCGTAAAGTCTGAAACAACTCCATGTTTTTCCAACTCTACTTGTGGAATATCTAACATCTTAGCCTTTTCTTCTAGACTATAAGTGACAAAACCACCTTTAAAGATAGCTGACACTCCCGAAAAGTCTGCCAAAGTTGCTTGAAAAAGCCCTGCTGTCAAACTTTCCGCAGCCGTTATGGTTTTATGCTGCTTTTTCAACTCCTCAACAACTACACTAGCTAGACTCGCTTCCTCACCATAACCATAGCAGATATCCTTTAAAGCAACACCTTCAAAAGTCTGGCGGGCAAGAATTTGAACCTCAAGACAATCCAAAGATTTTCTTGCTTCTTCTTGACTAGTAGCCTTGGTAGACAAACGCAGAGTCACTTCTCCCGTTTTTGCATAAGGGGCCAAGGTTGGATCTGTCTGCTCTTCAATCAAATCCGACAGAATCGTTACTAGCTGGCTCTCGCCAATGCCAAAGAAACGTAGCACACGTGAGTACAACTTAGCTCCAGTTGTCAATCTCGGAAGCAATTCATTTAAAACCATGGGTTTTAGTTCGCTTGGTGGCCCTGGTAGGACGACATAGGTCACGCCAGCCACCTCAATCATACCTCCGACTGCTAGTCCTGTTTCATTAGGTAGCGGGATTGAACCCTCAACGATTTGAGCTTGGCGTTCATTATTTGGAGTTCGGGCATAGTCCGGTCGATGAGCAAAAAAGTCATCTAGTTTAGCCTGCGCTTGAGCATCAAAAGTTAAATCACGCCCTAGAAATTGTGCCAAGGTTTGTTTGGTCAAGTCATCCTCTGTCGGTCCCAGTCCTCCTGTTAGGATAACCAGATTGCTACGATTCTTAGCAATCTCCAACAAGGATAAGAGACGAGACTCATTATCTCCTACAGCCGTTTGGAAGTAGACATCAACACCGATTTCAGCCAACTTTTCAGATAAGAACTGAGCATTGGTATTGACAATTTGACCTGTTAGAATTTCTGTCCCAACAGCTATGATTTCCGCTTTCATTTTTTCCTCCTACCTATCTATTCGGATTTCTTTGAAAAAATCGCAGGAAAATTCCTACGATTTTAGTTTTCATTTCTTATTGTTCTTGTTGGCCTTGTTGCCCTTGTTGTTCTTGATCTGCAACAGAACCAGTTGTTTGTGGTAAACGCCCATAAATATTTTCATACAAGACTACATTTGTCTCCAATTCGGTCACTTCTGGCTTATCCAATGAACGACGTAAAAGATTTTGCATCTCTAACATATGCTCAGATGTCACGATTTGGTAAGATATTCCGTCAATCATTGCATCCTCTCCACGTAATTGCTGAGACTCAATATTCTTAAAGGAATCTTGGTAGCCCATCAACTGAGGAATCGTTGTTGTCGTAATCTCGATATTTGTCTGCATGTTATCGCTAAGAGCCTTCAAAATTTCTTGATAGTGGCTGACACTATTCAAACTAAGAATTTTTTCAACAATCTTTTGGATGACTTCGCGCTGACGTTTCTGACGACCGTAGTCTCCCTCTGGATCCTGATAGCGCATGCGTGAATATACTAGCGCCTCGTCACCATTTAGGGTTTGTTCCCCAACACCGATAGAAATCGTGTTAAATGGTTCCTGGTCTTGGATAGAGATTGGGAAACCTAGAGTGTTGTTTACTGTGATACCTCCGACAGCGTCAACCATTCTTTGAAGACCGTGCATATTGACCATCACATATCGGTCAATATGGATATTCATCATTTTTTGAATGGTCGAAATGGCAAGCTCTGCCCCACCATCAGCATAGGCAGCGTTGAGTTTAGCTTCTCTAACACTACCATCTGGTTGTTGGATTTGTGTCAGAATATCACGTTCCAAACTCATCATAACGACTTTCTTGGTTTTAGGATTCACTGTTACCAAAATCATTGAATCACTATTTCCTGCCCATGGATCTGTACGTTCAACATTCCCCGTATCAACCCCCATCAATAGGATTGTCAATGGTTCAGTTGCCTCGATAACCTTGGTTTCTTCTCCGATTTGTTTATAAGTTTTGGCTAAAGTCTGTGTACTTTGTTGGTAGATAGTATAGGCATAAGCTCCCACACCAAGCACCGTCACAAGAACAAAGCCTAAAAACATTCCGATTATTTTTTTTGCCATATATTTATTCGTCTATCAGTCGACCCATCAGGTAAACATCAAGAAACTCTCCTCCTTCTATACAAGCGCCGCGTTCCTGCTGGCCTTCAATGATGAAGCCCAGCTTTTTATATAGATGAACAGCTGCCAGATTTCGTTTTTGAACTGTCAATTGTAAGCGTCGAATACTTCCGCTCGATTGGGCCCACTCAATAGCTTCTTCCATCAAGATACTACCAAGACCATTTCCCCAATAGGCTTTTTTGATACCCAAAAAGATATCTCCAATATGCCGAACTCGCGGACGTTGATCAGCCGTTATATTGATCACTCCTGCCAATTCTTCATTTAAATAAGCTAGTAAAGTAATCTGATTATCCGACTGGGCCTGCTTGTTAATAAAACGTTGCATCTCTGATTCACTCATTGCAATTCCATTTTCATCCAGACTGGTAAAACTAGATTCATGACCAATCTGATCCAAAAGTGCAATAAGTTCTGTAGCATCTTGGGCTTCTGCTTCACGAATTAATAAATCATACTCCATCTGTCAACCTCTGCAAGAGTTCTGCTGCTCGTTGACCGTGGGCATGAAAGACAATCTCGCGCCCCTCACCGTCTTTAAGAATTTCTAATTCCAGATAGTCTGATGGGAGAGCCTCGCCTAATAGGTGTCCCCACTCAATAACCGTCACACCAGAACCAAAAAGAAATTCATCAAGGTCGATTGAATCTGCATCTCCTTCGATGCGGTAAACATCCAAGTGATATAAGGGTAGGCGTCCTTCATATTCTCGAACAATGGTATAAGTAGGACTTTTGATTATTTGATGAATCCCTAGTCCTTTAGCTAGACCTTTTGTTAATGTGGTTTTTCCAGCACCTAATTCACCAGTTAAAATCAATACATCATTTTTTTCAAGTAGACTACCCAACTCTTGTCCAAGAGCGATTAGTTCATCTTCATTTTTTATGTGCATGTTATTATTATACCAAAAAGTTTTCTTTTGCGACATTTCTAGTAATAAAAAAAGAGGAGTTTCCTCCTTCTTTTTTAAAGTTTTTATCTTTAGTTTAGAGCCATGCTAATGTAGTTCAAGATGAACAGAGCGTCTAAAATCCAAATCATGACATGCACTTCCTTAACTTGACCTTTAACAATCTTCGCTAAAGTGTAAGTTAGGAAACCAACAGCAATCCCTTGTGTAATGGAGTAACTGAATCCCATAAAGATAGATGTGAAGAAGGCTGGAATAGCTTCTGACATATCATCCCAAGGAATGTTTTTCAAGTTAGAGAGCATCATAATTCCGACGATAATCAAAATTGGCGCTGTCGCAGCTGAAGGCACAATGGCAAGAAGTGGGCTAAAGAAGCTTGATAGAGCAAAACAGATAGCAACTACTAATGCTGTTAAACCAGTACGTCCACCAGCACCGATCCCTGCTGCTGACTCAATATAAGTTGTAACGTTTGAAGTACCTGCAATGGCACCAACTGATGTCGCCACCAAGTCAGAATATAGAGCCTTATCCAATTTAGCTGATTCATTGTTTTCACCACTTGATGCGATGATTCCAACTTTTTCACCTGTACCGATAAGAGTACCAATTGTATCAAAAATATCAGTCAATGAGAAGGCAAGAATGGCCATCAAGGTTTCAGGTAAACGTGAAGTATTTGAAATCAGAGAACCCAAACCTTCTGAACCAAGGGCTGCACCAAATAAAGTTCCTAGGTCATTAACTGCTGCTGAAAGATTGTTGCTAGCAAAATCGATTCCTGACAAATTAACAAGACCAACCGCAATCGCAAGGACTGTCGTTGTCAAAATAGAAAGAATGATTCCACCTTTAATACCTTTGACAACAAAGAAGATTGTAATGGCAAGACCTGCAATAGCTACCAATACTGCTGGAGTATTGAAATCTACCAATCCTGGAACAGCTGCTGCATTTGCAGTAATCGCTGCTTGAGCCTTATCTGCTCCTTCACCTGCTACAGTATAAGTCCCTGGGTCAATTGAGAATTTCAAGAGACCAGCATTCTTAATACCAACATAGGCAAGGAAAACACCAATACCAGCTGAAATTGCTGAACGAAGAGTTGCAGGAATAGACTCAATGATCATTTTACGAACATTGGTTAATGTGATAATCAGAGAAATGATCCCACAGATGAAAACCATACCAAGAGCTTCTTTCCAAGTATAGCCCATTCCGAATACAACCGTAAATGTAAAGAAAGCATTAAGTCCCATACCTGGAGCTTGTGCGTATGGCAAGTTAGCATAGAAAGCCATCATCAAAGTTCCTACTACAGAACCGATGATTGTTGCCAAGAATACACCCTGAACAGGCATTCCTGTTTGCGAAAGCATTTGAGGGTTTACAAAGAGAATATAACTCATTGCAAAGAAAGTTGTTAAACCAGCAAGCACCTCTGTACGAACATCTGTCCCGTGCTCTTTTAGTTTAAATAATTTGTCCATTTTTAATCTCCTTTGTCATTTTACGAACAATATGTCTATTATATCATTAATCATTCACATTTTCAAGCTATTTTTCTTATTTTTAAAAATTCTTAAAGGATATGATTCTTCTTATTTTTGCTTATAGTCAGCTTTTCTTTCAGCTTTTTGATATAATAGGAAACATCTTATCTGAAACTAAATTCGGGAGGATTTTATGACTAAAAAAATGATTGCCGTGGACTTAGACGGTACCTTACTTAATGGAGAAAGCAAACTCTCTGACTTTACAAAAGAAACCATTAAAAAAATTTCTAAGAAAGGCCACCATGTGGTTATCGCAACTGGTCGCCCATATCGTATGGCCAAAGATTTTTATGACCAACTTGAACTTGAGACTCCTATGATTAACTTCAATGGTTCACTCACTCATCTGCCAGGTAAGGTTTGGAAACATGAAAAGTGTCTGACTGTGGACAAAAAATACCTCTTGGATATCGTGAAACGAAAAGAGGAGATTGAGGCAGACTTTATCGCAGGTGAATACCGTAAAAACTTTTACATTACGGCTCCAGACAAGGAGATTGCCGACCCTAGACTATTTGGTGTTGAAAACTTCAGACCTGAAAATCAATTTAATCCTGAACTTGTCACCAAGGACCCTAACTGCATTTTATTTCAAACTCGCGCAAGTGACAAATATGCTCTCGCAGAAGAAATGAACAGTTTTTACAAGCATCAACTCAACATTAATACTTGGGGTGGTCCTTTAAACATCCTCGAATGCGCACCCAAAGGTGTTCACAAGGCCTTTGCCCTTGAATACCTTCTAAATGTCATGAATATAGACAGACAGAACCTGATTGCCTTTGGTGACGAACACAATGACCAAGAAATGCTCTCCTTTGCAGGTAGAGGATATGCCATGAAAAATGCTAATCCCGCTCTACTTTCTTTCGCAGACGAGCAATTACCACTAACCAACGAAGAAGACGGAGTCGCTCACTTTTTACAAGAGCAGTTCCTTTAATAAAAACTATCCCTCCATACTTTTTGGTAGAAAATAGCTACCTTAATCGTATGGATTTTTTATGCCAAAAATTGATTAAAGAAAAAAGGACCCGAATCCGTGTTAACGAGATTCAAATCCTTACAAAAGATGTCTATTTTTTTAGAACGATACGATCAGAAATTTCGCGATCCATATCATCAATGATCATTTGATTGCCATCAGCTACATAAACCTTGATATCATCTCCAATAAAGACTCTCTGACTTTCTGGTTCGAAGGTGACCTTTTTAATTTCCTGATCACCATCAGGCTCTACTTCCGTCCATGTTCCAGTATTACCAGTAACAACGAGAGTAATGCTATCTCCCTCATCTTGCCCTTTATAGGTCCCATCAATGTTGGTTACTGAACTAGCAGTCGAACTAGAAACAGTCGTTTCTGCTGGTTGAGTGGTCGTTACTTCCGTACTAGTACTTGCTTGAGTTGAAGGAGTTACTTGCTCTTTTGGCGAACATGCAACTAAGAGACTAAGACTTGCCAAAGAAGCAAGAGAAAGTGTGAATTTTTTTAGTGACATCATGTCTCCTTTCTTTTAGTGACTTAAAGTCAGAATAACCCTGCTGAGCCACCACACCTTCACTATAACAAATAAAGATTGGAGAGTCAATCAAATGACTCTGAGGCCATGATACAAGCTCGAACCTCAGATATAAAATAGAGAGAGCCTGTCACAAATAGCAAGTCTTTCTCTTGTGCAGAAGCTTCAAGATTATCTATAAATTCTCGATATGAAGCAATGCTTGTATAATCTCCAAAGTCTTGCTCTTCCAAGGAACCCTGATAGTCAAAACTCGTAACATAGAGAACTACATCAGGTAAATGCTCTGTTAAATAAGTAAGCATCCCACTATAATCTTTCCGCTTTAGCGCACCAAATAGAATTTGTGGCTGGTACCCTTGCTGGATTTTCTCTTGGATAAATTCAACCAAACGCTCTAGAGCTGGTAGATTGTGAGCCCCATCCAGATAGATGTGCTCAGTGACAGCTTCTAGCCTTCCAGCCCATTTAGTAGCTTGCAAGGCAACACGTACTGCTTCTTGATCTACTTTCTCGTCTCTTTGTGCCATAAATAGTAGGAAAGCCTGCAAGGCAAGAGCTGCATTTCCCTCCTGATAGGCCCCTTCCAAACCTAGTTTTAGTTGGTTCAGATTCGCAAGAGAAGAAGAAAAATGACCATTCTTGAAAGAAAAATCTTGGTAGGCTTGGTAGAGACTTACACCCAAATCAGTAGCTGTCCTTTGACAAACGAGTTGAGCTTCCTGTGCTAAATTTGCAATCACAGCTGACTTCCCGGGCTTAAAAATCCCTGCTTTTTGCTCAGCAATTGCTGTTAAACTATCGCCCAAGGTCTCCTGGTGATCGAGGCCGATTGATGTGATGATTGCAATTTCTCCTGTCACCACATTAGTGGTATCAAGAAGTCCACCTATCCCAACTTCCAGTAGGACCAAATCTACTTTTTGCTCTTTAAAATAAAGCAAAGCAATCAAGGTCAGCAACTCAAAAAAAGATAGCTGATCGTGGGTTTCTAAAAGTCTTTGCTCCATTGCTTTGACTTGATCTGCTAAACGAATAAAATCTTCGTCCGATATAGGCTCACCATTAATACAGATACGGTCATGGATACTGACAATGTGGGGCGAAGTAAAGGTGCCGACCGTTTTCCCATGGGCAACAAAAAGCTCCCTCATAAAAGCAATAGTTGACCCCTTGCCATTTGTCCCTGTCACATGGATAATTGGATAGGTTTGCTCAGGATTCCCCAGCAAATCCACCGCTCTTTGCATCCGTCCCAATCCTGATCTAAAATTCAAGCCAATCCGACTATGAAGCCATTTTTCTACTTCAATCATGCTTATCTCCTTAACAAAAAAGCGAAGATTCTCTTCGCTTTTTACTCATTTTGCTAGACACTAGCTAAATTTTATTTTAGCGTCAGGCTAAAAACGTCCACTGGACGTTCCAACTCTTTCCAGTTTCTGGGAGTTGGAGTAAAAATGTTCACTGAACATTTTTACTCCTCCATAAAGCTGTTGAAGACTTCTTCAATCATGTTCCATTCATCTTCTGAATCTTCAGGGATTGGTTGCAATTCACCTTCAGTTCCATCTTCATTTTCGATGAATGAGTATGCTTGGATTTCAACTTCGCCGTTTTCATCTTCTTCTGCATTAACTGGTACAAGAAGAACATAGTTTTTACCAAATTCTTCTTTTCCGTCAATAGTCAAAAGGATTTCAAATAAAGTTTCGTTTCCTTGCTCATCTACAAGTGTAATAAGTTCACGTTCTTCGTGATCGTGGTTGTGATCGTGTGACATAGTTTCTCCTCTGTCTTAAAATTTTCTATCTAAATAATTTTGCAAAATCAATTGAGCTGCTAATTTATCAATAACTTTTTTACGCTTATTACGACTAATATCTGCTTGCTCAATCAACATGCGCTCAGCAGCAACCGTGGTTAGGCGCTCATCCTGGTACTCCACTGGCAAGCCAAAGAGTTCTTCCAGTTTTGCTCCATAGGCTTGACTCGCTTCCACCCGAGGTCCACTGGTATTGTTCATATTTTTAGGTAAACCAACAACAAAGCGCTCTACCTTATAGGTGTCAACCAATTCCTTGAGTCGTTCAAAGCCGAACTCTCCTTGATCTTCATTGATTTGGATGATTTCGAGACCTTGTGCTGTAAACCCTAACGGATCGCTAATCGCTACTCCTACTGTTTTGGAACCAACGTCCAACCCCATAATTCTCATTAGTTATAGATCGACTCCTTGTCCCTTAAGGTAGTAGCGGACCAATTCTTCAACAATCTCGTCGCGTTCGTATTTACGGATTTGATTTCTTGCGTTATTGTAACGAGGAACGTAAGCTGGGTCTCCACTGAGAACATAGCCCACAATTTGGTTAATAGGGTTATACCCCTTCTCGTTCAATGAAGCATAGACTTCTGTCAATGTTTCACTAATTTCTTTTTTATTGGAATCATCCAATTTAAAACGTACGGTTTCTTCAGTAAATCCCATTCTAACACCCTCTTTCCTTAGAATAGTACTATTATAGCACATTCACAGCCATTCTACAAATGACACAGCCTGATTTTGCTGATTTTCTGTGACTTCCTTACTGGACAGTCGCGCCACTTGCAACTCGATTTTCAATATATTCTTCTGGTTCGTTTTTTAGTAGATTTTCTAATCCCACATTTTTTAAATATTCGCTTTCGCTTGCCTTTTTAACGTCTAGAACTTGAAAATCATAACTTGTTTTTGTTTCAATCTCGGTTTCACTTAAAAGATTGGTTTCAAGGTTAAATCCAGGAATTTTCCGTGCTTCTTGGACCGATTCATCCTTGTCTTCTCCTTCTTTCAAGGCCTTTTTTGCTTCCTCTAATCCATGCTCTGCAATAAAGTTCTTGAGGTCTTCTGAAACTTGTCGTTTTTGCTGAATCGTTAAGGTCAAGAACTGTTTGCCCTTATAGGTAATGGTCTGGGTTTGTTGAACCCCATTTTCGTCAGCAGGTAGAACAAGCGTCTTTGTTACAACTGTATTGTTATTGGCATTTTCTAGAACAGGCAAAGTTGATTGAAGAGCTTCTGTCGTTGTATCTTTAGAAGGTTCCGCAGACTCTTTTTTCTGTCCACAGCCAGCTAGCAAAAATAGGAGCGCAACTGTACCGATAACTATCTTCTTCATATTTATTTTTCCTTATTTATCTATCAAATAAGGCTAGGAGTCACTCCCAGCCTTTATGTTTTATAGTGCTGCACGTAAACGTGCTTCTGCATTTTCTACATTGCGGACAGAGCGTGGCAAGAAGGCACGAATGTCATCTTCTTTATAGCCAACTTGTAAACGTTTCTCGTCAACAAGAATTGGACTTTTTAGGATGCGTGGTGTTTCCATGATTAAATTAAGCACTTCATTGACACTCAAATCTTCGATATCAACTCCGAGAGCTTTAGCGTAGCGATTCTTTGATGATACAATGCTCGCAATTCCATTGTCTGTTTTTGTTAGAATATCTAATAATTCTTCTCTAGAAATTCCCTCTTTACCGAGGTTTTGTTCTTTATAACTTAACTGGTGGGCATTGAGCCAGGTCTTAGCTTTTTTACAGCTAGTACAACTTGAGACTGTATAAATTTTGATCATGTACCTACCCCTTTCGCTACATGTTACTATCAGTTTATTCTATTATACCATAAAAAACATCCGACTTGCGACCTATTTTTAAAAAAATTTAACTTTTTCCTCAGTTTTCTATCTTTTTTCTTGACAAAAACCGAACTATAACCATTCTTTGTACTTCCTAATGTAAAATTTCTTAATAACTGTGACGCTAAACATGTACAAGAAAATAATACAGGTTAGGAACAAGAAATAAGGAAGCCCTAATGGAGCTAAACGAAGAATATTTACTAGCGGTCCATAAGGCAGACTAGTTACGAAAATTGCGGCAACCAAGGTTGTCAAGATTACAAGCCAAGCTGGTCTGCTTTGTACAAAAGGAACTTTTGCCGTACGAAGCATATGGATAACCATAGTTTGAGACCACATAGATTCAATGAACCATCCTGTTTGGAATAAGATAATAAACTGAAGAGCAGATTCAGAATCATGAGCATAATGATAGCCTGTCACCAAAGGAACAATAATAAAGTAGAGGAAAATAAAGGTCAAAATGTCAAAGATAGATGAGATTGGACCCATCCAAACCATAAATCGCGTAATGGATTTTGCTTCCCATGTATGGGGTTGTTTTAGGAAGTCTTGGTCCACATTATCAAACGGCAATGCCACACAAGATAAATCGTAGACTAGGTTTAGGACAATGAGATGAACAGGAGCCATTGGTAAAAATGGCAGGAAGATACTTGCAACCAACAGAGAGAAGATATTCCCAAAGTTTGAACTAACGGTCATCTTGATGTACTTGGTCATGTTGGCGTAGACCTTGCGACCCTCAACGATACCTGTTTCAAGAACCATGAGATCCTTGTCCAGCAAAATAACATCCGCAGTTTCCTTTGCGATATCTACTGCTGTATCAACGGAAATTCCAACATCTGCCACCTTCATAGATGGGGCATCATTAATACCGTCACCCATATAACCAACGGCATGACCATTTTTCTTCAATTGTAGAATAATTCGAGCTTTTTGGTCAGGAGACAATTTGGCAAAGACTGTTACACTTTCAACCGCTTCTGCCAATTCTTGGTCTGTCATTTGGTCGATATCAGCTCCCAAAAGCATCCGCTCAACATCCAAACCAACCTTTTCACAGATGGCTTGGGTTACTTTTTCATTATCCCCAGTTAAAATCTTTGTTCTGACACCATGCTCAAGCAAAGCTTGAATAGCGGGTGCTGCAGATGGTTTTGGTGGATCCAAGAAGGCAAGGTAACCTGTAAGGATCATGTCACTTTCATCAGTCACAGCATAGGCATAATCTTCACGTAGACCTGATTTGTAGCCAACACCTAAGACACGCAAGCCTTGACGGTTTAATTGACCAACTTCTGCCAGTACTTCTTGGCGAATACCTTCCGTAATAGGGATTATTTCTCCACGATATTCCACATGTGTCGAAATGGTCAACATTTCTTCCAAGGCGCCTTTGGTCACCATACTAACAACATTGCTATCATCTTTGACGATAACACTCATACGTCTACGTTCAAAATCAAATGGTAGTTCGTCGATTTTTTGGAAGCTAGTATCCAAATTTTGTAGGATAACATGTTCCTTGGCTTCTTTTTCAGTTCTACTGATGATGGCACGGTCCATCAAGTTCTTCAAACCTGTTTGAAAATGTGAATTTAGATAAGCTCTTCTTAAGACCGCCATATCCAAATCACCATGGATATCCAAGGGATATTCTAAGACAATCTCATCTTGCGTTAGAGTTCCAGTTTTATCCGTACAAAGGATATCGATTGCCCCTAAGTCTTGGATAGCATTGAGTTTTTTGATGACTACCTTTTCCTTGGCCATGATAATGGAACCTTTAGCCAAACTAGCTGTAATAATCATCGGAAGCATTTCTGGTGTAAGGCCGACACCCACGCTCAAGGCAAATACTCCAGCCTCTAACCAGTCTCCATCGGTCAATCCATTTGCAAAAAACACGATTGGAACCATGACAAGCATCAAACGAATCAAGAGCCAAGAAATGCTGTTCATTTCACGTTCAAAAGAAGTTGGCTCATCATAGGTGTTGAGAGTTTGTTCGATGGCTCCCATCATGGTGTCATCACCAACCGCTAGGACCATAGCTGTAGCACTTCCTGAGATAACGTTTGTCCCCATGAATGCCAAAGATTCTGCTTCTAAGAGGCTATCTACATTTTGACCAGTGGCTTTATTTAAAGCTAGCTTTTCAACTGCATCACTTTCTCCAGTCAAACCTGACTGTTGAACGAAAAAGTCGCGGGATTCAAATAAGATAACATCTGCTGGTATCATGTCTCCCGCACTCAATTTCACGAGATCTCCCACAACCAACTCATCTATTGGCAACTCTTGTTCAAGACCATCGCGAATAACAGTTGCAGTGTTGACAATCATTTTTGAAAGATTGGTTGTCGCCTTGTCGCTCCGCAACTCTTGGACAAAACGGATGCCTCCTGAAATCAAAACCAAGACAACGATAATAATAGAGGTCGTAGGGTCCTCTTGGCCAGGTTTGGCAAGCCAGACGTTTGTAACGAGAGAAATAAAGGCAATTACAAGCAAAATGATTGTGAAAGGATTAATAATGGACTCATAAATCTTTTTAAAGATGGAATCCTCTTGACCCTTTGTGATGGTGTTTTCACCATATAGGTCACGGTTTTCTTCGACTTGTTCTTGGTCTAAGCCTTTTAGACTTGTATGGTAAAAAGCTAGACTATCTTTTAATGGAGTTTGAATAGATGCTGCTAGTCTTTCTTTTGTAGTTTTCATTGGTTTCTCCTATCTGTATGAATGGTGATTTCATACTCAATGAAAATCAAAGAGCAAACTAGGAAACTAGCCGCAGGTTGCTCAAAACACCGTTTTGAGGTTGTGGATAGAACTGACGAAGTCAGTAACACATATACGGCAAGGCGACGTTGACGTGGTTTGAATTTGATTTTCGAAGAGTATCATACACAGAGACCAATCACTTTATAGGGACAGAACGACACAAATCAGCGATTGGGTGTGTATGTGCGGTTCTGGATGATCGTCAATTTGCATCGTTTGTCTCCTTTCTTTGTTTTAAAACAGCAGAAAATCCTGCCATAAAATGGCAGGACTAAAAAACTTATTATCTGTTTTCGTTCAAGCTTTAACTCCATAGGGCAATGTAATGAGCTTAGTCTTGACCTTCGCGACCAGGACTGTTGACCAACGAGTAGTGTCTCCACTGCTTTGCGGTAGTCATCCGTATCCCTATGGTAGCCTCACCTACCGTTTTCGCCTTTCAGTATAAACCTTTAACTAGTAAAAGTCAACGATTTATCTCATTTTCTTAAATCACAATCAATTCTTTCGGAGCAAGGGTTAATAATTCGCAACCTGTCTCTGTGATCAGAATGTCATCTTCGATACGAACCCCGTATTTACCTTCGATATAGATACCTGGTTCATCAGTTAGGACCATACCCGATTTAATAACTTCTGTAGAAGTTTGGCTAAAGTATGGCTCTTCGTGGATATCAAGTCCGATACCATGTCCGATACCGTGTGTAAAGTATTGTCCATAGCCTGCTTCCACAATGATATCACGAGGGATTTTGTCAAAGTCACGGAAACCTAAGCCAGCCTTAGCTTGGTCAATCAGAGCTTGGTTAGCCTTTAAAACAGTGTTGTAGATTTCTGCTTGTTCGTCGCTCACATGGCCTAGGTAGATAGTTCTTGTCATGTCACTGACATAATGCTCGTAAAGGCACCCAAAGTCCATAGTGATAGCTTCGCCTAGTTCTACTGGCTTGTGCATTGGGTGGGCATGGGGTTTAGAAGAGTTGATGCCACTCGCTAAGATTGTGTCAAAAGACAAACCTGCCGCTCCCAGCTCACGCATACGGAAATCAAGGAAGTTGGCAATTTCAATTTCAGTCTTCCCTGGCTTGATAAATTCAAGGGCATCGTGGAAAGCTTGGTCAGAGATAGAACAAGCCTTACGAATAGTCGCAATCTCTGTCTCATCCTTAATCATGCGAAGCGCTTCAACAAACTGTGTCTGAGGAATTAATTCCAAACCTTCAAAAGCAGCTTGCATGCGGTGGTAATAAGAAACCGAGATTTCATCTTCAAACCCGATACGAGAAAGACCCGTATCTTTTGTAATTTTTGCAATAGTAGCCAACTCGTCACGTTCTGCAAAAATCTCAAAACCAGTAACTTCCTGCTTAGCAGCGATGATATAGCGGGCATCCGTCACCAAAATTTGACGGTCACGACTGATAAAGACCGTACCATTTGAACCCCAAAATCCTGTCAAATAATAGACGTTTTTAAGGTTATTGATAATGATTCCATCTAGTTCTTTTTCTTGCATTTTATCGAGAAATGCTTGCACACGTTTATTCATGATGTAACTTTCCTTTCAAATACTGTCCTGTATAGCTAGCTTCATTAGCAGCTACTTCCTCTGGAGTTCCTGTTGCAATGATGGTACCACCACCAACACCGCCTTCTGGACCTAAATCGATGATATGGTCTGCTGTTTTGATGACATCTAGATTGTGCTCAATCACGAGAACTGTATTACCGTCATCTACAAAGCGAGACAAGACCTTCAGTAGACGCGCGATATCCTCAGTATGCAAACCAGTTGTCGGTTCATCAAGAATGTAGAAGGACTTACCTGTCGAGCGCTTGTGAAGTTCACTAGCCAACTTCATACGCTGCGCTTCTCCACCAGAAAGTGTTGTAGCTGGTTGTCCCAAGGTCACATAGCCTAGACCAACATCTTTGATAGTCTGGAGTTTGCGTTGAATTTTCGGAATGTGTTTGAAAAATTCTACCGCATCGTTGACGGTCATATCCAAGACTTGCGAGATATTCTTTTCCTTATAATGAACTTCCAGGGTCTCACTGTTGTAGCGGGTTCCGTGGCAGACTTCACAAGCCACGTAAACGTCTGGTAAGAAGTGCATTTCAATCTTAATAATCCCATCACCCGAGCAGGCCTCACAACGACCACCCTTGACGTTGAAACTAAAACGACCTTTCTTATAACCACGAATCTTGGCTTCATTTGTTTGAGCAAAGAGGTCTCGAATGTCATCAAAGACACCTGTATAGGTTGCAGGATTGGACCTTGGAGTTCGTCCGATAGGACTCTGGTCGATGTCAATCAAACGATCGATATGCTCAATCCCTGAGATAGTCTTAAACTTTCCAGGCTTATCTGAATTGCGGTTAAGCTTTTGAGCAATGGCTTTTTTGAGAATACTGTTAATGAGTGTCGACTTCCCTGAACCAGAGACACCTGTCACCGCGATAAATTTCCCGAGTGGGAAGCGAGCGGTGATATTTTGCAAGTTATTCTCACGCGCTCCAGTCACCTCAATGAAGCGACCATTTCCTACACGGCGTTCTGACGGCACTGGAATCGCACGTTTTCCTGATAGATACTGTCCTGTGATGGATTTACTGTTTCGAGCCACCTGCTTAGGCGTTCCTGCTGCTACAATCTCTCCACCAAAGACCCCTGCACCAGGGCCAACATCAATCAAATAATCCGCCTCTCGCATAGTATCTTCATCGTGTTCCACCACGATAAGCGTATTACCCAAATCCCGCATCTTTTTGAGACTGGCAATCAGGCGATCATTGTCCCTCTGGTGAAGACCGATAGACGGCTCATCTAAGATATAGAGGACTCCTGAGAGATTGGAACCAATCTGAGTCGCCAAGCGAATACGCTGGCTCTCCCCACCTGATAATGTTCCTGCTGAACGAGAAAGGGTTAGATAGTTAAGCCCCACATTATTGAGGAAGGTTAAGCGATCCTTTATTTCCTTAAGAATCGGACGAGCAATGATGGCTTCGTTTTTTGATAGGGTCAACTGTTCAATAGCTTCTAAGTGGTCTGCGATGGAGAGGTCTGAAATTTCTCCGATATGAGGTCCTTTCTCTCCTCCTACACGAACAGATAAGGCCTGATCATTGAGGCGATAACCGTGACAAGTGCCACAGGTTAGCTCATTCATATAAAGACGCATCTGTGTGCGGGTGTAGTCGCTATTGGTTTCATGGTAACGTCGCTTAATATTCCCTATAATACCTTCAAAGGGAATGTCGATATCACGAACTCCACCGAATTCATTTTCATAATGGAAATGGAACTCTTTCCCATCTGAACCATAGAAAATGAGATTCTTATCCTCCTCTGACAAGTCTTCAAAAGGAGTATCCATATCCACTCCAAAGGCTGTCATGGCTTGTTCTAGCATATTTGGATAATAGTTAGAAGAGATAGGGTTCCAAGGTGCTAAGGCTCCCTCACGAAGGGTCTTGCTAGCATCTGGTACGACTAAGTCCGTATCAACCTCTAGCTTGATCCCCAAACCATCACACTCACTACAAGAACCAAACGGTGCATTGAAAGAGAAGAGACGAGGTTCTAGTTCCGGAACTGTAAAGCCGCAAACTGGACAAGCATAGTGTTCTGAAAAGAGTAACTCCGAATCATCCATAGTATCGATAACCACATAACCTTCTGCGATACGAAGGGCTGCTTCTATGGAATCAAAGAGACGACTACGGATACCTTCCTTGATGATAATACGGTCTACCACCACATCGATGTTGTGTTGTTTATTCTTTTCAAGTTCAGGAACTTCAGTCACATCATAGACAACCCCATCGACACGGACACGAACATAGCCATCCTTTTGAATTTTTTCAATCAGAGTCTTATGCTGACCCTTTTTCTTACGAATGACAGGCGCTAAAATCTGCAGACGCTGGCGCTCTGGCAATTCCAAAACCTTGTCTACAATTTGTTCGACAGACGATGCCTTGATAGCCCCATGTCCATTGATACAGTAAGGTGTTCCTACACGTGCATAGAGGAGACGTAGGTAGTCGTTGATTTCCGTCGTAGTTCCTACAGTTGAGCGAGGGTTTTTACTAGTCGTTTTCTGGTCAATAGAAATGGCAGGGCTGAGACCATCGATAGAGTCCACATCTGGTTTTTCCATATTGCCCAAAAACTGACGAGCATAAGCTGATAGGCTCTCTACGTAGCGGCGTTGCCCTTCTGCATAAAGGGTATCAAAAGCAAGACTGGACTTGCCAGAACCCGATAGCCCCGTCACCACAACTAGCTTGTCACGTGGAATTTCCACATCAATATTTTTTAAATTATGGGCGCGTGCCCCATGGATGACAATCTTATCTTGCATGTTACTTCTTTCTAGTCCATTGTTGCTTTCCATTATACCAAAAAAAGTGAAATTCTATTACCAAAAAAGCCGATTTTGTAGTATAATAGTACGGTGCTAAAAATCACTTAAACACAGAATAGATTAGGAAAGGATAGGAGATATGAAACAAGTCTTTCTCTCAACAACAACTGAATTTAAAGAGATCGATACGCTCCAGCCGGGCACTTGGATCAATCTCATCAATCCTACCCAGAGCGAATCGATGGAAATCGCTTCTGCTTTTGATATTGATATCGCTGACCTCCGTGCACCACTCGATGCGGAAGAAATGTCTCGTATTACCATTGAAGATGAATACACTCTGATCATCGTGGACGTTCCCATTACCGAGGAGAGAAATAATCGCACCTACTATGTGACCATTCCCTTGGGGATTATCATCACCGAAGAGGCTATTATTACCACTTGCTTGGAACCTCTCCCACTTCTAGATGTCTTTATCAATCGGAGACTTCGAAATTTCTATACCTTTATGCGTTCGCGCTTTATCTTTCAAATCCTCTACCGCAATGCGGAGATTTACCTAACTGCCCTACGTTCAATCGAACGTAAGAGTGAGCAAATCGAAACCCAACTTCACAAATCTACTCGAAATGAAGAATTGATTGAACTCATGGAGTTGGAAAAGACCATCGTCTACTTCAAGGCCTCTCTTAAGACAAACGAGCGCGTGATTAAAAAATTGACCAGCGCAACTAGCAATATTAAGAAATACCTTGAAGACGAAGATCTACTTGAAGACACATTGATTGAAACGCAACAGGCCATCGAGATGGCGGATATCTATGGAAACGTCCTTCACTCTATGACAGAGACCTTTGCCTCTATCATTTCAAACAACCAGAACAATATCATGAAAACCTTGGCCCTCGTGACCATCGTTATGTCTATCCCGACTATGATTTTCTCAGCTTACGGAATGAACTTTAAGGACAATGAAATCCCTTTAAACGGAGAACCGCATGCTTTCTGGCTCATCGTCTTTATCGCCTTTGCTATGAGTGTTTCTCTCACTCTTTACCTCATCCATAAAAAATGGTTCTAAACAGGAGTTATTATGTCACAGATTGATTTAAAAGAATTAACAAAGAAAAACCAGGAATTTATCCATATTGCAACCCAGCAATTTCTCAAGGACGGAAAGACAGATGCTGAAATCAAGGCTATCCTTGAAGAAGTGATTCCTCATATCCTTGAGGAGCAACCAAAGGGAGTGACTGCTCGTTCTATCTACGGAGCACCAACTCACTGGGCTCACAGCTTTAGTGAAAAAGAGCAATACGAAAAAGAACATCCAAAGGAAAATGACGATCCAAAATTGATGATGTTGGATTCAGCCCTTTTCATCACAGGACTGTTTGCAGTGGTTAGCGCCTTGATGAGCTTCTTCTCAAACCAACCCGTAGCTTACGGATTGGTAACACTTATCAGTGTAGGGGCCTTTGGTGGAGTTGCCTTTTACCTTCTCTATCACTTCATCTACCGCTACTACGGACCAGATACTGACCGTAGCCAACGCCCTCCATTCTGGAAATCACTTTTGGTTATGTTAGCAACTATGTTTGCATGGGTTCTCATTCTCTTCTTGAGCAACTTCCTTCCACAAGCCATCAACATCAGCCTCCCACCACTTGTTTTATTGGTGATTGGAGGAGCTCTCCTTGCCCTACGTTTCTACCTCAAAAAACGTTTCAACATCAAGAGCGCAAGTGCTGGACCTGCTAGATATTAAAATAAACAATAAAAGTAGTGTGTTTTACAGACAGACTACTTTTATTATGGCTCCAAAGCTTTTTTTTATTCTCAAAAGAAGTAAACACATTTTCTAATAACATTCTAATGTAAAGTCTTCCCTTGGAATCCCGAGGTTTTATCCTTGAATCCAAGTTGTTTTTCTGTTATGCTAATAAAGTAATAAGGAGAAATATATATGACTAAACAGAGAATTAATCAAGTTGTTGGTTCAATTGGTGCCTTTATCGGGATTATTGTATTTATAGCCTACATCCCCCAAATTTTTGCCAATTTACAAGGAAATAAAGCTCAACCATTTCAACCTTTATCAGCAGCAGTCTCTTGCTTAATCTGGGTCATTTATGGATGGACAAAAGAGCCTAAGAAAGACTGGATTCTAATCATTCCAAACTCGGCTGGGGTTATCCTTGGCGGACTGACCTTCCTTACTGCTCTATAAGAATGCAACTAATATAAAAAGAAAAAGTAACCACACGATTGGTTGCTTTTTACTACTTTCTTGATCTAAAAGCCTTCTTCTGGCTCTAATTCTTGTTGTTTCCCCTCATCTTTTGTGATACAATAGCATCAATTTATTTCTAGGAGGATAATATATGTCTTCTACTATTGGAATTGTTAGTTTGTCTAGTGGCATTATCGGAGAAGACTTTGTCAAACACGAAGTGGACTTGGGGGCCCAACGACTCAAAGACCTCGGACTCAATCCTATCTTTTTACCTCATTCACTAAAAGGTTTAGACTTTATCAAGAACCATCCTGAAGCACGTGCAGAGGATTTAATTCAGGCCTTTTCTGATGATAGCATCGACATGATACTATGTGCCATCGGTGGAGACGATACCTATCGTTTATTACCCTATCTTTTTGAAAATGACCAACTAGAAACAGTTATCAAACAAAAGATTTTTCTTGGCTTCTCGGATACGACCATGAACCACCTCATGTTGCATAAACTAGGCATCAAGACTTTTTACGGCCAATCATTTCTAGCAGACATTTGTGAGTTAGACAAAGAAATGTTGCCATACAGCCTCCACTACTTTAAAGAATTGATTGAGACTGGAAAAATCTCAGAAATCCGCCCTAGCGACCTTTGGTATGAGGAAAGAACTGACTTCAGTCCCAAGGCTCTGGGAACACCTCGTGTCAGCCATACAAATACAGGTTTTGACTTGTTACAAGGCAATGCTCAGTTTGAGGGAGAAATCCTCGGTGGTTGTCTTGAGTCTCTCTATGATATTTTTGACAACTCTCTACACGCAGATAGCACAGATCTCTGCCAAAAATACAAACTTTTCCCTGACTTGTCAGACTGGGAAGGAAAAATCCTCTTGCTAGAAACAAGTGAAGAAAAGCCTGAACCTGATGATTTCAAAAAAATGTTGCAGGCTTTAAAAGAAACTGGGATATTTGAAGTCATCAGTGGACTCTTGGTCGGAAAACCTATGGATGAAACCTTCTATAACGACTATAAAGAGGTATTATTGAATATCATTGATAGCAATATCCCAATTGTCTATAATCTAAACGTTGGCCATTCCACACCAAGAGCAATTGTCCCCTTCGGAGTCCACGCCCATGTAGATGCAACGGAGCAAGTCATTCGCTTTGACTATAACAAAGAAAGCTGAGATAGAATTCTCAGCTTTTTTCTATATTCTCAGATGTTCTAGACATCTAACGTCACTTATTTCCACTTTTCCATTCACAATCATTCTCATGGTCATCAACCAAACCTGCAGCTTGTAGAAATGACAAAACTGCGACAGGACCTGTAAACTTAAAGCCTCGTTTTTTGAGATCTTTGGATAATTTTTCAGATAGAGCTGTTTTGGCAGGCGCCTGTCTGTAGTCAGGCACATCATTGACCATGGTTTTCCCACCGACAAAAGACCAAAGATAGGCATCAAAAGAACCATAGTCTGTCTGCACTTGTAGAAAGGCCTGGGCGTTGGCACGTGTCGCAAAAATCTTAGCTCGATTTCGGATGATCGCTACATTGTCCATTAAAGCTTCCAATTCAGAGTCAATCATCTCTGCGACCGCTTGAATTTGATATCCGTGAAACGCTTCTCGGAAGGCTTGACGTTTATTGAGCACTGTTTCCCAAGAAAGACCAGCCTGATAGGTTTCCATGCAAAGCAACTCAAAAAGAGCTCGGTCATCATGGAGAGGTTGCCCCCACTCTTCATCATGGTAGGCTACATACAGAGGGTTGTTCGTTTTAACCCAGCCACAGCGTTTTGGCATAGAAATCTCCTATTTCACCAACATCTTAAGGGCCGACTTGATATAATTCTCTGCTGTATCAGTCGTTCCTTCAAAGAATTTCTTAATTTTCTTGAGCTCTGTTGCCTTGTAGCCCAGTGCCAACATGGCTTCCATAGCTTCCTCCAGTTCTTGGTTGTCACTGCTAGATGGAACTGCAGCCTTAGCAGGGAGATCGTCTCCTGCCACAACAACTTTCCCTTCTAGATCCAATACCATCTGTTGGGCTGTTTTCTTCCCGATTTTAGGGAACTTGGTCAAGTAGGTGATGTTCTTAGTCTCGATGGCTTGAACCAAGCCAGCATTGTCATCCGCTGCGATGATGGCAAGAGCAGAAACAGGGCCAATGCCTGATACAGAAATCAAGCTGAGAAAGAGTTTCTTCTCGTCTTCTGAACGGAAACCGTAAAGTAGATGAGCATCTTCACGAACAACTTGATGCACATAGATTTGCGCTTCTTGATTGACTTGCCCTGAGTAGGCATAAGGGTTAGCCACATGCAGAATGTAGCCGATACCGTTAGTTTCTAGAACGATGTATTTAGCAGTAATTTTGGTAATAATACCCTTTAGATATTCGTACATAATTTTCCCTTCAATTTATACTCAATGAAAATCAAAGAATAAACTAGGAAGCTAACCGTAGGCATAACTTAAGTTAGACAAGGTAAGGCTGACGCAGTTTGAATTTGATTTTCGAAAAGTTTTAGTATTTTCCTAGCTCTCGTAGGCTTGTGTGATTTTCCTGAATGCGACGGAACATCTTTTCCATGTCTGACTTGGTAAAGTGTACCAAAACAGGGCGTCCATGGGGACAGTTGTATGGGTTGTCGCATTTAGAGAGCTGATATAGAAGTTGTCTGGCCGAGTGGTCATCGATACGGTGGTTAGCCTTGATGGACCGCTTGCAAGACATCATAATGGCTAGCTCTGCTCGGTATTTCTTGATCGAAACTTCCTTGGTCAAGAGGAGCATGTCGCACATTTCATAGATCCCAGACTCGATTTCCTCCTCTGCCATCCAAATGGGATGTTCGCGCAAGATAAATTGATTCTCCCCGTACTCTGCTAGAAAGACGCCTACTTCCTCTAAAAGAGACATTCTTTCTTTGAGACGAAGGGCATCATCCGCAGGAAATTCAAAAATATAGGGTACTAGGAGTTGCTGCTGGCTCTGGTCAACATTGCCAATGCTCTCACGGTACTCCTCATACTTAACCCGTTCCTGAGCCGCGTGCTGATCTATGATGTAGAGCCCATCTCGACCTTGGGCAAAAAGATAGGTCCCATGCATCTGTCCGAAAAATTCCAACTCTGGGAAGCTTGAAGATTCTTCCCGCTCCAACTTGTCATAAGCCTTATCCAGACTAGCCAGGTCTAACTCTGGATGGTCCAGTTGGTCATAGTTAGCTGGCTTTCTCTCTGCAAAATGCAGTTTAGCTGGCTTGGTCATCTGGTCTAAGGTTTCCTTAGCAAACAGATTCAAATCCTGTTTCTCTTCAGTCAGGTTCACCTGATGGTCTGCCACCTCAGCTTGTGTCGGTCTGGTCGGTTCATTTTTTTCATAATAGAGCGTATTTTCTCTCAGTGGCAAAGTCGTTTGCTCTACTTTCTCACGATTGCGAACGGTAGATTTAACCAGATTTTCCAAGGCATCTGGAATCAAGGTCTGTTCCTTGAGACTCTTTGCAATAGCTTCTGAAACCAGAGCCATCAGTTCTCTTTCCTTGGAAATCCGCACCTCTTGCTTGGTTGGGTGCACATTGACATCTGCTAGATAAGGATCGATATGGATGTGAATCACAGCCAGCGGAAAACGCCCCACCATGAGCTTGCTACCGTATCCATCTAAAATGGCACGATTGAGCAGGAAATTCTTGATATAACGCCCATTGATAAAAAGGCTGATATAGTTACGATTAGCCCGTGTTAATTCCGGCAATGAGACAAAGCCTGAAATTTCAAAGTCTAGGTCAGAATTCTCAATCTCAACCATCTTTTTGGCACTGGCTAAACCATAAATCCCAGCAATGGCTTGACGCAGTTGACCTGTACCAGCTGTTCGTGTCATTTCCTTGCCATCACTAATCAGACTAAAGGAAATCTCCGGATGGGCTAGCCCCAGACGATTGACAATATCAATGATATGAGACAACTCTGCCTGCTGGCTCTTCATATACTTGAGACGAGCCGGTGTATTGAAAAAGAGGTCTTCCACACAAACCTTAGTCCCCACAGGACTGGTCGCTGGAATGATTTCCTCAACTTCTCCCCCACGAGCCACTAGCTTGGTCCCGTGACTGGCACCGTCCACCGCTGTCAACAAGGTTAAGACACTGACAGATGCGATAGAGGGCAAGGCCTCACCACGAAAACCGAGGGTCCGAATCCGAAAAAGATCCGCTTGATTCTTAATCTTACTGGTCGCATGACGACGGAGGGCTAACTCGACCTCATCGTGGGCAATCCCGTGACCATTATCGGTGATTTGGATCTTCTTAAGCCCAGCTTCCTCGATTTCAACGATAATCTGGCTAGAGCCAGCATCAATGGCGTTTTCAACTAGCTCCTTGACTACACTAGCAGGGCGTTCGATAACTTCTCCTGCCGCGATTTGATTGGCTAAGACTTCCGGCAATTCAATAATATGAGACATCTTTCAGCCCCTTTCTTAACTATTTTTATCTATTTCTCTGAAAATAATACTCTTCAAAAATCTCTTCAAACCACGTCAGTCTCGCCTTGCCGTACTCGAATACAGCCTGCGGCTAGCTTCCTCATTTGCTCTTTGATTTTCATTGAGTATAAACTAGTGCTATTATACCATATTTCACTCGTTTCCAAAAAAGTCCAAGCACCAACTTTCTCCCCTAAGATACTAGGCTATTTCCTGACTTTGTGGTACAATAGGTAGAAACAATATTTTAAAAAGGAGAAAAGACACATGCACATTTTTGATGAGCTAAAAGAGCGTGGTTTGATTTTTCAAACGACTGATGAAGAAGCTTTGCGTAAAGCCCTAGAAGAAGGTCAAGTTTCTTATTATACTGGCTACGATCCAACTGCTGACAGCCTTCACCTAGGCCACCTTGTCGCAATCTTAACAAGTCGTCGTTTGCAGTTAGCAGGTCACAAACCATATGCGCTCGTTGGCGGTGCTACAGGTCTCATCGGAGATCCGTCCTTCAAAGATGCTGAGCGTAGTCTCCAAACAAAAGACACAGTAGATGGCTGGGTCAAGTCTATCCAAGGACAACTTTCTCGCTTTCTTGACTTTGAAAATGGTGAAAATAAAGCTGTCATGGTCAACAACTACGACTGGTTTGGCAGCATCAGCTTCATTGACTTCCTCCGTGATATCGGAAAATACTTCACTGTCAACTACATGATGAGTAAGGAGTCTGTGAAGAAACGTATTGAAACAGGGATTTCTTACACTGAGTTTGCCTACCAAATCATGCAAGGATATGACTTCTTTGTTCTAAACCAAGACCACAATGTTACTCTTCAAATCGGTGGTTCTGACCAATGGGGAAACATGACAGCTGGTACTGAGTTGATGCGCCGTAAGGCAGACAAGACTGGTCACGTAATTACTGTTCCACTCATCACAGACGCAACCGGTAAGAAATTTGGTAAATCAGAAGGAAACGCAGTTTGGCTCAATCCTGAAAAGACTTCTCCATACGAAATGTACCAATTCTGGATGAACGTCATGGACGCTGACGCTGTTCGCTTCTTGAAGATTTTTACTTTCTTGTCATTAGACGAGATTGAAGACATCCGTAAACAATTCGAAGCAGCACCACACGAACGCTTGGCTCAAAAAGTCTTGGCTCGTGAAGTTGTGACTCTTGTCCACGGAGAAGAAGCTTACAAAGAAGCCCTTAACATCACTGAACAACTCTTTGCAGGAAATATCAAAAATCTTTCTGTCAAAGAACTCAAACAAGGACTTCGTGGCGTGCCAAACTACCAAGTACAAGCAGACGAAAACCACAACATCGTAGAACTCCTCGTGTCTTCTGGTGTAGTTAACTCAAAACGTCAAGCTCGTGAAGATGTTCAAAATGGAGCTATCTATGTCAACGGCGACCGCATCCAAGACCTTGACTATGTCTTGAGTGACGCAGATAAGTTAGAGAACGAACTCACTGTTATCCGCCGTGGTAAGAAAAAATATTTTGTATTGACTTACTAAACTGTTCAACATTTACCTATGAAAAAAGGAGTTAACCTCGAGAAAGGTAACTCCTTTTTGCTGTTAATAGTCCCCCACCTATCCCTTAATAGACAGGCTACGCAGTACAATACGTAAGGTTGTTAGATTATGTAAGATAGAGAGATTTGAAGGACTGAGCCAATTAAACAAGCCAAAGCCAATCAAACTACTATTTACGACAACGGTATCTTGAATATTCTTCTTGATGAGTGTTTGCAAAGATGATGATAGCGAATCCAACTCTTGGAAGAAATCCAAACGATTATCTAACAATAAGATATCGCTCATCTGCTTAGAAATATCTGCACTCTCATTCATCACCACACCGATATCTGATAGGGTTAGAGCCGCTGAGTCATTCAAGCCATCTCCAACCATCAAAATAGTGTGACCTGCTTTCTGCAGTTCCTCTACTAACTCAAATTTTCCATCAGGTTTCAAGTCTGTATAGACCTGATCAAAGGGCAAATCTTTGACTAATTCCTCTGTTCTAACCAAGGTGTCCCCTGTTGCCAGAATCAATTTTTTCCCTTGTGCCTTAAGTTTTTCCAAGGCTGCTTTTGCTTCTTTTCTCAAAGGAGTATGAATGCAGAACATTCCAATCAATTCATTCTGATAAGCCAAGAATAAGAGATTGTAGTGACTCTTGTACTCTTCAATTAAAGCATTTTGTTCTGAACTGATATGAATTTGCTCATCCTGCATCAAAACATAATTCCCAATAAGAACTGGTTGCCCATCTATATGAGATTTGATCCCCTTACTTGCGATATATTGGAGTTTCCCATGCATTTCCTCATGTTCAATCCCCTCTATCTCAGCTTGATTGACGATGGCATTAGCGATAGGATGATAGATGTGTTCCTCAAGACAGGCACTGATTCTTAAGATTTCTTCCTCACTATAATCTCCAAAAGGTAACACCTTTTCAACTATAGGATAGCTAGTTGTGATTGTCCCAGTCTTATCAAATAAGAAGGTATCAACTTCCAGGTATTTCTCCAGAACATCTCCATCCTTAATCACCATTTCACGGTTCAACCCCTCCTTGATAGCTGTCAAATAAGCTACAGGAGTAGAGATTTTCAAAGCGCAGGAGAAATCGACCAATAGGAAAGAAATAGCCTTAGAAAAAGAACCTGTCAATAGGTAAGTCAGCCCAGCCCCCAAGAAATTATATTTGACGACCTTATCCGCCATCTTGATGAAATAGCGTTGTTTCGTTTTCTTGTTTTCTTCAGATTTCTTCATCAACTCAATCAGCTGTAAAATACGGCTGTTCATCTGATTATCGGTTACACGAATGTGCAACTCTCCAGTTTCTAATACTGTATTTGCACAAACCAAATCAGACTCTCTTTTTTCAATTGGAAAACTCTCTCCCGTCAAGGAACTTTCGTTGACCATACCTAAACCTGAAACCACTTGTCCATCAAACAGAATTTCATTTCCTTGAGATAAGATCAAGACATCTCCTATTTGAACATCGGAACTCTTGATACTAACAACCGTATCCCCCTGTACTAAGAATACGTCGCTCTCTTTTGCAAGAAGGCTTTGTTCTAAATCTGTTGCAGTTTTTTTCAAAGACCACTGATCTAAACGATTCCCCAAATCAAGCATAAACATGATATTGCTAGCTGTCTTGGATTGGCTCATAAACAAGGACAATAAAATCGCCGAACAGTCCAAGACTTCCATCGTTAGTTCCTTACGCGCTAGTGTTTGATAGGCTTCTCTGATATAACCCAAAGCCTGATAACAAGTCCATATATAGCGAATAGGATACGGCACAAAACTACGAAAAATCATACGCTTAATCGCTGCACCTGAAACAATAGAATAAGCACTCTCTTCTCTACGAATGGGAAGAGTCATCAACTCAGAAACTTTTCCTTTATCAATTCTTTTTAAAAAGGCTTCTGCATTATCTAATACAGAAAAGCCTTCTTTTATACGTAGAGTAAAGTGCTGTTGATCCATGTAAAACTGGATAGACTCAATCCCCTTTTCATCTCTCGCCAAGGAACGAAGATAGTCTTGAATATCCAAGGTGAGTGAAAAAGAAGATGATAGTCGGATATGTTGGTATCCTTTATGTAGCACTTTAAAAGACATATTATTCACCTATAAGGCTATCTAATTGCTCTTCTTTTTTCTCTTGCTCGTACAAATATTTGGCATCTTGCAAGACATCGTCTCCATGTTGCTTCACAACAGAAACAGATGCATCTAGTTCGTCTTTCAACTTGTAAGCCTTAGCCAAAGCTTTAGAATAACCTTTTTTAGCTTCCTTACTTGCCAAGATTTTCAAACCAAGGGTACCAAATGCGACACCACCCAAAAAGAGTGATGATTTTTTCGCAACTTTTGCGACGCTTAATACTTCTTTTAACATACTTATTTCCTCCTTATCATTATTATAAAGCAATTTAGATATAAAAGCAATTTCATTCTATAAATTGGAGAATTAGTTTCATTTCTACTGAATCTCCCATCTACTTATTCCTAAAGTTGCTTTCATTTGCCTCTTTTGATACACTTAAACTATGAATACAAACCTCAAACCCAAACTCCAGCGCTTTGCTTCTGCTAGTGCCTTTGCCTGCCCTATCTGCCAAGAAAATCTGACCTTGGTAGAGTCTAGTCTCAAGTGTGATCATCGCCATTCTTTTGACCTGGCAAAATTCGGTTATGTCAATCTAGCTCCACAAATCAAGCAATCTGCCAACTACGACAAGGAAAACTTTCAGAATCGCCAGCAAATCCTAGAAGCTGGCTTTTATCAGACTATCTTAGAAGGTATCTCAGACATACTAGCCACTAATCCATCCGCAAAAACCATCTTGGACATTGGCTGTGGCGAAGGCTTCTACTCTCGCAAACTCCAAGAAGTGCACCCTGAAAAAACCTTTTACGCCTTTGACATCTCGAAAGACTCGATCCAGATTGCTGCCAAAAGCGAACCCAACTGGGCGGTCAATTGGTTTGTCGGTGACCTGGCTCGTCTTCCTATAAAAGATGCCAGCATGGATATCCTACTTGATATCTTCTCACCTGCCAACTACGGAGAATTCCGACGAGTCTTATCAAAGGACGGCATCTTAATCAAGGTCATTCCTACTGAAAACCACCTCAAGGAAATCCGTCAGATGGTACAGGATCAGCTGACTAAGAAGGATTATTCAAACCAAGATATCAAAGAACACTTCCAAGAACACTTCAGCATCCAATCTAGTCAGATTGCTTCCTTGACCAAGTCTATCACAGCAGAGCAACGCCAAGCCTTACTCAGCATGACTCCCCTGCTCTTTCATGTCGACCAAAGCAAGATTGATTGGAGTCAGTTAACTGAGATTACTATCGAAGCAGAGATTCTGGTTGGGAAAGCACTGTGAACTAGTTTATGAGATAAAACCAAGCCCGCACCTCTTCTTGAGATGCGGGTTTAAAACACGTTTTTTCACTGTCTTTCCGAAAAGTATAAAAAATTATGACCTCTCTATTTATTTTCGATTTGAAATGACAAATTTATCAATAAATAGCAAGTGATATAAGGCAAGTGATGCCCCATAACAACATCCATGAAAAGAGATTTCTTGATGAGTCAGTGGAAACGAAGAACTATTACCCGTATAAAGGCATGACCAAATTACAAGAAGAATCCAAAATAAATCAGTCCATTTATATTTTGAAAAATATTTTTTCCACATAAAAACACCCTCTTTCTTTACCACATTACTATTATAATACTGTATGTAAACGAATACAAGAAATTTGAGGTAACAACTAAGAAAAACCTGAGGCTTAAAGGTAGTAAAACCAGCATTGTTAAGTGCTGGTTTTTTGTCTGACGCTATACCCCATCCGTAAGACTAGGTTATAGGGACTAAACACTAAGCTTTAAAAAAAGTTAGTTTATGAAGTTTAGCGATTGTTAGTTTTCCAAACTGTACTCTTTTTTTATTTTTCAAACCCCAATAACTAAGAGCAAGTAATGCTACAACCCAAGCAAAAGTGATCCCCAAACTGTCAAAATTCAACTTGAAATCTGGTTTATTAAAGAAATCTACATAAACTCCTAAGAAGGTTGTATCCATAAATTTCTTGACCTCTGAGCTAACTTGAGAAAACATCGGCAAGAATGAGAGGCCAAGCATTGGAATCAAACCATAAACCTGAGCCTGAGTTTGTGTCTCTGAAATAGATCCGATCACTAAATTTAAGAGGATTGTACATAATGCTACCAGAGAAGCTACTACAAGGTATACAGGATAATCTTTTGCGAAATCCACTTCAACCATAATAGGGAAAGAAATAACTGAAGTCAAGGCAAAGATTACAGGATAAAACAAAACGGAAACAAGATATTCTCCACGGCGAACTCCGCTTAAGATAAGAGTTTTAAAAATTCTTTTTTCTTTCTCCTCTGCAATAGAGTTTGAAATCATTGATCCAGAAGAAAATGAGAATGCCATTGTTAAAGAACTGAACAATAGTGTTTTCCCTTGAGTGCCATCTGTATTCATAAAATTTTGGAAGAGTAGAACAAGAAAGAATGGGAATACTACCTGTACCAAAGTGTTTTTGTTTGTTAATAATACTTGTGTCCTCAACCAGATAAGGGCTAAAATTCTCTTAAACATCTAATTTTTCTCCTGTCAATTTAATAAAAATATCTTCTAAAGTTGGTTCACATGAGTGAATCGTCATCATTTTTTTATAATCTTCTTGCTGCAAGTCTTCGAAGCGCACTACTTTTTTAGTAGAGTCACTATAGGTTACTGCAACCTTTTTTTCCGTGTTGTATTTTTGTATAATTTCGCTTGGGCTTCCTTGTTCAATAAGATCGCCTTTATTCAAAAGAGCTAGGTTATCACATAATAAAGTCGCCTCATTCATATCATGAGTAGTTAAGAAAATGGTTGTTCCTCTTTCCTTTAACTCCTGTAGTAATTTATGAATCTTTTTTGAGGTGGTGGGATCTAACCCACTTGTAGGTTCATCTAAAAATAGAACTTTAGGGTCATTGATTAAAGCACGAGCTAAAAGCATTCGTTGACGCATTCCTGTAGAAAGTTTCTCAGCTGGAGTGTCTTTACTATCATACAGACCAACTTGTTTTAGAATTTCTTCAATTCTAGATTTTGAAATTCCGTATAGTCTTGCAAACAGTAACAAGTTATTGTACAAACTTAATTTTTCGTAATAACCACTTGTGTCACCTACTAAACCTAACTCTTCAAAATCTGACGGAAGTAATTTTTGAGAATCTTTTCCTAATAATTCTGTCTTTCCGCTGTTAGCCTGTAGATGTCCTGTCAGAATATTGATCATTGTTGTCTTCCCTGAACCAGATGGACCTAGGAATCCAAAAATTTCTCCTTCGTATATGGAAAAACTAATTTGATTTAAAGCAATATTATCTCCAAATCGCTTTGTAACTCTTTCTACCTTAATCATTTTATTACCTCTTTCTAATTTTAATTTCTATTTTAGAAACTTCACTCACTACCATCGGTTATGTCAATAACTCTAATTCTAGGCTTTAAGTTAGAATCCATTTTGATTTCTCTCATTTCATTTGGAAGCAAGAGAACTAATTTTAGTAGCTTCTCATCAAGTGTTACTTTACATAGGCGTCTGCTATCTAGACTATTTTTGATAATCAGATAGTCCTTCTTGACAAACTTTTCATCCATATAATAGTCAATTGTTTTTACCATAGTTTCCTCCCGCCTGCTAATCTACATCCTGTTAAATAGAAATGATTCTAGCATTGCGATTCTCTTAACTTATTTACAATAACAGTATATCCCTTATGAGAGTAAAAAAACAGGACATTTATGTCCACTGACATTTATGTCCTGTTTTTAAATTGAAATTATGGAAAATCCTTATTTTTTTCCTCTATCACTCGATTTTTAAAATTCATATCATTCAAAAATTCTGCTCCGTTAATAGCTTTTTCATAGTATTGTAGGGCTTTTTCTTTATCTTTTTCTCCGTATAAGTAATATTTTGCTTCAATGAAGTCTACAGTTGGTTTTAAACTAGTATCTCCGATTTCAATCATAATTTCTCTTAAAATACTCAATATTTCAGGAATAAATTCATGATAATTAATGTCAAGCTGATAAAGTACTAAACCTATTAGCACCCTTTGAAGCAAGTGAACATAGTTTGTATCATCATAGTTTGTTTGAGATACAATATTTAAACAAACTTTTTTTAAAGTTATTTCATCTCGTTCTGAATTAACAGCTAGAGATAAAAAATATAAGTACAATATCAGTAGATCATTTGTCGAATATTCTGTTCGTAACATTGTTTGTTCAAAATATTCCTCAATTAAACCTTCTCCAAATTCAGCGTTTTCAGAAACATACACATCATCAATGGCTTGTAGAACTTCAACTGCTACTTGCTCATCCTCAGGAAGTTGGTCATAAAAACGTTCTTGAATATCTTCAAAGATAGCCTCACGTTGGCGGATTTTTTCTTCATCTCCATGAATAGATTGACGAATCAATTTTGTTTTTAGTTTTAGATACTCTTTGGGAACGATTAGCAATCGTTCATCAATTAACTGAGATATTGGAACTCCTAGCACTCCAGCTATATAATCTAGTTTGGCTAAACTGGGCAAATTATTTCCTGTTTCAATTCGCCCCAACTGACGAACAGTCAGTTCTTTTTCATCTCCACAAAAGGCTTCCCTACTCAATCCCTTTTCAGTCCGTAAGGTACGAATTCGTTTCCCAATCTCTAAATTACTCATAATGCACCTCTTCAAATTCTAATATGATATTCAAACAATTACTTGTATATGTTCCTATTTTAACATACTTTCTTACAATTTTCAGATAAAAATAATGATAAGGAATAGTTTTAAGCCACCACTCTATATAACTGACCAATTTTAATATAGTATCTGAGGTCTATCTCTACTCAAGTATTCAAAAAAAGCGAGTTTCAATTGAAACTCGCTTTTTTGCTAGGTAGTGTAATAACTATAAAATTTCGTATCTTATACTCAATGAAAATCAAAGAGCAAACTAGGAAACTAGCCGCAGGCTGTACTTGAGTACGGCAAGGCGACGTTGACGCGGTTTGAAGAGATTTTCGAAGAGTATTAGTTCAAGTGCCAGATATCTTCGTTATACTGAGCGATTGTACGGTCAGATGAGAAGAATCCTGCTTTAGAAATGTTAACGATGACTTTATCCAACCATGCGTCACGGTCTTCGTAGTCAGCAAGCATTTGCTCTTTCACTTTGATGTAGTCTTCCAAGTCAAGAAGAGTCATGAACCAATCTTTGTTGATCAATTCATTGTAAAGACGTTCCAAGCGTTCTTTCTTACCAACTGCAAGAACAGTGTCGCTCACGATAAAGTCAACCAGTGGTTTGATCGCTTTACGAGCGTAGAATTCGCTTGATTTGTAAGCTGATTTTGCGTAAAGATCGATAACAGTTTCTGAATCTTCACCAAAGATGTAGATGTTTTCGTCTCCAACCAACTCAGCGATTTCCACGTTAGCACCGTCCATAGTACCAAGAGTCAAAGCTCCGTTCAACATGAATTTCATGTTACCAGTACCTGAAGCTTCTTTAGAAGCAAGTGAGATTTGTTCTGAGATGTCACATGCTGGGATCAAGAAGCTTGCTGCAGTAACGTTGTAGTTTTCAACCATTACGACTTGCAAGTGTGGAGCTACTGCTGGGTCGTTAGCAATCACTTCTGACAAGCAAAGGATCAAGTGGATGATGTCTTGAGCGATTGTGTAGGCAGGAGCTGCTTTACCACCAAAGAATACTGTGATTGGACGAGCAGGGATGTTACCAGCCTTGATGTCAAGATATTTGTGGATGACATACAAAGCGTTCATTTGTTGACGTTTGTACTCGTGAAGACGTTTGATTTGGATATCAAAGATAGAGTTAGTATTGATTTCCACACCTTGGTGTTCTTTCAAGTGACGAGCCAATTTACGTTTGTTGTGAGCTTTGATGCTTTCCAATTTTTCTTTGACAGCAGCCTTGTCTTCGTATGAAAGAAGGTCTTCTAATTTAGAAGCTTCATGGTGCCATTCGCGTCCAAGGATCTCATCCAAGTAGTGAGACAAGCTTGGGTTAGCATGCATGAGCCAACGACGGAATGTGATACCGTTTGTTTTGTTGTTGAATTTTTCTGGGTAGATGTCGTAGAAAGCTTTCAACTCTGAGTTCTTCAAGATTTCAGTGTGAAGAGCCGCAACCCCGTTTACGCTGTATCCGTAGTGGATATCCATGTGAGCCATGTGAACACGTCCGCTCTCATCGATGATTTGAACAGCTGGGTCTTTGTATTCTGCTTTAACACGACGGTCCAATTCTTTGATGATTGGTACCAAGTGAGGAACCACTTCTTCCAAGAATTCAAGAGGCCATTTTTCAAGGGCTTCAGCAAGGATTGTGTGGTTAGTGTAGGCAGTCATGCTACGAACGATAGAGATTGCTTCATCAAGTTCGATACCACGTTCAGTCAAAAGACGGATCAATTCAGGAATCACCATTGATGGGTGAGTATCGTTGATTTGTACAACTGCGTAGTCAGCAAGGTCATGCAAGTTGCTTCCTTTTTCGATTGCTTCATCGATGATCAATTGAGCACCGTTTGAAACCATGAAGTATTGTTGGAAGATACGGAGTAATTCACCTTGTTTGTCGCTATCGTCTGGGTAAAGGAAAAGAGTCAAGTTGCGAGCGATGTCTGTCTTATCAAAGTTAATGCCATCTTCAATGATAGATGAATCAACTGAATCCAAGTCAAACAAACGCAAGCGGTTTTTCGTAGCTGTTTTGTAACCAGGTACATCGATATCGTAAAGAGTAGATGTCAATGTGAAGTGTGCAAATGGTACTTGGTAGCTACGGCTTGAACGAACCAACCAGTTTTGGTCAGTCAACCAAGCGTTAGGAATTGTTTCTTGTTGGTTGTTTTTAAGCACTTGTTGGAAAAGACCAAAGTGGTAGTTCAAACCAACACCGTCACCGTTCAAACCAAGTGTAGCGATTGAGTCGATAAAGCAGGCTGCCAAACGTCCCAAACCACCATTACCAAGTGATGGTTCCAACTCTACTTCTTCGATTTCGATCAACTCTTTACCTGCGTCAGCAAGTTCTTTTTTAACCTCGTCATAAAGACCAAGGTTAATCAAGTTGTTAGACAAGAGTTTACCAATCAAGAACTCAGCTGAGATATAGTAAACTTTTTTCTTACCAGTGTTGACTGGTTTTTGGCTGCTTGCAAGTTTGCTGTAGTTAAGAAGAGCAAGGTAAAGCTCTTCGTTGCTACATTCTGCGATAGATTTATTGTAACGATTTTGTACAAATTCTTTTAATGGTAACATTTTTTGTGTCTCCTGATAATGTCTTATTTCTTTAATTCTACCAAATTTTCATTGATTCGGCGATAAATTGTAGTCAAGTCAAGCAAAGTTTCTTCGACAGCAGGAGTCAATTGATCCTCTGTCATACGCCATGACCAGTTTCCACCAAGAGTAGATGGGAAGTTCATACGAGCTGAACCATCCAACTCTAGCAAATCTTGCATAGTAGCGATAGTCATAAAGCTTACTGATGAGAAGGCTGTACGAAGCATAGCATGTACTACTGTTTCATATTCCTTGCGATTTGTATAACGTGCCATGTACTCACGAGTTGGATCGTCGATTTCATTACGATACCAACCAAGAACAGTGTTGTTATCGTGTGTTCCTGTGTACATAACTGAGTTGGCTGGTGCCAAGTGTGGGCTGTCGATACTTTCGTGCTCTGGGTTGAAGGCAAATTGAAGGACTTTCATTCCTGGGAAGCCAGTGCGTTCACGTAGTTCAATAACTTCGTCAGTCATGAATCCAAGGTCCTCTGCGATGATGTTCAAGTCACCAAGTTCCTCTTTAACCGCTGCAAAGAGTTTGTAGTCAGGACCTTTCACCCATTTACCAGGTGCTGCTGTTTCAGAACCAGCAGGAATTTCCCAGTAAGACTCAAATCCACGGAAGTGGTCGATACGAACGATATCGTAGATTTTGAAGCTTTCACGCAAGCGTTCAATCCACCATTTGTAGCCATCTTTGTCCATAGCTTCCCAGTCATAGATTGGGTTACCCCAGAGCTGACCAGTAGCAGAGAATTCATCTGGTGGGCAACCTGCGATGCAAGTTGCTTTCCCATTTTCATCTGTTTTAAAGAGGTGTGGATTTGCCCACATGTCGCTTGAATCTTCCGCTACATAGATAGGCATATCTCCGACAATCTCGATGTGATTCTCATTAGCGTATGCTTTCAATTTCAACCATTGTTGGAAGAAAAGGTATTGGGTTACGCGGTGGTAAACAAGCTTATCAGCTAATTTCTCACGGTAGCTTTCAAGAGTTGAAGCTTTACGAGCACGAGCATCTGCATCTGGCCATTCTGTCCAAGCAAGATTATCAAAATGCTCTTTAATAGCCATATACTCTGCAAAAAGTTCAAGCCATGATTGGTTGTCTTGAGCAAATCTTTCGAAGTCTTTCACATCTCCAACTTCAAGGAAACGTTTGACTGCTTTTTCTAGAAGGGGACGACGTGCATAGTAAATTTTAGCGTAGTCAACTTCAGTTGGATTGCTACCGAAGTCTACTCCCTCAAGATCACCTGCTTCTAATAAGCCTTGCTCTACCAAAATATCAAGATCGATAAAATGAGTGTTTCCAGCAAAGGCTGAGAATGATTGGTATGGAGAATCTCCATAGCTAGTTGTTCCCAAAGGAAGGATTTGCCAGTAGCGTTGCTTTGTACGAACCAAGAAGTCAACGAAATCATAAGCGCTTTGACCAAATGATCCGATTCCGTATGCTCCTGGAAGTGATGAGATGTGCATCAACACACCGCTTTGACGTTTTTTCATATTAGCACCTCAAGTGTTTATATTGTTAATTATTTCAATTTTGCGCAAACGTTTGCGCTAAGTCAAGTATACCCCATTTCTAAAATAAATGCAAGCGTTTGTAAAAAAAACTTTTTCTCTACTTTTTATTTCCGAAATCGGAAATTCCCTATATTTTAATTTTCCCCCTCCATTTATTTCGTCTTCTATTTATGCAAGCGTTTCCCTTCAATTATTTTTGAATTGAAATTTACACGATTTCCTATTTCTCTTCTATTATACAGACAATTTTGCGAATTAGCCAGTCATAAGTTTTTTAAATTTTTTTCAAAAAAACGCTTGCAACCGTTTTCTGTTTGTGCTATACTAAGGTCATAAGGGAAAACGTTTGCGTTTCCTCGAAATTAAAATTTGTTATTCTTTAGGAGGAATACACTATGTCAACTAAATTCATGAAGAGCGCTGCTGTACTTGGTACTGCTACTCTTGCTAGCTTGCTTTTGGTAGCTTGCGGAAGCAAAACTGCTGATAAAGCCGCTGATTCTTCTGCATCAGGAAGCAAAGAAATTACTTTCTACGTTGAAGACCAATATAAAGCTTACGCTGAGAAAGTTGCTGCTGCTTATGAAAAAGAATCAGGAACAAAAGTTAACATCAAATCTGGTGACCAACTTGGTGGACTTGACAAACTTTCACTTGACAACCAATCAGGTCAAGCCGCTGACGTTATGATGGCTCCATACGACCGTGTAGGTAGCCTTGGTACTGACGGACAACTTTCAGAAGTAACTTTGAGCGACGGTGCTAAAACTGATGACACTACTAAATCTCTTGTAACTGTTGGTGGTAAAGTTTACGGTGCTCCAGCTGTTATTGAGTCACTTGTTCTATACTACAACAAAGACTTGATTAAAGAAGCTCCAAAAACATTTGCTGACTTAGAAAACCTTGCTAAAGATAGCAAATACGCTTTCGCTGGTGAAGAAGGTAAAACTACTGCTTTCCTAGCTGACTGGACTAACTTCTACTATGCATACGGACTTCTTGCTGGTAACGGAGCTTACGTATTTGGTGACAACGGTAAAGATCCTAAAGATATCGGTCTTGCTAACGATGGTGCTATCGCAGGTATCGAATACGCTAAAACTTGGTACGAAAAATGGCCTAAAGGTATGCAAGATACTGAAGGTGCTGGAAACTTGATCCAAACTCAATTCCAAGAAGGTAAAACAGCTGCTATCATCGATGGTCCTTGGAAAGCTCAAGCATTCAAAGATGCTAAAGTAAACTACGGTGTTGCAACTATCCCAACTCTTCCAAACGGTAAAAACTACGCAGCCTTTGGTGGTGGTAAAGCTTGGATCATCCCATCAAGCACTAAGAATCTTGAAGGCGCTCAAAAATTTGTAGACTTCCTTGTTTCAACTGAACAACAAAAAGCATTCTACGATGCTACTAACGAAATCCCAGCTAACACTGAAGCTCGTGCTTATGCTGAAGGTAAAAACGATGAGTTGACTACAGCTGTTATCGAGCAGTTCAAGAACGCACAACCAATGCCAAACATCTCTCAAATGTCAACAGTTTGGGATCCAGCTAAAACAATGCTCTTTGAAGCTGTAAGTGGTAAGAAAGATGCTAAAACAGCTGCTAATGATGCTGTAACATTGATCAAAGAAACAATCCAACAAAAATTTGGTAACTAATTGATTGATTCAAGGGAGATAATTTAAACATCTCCCTTGATTTTTAGATATATTGACAATGTTTTCAGCAATTTTGCTGATTAGCATCGAGCTCAATGCTCGTATCTTATGAAAGGAGCACTCATGGAACAACAACCAAAAAAAGCAGCCTTGCTTTCATTGATTCCTGGGTTGGGACAAATCTACAACAAACAAAAAGCTAAAGGTTTTATCTTCCTTGCTGTAACAGTGGCTTTTGTCCTCTATTTTATAGTACTTGCAGCACCTGAATTGAGCAACTTAATCACGCTTGGTGAAAAACCTGGCCGTGACAACTCTCTCTTCATGTTGATTCGTGGTGCATTCCACTCTATTTTTGTAATTGTTTATCTAGCCTTTTATATTCTCAATATTAAAGACGCTCACACTATTGCAAAACGTATCAATAATGGCATCCCTGTCCCATTGACACTTAAGGATATGATTAAAGGTATCTACGAAAATGGATTCCCTTACTTGCTTATCATTCCATCTTACGTTGCCATGACATTTGCCATCATCTTCCCGGTTATTGTAACCTTGATGATTGCCTTTACTAACTACGATTTCCAACACTTACCACCAAATAAATTATTGGATTGGGTTGGATTGACTAACTTCACAAATATCTGGAGCTTGAGTACCTTCCGTTCAGCCTTCGGTTCTGTTCTTTCTTGGACTATTATCTGGGCTTTATCTGCATCTACTTTGCAAATCGTACTCGGTATCTTTACAGCTATTATTGCTAACCAACCATTCATCAAGGGTAAACGTATCTTTGGTGTTATCTTCCTTCTACCTTGGGCGGTTCCAGCCTTCATCACTATCTTGACATTCTCAAACATGTTCAATGATAGTGTTGGTGCTATCAATACTCAAGTTTTGCCACTTTTTGCTAAGGTTCTTCCTTTCTTAGATGGCGTTCTTATCCCTTGGAAGACAAATCCAACTTGGACTAAAATTGCCTTGATTATGATGCAAGGATGGCTTGGTTTCCCTTATATCTACGTCTTGACTCTCGGTATCTTACAGTCTATTCCAAATGACTTGTATGAAGCAGCTTATATCGACGGTGCAAACGCTTGGCAAAAATTCCGCAACATCACTTTCCCAATGATTTTGGCTGTTGCGGCGCCTACTTTGATTAGCCAATACACCTTCAACTTCAACAACTTCTCTATCATGTACCTCTTCAATGGTGGTGGTCCTGGTAGTGTCGGTGGTGGAGCTGGTTCAACCGATATCTTGATCTCATGGATCTACCGTCTGACAACTGGTACAGCTCCTCAATACTCTATGGCAGCTGCAGTTACCTTGATTATTTCAATCATTGTCATCTCTATTTCTATGATTGCATTCAAGAAACTACACGCATTTGATATGGAGGACGTCTAAGATGAATAACTCAATCAGAATCAAACGTAGACTGACTCAAACCCTTACTTATCTTTACTTAATTGGACTTTCAATCGTTATTATCTATCCTCTTTTAATCACGATTATGTCAGCCTTTAAGGCCGGTAACGTTGTGGCCTTCAAGCTCGACAGCAATGTCAATTTCAGTCTTGATAACTTCAAAGGGCTCTTTACTGAAACCTTGTACGGCACATGGTACCTCAACACTTTGATCATCGCTTTGATCACTATGGTTGTTCAGACAAGTATTATCGTACTTGCTGGTTATGCCTATAGCCGTTACAACTTCTTGGCTCGTAAACAAAGTTTGGTCTTCTTCTTGATTATCCAAATGGTGCCAACAATGGCCGCTTTGACTGCCTTCTTCGTTATGGCCCTCATGTTGAACGCCCTTAACCAAAGCTGGTTCCTCATCTTCCTCTACGTTGGTGGAGGTATCCCGATGAATGCTTGGTTGATGAAAGGTTACTTTGACACCGTGCCAATGTCTCTTGATGAGTCTGCAAAACTAGATGGTGCAGGACACTTCCGCCGCTTTTGGCAAATCGTTCTCCCTCTTGTTCGCCCAATGGTTGCTGTACAAGCACTCTGGGCCTTCATGGGACCTTTCGGAGACTATATCCTCTCTAGTTTCTTGCTTCGTGAAAAAGAATACTATACAGTTGCCGTTGGTCTCCAAACCTTCGTCAGCAATGCGAAGAACTTGAAGATCGCCTACTTCTCAGCAGGTGCTATCCTCATCGCTCTTCCAATCTGTACACTTTTCTTCTTCTTGCAAAAGAACTTCGTTTCAGGACTTACAAGCGGTGGCGACAAGGGGTAGTATACCCCCGCCACCCTTTTTCATTTTTGAACTTGTACATCGATTGTCTGGTGAGAAACAAGAGCTTGCTGAGATTACCTTGTTAGTTAGTGGACGAATCATAACAATCATTCACTTTTATCAAGGATTCTACTATCCCCGCTTGAAATAAAAAACATTTCTCTATATAATACTCGTATAGAAAAATGCCTATAGAAAGAGATTTATGTTACCATATCCATTTTCTTATTTTAATAGTATTTGGGGATTTCGTAAGCCCCTATCTCATCGTTTTGGTCTAAACTGGTTTCAACTGATTTTTACCAGTATTTTCTTGATTAGCTTGTCTATGGTGCCCATCGCCATTCAGAATAGCTCTCAGGAAACCTATCCTTTAGAAACTTTCATCGATGATGTCTATACTCCTTTGACCGATGAAGTTGTTCAGGATCTGGCTACCAATGCTCAGATTGTAGATGGTAAACTAAGCTATACTGGTTCGACTCCTCATCAAGCTTCTGTACAAATCGGGGCTACTGCTAGTTCAAGTTTCCCTGAAGAATTACTTCTTAGCTTTGAACCTGAGCAACTCGTCATCAGTAAGCAAGGAAAAGAACTAACCAGCATTCGCTATCACGCTATCACAACGGATAGTTTCCAAAGCAAGGAAAGCTTGACTCAGGCTATTTCAAAAGACTGGTATCAACAGAATCGTGTCTACATCAGCCTCTTCCTGGTCTTAGGTGCTAGTTTCCTCTTTGGCCTTAATTTTTTCATTGTAGCTCTAGGTGCTAGCCTTCTGCTCTACTTCACGAAAAAATCTCGTCTCTTCTCATTTAAGACCTATAAAGAGTGCTACCATTTTATTTTGAACTGTTTAGGATTACCAACTTTACTGACCATGATTCTAGGTCTTTTGGGGCAGAATATGGCAACTTTGATCACTGTTCAAAACATTTTATTTGTTCTATATCTGGTCACTATCTTTTATAAGACTCATTATCGTGATCCAGACTACAAAAAGTAGGAGATTATTATGCCTGTTACGATTAAAGACGTGGCCAAAGCTGCAGGAGTTTCTCCTTCAACCGTAACCCGTGTTATTCAAAACAAATCAACGATTAGTGACGAAACCAAAAAACGAGTTCGAAAAGCAATGAAAGAGCTCAATTATCATCCTAATCTTAATGCTCGAAGTCTTGTTAGCAGTTATACGCAAGTTATTGGCTTAGTCCTTCCAGATGATTCAGATGTTTTCTACCAAAACCCTTTCTTCCCTTCTGTTCTTAGAGGGATTGCACAGGTTGCCTCGGAAAATCACTATGCCATTCAGATTGCGACTGGTAAAGATGAAAAAGAGCGTTTAAACGCCATTTCACAAATGGTCTACGGAAAACGTGTGGATGGGCTTATCTTCTTGTACGCTCAAGAAAACGACCCCTTGGTGCAACTGGTTGTCGAGGAGCAATTCCCCTTCCTCATTCTTGGAAAATCACTTTCTCCTTTCATTCCGCTTGTTGATAATGATAACATCCAAGCCGGATTTGATGCGACCGAATATTTCATCAAAAAAGGTTGTAGTCGCATTGCTTTCATTGGTGGTACCAAGAAACTCTTCGTAACACTAGACCGTCTGACAGGTTACGAGCAAGCACTTCAAGAACACAATCTGCCTCTTGATAGTAATCTGACTTACTTTGCTACTGAATTTCTTGAAGATAATGGTTATCGCTTTAGTAGACTTCTCTTCAAACACAATCCAAATATTGACGCTATTATTACCATTGATAGTCTCCTTGCTGCAGGGGTCTGTGATTACATCGCAAAACACCAACTGGATGTCCCTGTCCTCAGCTTCGACTCAGTCAATCCCAAGCTCAACTTGGCGGCCTATGTCGATATCAATAGTTTGGAGCTTGGTCGTGTTTCCTTTGAAACTATTCTCCAGATCATCGATGATGCTAAAAACAACAAACAAATTTGTTACCGCCAGTTGATTGCACACGAAATCGTTGAAAAATAAAAACCAACTCTCTATTTTGAGTTGGTTTTTTTGTATTCTATTTACCTGAACAACTAGTTTTCAACTTCGACAAATCGTCCAAGAATATGGACATTTTCTGAGACAGATACAAAGGCTGTCGGATCAACTTGTTTCATGATTAGTTTAAAATCATTAAACTCTGCACGAGTGATAACCGTAATCAAAACCGCCTTACGCTCATGGTTATAGGTCCCTTCCGCATCGTGAATCATGGTCGCACCACGGTGCAATTTATGATGGATTTTCTCAATCACTGCGTCAGGATTGCTAGTGACGATCATAGCCTGCATGCGTTTTTGTTTGGTGAAAACTGCATCTGTCACACGGCTTGAGACAAAGATGGTAATCATAGAATAGAGGGCATATTTCCAACCAAAGGTCAAACCAGCAATCAGCATAATTGTCCCGTTCACTAGGAAGGAGATGCTACCAACGTTACGACCTGTCTTCTTACGAATGGTAAGACTGACAATATCTGTTCCACCACTGGAGATGTTATGGCGTAAAGCAAAACCAATTCCCAGTCCCATGACGACTCCCCCAAAAAGAGCATTGATGATTGGATCCTCTGTCAGTACCACCACTGGCACAAACTGGATAAAGAGCGAGCTCATGGATACCGTGATAAAGGTAAATATCGTAAACTTATGTCCAATCTGGCGCCAAGCTAAAATCATGAGTGGTATATTGATACAATAGAAAGCTACAGAAATTGGGAAATAAAAGCCAAACAAGTGATTACTAAGCGCAGAAATAATCTGAGCCAAACCTGTTGCTCCACTTGAATAAACGTGCCCTGGTTGGAAGAAAAAATTGACGGCTACTGCTGATAGAAAACCATATACTAGAGAAGCTGAAATTTTTTCATCGTATTTTTCTCGGGAGATACTTTGCAAAACACGCAAAATCTTCACTCGGTGAGCAAAGCGGCGCAAATAATAGTGCCACTTTTTAGTTAGTTTCGTTTGTTTCATCTTGTTCTACTTGTAGATTGAGTTCCTCTAATTGTTTAAGAGCTACTGTTGATGGTGCTTGGGTCATTGGGTCAGTTGCTTTGTTGTTCTTAGGAAAGGCAATCACTTCACGGATATTTTCTTCGCCTGCTAAGAGCATTACAAAGCGGTCAAGTCCGATAGCCAAGCCACCGTGTGGTGGGAATCCATAGTCCATGGCTTCCAAAAGGAATCCAAACTGGTCATTAGCTTCTTCAACTGAGAATCCTAGGGCCTTGAACATGCGTTCTTGGAGTTCTTTTTGGTTGATACGAAGGCTACCACCGCCAAGCTCATAACCGTTCAAGACGATATCGTAGGCAATAGCACGAACCTTAGCCAAATCTCCTTCAAGCTCATGCGCAGTATCTGCTTGAGGAAGCGTAAATGGATGGTGGGCACTCATATAGCGACCTTCTTCTTCAGACCATTCAAACATTGGCCAGTCAACTACCCAGAGGAAGTTAAATTTGTCGTTATCAATCAAGCCAAGCTCTTTGGCAATACGTCCACGAAGGGCACCAAGTGTTGCATTGGCTACTTCAAGCGTATCAGCCACAAAGAGAACCAAGTCTTTATCTTCAAGACTAAGCGCACTTGTTAAATCGCCTTGAATGCTAGTCAAGAATTTAGCAACTGGTCCGTTTAATTCACCATCAACAACCTTAACCCAAGCAAGGCCTTTAGCACCATACTGCTTGGCTACTTCTGTCATTTTGTCGATGTCTTTACGTGAGTAGTTGTCTGCTGCACCTTTGACCACAATAGCTTTAACGGCAGGTGCTTCTGAAAAGACTTTAAAGTCTACACCTTTGACCACTTCTGTCAAGTCCTGAAGCAACATGTCAAAACGAGTATCAGGCTTGTCAGAACCATAAAGAGCCATGGCATCATCATACTTCATACGAGGGAATGGCAGCGTTACTTCAATCCCTTTTGTTTCCTTCATCACGCGCGCAATCAAGCCTTCTGTGATATCTTGGATTTCTTGCTCAGTCAGGAATGAAGTTTCCAAGTCGACCTGGGTAAATTCAGGCTGACGGTCACCACGCAAGTCCTCATCACGGAAACATTTGACGATTTGGTAGTAACGGTCAAATCCAGCATTCATCAACAACTGTTTTGTAATCTGCGGACTTTGAGGAAGAGCGTAAAAATGCCCTTTATTAACACGAGATGGCACCAAATAGTCACGCGCCCCTTCTGGTGTTGACTTAGAAAGGAATGGCGTTTCCACATCGATAAATTCCAACTCGTCCAAGTAGTTGCGGATAGAATGTGTTACCTTGGCACGAAGCTTAAGGTTTTCCAACATCTCTGGACGACGAAGGTCAAGGTAACGGTAACGTAGACGCGTATCATCGTTTGCTTCAATGCCATCCTTGATTTCAAATGGTGTTGTTTTGGCTGTATTAAGCACAGTAAGAGCCGTTACATTCAGTTCAACCGCTCCGGTTGCCAGTTTATCATTTGCCTGCTCACGTGCTGCAACCTGACCAGTAACCTCGATGACAAATTCACTACGAAGGCTTTCAGCTGTTGCCATCACCTCTGCAGAAACTTTTTCAGGGTTGATAACTAACTGCATGATCCCTTCACGGTCACGAAGGTCGATGAAGATCAATCCACCCAAGTCACGGCGACGGGCAACCCATCCTTTCAAGGTAATTTCTTGTCCGATGTGCTCCTCACGAACACGACCAGCATACATACTACGTTTCATGTTTTCTCTCCTCTTGTATTCTGTTACTATTTTACCATAAAAGCGCAGGCTCTTCATGAAAATCATCAGAAAAGTTGAGAGTTTCCTCTTATAAATGAAAAAATCCAGCAAAGTCATTCGCTGGATTTAGGCTTTCTTTATTTTTTACGCTTTTCAGCAATCTCTTCTGTCTTCTTTGGAAGGACAATTTCTGTCACATAAGCCGTCGCAAATCGTATCACTCCTGCGATAGGAGCAAAGATAACCGCTAGATTGTTATAAAAGAAATCCCCCTTAATGAAATAGACAAGTAGGCCGATGACAAAGAAGAGAAATACAGCCTGAATCACTGCTAATAATAGTACTCGTTTCATGATTTCCTCCTGAGTCTATTATAGCATGACTATCATTAAAAATGCGATTAAATTATTCAAAGCATGTAGGGCTATACTATAAGCCAAACCACCTTTACTGATATAAGCCAAGCCCATGCTAAATCCAAGTGAAGCATAAACTAGGAACTGTAGTGGAGTTCCAGGAAAATGAACAAGAGCAAAAATGAGACTACTTACAAGAAGAAAGAGAGCTGTTTGCTTGATGTTATCTTGCTGAGGGAAGACAAAGCGAGCTAACATACCTCTAAATGTTAACTCTTCTGTCAGAGGTGCAAAGACAACCACCATAAAGAAAGAGAAAAGAGGTTGATTATGAGTCAATTCTTCTACCATCTTTTGATTGACTGATGGATCATGTGGTAAAAAGTTTTCTGCAACAATGACAAGGACCCATACCAAAGCTGGTAGCCAGATGTATTTGTTAAGGGCCGTTTTTTCTATTGTAACAGTTCCTGTCTTATACCACTTGTAGGTAACGAAGGTGAAGATTCCTGCTAATAAGACATAAACAGGGACAGCAACGTAGCTAGGTGCTCCCAATATCAAGGCGGCTAAACCTACGCCCTGAATAAAACTATAGACCATAAGAAATGATAAGAAGGCAAGGCTATACCAGCCGATATTTTTAAGTGTTTTCATAATATTCTCCTATTTGAAATAACGTTTTGTTTTGCGCAATTGTGCCACATTCATGTACATATGAATAACAACTGCCACCAGCAGAGCAACCAACTGTACTTGTCCTAATACCATTGATAGAACTACTAAGACAACGTAGATACCAGGAATGAGGAGCTGATTGACCTTGAACAAGATCAAGTAAGCTTCTTCCATTTCAGCCTGTTTTTCTCCCTCATCATAAGTATCGAGGTAGTCTAAAACTTCCTTGGGAGTTGCCATAATAGAAAGTTTGTAGTTACGAATCTTGCTAGTGATTTTGAGACAGTACACACCTGCCCAGATACCTAAAACTATCAAAAGCAAGGATGCTACTGATGGGCCTAAAGCTCCCAAATCTATAAGTAGACAGGATAGCATACTAATTTGGCAAACATTCCAAGCTACTGTACCATAATCTAAGAAACGATACATGGCAAGGTAGTCTTGTTCGTTTTCTTCGTCCTCTTCTTCTCTTTGATAACTCTGATAAGCCTGATGGCTTTTTCTAATGAAATAAAAGGTTAGAATCACCGTAAGCATCCCTAAACCAAGAAAGAATGATTTCAAGGCAACGACTACTTGAGCTTGAGTGATCCCTAAAGGATTAACACCAAGGAATCCAGTAAATATTCCTAATAAAACTCCTGCAATAATAATCTTCAGTGCAAAAATGATATCTTTCTTTTCCATATTTCAACCTCTTTCTAAAACAAGCCAGACAACCACTGACCAAAGGTTTTACCTGATTCAAAAATAGCGGTCAAGCCTTCTGTTCCAAGTGACACCAAAAGCAAGCAAACAGCAAGTAAGAGAATAGCTTGGTTTCTAGCTTTTTTTGCTCCATCCCCCAAGGGTTCATTCCCAAGCCAACCTGCTAGATAAGCATAGGCTGTAACTGTTAAAATACCAATCTCTGTAGAAGAGAGAAACAACAAGACTGTCACCAAACGAACGATATTGGCTTGAATGTTAAAATAATTTCCTAAACCTGCACAAACACCGGCAAGTTCTTTGTGTTCAGTATCGACTTGAAAACCTGCTAAAAACTCTTTCATAACTTTTCTCCTTTTAGGATCTCTTTAAACTTTATTTTTTTCTCTACCCATCTAAAGACTAATAGTAGCACTATATTAATCCAGAAGAGGTATTTACTTTCAACAATTGTAAACCAACCAAATAGGCTTCCGATCATAGCCAAAAGATTTACGATAAACACGACTATAGATAGATAATAAATCACTTTATACTTGTTCATCACTCATCCTCCTCTAAGCGAAAGACCGACTCGACCGGCTCATGGAATATCTGAGCAATCTTCAGGGCAATAACGATGGATGGAGTGTACTCATCCCGTTCTAGCAAACTGATGGTCTGCCTGGACACGCCTGCTAGTTTGGCCAGTTCTGTTTGATTCAGGCCATCGCGAGCCCGAAGCTCTTTTAGACGATTTTTTAGCATGTCTTTTTTCTCCTTTGTTCTTTATCTTGATTTCATTGTAACACATCTTTTTATTTTTGACAAGCATATTTGTCAAAAAGTTTAAGATTTTTGTCATTTTGTAAAAGAAAACAGTCAGGAATGGTATCCTGACCGTATTTTTTTTTATAGTTGATAAAAGATTGCTTACTCGGCTGATGGAGCGTCTTGACTTTCTTTCAGCTGGTTTTTATCATCCTTTTTATAATCTCTTCTGACAATATAAAGCGTTGTTAGACTGATGAGAGTCAATACAGCACCTGTAACCCTTCCTTTTTGGGAGAAGACAAATTCTACTTTGTGTTGTCCGGAAGTAATCGGGAAGGAAATAAAGCTGTTCCATACTTTTGTCACAGGGACATGCTTACCATCCACTTTCACCTTCCAACCCTCACTATAAGGAATAGAGGTCATCATGTATTTACTGTCGTCAGTAATATTCACTGAACCGACGATATGAGTATTCGAGAATTTCTCAACTTGTAGACCTTGTTCCTTCCGCTTTTCTAAAGCACTTTGAATTTGACTGATTTCTGCGCGGTAAACTCCTGCATTTGAAAGGTCAACCTTATCTGTTTTAAAGCGGAACTCCAGTACAGACTCTTGATTTTCTGCATTGTCAGCGATTTGCCATAGTTGACGTTGCGTATTTCTCTTAGAATGAGTGAACCACTTGCCGTTCAGAAGGACGGAGTAATCTTTCTCTGAATTTAGACTTGCTGGCACGAAGAAATAATAGGTCAAATTTGTTCGCGGAGTAATTCGGTAGCGAACGATTGCATCCTTAGAAGAATCCACCCGCTTGTAAACTGCAGTTCCTTTTTCTTTGTCGACATTTTCCTCAGTAAGATTCTCTGTTTCAACATCTCCGTAGGCTAGGGGTTTGAAGTAGTCGAGGTAATTTTCCTGGCCTTTTTCAATACCCTCCATAGAGTTGAGGATGTTATTTTGGTTTTTTACAGCATTATTGAAGTCAAGTTGTAAATTTGTAACCAATTCATTTACTCCAAAAGCAATCGGGAATGAATTAGGATTTTTATAAACAAGATATCGTTCATCTTCATAGACTTTCTCTGTAAAGTAACGGTTCATATCAAAACGACTGGCAAAACGTGTGAAATACATTCTCTCAGGATGAGCTTCTTTCTCAGTAGGATCCAGGTCTTTGACATCCATATAGTAGCGAACACCGTATAAGGCATCTGTTAGAGGAGTTCCATTTTCATATTCTATTGCTTCATCGCCCGCTTGATCACCCATATAGGCAAAGTGATTCATAGTAGCCCTCTCCAAATTTGAACTAAAAGTACTCAAACCTGGATAACCTATCAGAGATGGAGTTGTTCGAGAATAGGCAAAGGTCGTTGCAATTCTATAGAAAGGCTGAGCTGCGTTTTCTTGGATTTTATCCGTCACACGTTTAACCGAGAGCGTTCCGTCCACAAATTCATCAACATTTGCATAACTAAAGGTCACTTGTGATAGATAGGCATTGTAGCCTAGCTCAAATACTGTCAGAGTTGATAACAAGATAACAGCTAAGCGAATCATTCCTGGACGTAGCAAGGCCAGTACAGCTAAGTAAATGAGTAGAGTTAAGACCACACGAGAAAAGAGATAACCTGTTTGTAATAATAACAGCAATACCACTACAGTTCCAGCCGCAATCACCAATACCCTTTCCTTTTCTTTCTGGGACTTGGCAGAGCGTTTCCAGTATAGATAAAATCCTGTAGCTGTAGCTGATACAACCAGTATCACAATAGCAATAAAATGGCTATTGATAAACAGAGTTAGAGCCTCAGGTTGTTTTTTTGGCAGATAGGTAAAGTCTTTAGTATAGAGGTAGATTGCTGATAAGACTAGGGCTACAACTGATAGCAATTTCCCTCGGCGAGAGATTTTAAATTTCTCTTTTAATGCTTGATAGGCTAGAAGTAGCATGAAGAAAGAGAATAACCATGAAAAACGGAAGAAAAATCCCGCAGGGTTTTGTCCCATATGCCAAATCTTACTCACAAATTCATTTACAAAGGAAGTAAAGAAGATGAGAGTAACCACTCCCGCAGCCCATCTTCTTTCTTTGATTATCTTTCTTGATAAAAAGTACAAGATAAAGCCGATAAACCCGAGAGCTCCAATATAGATATTTGGCAGGTTTGGTCCAGCTGCCCAACCTGATTGCGCATCAAAGCCCCCGATAGTTAGTTTGGATAAAATGTCTAAGGGATTAATCTGAAAGGCCATGGAAAATATCATGGCTCCTCCTGCTTGTCCCTTACTTTCAATCAAGTTGAAAAATACTGGAACTAATAATATTGAAGCAGCCGCAACCCCTAGGATAGAGTAGAGAAATACATCCCATAAGGGTTGGACGTAATGTTTGAGTTTTACTTTCCATGTCCCCTCAATAGAAAAACGAGGCGAAAGATAATAGCAGGCATACAAAACGACAAATAGCGATATCATATAGCCCATATAAAATTGAAGGAATACCGTTAAGCCTAGTACAAAGGCATATGGATAAGCCGCTTTGCCATCTAATAACTGCTCTAGATATAGGATGACAAGAGGAAGCATGAACATGGCATCATAAAAGATAACATTCATCTGGTAGGATACCAACATACCAGACAGGGCATAAGCTGTCGCAAACAAGGGAACCATCCATCGTTTTGACTCTGCACCCTTATAACGTTTAATTAAGAGATGAGCAAAGGAAAGTCCAAAGGTACCATATCTGAGCCAGATCGTTAGAAAAACAGACAATCCTATATATTTTAAAGGCAGCAGAACATAAATAACATTGAAAGGGCTCATCAAATAATAGCCCAACTCACCAATCATATCTCCACCTATAGATTTAGTAAAGGAATATGTCAGACTACTTAAATCACCAGATAGAATGGAATTCTTTAGCAATCCATAAAAACTAATGTACTGCTGATCAAAGACAACGGTCATTAAACTTTTATTTCCAAAAGGATAACTCCCCATGAAAAACCATACCACCAGCATGATGGTCATCGGTAGCAAGGCACTACTGACATAAAGGACACCCTTCGGATATTTTTCCTTTAATTTCTGCCATTGTGTCAACCAATTTTCCATTATTGATTTCTCCTCTATGTTTTTAACCAACTTCTGTTTGCTACCGGCTACGTTAGCTAGTATTATAATATTGGCTTTGTGACTTCGTGATAAGTGGGGTTTCCCCTTGAAAAGGGAAGGATAGGTATCTACTACGCCATCATTTTAACATTTAAAAAAGGAGAGAGCAATGCTCTCTCCTCTCTAAAGAAACTTATCTAATATTATTTAGTAAATTTACGTTTCATAACAACTGTTCCTGACATGATTACCACACCAGCCAATACAAGTACTAGGCT
>NZ_JAHZPZ010000019.1 GCF_019929665.1 Streptococcus infantis | reverse complement strand
CTTGATACAACTAAGTTCGACGCTAACAACAAGGATAACATCCAATCAGTAAGTATTTCTGATGACTTCGATGAAACTAAGGTTGATGTAGACGCTTCAGCTATCAAGGCTTACGATTCAGTAACTGGCGCTGATGTGACTGACAAGTTCGACATTAAGGTTGAAAATGGTGTTATGACCGCAACTCTTAAAGCTGGCTTCACTAAGTCACTTGGAGACGCAGACAATACACAAATCATCGACACAACTAAATTCGAGTTTGGTCGCTACTATAAATTCGATATCCCAGCCACTGTTAAAACAGACGTTGAAGGTGGAGTAGACATCGAAAATACAGCAGCTCAAATTGTAAACTACTACAACCCAAGCACGAAGAAAGTTGAAAAACCAGAAAAACCAACTGAAAAACGTGTTAACTCAGTTCCAATTGAAGTCGAATTCAACTTCACTAAGAAACTCGAAGGCCGTGAGTTGAAAGCTGGTGAGTTCAGCTTCGTATTGAAAGACTCTAAAGGTACTGAAATCGAAACAGTTCAGAACGATAAAGATGGTAAGGTGAAATTCGCTAAACTTGAATTCACTAAAGCTCAAGTTGGAACTCATAAGTACACTGTAGAAGAAGTTAAAGGATCTGACGCTACAGTCACTTACGATACCATGAAGGCTGAAATCACAGTAGAAGTTGAACACGATGGAAAAGCTAAAGCACTTGTGAAGACAGTGACTGACGCTCCAGACAAAGAGTTCAATAACACTGTGACTCCTCC
>NZ_JAHZPZ010000002.1 GCF_019929665.1 Streptococcus infantis | reverse complement strand
GCTGAAAGCATCTAAGTGTGAAACCCACCTCAAGATGAGATTTCCCATGATTTTATATCAGTAAGAGCCCTGAGAGAAGATCAGGTAGATAGGTTAGAAGTGGAAGTGTGGCGACACATGTAGCGGACTAATACTAATAGCTCGAGGACTTATCCAAAGTAACTGAGAATACGAAAGCGTAAGGTTTTCTTGTAATTTGATAGATATTCAATTTTGAGTAGGTATTACTCAGAGTTAAGTGACGATAGCCTAGGAGATACACCTGTACCCATGCCGAACACAGAAGTTAAGCCCTAGAACGCCGGAAGTAGTTGGGGGTTGCCCCCTGTGAGATATGGAAGTCGCTTAGCTCGAGGGAGTTTAGCTCAGCTGGGAGAGCATCTGCCTTACAAGCAGAGGGTCAGCGGTTCGATCCCGTTAACTCCCATATAAGCGGGTGTAGTTTAGTGGTAAAACTACAGCCTTCCAAGCTGTTGTCGCGAGTTCGATTCTCGTCACCCGCTTTGAACTTTGTTCAATACCAAGTTTTTAACTTGGGCGCGTAGCTCAGGTGGTTAGAGCGCACGCCTGATAAGCGTGAGGTCGGTGGTTCGAGTCCACTCGTGCCCATTTTTTATAAATATGGTCCGTTGGTCAAGGGGTTAAGACACCGCCTTTTCACGGCGGTAACACGGGTTCGAATCCCGTACGGACTATTTTGTTGGAGGATTACCCAAGTCCGGCTGAAGGGAACGGTCTTGAAAACCGTCAGGCGTGTAAAAGCGTGCGTGGGTTCGAATCCCACATCCTCCTTTATTTATTATTAACGCGGGATGGAGCAGCTCGGTAGCTCGTCGGGCTCATAACCCGAAGGTCGTAGGTTCAAATCCTGCTCCCGCAATTTTGGCTCGGTAGCTCAGTTGGTAGAGCAATGGATTGAAGCTCCATGTGTCGGCGGTTCGATTCCGTCTCGCGCCATTTCTTATATTACACGGAAGGGTAGCGAAGAGGCTAAACGCGGCGGACTGTAAATCCGCTCCTTCGGGTTCGGGGGTTCGAATCCCTCCCCTTCCATCTTATACGGGCATAGTTTAAAGGTAGAACTAAGGTCTCCAAAACCTTCAGTGTGGGTTCAATTCCTACTGCCCGTGTTAAACGTTATGGCGGGTGTGGTGAAGTGGTTAACACATCAGATTGTGGCTCTGACATTCGGGGGTTCGATTCCCCTCACTCGCCTACTTTATATTTTTGGGGTATAGCCAAGCGGTAAGGCAAGGGACTTTGACTCCCTCATGCGTTGGTTCGAATCCAGCTACCCCAGTTACTATTTGCCGGCGTGGCGGAATTGGCAGACGCGCTGGACTCAAAATCCAGTGTCCGCAAGGACGTGCCGGTTCGACCCCGGCCGCCGGTATAAAATAGCATTAAGAAACGTTGATAATTCAGCGTTTCTTTTTGATTTGGTCAACTTCTGGTCAGTGATTCTATTTTTTAACTAGACTCGTCAAAACTGCACGAACTTTGTTATTTTCAATATCAGCTTTTTCTTTTATAAGATGTCCATAAGTTTCAGTTATTTGTTTAATATCTCGATGCCCCATTAACTTTGACACTGCCCAAATATCAACACCCATTGCTAACATTGTTGAACAATACGTGTGTCTCAGACCTGTACTTGTCATATTTTGAGGATGAATTTTTAAGGTCTTTAAAATTTGCTTTAAATGCTTGTTTACTCCTGCATTTGTTACAACATTATACTTCAAATCAAAAAAAATCATATTTTCATTATTTGTAATCATCCCATTTTCAATGAATACAGTTTGTTCTTGTTTTAATTTTTTTAAAATTGTTAACGTAGCATTATCAATTGGAATTGTACGGATTGACTCTTCTGTTTTAGCGTTTGCCCACCGTTTTCTTGCTGTATCATATCGTTGATAAGTTTTGATTTCTGAATTTTCCCACAAGATACAATCCCATGTAAGACCTGCAACCTCTCCTGCACGCATTCCGGTTTTCAGTTGAATCAATAGTAAATACGGTACTATGGAAGTTGCTAAATCAAGATTATTTTCTAAATATGTTACTAATTTTTGATAATCTTCAAAGCTATGAATGTATTTTTCATCTTTTCGCTTCTTTGGAGGTCGTCCTGAAAGAATTACACCCTCAGTAAAATCTTCTATATTAAGTTTATCTCGTTTTGCAAACACAATCACGTTTCTAATTTCCGCATTCATTCTACTAACATTATCACGACAATTTGTTTCAGCGTACTTATTTATAAAAGCCTGATATTCACTCGCTTTGATTTTTAAGGCTGGTTTGTCTTTAAAATATTCCTTGATAAACTTACCACGCAATAAATGTTTATTAAATGTAGCCTCTGCTTTTCCAAGTGGTTTTACAGTCAATTCTAACCACTTTTCCCATAGAGTATAGAATGGAATGTTTTTATCAATTATTGCTCCGTTAATCAATTTGAGTTCAAGTGCGAGTGCTTCAATTTCTGCTTCCCTTTTTGTCTTAAATCCTGAATTTGAAGCAACTACCTTTTTATTTTTATCAAAAATTCTATAATCCCATAAATTCTTTTTTCCTCGTTTTCTGTATGAAACTGACATGATTACCTCTTTCTAAAAGACGATAACCAAGATATTATCTTGATTATCGTATCATAAACTAAAAATTTCTGCAAAATTTTCTTCAAAAAATTGTTTCGTTTTGCTAGCTAAGAAGTAGTACCGTCCACCCTGATTATTTGGATATTTCACAAAACCATCCTTGTTTTTATCAATATCAATTTTTGAGCGAATATCTGCACGATAGAGAACATTTTCTAATAACCACGGTCGAGATACTGAAATCATCTCTAAAACCTCGGATAAGCTCATATATTTCCCATCTGAAGCTTGTGTTTTTAAGTTGAGATATTCTTCTTTTTCAACAATGATATGTGTGGCAGGTAACTTTACTTCTAAATTGTCTATTTTGATTAAAATCTTATCTGTCATATAAATTTTTCTCTTTCTATGATAAAATAGAAGCAGAAATAGTATTAATTATTTCTACTAGTTTTAGTTATCGCTACCCTTGCTTTGGTCGGTTAGGTTTGTAGCGATAACTTTTCTTTTATTATCAATATTATTTTCTTTATTAATTTTTTCTAATATATCTGAAGCAATTTTTCGAAATTCTTCTTCATTTTTAACGCTACTTAGTGTATACGTTTGTATTTTTTTGAATTCTTTTTTCGCCTTTTCTTTTAAATCCCGATTTGCATTGTAGTACCATAATTCAATATTAATTCCTTTATTTTTATCATCATGAACCATTTTAATTACAAATCTAATTCTTCGCATTAGCTGATGATATTCTTTATTTTTCTTACCAAACCACGAATCACACCAATCCCAATAAGTATCTGAATTTGTGATAATTGTTAAATCATTAATGATATACGCATCTTTAAACCGTGAACTTAGTTGAGTTGCTGAATCTGGTTCTAGTATCTGAAATAACTCTCGAAAAGTCATACCACAACTTGCATCTAATTCATTGATTACAATTGTTTTTTCTCCTTTATAACCTGAACCTAAATCAAATCTTTTTTTATTTATTGATGGGGTATGTGCTCCTAACCTATCATGTTCTTCTGCAAGTAAACGTGCTAGATATGATTTTCCTGTTCCCCCTTCAGCTTGAATATAAATACCTGTATGATTCCGTTCCCCTTTGCTCATTCGAATAAACTCCTTCTGAATAAATTCTTGTCTGTTCTCCTCAAATTGTCTTTTATTTGAATTCCACGCTTTCTGTGCTATACGTTGAGTGAATTGCTCAAACAATTGTTGTTTTGCTTCAGTTGTAAGTAGGCCTTCTTCTGAGATTAGATAGCTTAATTCTAAACAATAATCGTCTATTTCTAGACCATTGTCAGCTTTTTCTTTGCTGTGATTTTTGATTTTTCCCATGATATCATCGATATAGTTTGCATTTTCTGATGAAATAACATCTGCGACTTCGTAGGGGAATTTATGTTCTTCCATGTTACGTTCGTTGCGATGTGTAAGATATCGGCATGCTTTTATCGAACTACGAACAAATTCTAAATTTTGTTTTCTTGAAATTGATAGAGCCTTCAATACTGATGAGTAAGTATGAGCGTGTTTGAAATCAATATAAAAATGAGCATGTAATGGTTTTGAACTGCCGTCATCTTTCAAATCCTTATCGTGAAAAATAATATGATACCTATCTTCTTCATTTTTACAATAATCATGAATACGTTGAATAACTGATTCACGAAAATCTTTTTCAGTTAATTTTGAATTTGCATTGTGTTCATATTCATATGAAATTTGACCGAAAAATTTTCTTTTTCTATCATTTTGATTAATTTTCATAAAAATCCTTTCTGATTTTGACACAAAATGAATAATTTGTGTTTATTTGTGTTGTTGTGATATGGTTTGGATGAGGACGCACAGACGGAGAAAACTGTGCGTCCTCATCCAAATAAACATCATATTTTCTTGACACATCACAACATAAAAATCTTATTCATTAGACGTGAATTGTTTAAAACTTATTGTGCTGGTGTACTTGCTTACCTTCAGTAGCAGTACACCGCACCTTTATTTTTTTTTCTAGCAGTTGTTGAGATAAATGTTCTACCATTTTCTAATCTAATGAAATCATTAAATAAATATCTATTATCTAACTGATTTAATTCTCTTTTTGCCTGCGCCAACAATTCTTCCATAATATTATAACTTTCACAATTATCTGGTAAAGTCCATTTTGCAATAGCCCCTTTCTCATAGTAATCAACAGTTAATGTCAACAGAGAACGATTTGCTTTTTTAATAATCATTTGTTTTCTATTTAAAATCGAAGCGAGTTCGTTAAATGTTGTATCTACATTTGTCTGACTTAGAAAGCGTCTAATTTTCCATGTTGCGATATATGATTTCATGCTATTATTGAAAGAATCACGTTCTACAATACGAAAAATTAAATCAATTATAATCATGTAAATAAAAATGCAAAATTCTAGCAGTAAAATGAAACGCAAGCTTATAATATAAACTAAAAAATAAAAGATAGTATCTAGATGAATTTGAAAAATTAAGAAAGTAGATATACGTTCTAAAATAAAGAAAATCAATAAAGTGAACATGATGAAATTAAGAATATTGTACCTATTGAAATAATGTTTCATAAAATTTATTCCTTTCTATTATATGTATATGTGGGTGTTAGCAGTGGCATAATATGTGTCCTGTGTTCGCTATCTGTATACTTGATAATTCCTGTACCAATTCCAGCGGGTATTACAATATTTTCTACGTTGAAATTTGGTAACAAAAATTGGCAAGTATTTGCATTTATTTCACCCAAGATAAAAATACAATTGATTTGTTCACGTACTGCTGTATTACCTCCAAAAGCATTTGCATCAAAACGTTGACTTAATAGGATAAGACTCACATTTGTCTGTCTGCCCAATAGAGCAATCGTTCCTAATAATTGAGCAAAGGTTTCTCTTGCTTGTTTCGAACTACCTTGTACCAATGCCAATAGTTCATCAATAACAATATAGATGCGTTCAAAACTTTTATCTGGTTGTTTTAATAATATTTCTTGCCGTTCGTATATTTTGTTTATGATACGACCAAGTAATTCATTAATTTCTGTAATAAAACTATTTAAGTTAGAGCCTTTTTGAGGTGAGAAAACTTCAAGTTGAAGTTCTTTAGCTAATAAATAGATATCTGATAATTTAGGGTCAATACAAACGATTTGATTTGTAATTGATTTTAAACAATAAATGAGATATTGAACAAAATGAGTTTTTCCAGAACCGCTGGAGCCACTTATTGCAACATGAACAACTTTTGTCATATCAATTGCAATATTTTTCGACATGATAGGAATATGCTTTTCTGATACTTTTTCTTTAATAAAAGTTTGTAAATTACCTATTTTTAAGCGATTTGGAACCCCATCAATCCAAGGGAAGAAGAATGCTCGTGCTTGGTTTTCATTTTTTGTATCATATGAAACGAAATAAGCATTATTTTGAGCTAATAAGGTCTTGAAAGGATATAAAATACCAGAACAAATTGCATATAGTTCAAAGTATAATTTAGCATCAATTGAGTACGATACCGGCAAGTTAGGTATAAATAAGAACCCTTTATCGTTGCTTAGAACCTTGATGTCAAATGAATTTAGATAGGATGATTCATCATTAATATTAAGCGCATTATTCAAATTTCTTAGAATGAATTGAGCTAATTCGTATTTATTATTGCCAAACTCAACTACATCAGCAGAAGTTGCTGATGTAGCATGAGTTTGACTTTTATTCATTAGAAAAGCCATCAGTTATTTTCCTTTCTTGATACTTGATGCTCTGAAAAAAAGCTGTCCGTATTTATTTTCAAATGCTTCTAACCCTTCAAATTCAACGACATCTCCGATATCAATCTTAGATAGAACTGGTTTATCTTCAGGTAAAAACTTGACTTTGAAAGGATTGTGATTGTCAGTTGCAACGTAGACTTGATAACTTTGAATGTTATCCGTACGTTTCATTTTTTCTTTACCATTAACAAATTCCCCAGTTTTCTCAAATTCGAATTGAATTTCTAGTTGTTTACCAGCTAACTTCACAACTTCATCTGAAAGAGCTTGTTCCGCGAGTCTAGCACTGTAGCCGTTAGTTTTTTTAAAAAATGCCATATAATAAGGCCTCCTTTGTTTAATTATTTTTGATAGCTATCGACTATCATGAATCTATTATAATTTTAAATATTGGGTTTGAATTGGCTATTTTATCATATAAAAAAATTGAAAAACCACCCAATAATATGTTATACTAATATTACAAACTAAAGAAAAGAGGAACTATATGAAAATTGATGAAGAAATTTATAGAATGATTAGTCAACGTGTGAAATATAGAAAAAAAGATAAAAAGTTACAAAATATTGATATTTTGTTAAGTGACCCAAATGTTATTAGTAATATCGTCAATAATAAAAGATATAAAAAAAATCCGTATCTTTTGACACCGGCTTTTGCTTTTGAAATTGTTAAAAATATGAAGTTTACAGATTCATATACTTTAATTTGGGGAAATAAAATGGAACGTGAATCTTACTTTGAGATGTTATTTTTTACAGGTATGAATTATCTTTTAAAGAAAGAAACAGAGTTAATAGAAAAATCTTTGAGTTACTATGTTCCGTTCGCGTATGATTTGGCCATCAGGGAATGGGAAAATAGATATGGTGATGGAATTAGCTTATTATTTCCAAGCTTTAATATTGAAAAAGGTAATGAAAAAAGTTTATTAGCTATGCAACTTTTATACAATCATTATAAGGAAGAGTTTTTTGAAAGACATGCTAATTATTTTAGTGATTTGTATACTACTAAATTAGATAAAAGGATTAATAATTTTTTTGAGACTGAACTTTTAGATATGATTTCAAAAGGAGCTCTATTTGATAGAGGGGAAGATTTTTTTGATTTAATTTTGCAAAATTTATCATTAGTTACAGAAATGACGTTTGATTCATTACCTGGAGTGAATTCTAAGTTTCATCCACAATTCGATTTTTCGAAATCAATAGATACATTTATAAAGTCTATGATTCATTATCAGGAACAATTGGAAGGAGAAATAGTTTTAACGGATAGTTTAAATAGGTGGACTGTTGATTTGATGAATATAAAATAAAAACGCATAGCTCTAGCATGTTCGTCTAGAATTATGCGTTTTTTAAACTAAATTATAGTTTAATTAGAAGTAAATAAAATTCATTAAATTATCATTTTACATTATTAAGAATTGTATGGAATGCAGAAAGTATTTCTTTTTGTTTACTATCAGGTAAATTTTTTATATTCGTAATTAATTCAACAATCTCAGGATTTTCATCTTTTTTTGTAATATCAAAGAAAGATGAAATATCACATTCAAGGGCATTCATAACTTTTTCAAGGGTATTAATTGTTATATTTGTTTCTAGATGTTCAAGTTTGTAAACATAGTTTGTTCCAAGGTCTGCTCTTTCTTCAATTTGTTCTTGTGTAAATCCTTTTTTCAACCTTAAAAGGCGAATTCGTTTTCCTATATATTTTCTTAATGATTGTTTCATGTAATACCTCTCGAACTTAATACTACAGTTTTTTTACTACATATTTTAGTTCTTAAAAGATTGCTTATGACTTTACAAGGTTGGTTAAGTGCGGTATAATTAGAGAAAAAACAACTATATATAGTTGTTAATGTTAATTTTTGGAGATGTTATGTCAAAAAATACTATTAAAACCCTAACAACTACAGCAGTTATTGGGCTTGCATCAGCTGGTGTGCCTGCGTTTGCTCAAGAAGCCAACTCTGATGTAGCTACGGCAACAAGCGTAAATGAACCAGCTCTTGTTGAAAAGCAAACTATTGAAAAATCATCAGACGTAAAACCAGCTCTTGATGCTCAAAAGAAAGTTGTAGAAAAAACTAAAGAACAACTTACTGACGCACAAACTAAAGCTCATGAAGCTAACAAACAAGTGTCTAACGCTCAAACAGCTGTAGATAAAGCTACTGAAGATGTTAAACACGCTGAAGAAGTTGCTTCTAAAGCTACGCCTCAAAACATTGAAGCTAATAAAGCGGACCAAAAAGCTAATCTTGCTGACCAAGAAGCTAACGCTAAAGAAACAGCTACTGCTGATGCAAATATTGCAACTCAAGCTGACGCTGTAAGCAAGGCTCAAACAGATGAAGCTAACGCTGAACAAGCCCTTAAAGATGCTAACGCTGATGTTTCTGCTAAAGAAACTCAAGTTAAATCAGCTAAAGACGCAATTTCAGGAACTGGACTTGCTCAAGCTGAAGATAAACTTGATGAAGCTAAAGCTGAAACTAAGGGTGCTGAAAAGAATGTTTCTCTTGCAGATACAACCTTAACTGATGCTAAGAAAGCTGACGAAAAACGTCAAGAAGCTATTGATAATGCACAATCAGATGTTGATGCTAAAACAACTTTAGTAAATGATGCTAAAGACAACCTTGAATCAGCTACTACAAAAGCTAATGGTGCTACAACAACACTTTCTCAAGCTGAAGATAAACTTGATAAAGCTACAAAAGCTTTGGATAGCGTTGATATTGTCAAAATTCCAAATTTGACTCAATTCAAAGAAGACATTGCATCAGGTGACAATGACTTCATAACTGACTCTGGTGCTAAAGCTATTGAAAATACAGAAACTTCAATTGGTAAAAACGCTAAGAGCCAACCTGTTGATATCGACAATCTAACTCAAGCGCAAAAAGAAGAAATTTCTCACTTGTATGTTCAAGGATTAAAACAAGTCCGTGAACAATTGAAAGATAACTCTAAATATCTTGTAACATCAAAAGAAAACACTGGCGTTACTAAAGAAGCTATCGAATTAGCAACTAGTCGTGCACGTGAATACGAACAACGTGGTAAGAGCCCACTTACACACGGACACATTGGAGCTGGTGTTGAAAACCTAGAACGTCTAGGTTCAAAAGATGACTTCAAATCAATGTATGACCTCAAAGAAGCTGTTGTTAAAGCTTTGCTAGGTACATCATTTGATGACGCTCATTCAAACTGGGGACACTTGAAAGCCAACCTTAATTTTGCTAAAAACGTTGGTCTTGATATTGCAAACATCAACGGTGATTACTGGCTAGTAATTGCATTTAGCAATAAAGGTACATCTCTTGTTAACCCAACTAATGCTGAAGCTATCCAGAAAGCATACGAAGATGCTAAAGCTGAAAAAGATACAGCTCAAACTGCTTCAGAAAAAGCAAATGATGCTCTTAAACAAGCATCTGCTGATTATGCTAGTGCATTAGAACTTAAAACTTCAGCTGAAAAGACATTGGCTGACGCTACTGCTACGCCAATTCAAACACAAGTTGCTGAAAACAACTTGCGTCTTGCAAAACTTGCTCTTGACAGCGCACAAAAACGTCAAGCTGAAGCTCAAAAAGCAGTTGATAACTTCTCAGCTGACCTTGCTTCTAAGAAACAAGCTCTTGATGATGCTAAATCAGCTCTTGAATCAGCTAAACGTGTTCAAGAACAAAAAGTTCAAGCTCTTTCTGATTCAAAAACTGAACTTACAAAACAAGAATCAAAACTTGAAGCTCTTAAAACTCAAAAAGCTAAATTAATTGAGGAAAAAGACCGCTTGGTTAAAGAAGCTAAAGCTCTTGCTGAAGAATTAAAAGGTTATGTTGAAGCACCAATTAATTTAGCTAAAGCTAAAGATAAATTAGCTGAAAAACAAAACGCTCTTAAAGATGCTGAAACTAAAGCTCAAAGTGCTAAAAATCTTGTTGAAGTAATCACTTCAACACTTGAAGCTGAACAAACTAAACTTGACGAAATTCAAACAAAATATGAAAAACTTCAAGATTTAGAAGAAAAAGCTAAAGATAACGTCATCGCAACATTACCTGACGGAACAATTGTTGCTGTACCTAAAGGGACACCAGTTTCTGAAGAGCGTCCTGAAATTGATATTAAAGCACTAAAAGAAGCTATTGCATCAGGTAAAGATATTGAAATTATTGACGGAAAAGTTATTGTACGTGCTACAAAACCAATTAGTGTTGAACATCCAAAAACGAGCAATGATAAATCAAAGCAGGCGTACACAAGTGATAAAAATGTGACTATTGACAACAAAGGAAATGTTGTCGTAAATGGTCAAACATACACAAGTAAGCAACAAGCATCAAGTAAGCCGATTTATTCACGAGTAGAACGCGCAAAATCATTGCCAAATACAGGCGAGTCGTCGAGTGTTGCAATGTTGGTACTCGGTGCAATTCTTGGAGCATTTGGACTTGTAACGGTACGTAGAAAGAACTAGAAAAATAAAAATCTTCTTATTTTATAATAGGAAGATTTTTGTTAAAATATATACTATAAGATAGAAAAAATATGAGGGTTAAAAAATGAGAACTCCTAAGAGATATACTGATTTAATTAAGAATAAAAAAATAACAAATCAAATTATTGCAGAATGTATATATTCTGTTAATAAAAGAGCAAAAAACTATCGAGATAAAATAGAAGATTCTAATCAAGCTGGGTTCTACAAATACAAAGAAATTAATAATGAAAAAGCAAAGGAACAAAAAGAAAGATACTATAGTATGAAAGAAGATTTATTATTAAACTTCAGCCCAAAATTGGTTCATAAACAGTATGTAGGGGAGAAAAGACAACGAGTCTATAGTTATCAAAAAAATTATGAAAAACTATATAATGAAAAAAGAAATGATATTGTTTGGGAAAATAGTTACTATGACTACGATAGAAATAAGGAAGTTGACTTTTTTGATTATAGTTTAGGTGAGAAAAAATATTTATATTTCTTGTATTATGAAATCGGTGAATATAGTTTTCATACCCCAATTACAGAAGAAAGGGCAGAAAAAAATACTGAATTAGAAATCAAAGAAATAGATGAGAATTTTCAAACTCATGGAGCTGATATAGTAGATTTACTTTCAACTCAGTTTGTTCAAAAAGTAATAGACTTGTTAGATAGTGGAGATTATACAATTATAGAATAATTAAAAAAATCTTCTTACATATGTAGGAAGATTTTTTGGATTCTCAAAATTAGTTTAAAAGACTACGCTATTTAAACCATTTTTGAGAATAAATATTGGACTATACCGATTGTGTCGAACACGGTATCGAACTATGTATAAAAAATTGTGATTATTAAATTTCAAGACTATAAAATTAAAGTAAAAGTTTAAAATTTATTTGGTCAACCACTGGTCAATTTCCTCAATTTCAATACTAACTAGCGTGTGATAATATCTTGATTTAATCGTTTCTTGGTTATTTATTTTAACTTATTTTAACGCTAGTTTGTTGGCCGCCGGTATAGTATTAAAGACAAGGTTTTCGGACCTTGTCTTTTTATTTTTTCTTCTAATTTTTTCTTTTGCAGTTACTTAAAATTACTTATATTTTTTTAAAATTTTATTATAAACCTGAATGTTCAATATTACTTTACTATATGTTTACTAAATCTTAATTTATTTCTTTATAAATTTAACTATAATAGGTCTATACCATTTACAAATTACACAGAAAGGTTTATAATGTAATTGACATAATAAATATTAGAAAAATGAATTACGGAGGTTATCATTATGCCTAAATATATTAAAGCGGATCAATTTTTCTATCCTCATGGTGTTCGCCGTGGCGGTTTTCTAGAACTAGTTGATGGTAAATTTGGTAAGCATGTGGATCAAGTTTCTGAGGATGCAGAAATTATTGACTATACTGGTTATAGTATTGCACCTGGTCTTGTTGATACACATATTCACGGATTTGGTGGGGTTGATGTTATGGATAATAACATCGAAGGTACTCTTCATACAATGAGTGAAGGTCTTCTTAGCACAGGTGTTACTAGTTTCCTTCCAACTACTCTAACATCATCATACGAACAATTATTAGCTGTTACTGAAAATATTGGTGCGCGTTATCAAGAGGCTTCTGGTGCTAAAATTCGTGGGATTTACTTTGAAGGTCCATACTTTACTGAGGAATTTAAAGGAGCTCAAAACCCTGCTTACATGAAAGATCCTCGCATGGATGAATTTCGTGCTTGGCAGAAGGCTGCTAATGGTCTTCTAAATAAAATTGCCCTTGCACCTGAACGTGAAGGTGTTGAGGACTTTGTACGTACGGTTACTGGTGAAGGTGTTACTGTTGCTTTAGGTCACTCAAATGCAACTTTTGATCAGGCTAAGAAGGCTGTTGACGCTGGTGCAAGTGTTTGGGTTCATGCTTATAATGGTATGCGTGGCTTAACTCACCGTGAGCTTGGTATGGTTGGTGCTATGTATGAATTGCCACATACTTATGCTGAATTGATTTGCGATGGGCATCACGTTGATCCTAAGGCTTGTGACATCCTACTTAAACAAAAAGGTACTGAAAATATTGCTCTTATTACTGACTGTATGACAGCGGGTGGTTTGCAAGATGGTGACTACATGCTAGGAGAATTCCCAGTTGTGGTTTCAAATGGTACTGCTCGTCTCAAATCTACTGGGAACTTGGCAGGTTCTATTCTCAAACTTAAAGACGGTTTGAAAAATGTTGTTGAATGGGGCATTGCAAATCCTCATGAAGCAGTTATGATGGCCAGTCTCAACCCAGCAAAATCAGTTCATATTGATGATGTTTGCGGACAAATCCGTGAAGGCTACGATGCTGACTTTATCGTTCTTGATAAGGATTTGGAATTGGTAGCAACTTACCTTGATGGTGAAAAACGTTATCAAGCATAATCTCTAAAGTAGAAACTAGTTTAGTTTCTACTTTTTTTAATTTAGTTTGTTAGTTTCTTCACATATTACTTGATTTTCTCTATGTAAAGGCTTACAATTATGATATAAACAATACAAATAAAAAAACGGAGGTAAGCTTTATGAAAGCCTATACTTATGTTAAACCAGGACTTGCTTCATTTGTTGATGTTGACAAACCAGTTATTCGCAAGCCAACTGACGCTATTGTGCGTATTGTAAAAACTACGATTTGTGGAACAGATCTTCATATTATCAAAGGAGATGTCCCTGCATGTAAGAGTGGAACTATCCTTGGCCATGAAGGAATCGGGATTGTAGAGGAAGTTGGAGCAGGCGTTTCAAACTTCAAAAAAGGCGATAAGGTTTTGATTTCTTGTGTTTGTGCCTGTGGTAAATGCTACTACTGTAAAAAGGGAATCTATGCCCACTGTGAAGACGAAGGAGGTTGGATTTTTGGACATTTGATCGACGGTATGCAAGCAGAATATCTTCGTGTTCCTCATGCTGATAATACTCTCTATCACACTCCAGCTGATTTGTCTGATGAAGCCTTGGTTATGTTATCTGATATCCTACCAACTGGTTATGAAATTGGTGTCTTAAAAGGGAAAGTAGAGCCTGGTTGTAGTGTGGCTATCGTTGGTTCAGGTCCAGTTGGCTTAGCAGCTCTATTGACTGCTCAATTCTATTCACCTGCTAAATTGATCATGGTAGACCTAGACGATAACCGTTTGGATACTGCAGTTTCTTTCGGTGCTACTCATAAGATTAATTCTTCAGACCCTGAAAAAGCAATTCAAGAAATTTATGATTTAACAGATGGTAGAGGTGTGGATGTTGCTATAGAAGCTGTTGGTATTCCTGAAACGTTTGATCTCTGCCAAAAGATTATCGGTGTAGATGGAACAGTAGCCAACTGTGGTGTGCATGGTAAACCAGTTCAGTTTGATTTGGATACTCTATGGATTCGTAACATTAACGTAACTACCGGTTTGGTTTCTACCAACACAACTCCTCAGCTTTTGAAAGCTTTAGAAAGCCATAAAATTGAACCAGAAAAATTGGTAACTCATTACTTCAAACTAAGTGAAATTGAAAAGGCCTATGAAGTATTTGGCAAGGCTGCAGATCATCATGCGATTAAGGTAATCATTGAAAACGATATTTCAGAAGGTTAATCAAATTTTGAATCCAGTTATTCTTTTTAGAATAGCTGGATTTTTTGAAAATATTAGATAATTCGTGAAAGCAAGCAAATTTCTTTCATTGTTCTTAAAATTTCGCTATAATATACGATACAAAGGAAATGAAACTATGTATCGAGTGATAGAAATGTACGGGGATTTTGAACCTTGGTGGTTCATAGAAGGATGGGAAGAAGACGTCATTAGTAGTAAGAAATTTGAAAATTACTATGATGCCTTGAAGTATTATAAATCTTGCTGGTTTGAACTGGAAAAGAAAATTCCACTATATAAAAGTCGAGGAGACTTAATGACCATATTTTGGAATCCCGAGGATAAGCGTTGGTGTGAGGAATGTGATGAATTTCTGCAGCAATATCATTCCTTGGCTTTACTGGAAGATGGTCAAGTTATACCAGATGAAAAATTCAGACCGGGTTATGAAAAACAAACTGGTTTAGAAATCCACCGGACGTGTCGTATCAAAAAAGATGGAACAACTTTTTAATAAAGTTGTTCTTTTTTTGTATTTTCTTCGAATAATTAACTGAGGAGGGAATATGGTACAAGCACTTGCACAAGAATTGATTAGTCTCGCAAAGAAGGATGGAGCTCAGGATATCTATTTTATTCCCAAGGATAAGGTTTATGAGTTGCATATGCGAATAGGAGATGAAAGGCGTTTGATTAATAGCTATGACTTTGAAAAGTTGGGAGCAGTTATTAGTCATTTTAAATTTATTGCGGGGATGAATGTTGGAGAAAAGCGTCGTAGTCAGCTTGGGTCCTGTGATTATCAGCATGATGGCAAGGTTACTTCACTACGCTTATCGACGGTAGGAGATTATCGTGGTCATGAGAGTTTAGTTATTCGCCTTTTGCACGATGAAGAAAAAGACTTGCGCTTCTGGTTTCAAGACCTTAAGGAACTGGAAAAGGGCTTTAGGCAACGCGGTCTTTATCTTTTTGCAGGCCCTGTAGGAAGTGGGAAAACTACCTTAATGCATGAATTAGCTAAGTCATTGTTCACGGGACAGCAGGTTATGTCTATTGAAGACCCAGTTGAGATTAAGCAAGAAGAGATGCTTCAATTACAACTCAATGAAGCTATTGGACTGAGCTATGAAAACTTGATAAAACTTTCTTTGCGCCACCGTCCAGATCTTTTAATCATTGGAGAAATTCGGGATAGCGAAACAGCCCGTGCGGTTGTAAGAGCGAGCTTAACGGGAGCTACAGTATTTTCGACCATCCATGCCAAGAGTGTTCGTGGGGTCTATGAGCGTCTTTTAGAACTTGGTGTCAGTGAAGATGAACTCGCAGTTGTTTTACAAGGTGTTTGCTACCAGAGACTAATCGGGGGAGGAGGAATTATTGATTTTGCAAACCAAAATTATTCAGAACACCAGGCAGAAAAGTGGAATGAGCAAATTGATCAGCTTCTTAAGGATCGACATATCACTGCCCTTCAAGCTGAAACGGAGAAAATTAGCTACCAGTAAACAGAAGAAAATTATTACTCTCTTTAACAATTTGTTTTCGAGTGGTTTTCACTTGGTAGAAATCATTTCCTTTCTTGATAGAAGTCTTTTGTTGGAGAAGGAATATGTTTCGCAGATGCACCTAGGACTATCGAAAGGAAAATCTTTCTCGGAAATGATGGGGAATTTAGGTTTTTCGAGTGCGATTGTCACTCAACTTTCATTGGCTGAAATTCATGGAAATCTTCATTTGAGTTTAGGGAAAATTGAAGAGTATCTTGATAATCTTGCTAAGGTCAAGAAGAAGTTAATTGAAGTTGCGACCTACCCACTTATTCTGCTAGCTTTCTTACTGCTCATTATGTTGGGTTTGCGAAATTATCTCTTGCCCCAACTGGATAGTAGTAACATAGCTACCTTAGTGATTAGTAACCTGCCACAGATTTTTCTCGGACTTACTGTGGCATTAAGTCTTGCATCTTTAACAGGACTGATATTCTACAGAAAATCTAGAAAGATACAAGTCTGTTCTTATTTGGCTAAGATCCCCTTTTTAGGTGTGTTTGTTCAGTATTATCTAACTGCCTATTATGCTCGGGAATGGGGAAATATGATTGGACAAGGTTTAGAGTTGGCACAGATTTTCCAGATGATGCAGGAGCAAGGGAATCCTCTTTTTAAGGAAATCGGGCATGATTTATCCCTGTCCTTGCAAAATGGGCATGAATTTTCTAAAGCTGTTCAAAATTATCCCTTCTTTAGAAGAGAATTGGGATTAATCATTGAATATGGAGAGGTTAAATCCAAGTTGGGAAGCGAATTGGAAATCTATGCGGAAAAAACTTGGGAATCATTCTTTACCCGAGTCAATCGGACCATGAACCTCGTTCAACCACTGGTCTTTATTTTTGTAGCCCTACTAATCGTTTTATTGTACGCAGCCATGTTGCTGCCCATGTATCAAAATATGGAGGTAAATTTTTAAATGAAAAATATGATGATGAAATTAAAAGAAGCCAAGGCAAAAGCTTTCACACTAGTCGAAATGTTAGTGGTCCTTCTTATCATTAGCGTCCTACTCTTACTGTTTGTACCAAATCTGACTAAGCAAAAGGATGCAGTGAATGACAAGGGTAAAGCTGCAGTAGTTAAGGTGGTAGAAAGTCAAGCAGAACTCTATAGTCTGGATAAAAATGAGAATGCCAGTCTAAGCAAATTACAGGCAGACGGACGTATCACTGCTGAGCAAGCAAAGGCCTACAAAGAATACCATGCAAAACAGAACACAAGTCAAACAGTTGCGGATTAAGGCATTTACCATGCTTGAGAGTCTATTGGTCTTAGGAATAGTCAGTCTGTTAGCCTTGGGCTTGTCGAGTTCAGTTCAGTCAACTTTTGCGGCTGTAGAAGAGCAGATTTTCTTTATGGAGTTTGAGGAACTTTATCGGGAAACGCAGAAGCGAAGTCTGGCTAGTCAGCAAAAGATCAACTTAATGTTAGAAGAGAGAAGTATTGGAAATGGCTATCAGAAATTAGCCATCCCTAAAGGAATTCAACTGCAGTCTAATCAGTCAATTACATTTGATAAGGCTGGAGGGAATTCGTCTCTAGCTAACGTGAGATTTCAAACAAGGAAAGAAGTGGTTCGCTACCAACTATATCTAGGAAATGGAAAGATTAAACGTATTCAAGAAGCAAAAAATTAAGGCGGTTATTTTACTAGAAGCAGTGATTTCACTAGCTATTTTTGCCAGTATAGCAACGCTCTTACTGGGACAAATTCAAGAAAGTAGAAAAAGAGAAGTAGAACTTCTAAAACAGGAAGAAGTTTTGCGAGTGGCTCGGATGGCTTTGCAGACCGGACAAAAGGAGTTGACTGTCAATGGCCTTACGGTTCATGTTGTCTCGAATGAGCGAGGTTTGGAGGTATACCATGGAACGGAGAAATTACTGGCGATTCAAGATAAGTAGAGTCAGAGCTTTTACACTTTTAGAATCTTTGGTTGCTCTTATTGTGATTAGTGGGAGTTTGCTTCTTTTTCAATCTATGAGCCAACTCTTGGTTTCAGAGGTTCGCTATCAGCAGAAAAGTGAGCAAAAAGAATGGCTCTTATTTGTGGATCAGCTGGAAGCAGAGTTGAATCGAACTCAATTTGAAAAAGTGGAGAATGATAGGCTTTACCTCAAACAGGATGGGAAATCTATCTCTATGGGGAAATCAAGGTCAAATGATTTCCGAAAAACAGATGCCAGCGGACGTGGCTACCAGCCGATGGTTTACGGTCTAAAATCAGCTCGAATTCAAGAAAAAGGGCAGGAGCTGCACTTTCACTTTCAGTTTGAAAAGGGACTAGAGAGGGAGTTTATCTATCGTGTGGAAAAAGAAAAAAGTTAGAGCAGGAGTTCTCCTATACGCTGTCACTATTGCTGGAATTTTTAGTCTTTTGTTGCAGTTTTATCTAAATCGGCAACTAGCACATCATCAGGATTATGCCTTAAATAAAGAAAAACTTCTTGCATTTGCTATGGCTAAGAGAACCTATGAAAAAGCTACTTCTGAAAATGGAGAGCAGTCATTTAATGTAGGGAAGTCAACTTATCGTAATGACGAGAAATTCTTCACAACGACTATTGACACAGGAAAAAATAAGTTTGAATTTCACTTTTCTCCTTTAAAAAAGACCGGTCAAAAGTCTGAGAAAACAGAAAACAAGTCCAAAGAAGGAAATGAGGAGAAAACAGAAGAAGGGAGCAAAAAAGAGACTGCTAGATCTTCCAAATTAGCACCTTCAAAGAAGGGCACAGAGTAGTTTGGACGAGGTTTTTACCTGAAATCATGCTATAATAGATACATATGGAGGACCAAAAATGGCAAGTGTAAAATTGTATCTAGTGCGTCATGGGAAAACAATGTTTAATACGATTGGGCGTGCTCAAGGCTGGAGTGATACTCCTTTAACAGCTGAAGGTGAGCGAGGTATTCACGAACTGGGAATTGGTTTGCGTGAGTCAGGCTTAAAGTTTGAGCGTGCTTACTCGAGTGACTCAGGACGTACCATCCAGACTATGGGAATTATCCTTGAGGAACTAGGTTTAACAGGGCAAATTCCTTATCGTATGGATAAGCGAATCCGTGAATGGTGCTTTGGTAGTTTTGATGGTGCTTATGATGGGGACCTATTTATGGGCATCATTCCTCGTATCTTTAATGTCGATCATGTGCATCGTTTGTCCTATGCGGAGCTAGCTGAAGGCTTGGTCGAAGTGGATACTGCAGGCTGGGCTGAAGGATGGGAAAAGCTAAGTGGTCGTATCTGGGAAGGTTTTGAAGCCATTGCCAAGGAAATGGAAGCCAATGGTGGAGGAAATGCTCTGGTAGTCAGCCATGGAATGACTATTGGTACCATTGTTTACCTCATTAACGGCATGCATCCACATGGTCTTGATAACGGAAGTGTGACGATTCTTGAGTACGAAGATGGTCAGTTTTCAGTCAAGATTGTTGGGGACTGTAGCTACCGTGAAATTGGACGAGCTCAATTAGACAAGCAAGATAGTTCAGAACAATAAAATTCAGTACTAAATTTAGAAGAATTTTTAAAGGATTGATAGAATGCTAATGTCGTGCTTGCACAAGCTTCTGAGAGCTGAGTGCTTTGACAATAGCATTCTTTTTTGTTAGAATAGTATCAACATGAAAGCATAAGAAGGGACTGACAGAACTGTCGTCCCCTTTTGTCTATCTTATAAGGGGGAAATATGCTGTTTCAGAAAATAAAAGCCTATAAATGGCAGGCCCTGGCTTCCTTGGTTATGACAGGTCTAATGGTAACGAGTTCACTCTTGCAACCACGTTATTTGCAGGAGGTTTTAGAGGCCCTACTAACAGGTGATAATGAAGCTATTTATACTATCGGTTTTTGGTTAATTCTTGTTGCCTTGATTGGTTTGGTTGCAGGTGGGATCAATGTAGTGTTAGCAGCTTACATTGCTCAAGGAGTTTCGTCTGACTTACGTGAAGATGCCTTTCGTAAGATTCAAACTTTTTCATACGCCAATATTGAGAAGTTTAATGCAGGGAACCTCGTTGTGCGTATGACCAACGATATCAATCAGATTCAAAACGTCGTTATGATGACCTTCCAAATCCTCTTTCGACTACCGATTTTATTTATTGGTTCCTTTATATTAGCCGTTGTTACTCTGCCTTCGCTGTGGTGGGTGCTAGTTCTCATGGTCGTTCTGATTGTTGCCATAATGGGTTTTATGATGGGAGTTGTGGGACCGCGCTTTGCAAAATTCCAGACCTTACTAGAGCGTATCAATGCCATTGCTAAAGAAAATTTGCGTGGTGTGCGCGTGGTTAAGTCTTTTGTCCGAGAAAAAGATCAGTTTGATAAATTTACGCAGGTGTCAGATGAATTGTTGGGAGAAAACCTTTATATCGGTTATGCCTTTTCTGTTATGCAACCTGCAATGATGTTGATTTCTTACGGGGCTGTTTTTCTCTCAATCTGGCTTGTAGCAGGTATGGCAGAGTCAGATCCATCAGTAGTTGGTTCCATTGCTTCCTTTGTAAACTACCTGAGTCAGATTATCTTTACCATCGTCATGGTTGGATTTTTGGGGAATTCAGTCACTCGTGCTATGATTTCCCTTCGTCGTATTCGTGAAATCCTTGATACAGAACCAGCTATGACTTTCAATGATGTGGAAGATGAAGAATTGGAAGGAAGTCTCAGTTTTGAAAATGTTACCTTTACCTATCCAAATGATGAAGAACCTATCCTAAAAGATGTATCCTTCGATATCGCAGCTGGTGAAATGGTTGGGGTTGTCGGAGCAACTGGTGCAGGGAAATCAACCTTGGCTCAGTTGATTCCACGATTATTTGATCCTCAGCAAGGTTCGATCAAGATTGGTGGAAAGGATATTCGGACAGTTAGTGAAGGGACGCTTCGTAAGACAGTTTCTATCGTCCTACAAAAAGCCATTCTCTTTAGTGGAACTATCGCAGATAATCTCAGACAAGGTAAGGGAGATGCGACAGTTTCAGAAATGGAACGCGCAGCTCGCATCGCCCAGGCCAGTGAATTTATTAGTCGTATGGACTTGGCCTTTGAGAGTCCGGTTGAGGAACGTGGGACTAACTTTTCTGGTGGACAAAAACAAAGAATGTCTATTGCGCGTGGGATTGTCAGCAATCCTCGTATCTTGATTTTTGATGATTCAACCTCTGCCCTTGATGCCAAATCGGAACGTTTGGTTCAAGAAGCCCTCAACAAGGATTTGAAGGGGACGACTACGATTATCATCGCACAAAAGATTAGCTCTGTTGTGCATGCTGATAAAATTTTAGTGCTTGACCAAGGTCGCTTGATTGGTCAAGGCAAACACGCTGACTTGGTTGCATCAAACCCAGTTTATCGTGAAATTTACGAGACGCAAAAAGGAAAGGAGGAGTAGGATGAAGACATTTGAATTCTTTTGGAACTATTTTAAAGTTTATAAGATATCCTTTGTCGTTGTTATTGCTATGATTATCATTGCAACGATTGCACAAGCCCTCTTTCCAGTATTTGCAGGTCAAACAGTCACAGAACTGGCTAATTTGGTTATAGCTTATCAAAATGGAAATCCTGATATGGTTTGGCAAAGTCTATTAGGACTCTTGATGAATCTTGCTTATATTTTGATTGTGCTCGTGGTGTCGAGTCTTATCTATATGGTTTTGATGAGCCGTATTATTGCCGAATCGACAAATGAGATGCGTAAGGGACTTTTTGGCAAGCTTTCTCGCTTGACAGTTTCCTTCTTTGACCGCCATCAAGATGGAGATATCCTGTCACGTTTCACCAGTGATTTGGATAACATCCTACAGGCTTTCAACGAAAGTCTGGTGTCTGTTATGACCAATATTGCCCTTTATATTGGTTTGTTGATTGTCATGTTCGCAAAAAATGTGACCTTGGCTTTGATTACGATTGCTAGCACTCCGATAGCTGTCATCATGTTGATTGTCATTTTGAAATTGGCAAGAAAATACACTAACCTCCAACAAAAGGAAGTTGGGAAGCTCAATGCTTATATGGATGAGAGTATTTCAGGTCAAAAAGCCGTTATCGTTCAGGGCATTCAAGAAGATGTGATTGCAGGTTTTGTTGAGCAAAATGAACGTGTTCGAAAAGCAACCTTTAAGGGCAGAATGTTTTCAGGAATTCTCTTTCCTGTCATGAACGGAATGAGCTTGGTCAATACAGCTATTGTTATTTTTGTCGGTTCAGCTGTCTTACTGAATGATCAGAACATCGAGACAGCAACTGCTCTGGGTTTGATTGTCATGTTTACCCAGTTTTCTCAGCAATATTACCAACCCATTATCCAATTAGCGGCGAGCTGGGGAAGTTTGCAACTTGCTTTTACAGGAGCGGACCGTATCCAAGAAATGTTTGATGCAGAAGAAGAAATTCGTCCTCAAGATGCTCCAGTCTTTAACGAATTAAAAGAAGGTGTGGAGATTCGTAACGTGGACTTCTCCTACCTTCCAGGAAAACCCATTTTGAAAGATGTTAGCATTTCAGCTCCAAAAGGAAAAATGATTGCGGTTGTTGGTCCAACAGGGTCAGGAAAAACGACCATCATGAACTTGATCAATCGTTTTTATGATGTGGATGCAGGTAGTATTCGTTTTGATGGTAGAGATATTCGCGAGTTTGATTTAGACAGTTTGCGAAGTAAGGTAGGAATTGTCCTACAGGATTCTGTTTTGTTCAGTGGAACTATTCGGGACAATATTCGATTTGGTGTACCGGATGCTAGTCAGGAAATGGTCGAAGCAGCAGCTAAGGCTACACACATCCATGACTACATCGAAAGCCTGCCAGAAAAGTATGATACTCTGATTAATGATGATCAGAGCGTCTTCTCAACCGGTCAGAAGCAGTTGATTTCTATCGCCCGTACCTTGATGACAGATCCACAGGTCTTAATTTTGGATGAGGCAACATCAAACGTGGATACTGTAACAGAGAGCAAGATTCAAAATGCCATGGAGGCAATTGTGGCAGGAAGAACGAGTTTTGTGATTGCCCATCGCTTGAAAACTATTCTCAATGCAGATCAGATTATTGTCCTTAAGGATGGTGAGGTTATCGAACAAGGAAATCATCACGAATTACTCAAGCTTGGAGGCTTTTACTCTGAACTGTACCATAATCAATTTGTCTTTGAATAATACTCTTCGAAAATCTCTTCAAACCACGTCAGCGTCCCCTTGCCGTATATGTGTTACTGACTTCGTCAGTTCTATCCACAACCGCAAAACTGTGTTTTGAGCAACCTGCGGCTAGCTTCCTAGTTTGCTCTTTGATTTTCATTGAGTATAAGCAAAAAAGTTGTCCTAATTTTGGGCAACTTTTTCTGATAAAAAAATTTTATCACGGACTTAAAAAATACATATTAGACAGGAGTGGGGAAGGATGATAAGATTATCAATAGAAAAGGAAAGGAAATCAGTGATGGCAAGAACAGTTGTTGGAGTAGCGGCAAACCTATGTCCTGTGGACGCAGAAGGAAAAAATATTCATTCATCAGTCTCTTGTAAATTTGCTGAGAGTATTCGTCAGGTTGGCGGACTTCCTTTGGTCATTCCGGTTGGTGATGAGTCGGTGGTCCATGACTATGTAGAAATGATTGATAAGCTCATCTTGACTGGGGGACAAAATGTTCATCCTCAGTTTTATGGTGAGGAAAAAACAATTGATAGCGACGACTATAACCTAACTCGCGACGAGTTTGAGCTAGCTCTTCTACAAGAAGCTTTGCGTCAGAACAAGCCAATCTTAGCCATTTGCCGTGGAGTTCAGCTTGTCAATGTTGCCTTTGGTGGGACACTCAATCAGGATATTGAAGGTCATTGGCAAGGTCTACCTTTTGGGACTTCACATTCTATTGAGACAGTGGATGGCAGTGTAGTGTCTAAATTATTTGGTAAAGAAAGTCAGGTTAATTCAGTGCATCGTCAGAGCATTAAAGATCTGGCACCCAATTTCCGTGTGACGGCTGTGGATCCACGTGATCAAACTGTTGAAGCAATTGAATCCATTGATGAACACCGTATTATTGGTCTCCAGTGGCATCCAGAATTCTTGGTCAATGAAGAAGATGGCAACTTAGAATTATTTGAGTATTTATTGAATGAATTGTAACGACTAGAAATTTAGTCGTTTTTTTATTCATTGTTTACGAATCTTTATAGAATTGTATTTTTACGCAAACGTTTGAATTGTGATAAAAATTGGAAATTTTTAGTATAAAAACTTGAAAAAATTGTTAGTAAGCGTTATGATAGAAAAGAAGAAATTTTGGAGGAATACTATGTCACATATTAAATTTGATTATTCAAAAGTATTAGACAAATTTGTTGCACCACATGAAGTGGAATACATGCAAGCACAAGTTACAGCAGCAGACGAATTGATCCGTAAAGGAACTGGTGCTGGGAGCGACTTCTTGGGTTGGTTGGACCTTCCTGAAAACTACGACCGCGAAGAATTTGACCGCATCTTGAAAGCTGCTGAACAAATCAAAGCAGACAGCGATGTTTTGGTCGTGATCGGTATCGGTGGGTCTTACCTTGGAGCCAAAGCTGCCATTGACTTCTTGAACCACCACTTTGCAAACTTGCAAACAAAAGAAGAACGTAAAGCGCCACAAATCCTTTACGCTGGAAACTCAATCTCATCTACTTACCTTGCTGACTTGGTAGAGTACGTTTCAGATAAAGATTTCTCAGTGAACGTGATTTCTAAATCAGGTACAACAACTGAACCAGCTATTGCTTTCCGTGTCTTCAAAGAACTTTTGGTTAAGAAATACGGACAAGAAGAAGCTAACAAACGTATCTACGCAACAACTGACCGCCAAAAAGGTGCTGTTAAGGTTGAAGCAGATGCTAACGGTTGGGAAACATTTGTTGTTCCAGATGATATCGGTGGACGCTTCTCAGTATTGACAGCAGTTGGATTGCTTCCAATCGCTGCGTCAGGTGCAGACATCAAAGCCCTTATGGAAGGTGCTAACGCAGCTCGTAAAGACTATACTTCAGATAAAATCTCTGAAAACGAAGCTTACCAATATGCAGCTGTTCGTAACATCCTTTACCGTAAAGGTTATGCAACTGAAATCTTGGTAAACTACGAGCCATCCCTTCAATACTTCTCAGAATGGTGGAAACAATTGGCTGGTGAGTCAGAAGGGAAAGACCAAAAAGGGATTTACCCAACTTCAGCTAACTTCTCAACAGACTTGCACTCATTGGGTCAATTTATCCAAGAAGGAACTCGTATCATGTTTGAAACAGTTGTCCGCGTTGACAAACCTCGTAAGAACGTGATCATCCCTACTTTGGAAGAAGATCTTGACGGACTTGGTTACCTTCAAGGAAAAGACGTTGACTTCGTTAACAAAAAAGCAACTGACGGTGTTCTTCTTGCCCACACTGACGGTGACGTGCCAAATATGTACGTGACTCTTCCTGAGCAAGACGCCTTCACTCTTGGTTACACAATCTACTTCTTCGAATTGGCTATCGCCCTTTCAGGTTACTTGAATGCTATCAACCCATTTGACCAACCGGGTGTTGAAGCTTACAAACGTAACATGTTTGCCCTTCTTGGTAAACCAGGATTTGAAGAATTGAGCAAAGAACTTAACGCTCGTCTATAATAGAATAAAAAGAGTGGTTTTACCACTCTTTTTGCTTTTTCTCGAAAAGAGAAATTGGACTCTGGCAAGACTTGTGATATAATATAGAGAGCAAAAAGGCAGACGCCTAGAGACTTTATAGGAGAAGATATGTCAAAAGATATTCGTGTGCGTTACGCACCAAGTCCAACAGGACTATTACACATCGGTAATGCCCGTACAGCATTGTTTAACTATTTGTATGCACGCCACCATGGTGGAACTTTTATTATCCGTATCGAAGATACTGACCGCAAACGTCATGTCGAAGACGGAGAACGTTCACAGCTTGAGAACCTTCGTTGGTTAGGCATGGACTGGGATGAAAGTCCAGAGACTCATGAAAACTACCGCCAGTCTGAGCGTTTGGAACTCTATCAAAAATATATCGACCAACTCTTAGCTGAAGGAAAAGCCTACAAATCTTACGTTACAGAAGAAGAATTGGCAGCAGAACGTGAACGTCAAGAAGTAGCCGGTGAAACACCTCGTTACATTAACGAATACCTTGGTATGAGCGAAGAAGAAAAAGCAGCTTACGTTGCAGAACGTGAAGCAGCGGGCATCATTCCGACGGTTCGTTTGGCTGTCAATGAGTCTGGTATTTACAAGTGGCATGATATGGTCAAAGGTGATATCGAATTTGAAGGTGGCAATATCGGTGGGGACTGGGTTATCCAGAAGAAAGATGGTTATCCAACATACAACTTTGCCGTTGTGATCGATGACCACGATATGCAAATCTCTCATGTTATCCGTGGAGACGACCACATTGCCAACACTCCAAAACAGCTTATGGTTTATGAAGCACTTGGATGGGAAGCACCTGAATTTGGTCACATGACCTTAATCATCAACTCTGAAACTGGTAAGAAGTTGTCTAAACGTGATACTAATACCCTTCAATTTATCGAAGATTACCGCAAGAAAGGTTACCTTCCAGAAGCAGTCTTTAACTTTATCGCCCTTCTTGGATGGAATCCTGGTGGGGAAGATGAAATCTTCTCTCGTCAAGAACTCATCAACCTCTTTGATGAAAACCGTCTCAGCAAGTCTCCAGCAGCCTTCGATCAGAAGAAAATGGACTGGATGAGCAATGAGTACATTAAGAATGCGGATCTTGAGACTATCTTTGAAATGGCCAAACCATTCCTTGAAGAAGCAGGACGTTTGACAGACAAGGCTGAGAAATTAGTAGAACTCTACAAACCACAAATGAAGTCAGTGGACGAAATCGTTCCATTGACAGACCTTTTCTTCTCAGACTTTCCAGAATTGACAGAAGCTGAGCGAGAAGTCATGTCTGGCGAAACTGTTCCGACTGTACTTGAAGCCTTTAAAGCCAAACTCGAAGCCATGTCAGACGATGAGTTTGTGGTAGAAAATATCTTCCCACAAATCAAAGCGGTCCAAAAGGAAACTGGTATTAAAGGGAAAAATCTCTTCATGCCAATCCGTATCGCCGTTTCAGGGGAGATGCATGGTCCCGAATTGCCAGATACCATCTACTTGCTTGGACGTGAAAAGTCCATCCAACACATCGAAAAAATGTTGGCAGAAATTGCAAAATAGCATACAAAAAGAGCTCAAATATTGAGCTCTTTTTATATGTACACTTGTTTGAAAATGCAAATGTTTTAGTGTATAATATGAATTGACAGGGCAAGGAAATAAGTTGGTGAGATGGTATTTTTACAACTAGACTCGGCTTAGTCTAACATTATTCCTAATGTTGGTCAGTCTACTTATTTTTTCTTTGCGTTTTGCTGAATGGAAGCAGAAATTCTTTTGTTCATGCAGTTACCATCCCTTACAATGACTTTGTTTTCAATCACCAGAGTTTCTCTACAAAGATTTTGGTCCAATTTGTCCAGCTTTTTAGAGAAGTATATCTACTCTTTCTTCTCCAAAAATAGAAAGAAATCGACTTTGCTCTGTTACCTTGCATAATGCAAGGTTTTTTGTGGAATAGTACTGGGAAATTTACGATTTCGTTTTGGAGTGGTATAATATTAACTATCCTGATGAATAGAGGAACCCAAATGAAAGAATTTAACAAATCAATAAAATTAGAGCATGTGGCTTATGACATCCGTGGTCCAGTCCTTGAGGAAGCCATGCGTATGCGCGCAAATGGAGAAAAAATTCTCCGTTTGAATACAGGAAACCCAGCTGAGTTTGGTTTTACAGCACCAGATGAGGTGATTCATGACTTAATTATGAATGCGCGTGATAGCGAAGGTTATTCAGATTCAAAAGGAATCTTTTCAGCTCGTAAGGCCATCATGCAGTATTGCCAACTAAAGAAATTCCCCAATGTGGATATTGATGATATCTACCTTGGAAATGGGGTTAGTGAGCTAATCGTTATGTCTATGCAAGGGCTTTTGGATAACGGCGATGAAGTCTTGGTTCCTATGCCTGACTATCCACTTTGGACTGCGGCAGTCAGCTTGGCTGGGGGAAATGCCGTTCACTACGTCTGTGATGAAGAAGCGGAATGGTATCCAGACCTAGATGACATTAAGTCTAAGATTAGTTCAAATACCAAGGCTATTGTTTTGATCAATCCGAATAACCCAACGGGGGCTCTCTATCCTAAAGAACTCTTACTAGATATCATCGAGATTGCTCGTCAAAATGACTTGATTATTTTTGCGGATGAAATCTACGACCGTATGGTTATGGATGGCAATGTCCACACACCAGTCGCAAGTTTGGCTCCAGACCTTTTCTGTGTCAGTATGAATGGTCTGTCTAAATCTCACCGTATCGCTGGTTTCCGTGTTGGTTGGATGGTCTTGTCTGGACCTAAACATCATGTAAAGGGCTACATTGAAGGTCTCAACATGCTCTCAAACATGCGACTTTGTTCGAATGTGCTTGCTCAACAGGTTGTTCAAACTTCACTAGGTGGTCACCAGTCAGTGGATGAGTTGCTTCTTCCTGGTGGTCGTATCTATGAACAAAGAAACTTTATTTATAATGCCATTCAAGATATCCCTGGTTTATCAGCTGTTAAGCCAAAAGCGGGTCTTTATATCTTCCCTAAAATCGACCGCAATATGTACCGTATCGATGACGATGAACAATTTGTCCTTAATTTCTTGAAACAAGAAAAAGTGCTTTTGGTACATGGACGTGGTTTTAACTGGAAAGAACCAGATCACTTCCGTATCGTTTATCTACCACGTGTCGATGAGTTGGCCCAAATACAGGAAAAGATGACTCGCTTCTTGAAGCAGTATCGTAGATAAGGCTTTCATAGCAAAAAAGCTGGAAACATTTGTCAGAGCTATTGACAAATACGTAAGAATCAGATAGAATAGTAAAGTATGTTTAGTAACTGATCACTTTATAGCCGGCTAAACGAATACAAAATCTATGAGGAGGTATTCATCGTGAAACGTACTTATCAACCAAGTAAACTTCGTCGTGCGCGCAAACACGGATTCCGTAACCGTATGTCAACTAAAAACGGTCGTCGCGTATTGGCAGCTCGTCGTCGTAAAGGACGCAAAGTTTTGGCTGCATAATCCAAACAAATGAAACAAAGAAGTCAGTAGGAACTCGAGCCTACTGATTTTTCTTTTATCTAAAAGATAGAATTTTCTAAAGTTATTGATTGAGGATAGACATTTTAGAAGACGTCTTGAAAAAATCACATATAGAAAAAGCTCAAGATCAGAAGATAATTTCTCTGATTTTGAGCTTTTCTTTATTCTTTCAAATGATAAGAGTAGCTAGCCACGACGACATCTTCGTGCCATCTGAGAGCATATTTTAATTTGAGGCTCATTTGATTGTGTAGGATATTTTGCCAAGGTTTGTTAGGGATAAATTGGGGTACTAGAACTGTAACCGTGTAGTTCTTGTTCTTGGCTTCTTGAGAGATTTTTCGAACATATCGAACTGTAGGTGTGATAATATCGCGATAGCTGGTATTAATGTTTTTAAGAGTAATATTTGGGAAGTAGTCGGCAAATTCTTGGAGGATTTCTTGGTCTTTTTCCTCGGTTTCCTTGGTGGAAATGTGCATGGCCAAAACTTCATCTCCAATGCTTTGAGCGTAGTTAATCGCTCCAACACTGACTCGGGTAACATTTCCCACTAAGACAAGGACGACATTGCCGTCGTAGGTTTTCTTTTGAATTCCTTCATAAAGTCGAAGTTGTTTGGCCACCTTTTGGTAATGACTGTGGATGGACAAAAAGAGGAAGGTTAAGACTAGGATAATTGGGAAGAATGGCCAGATATCTCCAAGTCTAAAGAGAAGTAGAATAAGGACAATGGCGTAACAAATGATGGCACCGAGGATGTTAGCAAAGGCAGATTTTAAGAAATGAGAGCCTTTTTCTTTTTTCCAGTGGCGAATCATCCCTGTTTGAGAAAGGGCAAAAGGAACAAAAACTCCGATAGTATAGAGAGGAATCAAGCGTTCTGTATTTCCGTTGAAAATAAGCAGAAGGATTATAGCACCAAAAGCTAAGGTTAAAATACCGTTTGAGTAACCTAGGCGGTCTCCCTTCTCCATAAAGAGATGGGGCATGTACTTGTTCTTGGCCATATTGTAAGCTAACATCGGAAAGGCCGAAAAACCAGTATTTGCAGCGACGGCTAGGATTAAGGCTGTTGAAAATTGGAAGAGATAATAAACAATCTGACCGAGAGCTGAATCCCCTAAAATCCCTTTAGCCATTTGTGAGAGGATTGTTTCTCCGTGTTGAGGTGTAATCCCCATCCAGTAGTTTAAGAAGGTAATCCCTGCAAATAGAAATCCGAGAATCAGAGACATGATGGTCAGTGTCTGAGCAGCGTTCTTCTCTTTGGGAGTTTTGAAAAATGGAACGGCATTTGAGATGGCTTCAACCCCTGTTAGTGAAGCCGAACCGCTGGTAAAGGCTCTTAAAATTAGGACAATTGACAGACTTGGGACAGTTTGACCAATTGCAGAAGTTGCATGATAACTGAGAGAACCTGTCAACAGTTGGAAGATACCAAACAATAAGAGGAAGACCGTACTAAAGATAAAGAGATAGACGGGGATCATCAGAGAACTAGCAGATTCCCTCAAGCCTCGTAGATTTAAAAGCATGAGCAAACATACTAGAAAAATAGAGATGTGGAGGTTGTAAGGATGGAGGGCAGGAAGTGCAGCAGTGATAGCATCAGCTCCTGCTGCCACTGATACGGCTACTGTTAGCATATAGTCAACAAGCAGACTTCCCCCAGCAATCAAACCTAACTCAGGGGAGAGGTTTTCTCGAGTAACCATATAGGCACCTCCACCTTGAGGGTAGGCGTGGATGATTTGTCTATAAGAAATGGTCAGGCTAGCTAATAGTAAGAGGACAAAAATGCCAATAGGGAGACTCCACCAGATAGCAAGCGGAGAAAGACTAGCCAATACGAGAACGACCTGTTCAGGTCCATAAGCGATAGAAGATAGGGCATCACTTGATAGCATTGCGAGTGCCTGCGTTTTTCCAAGTAGTCCTCCCTCGCCTTCAGTTAAGGACTTAAGGGGACGACCAATAAAGGTATATTTTAGTTTTGTAAACATTTTCTTTCCTTTTCTGAAAAAATTCAACAAGAGTTATTATACTGCTATGAAAAAAAGTCGTCAAGAAAAAATGAATGATTTCAAAATATTTTTTCCTATAAGGATGAGACTAGTTTTTTGGTATAATAGAAGGTAGAAAAACGAGGGAATATAAATGATTTTTGATACTCATACCCACTTGAATGTGGAAGAATTTTTGGGACGCGAAGAAGAAGAACTTACCTTAGCGGCTGAAATGGGCGTAACTCGGATGAACATTGTTGGTTTTGACAAACCGACTATTGAGCGGGCCATAGAACTAGCAGATAAGTATGACCAACTCTATGCGACGATTGGCTGGCATCCGACAGAGGCAGGGACTTATACAGAGGAAGTGGAGTCTTACTTGCTAGAAAAACTAAAACATCCTAAAGTTGTTGCCTTGGGTGAGATTGGTTTGGACTATCATTGGATGACAGCATCTAAAGAAGTGCAGGAACAAGTTTTCCGTCGTCAGATTCAGCTATCTAAGGAACTGGACTTACCTTTTGTAGTTCACACACGTGATGCGCTAGAAGACACCTATGAGATTATCAAGAGCGAGGGAGTTGGTCCTCGTGGTGGGATTATGCACTCCTTCTCAGGTTCTTTGGAGTGGGCTGAGAAGTTTGTGGAGCTTGGGATGACTATTTCCTTTTCTGGAGTGGTGACTTTCAAGAAGGCGACAGATATTCAGGAAGCGGCCAAAGAGTTGCCTTTGGATAAGATTTTGGTAGAAACGGATGCACCTTATTTAGCCCCAGTACCCAAGCGTGGGCGTGAAAACAAGACAGCTTACACGCGCTATGTAGTAGACTTTATTGCGGACTTGCGTGGCATGACGACAGAAGAATTGGCAACTGCGACAAGTACCAATGCAGAAGGCATCTTTGGATTGGAACGTAAATCATGAAAGAGAAAATTTCTCAAGTCATCGTGGTAGAAGGACGTGACGATACGGCTAATTTAAAACGCTACTTTGATGTGGAGACTTATGAGACTCGTGGCTCGGCTATCAATGAGCAGGATCTTGAACGAATTCAACGTCTAAACCAACGTCATGGGGTGATTGTCTTTACAGATCCTGATTTTAACGGGGAACGCATTCGTCGGATGATTATGACGGCCATTCCGACAGTTCAGCACGCCTTTCTCAAACGTGATGAGGCAGTGCCAAAATCTAAGACCAAGGGACGTTCTCTAGGAATTGAGCATGCTAACTATGAAGACTTGAAGACAGCACTAGAACAAGTAACTGAGCAGTTTGAAGCAGAAAGCGACTTTGATATTAGCCGTAGTGACTTGATTCGCCTTGGTTTTCTAGCCGGATCAGATAGCCGAAAACGCAGAGAATATCTAGGAGAAAGCCTTCGTATCGGTTATTCCAATGGGAAACAACTCCTTAAACGTTTAGAGTTATTTGGGATCAGTCTAGCTGAAGTTGAAGAAGCTATGAAATCATATGAGAATTGAGAAACTCCCCCAAAATGTGGAGGGAATGTGATACAATAGAAGTAAGCATATACGGTTTAATCAGGCTTGGTAGCAAGCATTAGAAAAGTGACTCCATAGAAATTGTGCTAAGTGGAGATGATGAGGAAAAGTTATGGGAATCTTTGATTTTTTAAAAAAGACAGAAGCAACAAAGCCTACTGAAACAACTGAATCCAATAAGGAAGCAGAAGAGGCGAAAGACAATGCTTGCGTGGGTGTTCTAGATTTGTTCCCGATGAAGGAAACGAACCAATTATTGATTGTTGGGAGTCTAGAAGGTAGTATCAAGGTTGGAAGTCAGTTGCAGTTTTGCAATCCCGACCAAGGAATGGAAAGTCTTGGTACTGTAGAGGTTAAAAAACTCAGCAGTCAAAACAAAGATGCAGATAGTCTAACGGATGAAGTTCTTGCCCATCTAGTGGTTGATAGGATTCCTTCTTTGGATAAACTGAAAAAAGGAAGTGTGCTCTTTAGTTCAGGTATTGAGGAAGAGCAAAAATTATCTAGCTATTCAGATGCTCTTTATCGTGCTTTTGTAGCCATCCAAGAGGGTCAGTTAACAAATGAAGACTATTTGGCAGCTACCCTTGATGACAGCGTAGAGATTTTACGTCTCTTTTTATGGAAATGCCGTCAAAATCAGGAAACTGAAAGCGAAGAAAGCTATCAATCCAACACTCGTAAGTTGGAACGTCTCGCGGAAATCGTCAAAGACAAGTTGTTAGCAGCAGATTCTGTTTATGCAGTATATTCGGAAAAAACGGGCGAACCTTACCTCTTTTCAACTACTTATGACAGAGGTAAGGAAGGTTATCTGTGTACTGATCCCATGATCATGCTGTTGACCCCATCTTGGTATCGCCAATTCAAGGAAACCATTGACAGCCGACCAAACTCAGTCGTAAAATTGATTGAAAATACGGAAGATAAAAAAGGGATTGAGAATTTCCTTGGGACAGCATTTTACTTAAACGGTGCCATGGGAGCAATCTTTAATTCCAAGGAAGTCAGCATCAGTGCCTCAGCCTTGGTTCAAAAACCAGATTTTTCTAATTTGCCAGAAATACAAGTTCCTGTCATGAATCCTGACCTGGTAAGATGGATGCTCTTGATGGGACAGATGGACCAACCGACTACAGAAGAGCAAGAACTAGTTTATGGGCTTTACTACAAGTTCTTCTCTATGGCTATGCCTAAAGCAAAATTCTTGCTTCCATTAGATGCAACATCAGGATTCCCAGAGGATAATTCAGAAGGAAATTCCTTTGTTTTGGAAAAAGACGCTAACTTTAATATTCCCGTTAGAGAAGGAAAAGATGGGCGAAACTCTGTTCCAGTATTTACAGATTGGAAACGTCTGAGAATGGTTTTTGATGAAAAATGGAATGGGATGATTGAAGAAGCTGGAGGCATGATTGAAGGTTTTGACTATGCCATAAACCCAACGGAATACTATGAAGCGGGTGCCTATGTTAGCCTAACAGCTTTTAGAGACATGCAAAAACTTAGTGAGGAACAAGAAGGAAGAGCTCAAGATTAGAAAACCTTTCAATATTAGAAAAGAGAATACATGAGAATTGCAGATTATAGCGTGACCAAGGCAGTGCTAGAGCGTCACGGTTTTACCTTTAAAAAATCCTTCGGGCAAAATTTCTTGACCGATACCAATATCCTTCAAAAAATCGTGGATACGGCTGAGATTGATGATCAAGTCAATGTTATCGAAATCGGGCCAGGGATAGGTGCTTTGACGGAATTTTTGGCTGAGCGTGCAGCTGAAGTCATGGCCTTTGAGATTGATCACCGTTTGGTGCCAATCTTAGCGGATACCCTGCGTGATTTTGACAATGTGACCGTAGTCAACGAGGACATTCTAAAAGTTGACCTAGCGAAACATATCCAGAATTTCAAAAATCCTGACTTACCAATTAAGGTAGTAGCAAACTTGCCTTACTATATCACAACTCCTATTCTCATGCACTTGATTGAAAGTGGGATTCCTTTTAGTGAGTTTGTGGTCATGATGCAAAAAGAAGTGGCAGATCGTATCTCTGCTAAGCCAAATACCAAGGCATACGGTAGCTTGTCGATTGCGGTTCAGTATTATATGACAGCCAAAGTTGCCTTTATCGTGCCTCGTACGGTCTTTGTACCAGCACCAAATGTGGACTCAGCTATCCTGAAAATGGTACGTCGTCCAGAACCAGCTGTAGCAGTGGAAGACGAGAACTTCTTCTTTAAAGTTTCCAAGGCTAGTTTTACTCATCGTCGTAAAACCTTGTGGAACAACTTGACAGGCTACTTTGGGAAGACCGAGGAAGTTAAGGATAAGTTGACCAAGGCTCTGGAACAGGCTGGATTATCACCAAGTGTACGTGGAGAAGCTCTGGGCTTAGAAGAATTTGCCAGTCTAGCAGACGCACTTAAAGGACAAGGACTCTAAGATGCAGGGACAAATCATTAAAGCCTTGGCGGGTTTCTACTATGTGGAGAGTGATGGCAAGGTTTATCAAACACGCGCGCGTGGGAATTTTCGTAAAAAAGGCCATACACCCTATGTTGGAGATTGGGTAGATTTTTCTGCGGAGGAAAATTCCGAAGGTTATATCCTCAAAATTCACGAACGAAAAAATAGTTTGGTTCGTCCACCCATTGTCAATATTGACCAAGCCGTTGTCATTATGTCCGTTAAAGAACCTGACTTTAATAGCAACTTGCTGGATCGCTTCTTGGTTCTTTTAGAGCATAAGGGGATTCATCCTATCGTCTATATTTCCAAGATGGACTTACTGGAAGATGGGGGAGAACTGGATTTTTACGAGCAAACCTATCGTGCTATTGGATACGACTTTGTGACTAGTAAAGAGGAGCTACTACCCTTGTTGACAGACAAAGTGACAGTCTTTATGGGGCAGACAGGTGTCGGGAAGTCAACCCTGCTTAATAAAATTGCTCCTGACCTCAATCTAGAGACGGGAGAAATCTCTGATAGTCTAGGCCGTGGTCGTCATACCACTCGAGCTGTTAGTTTTTACAACCTAAATGGAGGCAAAATCGCAGATACACCAGGTTTTTCATCGCTAGATTATGAAGTATCAAGTGCTGAAGAGCTGAACCAGGCCTTTCCAGAGATTGCTAGTGTCAGTCGCGACTGTAAGTTCCGTACTTGTACGCATACTCATGAGCCATCTTGTGCAGTGAAACCAGCAGTAGAAGAGGGCATCATTGCAAACTTCCGTTTCGACAACTATCTGCAATTCCTCAGTGAGATTGAAAATCGTAGAGAAACCTATAAAAAAGTCAGCAAAAAAATTCCAAAATAAGGAGAAACCTATGTCTCAATACAAGATTGCTCCGTCAATTCTGGCAGCAGATTATGCCAACTTTGAACGTGAAATTAAACGCCTAGAAGCAACTGGGGCAGAATACGCCCATATCGATATCATGGATGGTCACTTTGTACCTCAGATCAGCTTTGGTGCAGGTGTAGTCGAAAGTCTTCGACCTCATAGTAAGATGGTCTTTGACTGCCACTTGATGGTATCAAATCCCGAACATCATTTAGAGGATTTCGCGCGTGCAGGAGCTGACATCATCAGCATTCACGTAGAGGCAACACCTCATATCCATGGCGCTCTTCAAAAGATTCGTTCTCTCGGTGTTAAACCTTCGGTCGTCATCAATCCTGGTACTCCTGTTGAGGCGATTAAACATGTCCTTCACTTAGTTGATCAAGTTTTGGTCATGACGGTTAATCCTGGATTTGGTGGGCAAGCTTTTCTGCCTGAAACCATGGACAAGGTTCGTGAGTTAGTTGCCCTTCGTGAGGAAAAAGGTTTGAATTTTGAAATCGAAGTGGATGGTGGGATTGATGACCAGACTATTGCTCAAGCCAAAGAAGCTGGCGCTACAGTTTTTGTAGCGGGATCTTATATCTTTAAGGGAGATGTCAATGAACGAGTGCAAGCTCTCAGAAATCAACTGGACTAAAGCTGCAGTTTTTGCAGGGGGAGACCGCGGTCACTACCGGACAGATTTTGACTGTTTTGTCGGTGTGGATCGAGGCTCACTCTGGGTATTGGAGGAAAAACTTCCTCTTGCTCTTGCAGTTGGGGATTTTGATTCTGTGACTGTAGAAGAAGGTCAGTTGATTCAAGAACGTGCCCAGCACTTTGTCCAAGCTCAGCCAGAGAAGGATGATACCGATCTGGAACTAGCACTGTTAACGATTTTTGAAAAAAATCCTCAGGCTCAGGTGACCATTTTTGGTGCCCTAGGTGGTCGCATCGATCATATGCTGGCCAATGTCTTTCTACCCAGCAATCCCAAATTGACACCCTATATGCGCCAAATAGAGATTGAGGATGGGCAAAATTTGATTAGCTATTGCCCAGAAGGGATCAGCCAGCTAGAACCACGTTCGGACTATAATTATCTAGCTTTTATGCCTGTGAGGGATAGTCAGTTGACTATTCTTGGTGCCAAGTATGAACTGACAGAGGAGAATTTTTTCTTTAAGAAAGTTTATGCTTCTAACGAATATATAGATAGGGAAGTTTCGGTGACTTGCCCAGACGGCTATGTGGTTGTACTGCATAGCAAGGACAGGAGATAGGATGGAGATTATATTACTACTGTTACTAATTGCTAACCTAGCCGGCCTCTTTCTCATTTGGCAGAGGCAGGACAAGCAGGAAAAATATTTGACCAAAAGTTTAGAAGACCAAGCAGATAACCTTTCAGATCAGCTGGATTATCGCTTCGAACAAGCTCGACAGGCCAGTCAGCTGGATCAAAAAAATCTTGAAGTGGCTGTCAGTGATCGCTTGCAGGAAGTGCGAATCGAATTGCACCAAGGTCTGACTCAGGTTCGGCGGGAGATGAATGAGAACCTCCTCCAAACCAGAGATAAGACCGACCAACGACTACAGGCCTTGCAGGAGTCAAATGAGCAACGTTTAGAGCAGATGCGCCAGACGGTCGAGGAAAAATTAGAAAAGACTTTGCAAACACGCTTGCAGGCCTCTTTTGAGACAGTTTCCAAGCAACTAGAATCTGTCAATCGTGGCCTTGGAGAAATGCAGACGGTGGCGCGGGATGTCGGCGCTCTTAATAAGGTCTTATCTGGTACAAAAACTCGAGGAATTCTAGGAGAATTACAACTGGGGCAGATTATCGAAGATATCATGACACCTGCCCAGTATGAACGAGAATTTGCAACGGTTGAAAATTCGAGTGAGCGAGTAGAGTACGCCATCAAGTTACCTGGACAAGGCGACCAAGAATATGTCTATCTACCGATTGACTCTAAGTTTCCACTAGCAGATTATTATCGCCTAGAAGAAGCCTATGAAGCAGGTGACAAGGACGAGATCGAGCGTTGTCGTAAGTCTCTCCTAGCAAGCGTCAAGCGTTTTGCTAAAGATATCAAAAGTAAGTACCTGGCGCCACCTCGGACAACCAATTTTGGAGTTTTGTTTGTCCCGACAGAAGGACTCTATTCAGAGATTGTTCGCAATCCGATTTTCTTTGATGGTTTGAGACGGGAGGAACAGATTATCGTTGCTGGACCAAGTACCTTGTCAGCCCTTCTCAATTCTCTATCAGTTGGTTTCAAGACTCTGAATATCCAAAAGAGTGCAGATCATATTAGTAAAACCCTAGCTAGTGTCAAGACTGAATTTGGAAAATTTGGTGGCATCTTAGTCAAGGCCCAAAAACATCTCCAACATGCCTCTGGCAACATTGATGAATTATTAAACCGTCGTACTACAGCTATCGAGCGAACGCTCCGTCACATTGAGTTATCAGAAGGTGAGCCAGCGCTTGACCTACTCCAGTTCCAAGAAGATGAGGAAGAATATGAAGATTAGTCACATGAAAAAAGATGAGCTTTTTGAAGGCTTTTACCTGATCAAGTCAGCTGACCTAAGACAGACACGTGCTGGGAAAAACTACCTAGCCTTTACCTTCCAAGATGATAGTGGGGAAATCGAAGGGAAACTCTGGGATGCCCAACCTCACAACGTTGAGGCCTTTACTGCAGGGAAGGTTGTCCACATGCAGGGACGTCGGGAAGTTTATAACAATACTCCACAGGTCAATCAAATCACCCTTCGCTTACCTCAGCCAGGGGAACCCAATGACCCAGCAGACTTCAAGGTCAAATCACCAGTGGATGTTAAGGAAATCCGCGAGTATATGGCACAGATGATTTTCAAGATTGAAAATCCCATCTGGCAACGAATCGTTCGGGCCCTCTATACCAAATATGATAAAGAATTTTATTCTTATCCAGCTGCAAAAACCAACCACCATGCCTTTGAAACAGGGCTTGCTTATCATACAGCGACTATGGTTCGTTTAGCAGAGGCAATTGCAGATGTCTACCCACAGCTCAATAAGAGCTTGCTCTATGCGGGAATTATGCTTCATGACCTGGCTAAGGTTATTGAGTTAACAGGTCCGGACCAGACAGAGTATACAGTGAGAGGAAATCTTATCGGCCATATCGCTTTGATTGATAGCGAGATTACCAAAGCAGTTATGGAACTTGGCATTGATGACACTCGAGAAGAAGTGGTGCTTCTGCGCCATGTGATTCTCAGCCATCATGGTTTGCTTGAGTATGGTAGTCCAGTTCGTCCTCGTGTGATGGAAGCTGAAATCATTCATATGATTGATAATTTAGATGCGAGCATGATGATGATGTCAACAGCTCTGGCCCTTGTTGATGAGGGTGAAATGACCAATAAAGTCTTTGCAATGGACAATCGTTCCTTCTACAAGCCAAAATTAGACTAGAAACTAAAAAAATGAGCTTTATTTAGACAATAAAGTTCGTTTTTTTTGCTTTAGTGTGATATAATAAGAAAAAGACTAATTAAAAAGAATGGTGAATAACTAATGAAATTAAGAAGAAGTGATCGGATGGTTGTTATTTCCAATTATTTGATTAACAATCCATACAAATTAACCAGTCTCAATACCTTTGCGGAAAAGTATGAATCTGCCAAATCTTCTATTTCAGAAGATATTGTCATTATTAAGCGCGCCTTTGAAGAAATTGAAATCGGCCATATTCAAACGGTGACAGGCGCTGGTGGTGGGGTTATTTTCACACCATCTATCTCTACCCTTGAGTCCAAAACAATCATCGAAGAGCTTCGTGATAAACTTTCAGAGAGCGACCGCATTCTTCCAGGTGGCTATATTTATTTGTCTGATCTCCTTAGCACTCCAGCTATTTTGAAAAATATCGGTCGTATTATTGCTAAGAGCTTTATGGACCAAAAGATTGATGCTGTTATGACGGTAGCGACCAAAGGGGTTCCGCTTGCAAATGCAGTAGCCAATGTTCTCAACGTACCTTTTGTCATTGTCCGTCGTGACTTGAAAATCACTGAGGGTTCAACTGTTAGTGTCAACTACGTCTCAGGATCTAGTGACCGTATTGAAAAAATGTTCCTTTCAAAACGTAGTCTTAAGGCAGGGAGTCGTGTCTTGATTGTTGATGACTTCTTGAAGGGTGGAGGGACTATTAATGGTATGATTAGCCTTTTAACAGAGTTTGATTCTGAGTTGGCTGGTGTAGCTGTCTTTGCTGATAATGCGCAGGAAGATCGTGAACAGCAGTTTGACTACAAATCACTCTTAAAAGTTACCAATATTGATGTGAAGAACCAACAAATTGAAGTTGAAGTTGGGAACATCTTCGAAACAGAAAAATAAGAGAGAATATGATACTTAAAGGTTGGAACTTTCGTCCCAGCCTTTCTTTGATAATGAATATGAAGGAGCCCTATGAAAACACCATTTATTAAACGTGAAGCCTTAGAAAAGATTGTTGAAGAGTTTCCAACTCCATTCCATCTCTACGATGAAAAAGGTATTCGCGAGAAAGCACGCGCAGTTAATGAAGCTTTCTCTTGGAATAAAGGCTTTAAAGAATACTTCGCAGTTAAGGCAACCCCAACTCCAGCTATCTTGAAGATTTTGCAAGAAGAAGGATGTGGAGTGGATTGTTCTAGTTATGTAGAACTCTTGATGAGTCATAAGCTAGGATTTCCTGGTTCTGATATGATGTTTTCATCAAACAATACACCAGACCAAGAGTACGCTTATGCCCGTGAATTAGGGGCGACTATCAACTTGGATGCCTTTGAAGATATCGACCATTTAGAGCGCGCTGCGGGAATTCCTGAGATTATCTCTTGCCGTTACAATCCTGGTGGCGTATTTGAACTAGGAACGGATATTATGGATAATCCTGGTGAAGCTAAGTTCGGGATGACAAAGGAACAGCTCTTTGAAGCCTTTGCTATCTTGAAAGAAAAGGGAGCAAGAACTTTTGGGATTCATTCCTTCCTAGCTTCCAATACTGTTACTCATCTCTATTATCCAGAATTAGCACGTCAGCTTTTTGAATTGGCTGTAGAAATCAAGGAAAAGTTAGGTATTTCGCTGGACTTCATCAATCTTTCGGGAGGAATCGGGGTCAACTATCGTCCGGACCAGGAGCCTAATGATATTGCTTTGATTGGTGAGGGGGTTCGTCAGGTTTATGAAGAAGTTCTTACGCCAGTAGGTCTTGGTCAAGTTAAGATTTTTACAGAACTAGGACGTTTTATGTTAGCGCCTCATGGTATTTTAGTCACAAAAGTAACTCATAAAAAGAAAACCTACCGTACTTATCTAGGAGTCGATGCGTCAGCTGTTAACCTGATGAGACCAGCTATGTACGGTGCTTACCACCATATTACTAATATGATGCATTCTGATGGTCAGACTGAAGTGGTTGATGTTGTTGGTTCTCTTTGTGAAAACAACGACAAGTTTGCAGTAAATCGTGAGCTACCTCAAACAGAAATTGGTGATTTGTTAGTCATTCATGATACAGGTGCCCATGGCTTCTCTATGGGATACCAGTACAATGCGAAACTTCGTTCGGCAGAGATTCTCTACACAGAGGACGGTGGTGCTCGACTAATCCGTAGAGCAGAGCGACCTGAGGACTATTTTGCGACTCTTTACGGGTTTGACTTTGACAAGGATTAGAAGAATTTTTGAAAATCATGAAAGTTGAAAGTGAAAAACAGATTGTTTTCTAAAAAATAGACAAAATCTATTGTTTTTCCTTTCAAGCGTGATATAATAAAATTATAAAACGGTTTCAAGGAAGGTGACGTGATGTCTGAAGAAACAATTGACTATGGACAAGTGACAGGAATGGTGCATTCGACAGAGAGTTTTGGGGCGGTAGATGGCCCTGGGATTCGTTTTATTGTCTTTTTGCAGGGCTGTCAGATGCGTTGCCAATATTGCCATAACCCTGATACATGGGCTATGGAAACCAATAAATCTCGTGTACGAACAGTAGATGATGTCTTGGAAGAAGCGCTTCGCTATCGTGGTTTCTGGGGAGACAAGGGAGGTATCACAGTCAGCGGAGGAGAAGCTCTCTTACAGATTGATTTCTTGATTGCCCTCTTTACCAAGGCGAAAGAAAAAGGCATCCACTGTACCTTGGATACTTGTGCCCTTCCGTTCCGTAATAAACCACGTTATCTTGAAAAATTCAACAAGCTTATGGCTGTGACTGACTTGGTTCTCCTTGATATCAAGGAAATCAACGAAGCTCAACATAAGATTGTAACCAGCCAAACCAACAAAAACATCTTGGCGTGTGCGCAGTACTTATCTGATATCGGAAAACCAGTTTGGATTCGTCACGTTCTCGTGCCAGGATTGACAGACCGTGATGAAGATTTGATTGAGCTTGGTAAGTTCGTAAAAACTCTTAAAAACGTTGATAAGTTTGAAATCCTACCCTACCACACTATGGGAGAATTCAAATGGCGCGAGCTTGGCATTCCGTATTCTCTTGAAGGGGTTAAACCTCCAACGGCAGATCGTGTGAAGAATGCTAAGGAATTGATGGATACAGAAAGTTATCAAGATTACATGAAACGTGTACATGGATAAAAAGAAGCCTGATGGGAACATCGGGCTTTTCTGATATAAAAAAAGCTTAGCTAGAATGCTAAGCCTTTTATTTTTTATCTAGAATGTTGTTTTCCAGAATTGCGTTTTTTATTTTTCTTCTTAGTAGAAGTTGAGATAACTGCTGCTGATTCAGGAGTTACATCTTTACGAGCACCTGAAGTTTTGCTTGCTTTTGGTGGGTTCTTGGCATATTCTTCACGTACTTTTTTACGAAGTTTTGGACGAATGATGTAGTTGACGATGAATTGTTGAAGGATCATCATGAAACCACCGACAACCCAGTAAAGCGTAACGCTGGCTGGTGAAAAGATTGAGAACATGACAATCATCATTGGACTCATGTAAATCATCTTCTTGAGTTGTTCTCTTTGAGTCTCATCTTCAACTCCGTGTAGTGAAAGGAGCGATTGGACGTAGTAGAGAACACCTGCACAGGCGATAAGAATCCAACTTGGAGAACCAAGTGCGATTCCTAAGAAGCTAGCTTCAGCAACACCTTCTGTATGTTGAGCAGCAAAGTAGATCGCTGAGAAGAAAGGCATTTGGATGAGGAGAGGGAAACATCCTACTCCGCCAAACATGCTGATACCGTGCTCTTTTTGAGCAGCAAAGAGAGCTTGTTGGGCTTCCAGTTTTTCTTCTTGAGTAGTTGCTTCTTTGAGACGAGTTTGATGTGGCTCAAGAACATGCTTGAGGGCGTTCATCTTTTCAGAGTGAAGCGTTGCCTTCCAAGATTGATAGATACCCAGTGGCAAAATAATCAAGCGGACGATGATGGTTACGATAATAATAGCGACCCCAAAGCCTAGCCCTTTATCAGTAGCAAAGTACTTGATGGCTTCAGCCATAGGTGCTCCGATTGTATTCCAAATAAATCCTGTTGGTTGTCCAGTTGCTTTATCAACCTGGACACAGCCTGTTAAGACTAATAGCATGGCCACTCCCATGATAGAGAGGGCGATTCGTTTAATTGATTTCACTGTTTTAATTCCTTCTTAAAAATGATACCTTTCTATTCTACTGTTTTTTTTGAAAATATACAATAGTTCTAGAGACCTAATTTGCTACTTTGAAATCTGAATAGGATGGGAAGTTGCTCAATTGAACATCTAGATAAGTTACTTTTGAGAAGGGAGTAGGTCCTTTTCGAATCTCTTGGATGAACTTAGCCATGATAGCTGAAGACTCTGCTTGGGCAAGAATTTCAACGGTTCCGTCATCATTGTTCCAGACACGACCAGTGATTCCACCTAGTTCGAGGGCAAGGGTGTAGACGCCCCAGCGGAAACCAACGCCTTGAACTCGACCCTGTGCGATCATTTTGACCTTTTGCATACCAAACCTCCTTGATTGTGTTATAATACTCCTATGACTATTATAACCTCTAAAGCCAATTCTGTGGTAAAAAATGCCAAGAAATTGCATCAAAAAAAATATCGAAAATCTTCTTATTTAATTGAAGGATGGCATTTGTTTGAAGAGGCTGTTCAGGCTGGTGCAAAGATTGAGAAAATATTTGCCCTTTCAGAGTATGGTGAAAAATTAACGGACTACCCTCAGACTGTCTTTGTGGCCGAAGAAATCTTGCTTGATTTAGCAGATTCACAAACTCCTCAGGGCATTGTAGCCATTGTTCAAAAGGAAGAAGAGCAGTTGCCGGATTTGAGCCAAGGGAAATATCTTTTCTTGGAAGACGTGCAGGATCCTGGAAATGTTGGCACAATGATCCGAACGGCAGATGCGGCAGGTTTTTCGGGAGTCGTTGTTTCAAGCAAGTCAGCAGATATTTATAGCTTGAAGACTCTTCGATCCATGCAGGGCAGTCATTTTCATTTACCGATTTATCGGATGCCTATTGAAACTTTTGTTGAAGAGGCTAAAAAGGGCAATTTACCAATTCTGGCAACTACTTTGTCCCAAAACTCTAAAGATTATCGTGAGCTTGCTCAGCTAGCAGATTTCGTCTTGGTTATGGGAAATGAAGGTCAAGGCATTAGTCCATTCATGACAAATCAGGCAGATCAACTGGTTCATATTACCATGAAAGGGCAAGCGGAAAGTCTCAACGTTGCCATTGCTGCAGGCATACTCATGTTTTATTTGAGTTAAATTGTTTTATTTTTGTTATAATCAGTAAAAAGATTTCATAAGGAGAAAAAAGATATGAATCAAACAATTATTCAAGAACGTTCTGGTCTGAATCAATTTTATGCAAAAGTCTATGCTTTTGTCGGGATTGGGATTGCCTTATCTGCAATTGTTTCAGCCTTGATGTTAACAACCTTCCAAGATCTTCTTGTTCAGTTAATGATTAACGCCCGTATATGGCTAATCGTAACAGGAATTGTAGAAGTAGCTCTAGTGATTTTTGCGAGTGGTTTAGCGGTAAAGAATAGTCCAGCAACCTTTCCAATATTTCTGCTCTACTCAGCGGTTAATGGTTTTTCACTAAGCTTCATTGTTTCGCTCTATCTTCCTGGGACAGTTTTGACAGCCTTTATCTCCAGTGCAGCCCTCTTCTTTGTGATGGCTATCGTAGGAGTAGTCATTAAAAAGGATTTGAGTGGAATCGGTCGTGCTTTGATTGCAGCCTTATTTGGTCTGATACTGGCCATGGTTGTTAATATCTTCTTAAATAGTGGCCTAATGGACTACATTATTAGTATTGTTATGGTGCTTGTTTTTGCAGGTTTGATTGCTTGGGATAATCAAAAAATTCGTTATGTTTACGAAGAGTCAGACGGTCAGGTTGCTACAGGTTGGGCAATTTCTTTGGCACTTAGCCTCTACCTTGACTTTATCAACCTCTTCCTTAGCTTCTTGCGTATCTTTGGACGTGACGATTAATACTTTTAGAGCTCAAATGAGCTCTTTTTTAATTTTTACTTTCATTTTTAATAACAAAAAGGTATAATCTTCTTATTATTCAAAAGGAGGAACGTATGAAGAAAAGTTTTATCCATCAGCAAGAAGAGATTTCCTTTGTAAAAAATACCTTTACCCAATATTTAAAAGATAAGTTAGAAGTAGTAGAGGTGCAAGGACCAATCTTGAGTAAGGTTGGGGATGGGATGCAGGATAACCTTTCAGGGATTGAACATCCAGTTTCAGTTAAGGTTTTGCAGATTCCTAATGAAACCTATGAAGTGGTGCATTCACTTGCTAAGTGGAAACGCCATACTTTGGCTCGTTTTGGTTTTGGTGAAGGAGAAGGCCTCTTTGTTCACATGAAGGCCCTTCGTCCAGACGAAGACTCACTAGATGCGACTCACTCGGTTTATGTAGACCAATGGGACTGGGAGAAAGTCATTCCAAACGGCCATCGCAACCTAGCTTATCTTAAAGAAACGGTTGAAAAAATTTATAAGGCCATTCGTTTGACTGAGTTAGCAGTTGAAGCCCGTTATGATATTGAGTCAATCTTGCCTAAGCAAATTACCTTTATCCATACAGAAGAGCTGGTTGAACGCTATCCAGACTTGACACCTAAAGAACGTGAAAATGCTATCTGTAAGGAATTCGGTGCTGTCTTCTTGATTGGTATTGGCGGTGTATTGTCGGATGGAAAACCTCATGATGGACGTGCACCAGACTATGATGACTGGACAACTGAATCTGAAAATGGCTATCATGGCTTGAATGGTGATATCCTTGTGTGGAATGATAACTTGGGCGCAGCATTTGAATTATCTTCAATGGGAATTCGTGTTGATGAAGACACTCTTCGTCGACAAGTAGCTATCACAGGAGATGAAGACCGCCTTTCTTTGGAATGGCATAGAGCTCTTCTAAACGGACTCTTCCCATTGACAATCGGTGGAGGAATTGGGCAGTCTCGTATGGCCATGTTTTTACTTCGTAAGAAGCACATCGGTGAAGTTCAAACCAGTGTTTGGCCACAAGAAGTCAGAGATACTTACGAGAATATTCTTTAATCAATCGAACCGAGAGGTTCGATTTTCTTATTTCATCAGAATTTGGTATAATATACCTTATGAAAATCGTATCAGGAATCTACGGAGGACGTCCTTTAAAAACCTTGGACGGGAAAACAACGAGGCCGACATCGGACAAGGTCCGCGGAGCTATTTTCAATATGATTGGCCCTTACTTTGAAGGAGGACGTGTACTAGATCTCTATGCTGGTAGTGGGGGCTTATCCATTGAAGCAGTTTCAAGAGGGATGTCCAGCGCTGTCCTAGTTGAGAAGGATCGCCGAGCACAGAATATTGTGGCAGAAAACATTCAGATGACCAAGGAGACCTCTAAATTTCAATTATTGAAAATGGAATCCAGTCGCGCATTGGAGCAAGTGGATGGTGTCTTTGATCTCATCTTTTTGGACCCTCCCTATGCAAAGGAGCAAATCGTATCCGACATTGAAAAAATGGCGGAGAGAAATCTTTTCTCAGAAGATGTCATGGTGGTCTGCGAGACCGATAAATCAGTAGAGCTTCCAGAAGAAATCGCCTGTTTAGGCATCTGGAAGGAAAAAATATATGGGATTAGTAAGGTGACGGTTTATGTCAGATAAAATCGGGCTATTCACAGGTTCGTTTGATCCAATGACAAATGGGCATATGGATCTCATTGAGCGTGCAAGTAAGCTCTTTGATAAATTGTATGTAGGGATTTTTTATAATCCACACAAAAATGGATTTTTACCGATAGAAAGTCGGCTAGAGTCGGTTGAAAAAGCGGTGGGACACCTAAAAAATGTCCAAGTCATTGCCTCTCATGATGAATTAGTCGTTGATGTTGCTAGAAAACTGGGTGTCCATGTTCTTGTTCGTGGTTTGCGTAACGCTACTGATCTTCAGTATGAAGCCAGTTTTGATTTTTACAACCATCAATTAGCAGGAGAGATTGAGACAGTCTATCTCCATAGTCGCCCAGAGCATGTTTACATCAGCTCTTCAGCTGTGAGAGAACTATTGAAGTTTGAACAAGATATTAGCAAGTATGTACCAAATGTAGTCTTGGAGGAGTTAAAGAATGAAGAAAAAAACTAGATGGCCCATATATTTAATCATCGGGCTCATGATCACTTTTATAGCTTTTACGGTACCACTTCCTTATTACATTGAGGTGCCAGGGACTTCAGAAGATATTCGAAAGGTTTTACAAGTTAATAACCAATCTGACCAAGAAGAAGGCTCTTACCAATTTGTGACGGTAGGAGTTAAACACGCCAGAATGGTGGACTTGGTTTATGCTTGGCTAACACCTTTTACAGATATTCGTAGTGCAAAAGAAATGACAGGTGGTTCTTCAGATGCAGAATTTATGCGAATCAACCAGTTTTACATGGAAACTTCGCAGAACATGGCCAAATATCAAGGTCTGAAGGCGGCGGGCAAGGAGATAGAACTCAAATACCTGGGAGTCTATGTTTTGACCGTAACAGATAACTCAACCTTCAAGGGTATTCTCAATATCGCTGACACTGTAACAGCTGTCAATGATAAGACTTTTGAGAGTTCTAAGGAGATGGTCGACTACGTCAATTCTCAAACTCTAGGCGACAAGGTTAAAGTTACTTATCAAGAAGATGGGAAAGTCAAAACCGCTGAAGGAAAAATCATTACTCTGGAAAATGGGAAAAACGGTATTGGAATCGGTTTGATTGACCGCACAGAAGTGTCAAGTGATGTGCCAATCAAGTTTTCAACTGCTGGCATTGGTGGTCCGAGTGCTGGAATGATGTTTAGTTTATCCATCTATACGCAAATTGCAGATCCAAGTCTTCGAAATGGACGTATCATTGCTGGTACAGGAAGTATCGACAGAGATGGAAATGTTGGTGATATTGGTGGAATTGACAAAAAAGTTGTTGCTGCTGCAAAAAAAGGAGCTACTGTATTCTTTGCTCCTAACAATCCAGTAACTGAAGAAGCTAAAAAGGCCAATCCTAATGCTAAAAGTAATTATGACACGGCTGTAGAAGCTGCTGAAATGATTAAAACAGACATGAAGATTGTTCCTGTAAAAACACTTCAGGATGCAATTGATTACTTGAAAAACAACCCATAGAATATAGTGCAAGTCCATAGACTAGCGTAGAAAAAAAGAAGATGGTATAATAGGCAGATGATTCAATTGTTTTTTACCCTAAGTAGTCATATGTTTTTTATCTACCTAGTTTTTCAACTTTTGAAAGATTTAGTCAAATGGGATCAAATTTTGAAGGTGACCAAGGACAATGCGATGAAGGTACGACTTTTGGTAGTATTGTATAGTATCGGTTTAGGATATCTAATCAGTTCTTTTTTCCTAAATCTCTACCAATTATGGCAAGAAGCTGTACGGACATTATTCTAAATTCGAAAGTAAAGGAAAATATTTATGGAAAAAATTGTAGTTCGAGGTGGCGATAATCGCCTTGTCGGAAGTGTTACAATTGAGGGCGCGAAAAATGCAGTTTTGCCACTGCTTGCGGCGACAATTTTAGCAAGCGAAGGAAAAACAGTTTTAAAAAATGTTCCTATCCTATCGGATGTCTTTACCATGAACCAAGTAGTTCGTGGATTAAATGCGAAAGTTAATTTTGATCAAGATGCACACGTTGTTGAAGTGGATGCGACAGATGATATCACAGAAGAAGCTCCCTATAAGTATGTCAGCAAGATGCGTGCTTCTATTGTAGTCTTGGGTCCGATTCTGGCTAGGGTTGGTCACGCTAAAGTTTCGATGCCAGGTGGTTGTACGATCGGTAGTCGTCCGATTGACCTTCACCTTAAAGGTTTGGAAGCAATGGGGGCTAAGATTACCCAAACAGCTGGCTATATCGAAGCTAAGGCAGAACGCTTGCATGGGGCCCATATCTATATGGACTTTCCTAGTGTTGGGGCAACCCAAAACTTGATGATGGCTGCAACGCTAGCTGATGGCGTAACTGTTATCGAAAATGCTGCGCGTGAACCTGAAATTGTAGACTTGGCTGTTCTTTTAAATAAAATGGGTGCTAAAGTCAAAGGTGCGGGAACAGAGAGCATTACTATCACTGGTGTTGAAAACTTGCATGGTGCAACCCATAACGTTGTTCAAGACCGCATCGAAGCAGGGACGTTCATGGTTGCTGCTGCAATGACAGGTGGAGATGTCCTGATTCAAGATGCTATCTGGGAACACAACCGTCCCTTGTTGGCGAAATTACAAGAAATGGGTGTTGAAGTCATCGATGAGGATGAAGGAATCCGCATCCGTTCTCAACGAGACAAACTAAAAGCAGTTTATGTCAAGACCTTACCACATCCAGGGTTTCCTACGGACATGCAGGCGCAGTTTACTGCTCTTATGACGGTTGCTCAAGGAGAATCAACTATGGTTGAGACAGTCTTTGAGAATCGTTTCCAACATCTAGAGGAAATGCGTCGCATGGGCTTGCATTCTGAGATTATCCGTGATACAGCTCGTATCGTTGGCGGGCAACCTCTCCAAGGGGCAGAAGTGCTGTCTACGGACCTTCGTGCCAGTGCAGCCTTGATTCTGACAGGTTTAATAGCTGAAGGGGAGACTGTTGTTGGGAAACTTGTCCATTTGGATAGAGGTTATTATCGTTTTCATGAAAAATTAGCTCAGTTAGGAGCTAATATTGAACGGGTAAGTGTGGAAGCTGATGAAGATGAAGATGAATAAAGAAGTATCTTATGTGTTGCGTCGATTTCTTTTAGTCATCATTGTTTTACTTTTAGGTGTCTTAGCACTTGGAATTGGCTTGATGATTGGCTACGGTATCTTAGGCAAGGGCCAAGATCCATGGGCGATTTTAGCTCCAGAAAAGTGGCATGAGTTAATTGCGAAATTTACAGGGAAATAGGCTGGGTGACCAGCCTTTTTCTAGGAAGTGAAATGAAGGAGAAAGTATGAACAAAAAAACAAGTCAGGCCCTAATTGGCCTCTTGCTCTTTTTGCTCTTGTCAGCAGGAAGCTACTATATTAAACAAATGCAGTCTTCCAACACTGCACCACAAACACGAGTAAAACAAAAATCCCAGTCGCTTGATACTCCAAGTCAAGAACTGGCCGAGAGTGTACTGACTGATTCGGTAAAAATACAAATAAAGGGTACTCTTGAGTGGAATGGATCAGGTGCTTTTATCGTAAATGGGAACAAAACGAACTTAGATGCAAAGGTTTCAAGTAAACCCTATGCTGATAACAAGACAAAAACTGTAGGTGGGGAGACGGTTCCAACTGTGGCTAACGCCCTCATGTCAAAAGCAACAAGACAGTACAAAGATCGTGAAGAAACCGGTAATGGTTCAACTTCTTGGACCCCGGCAGGATGGCATCAGGTCAAAAACTTAAAAGGGACTTATAATCACGCTGTAGATAGAGGACATTTATTAGGCTATGCCTTGATTGGTGGCTTAGATGGCTTTGATGCATCTACTAGCAATCCCAAAAATATCGCTGTACAAACAGCCTGGGCCAACCAAGCACGCGCAGAAGATTCGACTGGACAAAACTACTATGAAAGTTTAGTTCGAAAGGCTTTGGATCAAAATAAGCGCGTGCGTTACCGTGTCACATTGCTCTACGCTACAGAAGAAGATTTGGTTCCTTCTGCATCTCAGATTGAAGCCAAATCATCTGATGGTGAATTGGAGTTTAACGTCGTAGTTCCTAACGTTCAAAAGGGAATTCAGTTAGATTACCGAACAGGAAAAGTAACTGTTACAAAGAACTAATAGATAGTCGGTCCCTTATTGTTTCGGTAGGGGATTTACTATAGAAATCACAATTTAATGTGTAGAAGTTGAAAAATATGGTATAATAGTCACAATTATACTTTTTAGGAGAAGGAAAATGGAAGACCCGAGCAGTCAGGATTTGTTACTGCAATTTGTATTATTAGTTGTTTTGACCTTTTTAAATGCTTTTTTCTCTGCTACAGAGATGGCTATGGTTTCTCTTAGTCGCTCACGTGTTGAACAAAAGGCTGAAGAGGGGGATAAACGCTATATCCGTTTGCTAAAGGTACTTGAAAACCCCAATCACTTTTTATCAACCATTCAAGTTGGTATTACTTTAATTACAATCTTGTCAGGGGCTAAACTAGCAGACTCTCTAGGACAATTGATAGCCTCATGGATGGGAAATAGCGAAACTGCGCACGCAATCGCAAGCTTCCTGTCACTTGCTTTCTTGACCTATATCTCTATCGTTTTTGGTGAACTTTATCCTAAACGCATTGCTCTAAATCTTAAGGATGCCTTGGCAATCCGAACTGTACCATTTATTATTGCTCTCGGTAAGATTGTGAGTCCCTTTGTTTGGTTGCTATCTGCATCAACCAATCTTTTGAGCCGTTTGACGCCGATGACATTTGACGATGCAGACGAAAAAATGACTCGTGATGAGATTGAGTACATGCTGACTAAAAGCGAAGAAACTTTGGATGCTGATGAAATCGAGATGTTGCAGGGGATTTTCTCACTAGATGAGCTTATGGCGCGTGAAGTCATGGTTCCTCGAACAGATGCTTTCATGGTAGATATCCAAGATGACACTCAGACCATTATCGAAAGTATCTTAAAACAAAACTTTTCTCGAATTCCTGTTTATGACGGCGATAAGGACAATGTCATTGGTTTGATTCATACAAAGAGTCTCCTTAAAGAAGCCTTTGTCAGTGGGTTCGATAATATCGTCTGGAAGCGAATCTTACAAGATCCACTCTTTGTGCCTGAAACCATTTTTGTGGACGATTTGTTAAAAGAACTAAGAAATTCACAAAGACAGATGGCTATTCTTCTTGATGAATACGGAGGAATGGCTGGTTTGGTAACACTTGAGGATCTCCTTGAAGAGATTGTTGGTGAGATTGATGATGAAACTGACCGTGCTGAAGTCTATGTTCATACTATCGGCGAGGACACTCATATTGTCCAAGGGACAATGAATTTGAACGATTTCAATGATTATTTTGATGTCGAGCTTGAAAGTGACAATGTAGATACCATTGCTGGTTATTATTTGACAGGTGTGGGAACTATTCCAACATCAGAAAAACTCAGTTATGAGTTAGATAGTGGCAACAAGCATATCACCTTGACAAATGACAAGGTAAAAAATGGTCGTGTTACCAAGCTTAAGGTTCAAATTCAAGAACTTGAATCAGAAGAAGAAACTGAATAAAACAAAAGCTTTATCAGAGAAAACTGATAAAGCTTTTTTGAGCGGTCTTTTTTGTTTACCCTGAAAGCTTGGATTTAAAATCCAAGCTCTAAAAAATACCCTTGCCCCAAACTCGCCCCAAACTCGCCCCAAAAGTTTTTTAAAGTTATCCTTTTTTATCCTAAAAAAAATAAAAAAAAACCTTAAAATCGGGCTTTCTTTTCGGATAAATTCCTATAAAATAGTATAAAAAAGGCGGTAGACGGATTTGAACCGACGATCAAGCTTTTGCAGAGCCGTGCCTTACCACTTGGCTATACCGCCTTAACTTTTATTATTATACCTTGAAAATTGTTTCTCGTCAATAGTTTTCTTTTCTGAAAACATAAGATTCAAATGTTTAAAAAAACATGCGACAAAATATTCTGAAAATTCGTTTACTTTTTAAAAAAACTGTGGTATAATCTTCAATATCCACAATTTAAAACGAGGAGTTTATAAATATGAAAAAAAGTCGGATTCTTGCAGTAGCGGGAGTATCCTTGCTTGCTGTCGGAGTACTTGCTGCATGTTCAAATTCAAATGCAGGTTCAAGCAACACAAAATTAGCATCAGATTATAAATACGTTTATTCAGTTGATCCTGAAACATTGGATTATGTTGTTAACAACGTTGACTCTACTTCTTTTGTCACTACAAATGCGGTAGATGGTTTGCTTGCTAATGATAAATATGGAAACCTTGTGCCATCGATTGCTGAATCATGGACAGTTTCACAAGATGGTTTGACTTACACTTATAAGATCCGCAAGGATGCTAAGTGGGTTACTGCTGAAGGAGAAGAATATGCTCCAGTTAAAGCCCAAGACTTTGTGACAGGTTTGAAACACGCGGTAGAAGGCAAATCAAAAGGTTTGTCAGTTATTAGTTCTTCAATTAAAGGACTCAACGCTTACATTAACGGTGAAACAAACGACTTTTCAACGGTTGGTGTAAAAGCAGTTGACGACAACACTCTTGAATATACATTGAACCAACCAGAAACTTTCTGGAATGACAAAACAACAAACGGCGTGATGATGCCAATTAACGAAGATTTCCTTAAATCAAAAGGGGAAAGCTTTGGTGCACCTACAGATCCATCTTCTATTTTGTACAATGGACCATTTGTTTTGAAATCAATCACAGCTAAATCATCAATTGAAATGGCTAAGAACGACGCTTATTGGGATAAAGATGCTGTTAAAATTCAAAACATCAAATTTACTTACTGGGATGGGAAAGACCAAGATATCGTTGCTAAAGGATTCTCAGAAGGACAATACAGTAAAGCTCGTATCTATCCTACTAGCTCAACATATGAAAAATATGCTTCCGAGTTCAAAGATAATATCTTCTTTAACGAACCAGGATCAGCTATCGCTACTGTAAGTGTGAACTATGGTCGTACAACTTATAACCATACCTCAAAAACAACAGATAGCCAAAAAGAATCTACAAGAAAAGCTTTGCTAAACAAAGAATTCCGTCAAGCCCTTAACTTTGCGGTAGACCGTAATTCTTACTCAGCTCAGACAAATGGTACAGATGGTGCTGCAGTTGCAATCCGTAATACATTCTCACCATATGATCTTCAAGTTGGAGACAAACAGTTTGGTAAACTTGTAGAAGAAAGTCTTGCGAAGACAAACTCAAGCACATGGTCAAACGTATCGCTTGCTGATTCGCAAAATGGTCTTTACAACGAAGAAAAAGCTAAAGCTGCCTTTGCTAAAGCAAAAGAAAGCTTGAAAGCAGAAGGGGTAGAATTCCCAATTCACTTGGATGCTCTAACAATCCAAGAGTCTACAGCAGTTGTAAACCGTGTTCAATCACTTAAACAGTCTATTGAAAACGTACTTGGAGCTGACAATGTTGTCATCGATCTTCAACAAATGACTCAAGCAGAAGCATTACCACTTTCATTTAGTGCTCCAACAGCTAAAGAACAAGACTGGGATATTCATACCTTGACTGGATGGAATCCTGATTACCAAGATCCATCAACTTTCTTAGACCAGTTCACGATTAAAGGTGGTAATACTCGTTTGATTATGGGTATCGATAAAGATACTGATGCATCAGTTATCCAAAAACTTGGTTTGTCTGACTATGAAAAATTACTTGATGAAGCAAACAAAGAAAATCAAGACGTTCAAAAACGTTATGAAAAATATGCCCTTGTACAAGCTTGGTTAACAGACAACGGTTTGACAATTCCTGTAATGGCAGGTCCGAAAGAAACTGCTGTATCATTTGTATCTAAAGTTATTCCATTTACTTCTTCATACTCAGTTGCGGGTCTTAAAGGAGAAACCTCAGGTTACTTGAAGTACACTGAAGTTGGTGAAAAACCTCTTACAAAAGAAGAATACCAAAAAGCTCGTGAAAAATGGCTCAAAGAAAAAGCTGAATCAAATGAAAAAGCTCAAAAAGAATTAGCGAGCCACGTGAAATAAATAATGCTCATCAGAACTTTCTCTCCAAGAGGAGAAGGTTCTTTTGGGATTTTAAAGGAAATAATATGAAAAAATATGTTTTTATGCGTATCTTGCGGTCGTTAGTTTCTATTTTTTTAGTAACGACCTTGATTTACACAATCATCTATACGATGGTTCCACGGAAGTTGATCTTCAAACAAGATACTAACTACAATAAAATTGCAACAACAGCTGATAAACGTGATAACTATGAAAATACCGTTTTTGAGCGTATGGGTTATATCGAATATTACGATACGAAAGAGTTGCAGGAAAAAGCTAGTAGCATTGACCCTTCTGTAACCGTTGATGCAAACGATACAAATAAAGCTATCTACGAAAAATACATCCAACAAATTGGAAACGGTTGGACTTTGGGTGAGTTTACAGAGAGCGGACAATTCTATGCTACTCGTGAAATCCCTATTTTCGAGCGTGTGTTCAAATTCTATGCAAACTTGCTTGATATTGACCATACAAACAAGATTCAAGACCCAGAAAATCCTAACTTAGAGCGTTATTTGCGTTTTGAAAACGATCCAGCTATCGGATGGTCTTTAGTAGGTTCAGGGACTAAACATAAATACCTCTTGTACTTCAACAGTCAGTTCCCATTTGTTCATCAGAACTTTGTGAACTTGAACCTAGGAGATTCTTACCCAACTTATGCCAATACTCCTGTTCTTCAAGTTATCACACAAGGTCAAGGACAAACCAAGACTTCAGAAGTTCAATTCCCAACAGGTAAGAAAACTTCATCAGTCAACATTTACTCAAGAACCTACAAATCTCCAAGTCAAGCAGATGCACGTGAAGTAGCAAACTATGGTAAGGATGATCCTTATACAGCTACTGAAAGCAATTATCAGTATCCTTCAATGATTGCAAGTTCTGCTATCACAGGTTTGATTGGTCTTGCTATTTCATACGCGATTGCAATTCCACTTGGTTCTGCAATGGCTCGATTCAAGAATACTTGGATTGATAGTTTCTCAACAGGAGTTTTGACTTTCTTGCTTGCCCTTCCAACCATTGCCTTGGTTTATATCATTCGTTTGATTGGTTCATCTATCGGATTCCCTGATTCATTCCCAATTTTGGGTGCTGGAGATTGGCGTTCTTATGTCCTTCCTGCAGTGATTTTGGGCTTGTTGGGTGCACCTGGTATGGCAATTTGGATTCGTCGTTATATGATTGACTTACAATCTCAAGACTTCGTTCGTTTTGCTCGTGCAAAAGGTCTTTCTGAGAAAGAAATTTCAAACAAACACATCTTTAAGAACGCTATGGTACCACTCGTTTCAGGTATTCCAGGTTCTATTATTGGTGTTATCAGTGGAGCAACTCTTACAGAAACAGTCTTCGCTTTCCCTGGTATGGGTAAAATGCTGATTGACTCTGTAAAAGCATCAAACAACAATATGGTTGTTGGTCTTGTCTTTATCTTTACATGTATTTCTATCTTCTCATTATTTGTAGGGGATATTTGGATGACTATGATTGACCCACGTATTAAACTGACAGAGAAAGGAGGCAAATAATGTCTACAATTAGTAATGATAAATTTCAATTTGTAAAACGTGATGATTTTGCCTCTGAAGCAATTGATACTCCTGCCTATTCATACTGGGGTTCTGTCTTTAGACAGTTTTTCAAGAAAAAATCAACAGTCATCATGCTCGGTATCTTGATTGCCATCGTTTTGATGAGTTTCATCTATCCAATGTTCTCAGATTTTGACTTTAACGATGTAAGTAAGGTAAATGATTTTAGTGCTCGCTATATCAAACCGAATGGTGAATATTGGTTCGGTACAGATAGTAACGGGAAATCTCTCTTTGATGGTGTCTGGTTTGGAGCTCGTAACTCTATCTTAATTTCTGTAATTGCGACCTTTATCAACCTTGTTATCGGTGTGATTGTAGGTGGAATTTGGGGTATTTCAAAATCGGTAGACCGTATCATGATGGAAGTCTACAACGTTATCAACAATATTCCATCGCTATTGATCGTTATCGTTTTGACTTACTCTATCGGAGCAGGTTTCTGGAACTTGATTTTTGCCATGAGTGTGACTACATGGATTGGTATTGCTTATTCAATCCGTATTCAAATCATGCGTTACCGTGATTTGGAGTACAACCTTGCTTCACGTACACTCGGAACACCAACTTACAAAATCGTCATAAAAAACATCATGCCTCAATTGGTATCTGTTATTGTTACGACTATGTCACAAATGCTCCCTGCATTTATCTCATATGAAGCCTTCCTATCATTCTTTGGACTTGGCTTACCAATCACAGTACCAAGTTTGGGACGTTTGATCTCAGATTATTCTCAGAACGTAACTACAAATGCCTACCTCTTCTGGATTCCATTGACAATTTTGGTTTTGGTTTCCTTATCACTTTTCATTGTTGGACAAAACTTAGCCGATGCTAGTGATCCACGTACACACAGATAGGAGTAGAAATGACGAACAATAAAAATGTAATTTTATCTGCTCAAGATATTGTCGTGGAATTTGATGTTCGTGACAAAGTTTTGACCGCTATTCGCGGAGTTTCTCTTGAGTTGATTGAAGGAGAAGTTCTTGCCTTGGTTGGAGAATCTGGTTCGGGTAAATCAGTTTTGACAAAAACTTTTACAGGAATGTTAGAAGAAAACGGGCGTATCGCTCAGGGGAGCATCGATTACCGTGGACAAGACCTAACAGCACTTTCGTCTCACAAGGATTGGGAACAAATTCGTGGGGCAAAGATTGCAACTATCTTCCAAGATCCGATGACTAGTTTGGATCCAATCAAAACAATCGGAAGCCAAATTACTGAGGTTATCATTAAACACCAAGGGAAAACAGCTCAAGAAGCAAAAGAAATGGCTATTGACTACATGAATAAGGTTGGTATTCCTGATGCTGAAAAGCGTTTTGAGGAGTATCCATTCCAATATTCTGGAGGGATGCGTCAACGTATCGTTATCGCTATCGCTCTTGCATGTCGTCCGGATGTTCTTATCTGTGATGAGCCAACAACTGCCCTTGATGTGACGATTCAGGCTCAGATTATTGACTTGTTGAAGTCTCTACAAAATGAATATCACTTTACAACAATCTTTATCACACACGACCTTGGTGTGGTAGCAAGTATTGCTGACAAAGTTGCGGTTATGTATGCTGGTGAAATCGTTGAGTATGGTACAGTTGAAGAAATCTTCTACGATCCACGTCACCCATACACATGGAGCCTCTTATCAAGTTTGCCACAGTTAGCTGATGATAAAGGAGAACTATATTCAATTCCAGGTACTCCTCCGTCACTATATACAGAATTAAAAGGTGATGCATTTGCTCTTCGTTCAGATTACGCAATGAAGATCGATTTTGAAGAAAAAGCACCTCAATTTGCTGTGTCAGATACTCATTGGGCTAAAACATGGTTACTTCATGATCAAGCACCAAAAGTTGCAAAACCAGCAGTAATTGCAGATTTACATGACAAGATTCGTGAGAGAATGGGTCTTGTTCATCTGGAAAACTAGGAGGAAGGAAATGTCTGAAAAATTAGTAGAAATTAAAGACTTAGAGATTTCCTTCGGTGAAGGAAGCAAAAAGTTTGTAGCTGTTAAAAATGCTAACTTCTTTATCAACAAAGGTGAAACATTCTCACTTGTTGGAGAATCAGGTAGTGGTAAAACAACAATTGGTCGTGCAATTATCGGTTTGAATAATACCAGCAAAGGGGATATCCTCTTCGAAGGTAAAAAGATCAACGGTAAAAAATCACGAGCTCAAGAAGCTGAAGTAATCCGTCGTATTCAAATGATTTTCCAAGACCCTGCTGCTAGTTTGAATGAACGTGCAACAGTTGACTATATTATTTCTGAAGGTCTTTATAACTACCATCTATTTAAGGATGAGGAAGAAAGACAAGAAAAAGTTAAAAAGATTATCAGTGAAGTTGGACTTTTGGCTGAACATTTGACACGTTATCCTCATGAGTTTTCAGGTGGACAACGTCAACGTATCGGGATTGCCCGCGCTTTGGTTATGCAACCTGATTTCGTTATCGCGGATGAGCCAATTTCAGCCTTGGACGTTTCTGTGCGTGCCCAAGTTTTGAACTTGCTCAAGAAATTCCAGAAGGAATTGGGCTTGACCTATCTCTTTATCGCCCACGATTTGTCAGTAGTTCGTTTTATCTCTGATCGTATCGCGGTAATTTATAAGGGTGTTATTGTTGAAGTGGCTGAAACTGAAGAATTGTTTAACAATCCAGTTCATCCATACACACAAGCACTTTTATCAGCTGTGCCGATTCCAGATCCAATCTTGGAACGTAAGAAAGTTTTGAAAGTCTATGATCCAGACCAACATGACTACGAAACTGATAAACCGTCTATGGTTGAAATTCGTCCAGGACATTATGTTTGGGCTAACCAAGCAGAATTGGAACGCTATAAAAAAGATATGAACTAATGAAAAGTTTTATAATCTTCCTAGTATTATTCTAGAAAGGTTATGAAACTTTTTTATTTTGCAGATAAAAACTTGATAATCTATATAAATTTGATATACTGAATACAATAAGAACTAATCTGTTAGAAATGACATGAACTAGGGGAGAATCACATGGACAACCAACCAAATTTTTTTACAGGAATGGCTAGAATTATTGGGACATGCCTCTGGGTAAAAGGAATGGAAGTACTGACTGAGAAGAAGGAATCTGAGCCAAAAGCCCTAGAGGTTGCTAAATTTCTTGCGGCTTATAAAATGATATCTGCTCTGCCTTGGATTGCGGGACTTCCTAGAAAGGAAGAAAAAAAATGAAATTTATTTGGGATATTTTATTTTATATCCTAGTCAAGCCACTGATTACGATTGTAGAATTCATTTGGTATCACATTTGTTTATTTTTTTATGAATTCCTTTTGAATTTGTTATATTCGATTTTTAACTGGATTTATAACTGGCTTTTTAGTTTATTTTAAAAGACTCTGAAAGAAATCAAAAGGATGAGTAATTTACTCATCCTTTTTCTATTTATCTAAATCTTTATAGATTTATTGGGATCACTCTTTTTTACCTTTTAGCAAGAAGGCTGCAGTTAAAGCTAAGCTGAGACTTGCCATGAAGAGGAGTGGGCTGGCCTCTTCTCCAGTGGCAGGAAGTTGTTTGTCATTTGTAGAATTTTCACCATTGAGCTGGTTTTTATTTGCTAATGGACTAGCTTCTTCGATTTGACTTGAGCTTGGTTGTTGGGCTTCTGTTTCAGTCTTGTAGACGATAGCATAAGTAGTCAAATCAATGGTGAGAAACTCAAGCATGCCATCACGAATTGTGAAATCTTGTGCTTTCAAGTCTTTTTCTGAACTGAAGCGATAGAATTCTTGGACTGTGCCAGAAATTGGTAATCGAACGAGGACAGCACCTTTTGCTTGGATTAGTTGACCATTTTCATTCTTGAGTTGAATGTCGTAGGCATCATATTTCTTGCCCAAGAGTTCTTGCTTGTCTACTTTCTGGATTTCAAGATAACTTGCTTCACCTAGCTCATTTGCTCCACTGATGACTTGAACTCCGGTAGTCTGGTCTTTTAAGACTTTGAGTTTAAACTCAGGAAGAGAGATGATAGGAGCCGCTTGGTCGCTCGCAGTACCAATAGGGCCAGTGTATTCAGGAATATCCACGATAGGCGCCGCTTGGTCGCTCGCAGTACCGATAGGGCCAGTGTATTCAGGAATATCCACAATAGGCGCCGCTTGGTCGCTCGCAGTACCGATAGGCTTAGTATATTCAGGAATATCTACGGTAGGCGCTGCTTGTTCCCCTGCAGTACCGATAGGCCCAGTGTATTCAGGGATATCTACAATAGGCGCTGCTTGGTCGCTCGCAGTACCGATAGGCTTAGTATATTCAGGAATATCTACGGTAGGCGCTGCTTGTTCTCCCGCAGTACCGATAGGTTCAGTGTGCTCAGGAATGGTTACTACTGGAGCAGGATCGTCACCTTTGCTTGTAACAACTGGATCTTCTATAGGTGCAGTTTCCCCTTTTGGAAAGACTGTTACAATAGTACTGCTTCGTGTTTCTCCTAGGATAGCATAAGCTTCTATTGGATTGCCAGTTTTACGTTCCGTAGTTTCAGGAATGTCGATTTCTACCTTGTTATCCTTTATGCTTAATACAGTTTGCTCGCCAGAAGTGACAAGATGATCTTCATCGACTTTTCTTAGGACTAGGGGATCTGTAACACCAGGGAATGTCACAGCAACAGCATCCCAGTTACCAGTTGGTAAAGTTAGGGTAACTGTCTTATCTTCTACCTTTATAGGTTCGAGGCTTGGTGTATCTAATGATACTGATGGAGCTTTTAGAATATCGAATGAATCAAGGGAGATTTTCTTTCGACCGTCTGGAGAATCTGGGTCTACTTTCAAAGTTAGGACATGGTCGCCATCTGCTAGATTAGTAAACTCTCCAATCAATGCTCCTTTTTCGGTAGCTCCGGCAGTGTAAAAGTCAAGGCTTGGCATTTCTTTTCCATCGAGTGTCACAAGTGCCTTGCCAAGAGCTGAAGTTTTCAGTCCATAGATACGGATACCTGTACCAGAGAATGGAATTCTTGCAGTTGCTTCAGGAGCGAGACTATCATCTGCGTTAATATCTGCATATTTCTCTGTAGAAGCATAGAGTTCCGCATCAGTCCAGTCTTTAAATGCCGATCCGTACTGGATACGAGAATCACGATCATCTATCTTCTCAACTGTTTCTCCTTGACCTGGGAAGACCTTGAAGTAGTCTAAGGAAATTTTTGAGCGTTCACTTCCACGTCCCTTATGTTCACGCTTAACAGTGATAGTCATGAGATGAGGGCCTGAAGAAAGATTTGTATAACGACCGATTAGGACACCCTTTTCAGTAGCTCCATCTGTATAGAAATCAAGCTCACCAACAGATTTGCCATCGATTGTAACCTCAGCAAGTCCTAATTGAGAAGATTTGAGTCCGTAGATTTCAATACCAGGTCCATTGAAAGGAATGGTTGCTGTTGCATCTTTATCGGAATAATTTCCATTTGAGATGTCGGCGTATTTTTCTGTTCCGCCAAAGAGTTCTGAGTCAGACCAGTCTCCAAAGGCAGCGCCATACTGAATGCGAGAGTCACGATCGTCCATGAGCTCACTAAAGGCGGAGATTGAAGCAACATCAGAAACAGGTGTTGAACGGTCTCCTAGTATAGCCTTAACGGTATAAGTATAGGCATGGCTTGAATCAATAGAACGGTCGATAAAGCGAGTTTGGTTTGTTGTAAACTCACGGACAGTAGAAGTTTGACCAGTTTCATCTCTACTTTCCCGATGGATGACATAATGAGTCGCCCCTTCAACAGCATTGAAATTAAGTTCTGCAGTCGTTGAATCTTTTCGTTGGGCAGTCAGACGAGTAATACGACCAGGGAAGTTTTCAAAGGTAATGACATCGCCCTTTTGTGTCGTAAGTTGAATACGGTTGTCTTTGATGCGGGTAGCTTGTACTTCCTTGCCGTTTACCTTGACAAGGCTAGCTTCGATATTTGGATAGTCTACGACTAAGTCTCCACCCACATTAGAAATGAAAGATAGCGTTTCAAGATTCTTTTCTTTCCATTTCATGCTGACTTCAAAGTTACCACGAGCTACTAGGCCTGAGACTTGACCATCTTTCCATGCATCTGGAAGGGCTGGTAATGGGGCAATGTAGCCGGTGTGAGATTGAAGGAGCATTTCTGCCATTCCACTGGTTGCACCAAAGTTCCCATCAATTTGGAAAGGCGCGTGCGTATCCCAGAGGTTTTCTAGAGTTGAGGATTTGAGTTGTTCTGCCAATAAACGATGGGCACGATTTCCATCTAGGAGACGAGCCCAGAGGTTGATTTTATTAGCCTTAGACCAACCGGTACCACCATCTCCACGATGGTTTAAGGTTGCGCGTGCGGCCTCCAGGTATTCCGGCTGATCTTTGCCAAATAAAGTACCTGGGAAGAGTCCAACTAGATGAGAAACGTGACGGTGATGGTTTTCAATTCCTTCATTAGTGAATTGAGGACTGTCTTCTTCGTACCATTCCTTGATTCGGCCATCTTGGTTGATATGAAGTGGTTTGAGCTTGTCAAATTTAGCCTTCACTTCTGTCACCAAGTCTTGGTCGACCTTCAGGTGATTGGCTGCCTCCATATAGTCGTGGAAGAGTTGCCAAACTAGAGATTGGTCAAATGTATTCCCAATCGTGATAGTTCCATGCTCTGGTGAGTAGGATGGAGAAGAAACCCAACGGTCACTAGATTTGTCGTAGTGCAAGAAGGAATTCCAGAACTTGGCTGTTTCCTTGAGCATTGGATAAATCTTTTCTTTGAGATAGGTTTCATCCTTGGTGAATTTGTAGTAGTCATAGACGTTCTGCATCATCCAAGCATTGGCAGCAGGAGACCAACCCCAGTAATAGTTCCAACCTGGAGTTGTCCAGCCAAATGGTGTTGCCTGAGTATGAACCAACCAACCGTTTTCTTGGCCTTCTTTGGATTCGATACCTGCATATTCTTTAGCAGCGATACGACCATAGTAGCGCATGTCATCAATATAATTGACCATTGGCTTAGCCGTTTCTGCAAGATTGTTCATGTAGGCAGGCCAATAGTTCATTTGTAGATTGACATTGAGGTGGTAGTCAGAGTTCCAAGGTGGATTGTCTACAGCATTCCAGACTCCTTGCAAGTTGGCAGGAAGGGCATCTGTCCGGTCACGAGAAGAACTAATGAGTAGATAACGTCCGTATTGGAAGAAGAGCTCTTCTAGTTTTTGCCCTTTTTCTGGGTTGTAGGTATGCAGAGCTTCTTTTGTAGTTTGGCTAGACTTGCTACCGCCAAGGTTTAGTTGAACACGATTGAAGAGACTCTGATAATCCTTGATGTGGTTATTTTTTAGGGTTTCATAATCTTTTTCCTTGGCAGCTTCTACGATAGACTTAACAGTTTTTTCTAGGTCAATATCCTTGCGATAATTGGTTTTTGGATTTTGAGCAAAGTTGGTCTTGGCACTGAGTAAAAGGGTCGCATAGCTGGCTCCGGTGACAGTCAAATAGCCATCTTGTGCAGTGACTTGTCCGTCTGTCTTGATTCCGAGATAGGAAGCAAATTTCAGACCATTGTCTTTGACCGTTCCTTTGAGCAAAATACCATTAGAATCAGTCGTAACTGCTCCTTGTTTATAATTCGAATATTCCCAGGAGTAGTCACCATTCGCAATCAAATCTTCAGTCAAGCTATTCCAGAGTGTAAAATCAAGGGTTTTATCCCCTTTTTTACTCAAGTGGGTCACAGTAACATCGTCAGGATAGCTAGAGAAGGTTTCGCGTTTAAAGTTTGTACCGTCTTGGGTATAAGAAGTGGTCGAGATGGCCTCAGAAATATCTAAGCCACGATAATAGTCGGTAACATTCTCCAAGCCTTTCTTTTGGTTGTTAAAGACCATAAAGATATCACCAAAAGATAAGTAACGACCATACTGAGCATTGTTTGGTCCGACGAGGTTGCGCTCCGCTAATTGTTTTGCTTTTTGGCGGTTTCCTTCTTCTAATGCCTTACGAATTTCTGCTAAGACCTTATAGCGGTCTTGATAGTTCCCTCCATTGTAATCGGTGCTATCCGGTTGCGGTCCACCAGACCAGAGAGTTTTTTCATTGTATTGGATTCTTTCTTCACCGATGAGCCCAAAAACTTTTGCCCCCATTTCTCCATTTCCGACTGGCAGGGCTTGTTTTTCCCAGCCGTCATAAGAAGGAGCGGTTGGTTGGTCGTAATGAAGTTGATAGTTTTCTTGCTTAGTCATAGGAAGTTCTGGTTTTTCACTCTCCTTATTTTCAGAAGGTTCAACTACAGCGTTAGTCTCTGATTGATGATGTATTTGAGGTGTTTCCTTTTCAGGTTTTACCTCTTTGTCAGCTAATTCAGTAGAGGTTTGATTTTCTGTGCTTGGTTGATTTTCCTTACCCTCTTGAGTGGGTTCCTCTACTTTTGTATTCACTTGAACCGTAGTCTCACTGACACTTGCTTGATTTTCTTTCACTTCGATGCCATCGGCAGCTACATTCTGTGTTGCTAGAAAAACAGCTCCCAGTAGAACAGAAGCAGTTCCAACGGTCAATTTTCGGATGCTATACTTACAGGATTTTTCCCAATAGCTCTTCTTCATAAAAACTCCCTTCTTAAATCTGTAAGCGCATACATTTTCTTGTAAAAAAAAATAAGCCTTGCAGAAAGATGTTTCCTTTGTTTTGTATAATCTTAATATAGCAAATAAATCGATTCAATGCAAGGTTTTTTAGGAAAAACTGAATTATTTTACCAAATTTTAGTTCTTTTTTAATTTTATTGAATTAAAAAAGATTAGAGCTGAAAAAGAATCTGAGTAATGCCCGACCCTTTTGAAAGCGTAAATCAAACTAGTCAGGCGTGGGACTTTATGGTATAATATAGAAGATTCAAAAAGAAACAGGAGAAATATTATGGACCTTATTTTAGCAATTGTCTTGATTGTTTTAGCTTTTCTAGGTGGAGCTCTTGGAGGAATGTACTTGGTACGCAAGCAAATTGAAAAAGAATTTGCTGATAACCCACGTTTGAATGCAGAAGCAGTTCGTACTCTGTTGAGTGCAAATGGTCAAAAGCCAAGCGAAGCTAAGGTACAACAAGTGTACCACCAAATCATTCGCCAACAAAAAGCAGCCCTTGCTAACAATAAAAAGAAATAAATAGGAAAAGTCTGGGATGAAAATTCCAGACTTCTCACTATGTTCAACTGATATTTAAGGATAAGACTTTTTCCTTGCATTCTATTGATATTTGATTATGATTAAGAGGGAGATAGTCTGGAGTTTACCAGACTGTCAGAAATTTCAGCGAGAAATGTAATGATAATGAACTATCAATCAGAAAAATAAGACTAGAAAGAAGACTGTATGGATAATCGACCAATTGGTTTTTTGGATTCGGGCGTTGGAGGCTTGACCGTTGTACGTGAGCTCATGCGCCAGCTTCCTCATGAAGAAATCGTCTATATTGGAGATTCAGCACGGGCACCTTACGGGCCTCGTCCTGCTGAGCAAATTCGTGAATATACTTGGCAGTTGGTCAACTTTCTTTTGACTAAGGATGTCAAGATGATTGTCATCGCTTGTAATACTGCAACAGCAGTTGTTTGGGAAGAAGTTAAGGCTAGGTTGGATATCCCTGTCCTGGGTGTCATCTTACCGGGCGCTTCAGCTGCTATCAAAGCTAGTCAGGGTGGGAGAATCGGTGTGATTGGAACACCGATGACAGTACAATCAGATATCTATCGTCAAAAAATTCATGACCTAGATCCAAATTTGCAAGTTGAAAGTTTGGCCTGCCCTAAGTTTGCTCCCTTGGTTGAGTCTGGTGCCCTTTCAACCAGTGTGACCAAGAAAGTAGTTTATGAAACCCTGCGTCCATTAGTGGGCAAGGTAGACAGCTTGATTCTGGGCTGTACCCACTACCCGCTTCTCAGACCCATTATCCAAAATGTGATGGGACCAGAGGTAAAACTGATTGATAGTGGTGCAGAGTGCGTGCGGGATATCTCTGTCTTACTCAATTATTTCGAGATTAATCGTGGCCGCGATGCAGGGCCTCTACAACACCGTTTTTATACGACTGCAAATAGCCATAGTTTTACTCAGATTGGAGCGGAATGGCTAGAAAAAGAGATTCATGTGGAGCATGTAACATTATGACAAACAAAATTTATGAATATAAGGACGACCAGGACTGGTATGTAGGTGTCTGGGACGTCTACGGTGGAATCTATAGCCTCATAAAAGATCCTCTTGATCTCGATTTTATGGATTTGGCTCGTATTTTCCGTGATGAGGAAAATGGTTTTCCAATCACGATTACGGTAATGCGCTGGTCTTCCAACTTCCGCTTGCTATCTTTTATCGTTGAGATTTTAAATGCAGAAGCCGGTCGAAACTTGGAAGTCATTCAACGTCAGGGGGCTTTGCTCTTAGTTGAAAATGGGCAACTCTTGTATGTTGAATTGCCTAAAGAAGGGGTTAATGTCCAAGATTTCTTTGAGACTAACAAAGTCAGAGAAACCTTGTTGATAGCGACTCGTAATGAAGGGAAGACCAAGGAATTTCGTGCTATCTTTGACAAACTTGGATATGATGTGGAGAATCTCAATGATTACCCAGATCTACCTGAAGTTGCTGAAACTGGTATGACCTTTGAAGAAAATGCTCGCCTTAAGGCTGAAACCATCTCCAAATTGACAGGCAAGATGGTTCTAGCAGATGATTCTGGTCTTAAAGTCGATGTCCTCGGTGGATTGCCAGGCGTTTGGTCAGCTCGATTTGCAGGGGTGGGAGCCACTGACCAGGAAAACAATGCTAAACTCTTGCACGAATTAGCCATGGTCTTTGAACTCAAGGACCGTTCGGCACAATTCCACACAACCTTGGTCGTAGCTAGTCCAGGTAAGGAAAGCTTGGTTGTCGAAGCTGACTGGCCAGGTTATATTAACTTTGAACCTAAGGGGGAAAATGGTTTTGGCTATGATCCGCTCTTCTTAGTAGGAGAAACAGGCAAGTCATCAGCTGAATTAACCCTTGAAGAAAAAAATAGTCAATCCCACCGTGCCTTAGCCGTTAAGAAACTTTTGGAGGTATTTCCATCATGGCAAAGCAAACCATCATTGTAATGAGCGACTCTCATGGAGATAGCTTGATTGTGGAAGAAATTCGTGACCGCTATCTGGGTAAAGTTGATGCCATTTTTCACGATGGAGACTCAGAACTCCGTCCCGACTCACCCCTCTGGGAGGGCATTCAGGTCGTCAAAGGTAACATGGACTTTTATGCAGGTTACCCAGAACGCTTGGTGACTCAACTTGGGCCTACCAAGATTATCCAAACTCACGGACACTTATTTGACATTAACTTCAATTTCCAAAAATTAGATTTTTGGGCCCAAGAGGAAGATGCTGATATCTGTCTCTATGGTCACTTGCATGTGCCAAATGCTTGGATGGAAGGGAAGACCCTCTTTCTAAATCCAGGTTCTATCAGTCAGCCACGTGGGACTATCAGAGAATGCCTCTATGCCCGTGTAGAGATTGATGATAGCTACTATAAAGTAAACTTTTTGACACGTGACCATGAGGTGTATCCAGGCTTGTCCAAGGAGTTCACTCGATGATCGCTAAGGAATTTGAACTCTTCTTATTGGAGCAAGAGGAAACCTTTTTGACACCTGCTGAAAATTTGGCAGTCTTGATTGATACTCACAATGCAGATCATGCAACTCTCCTTCTAAGCCAGATGACTTATACCAGAGTACCAGTAGTGACTGCTGAGAAAAAATTTGTTGGGACCATAGGGCTTAGAGATATTTTTGCATATCAAATGGAGCAGGGTTTGAGTCAGGAAGTCATGGCGGATATGGATATTGTTCACATGACAAAGAAGGATGTCGCGGTAGTTAATCCAAACTATACATTGACGGATGTTTTACATAAGCTAGTGGATGAGTCTTTCCTGCCAGTGGTTGGTAAGGATGGTCTTTTCCAAGGGATTATCACGCGAAAGTCAATCCTCAAGGCTGTCAATGCCCTCCTGCATGATTTTAGTAAGGAATATGAGATTCGAAGCAAATGAGAGAATGGATTTTAACATTTTTAGAAGAAAAGCAAAATCTATCTAGTAATTCTAAACAGTCTTATAAATATGACTTGGAGCAGTTTTTAGATCTTATTGGAGAACGAATTTCTGAGACAAGTTTAAAAATCTACCAAGCTCAACTATCAAATTTTAAAATTAGTGCCCAAAAGCGTAAAGTTTCTGCTTGTAATCAATTTCTCTTCTTTTTATACCAGAAAGGAAAGATTGACACCTTTTATCGTTTAGAATTGCCGAAACAGGCTGAGAAAAAACAAGTCAAGTCAGAGCTTTTAGACTTGAGTTCTTTCTGGCAAGAAAGTACCTATCCAGAAGGGCGTTTAATAGCCTTATTGATAGTTGAATTAGGCCTCTTGCCTAGTGAAATTCTAACCATAAAAATAAGTGATGTGAATCTAGATTTTCAAGTGTTGAGAATCAATAAAGCCTCTCAACAAAGAATCTTGAGTCTTCCCACAAAATTACTTGCAGAGTTAGAACCCTTGATGGGACAGACCTACCTCTTTGAAAAAACTGGTAAGCGATACTCTCGTCAATGGGCCTTTCGTCAGTTAGAAGCCTTTCTAAAGGAAAAAGGTTTTGCAGATTTATCGGCTCAAGGATTGAGAGAACAGTTTATACTGAGACAAATTGAAGAGAAGGTTGACTTGTATGAAATCGCCAAAAAATTGGGATTAAAAACAGTCATGACCTTAGAAAAATATAGATAATGGATATTAAATTAAAAGATTTTGAAGGGCCTTTGGACTTGCTCTTACACTTAGTTTCAAAGTATCAGATGGATATCTATGATGTACCGATTACAGAAGTTATTGAGCAGTATCTAGCCTACATATCAACCTTACAAGCCATGCGTTTAGAAGTGGCAGGTGAATATATGGTAATGGCTAGCCAACTGATGCTGATCAAAAGTCGTAAGCTCTTGCCAAAGGTTGCGGAAGTGTCTGATTTAGAGGATGACCTAGAGCAGGATCTCCTTTCTCAGATTGAAGAATACCGCAAGTTTAAACTTTTGGGAGAGCAGTTAGAAGCTAAGCACCAGGATCGAGCCCAGTATTATTCTAAAGCACCGACAGAGTTGATTTACGAGGATGCAGAACTTGTGCATGATAAGACCACGATTGATCTTTTCTTAGCCTTTTCAACCTTACTGACCAAGAAAAAGGAAGAATTCTCGAAAAACCATACAACCATTTTACGAGATGAGTATAAGATTGAGGATATGATGGTCATTGTTCGGGAAGCCTTGGTAGAGGGGCAGCAACTATGCCTGCAGGATTTGTTTAAAGAAACCAAGGATTTACAAGAGGTGATTACACTTTTTTTGGCGACCTTGGAGTTGATTAAAACCCAAGAAATTCTCTTGATTCAAAAAGAGAGTTTTGGAGATATCTATCTCATGAAAAAGAATGAGGAAAATCAAGTAGAGCAAAGTCAGGCTTGATAGAGAGGAAGTATGAGTACTTTAGCAAAAATAGAAGCACTCCTGTTTGTGTCAGGTGAAGATGGGATTAGGGCTCGCCAGTTGGCAGAACTCTTATCGTTACCACCAACAGGAATTCAGCAAAGCTTAGAAAAATTAGCCAAAAAGTATGAAAAAGACCAGGATTCTAGTTTGGCACTGATTGAGACAGGAGGGGCCTACAGATTGGTGACCAAGCCTCAATTTGCAGCTATTTTGAAGGAATATTCTAAGGCGCCCATTAACCAGAGTCTATCTCGGGCTGCCCTTGAAACCTTGTCCATCATTGCTTATAAGCAACCTATCACACGTATAGAAATCGATGCTATTCGTGGGGTTAATTCAAGCGGAGCTATAGCTAAGTTACAGGCCTTCGATTTGATACGAGAAGATGGGAAAAAAGAAGTTCTTGGACGACCTAATCTCTATGTAACGACGGATTATTTTCTAGATTACATGGGTATTAACCATTTGGAAGAATTGCCTGTGATTGATGAGCTTGAAATTCAAGCACAAGAAAGCCAATTATTTGGTGAAAGGATAGAAGAAGATGAGAATCAATAAATATATTGCCCACGCAGGAGTGGCCAGTAGGAGAAAAGCAGAGGAGTTGATCAAGCAAGGCTTGGTGACGGTTAACGGTCAAGTCGTGCGTGAACTAGCAACGACCATCAAGTCAGGCGACAAGGTCGAAGTTGAAGGTCAACCAATCTATAACGAAGAAAAAGTCTACTATCTGCTTAACAAACCGCGCGGTGTGATTTCTAGCGTGACAGATGATAAGGGCCGCAAGACAGTTGTCGATCTTTTGCCCAATGTGAAAGAGCGCATCTATCCTGTGGGGCGCTTAGACTGGGATACGTCTGGAGTCTTGATTTTGACCAACGATGGTGACTTTACAGATGAGATGATTCATCCTCGTAATGAGATTGATAAGGTCTATGTTGCGCGTGTGAAAGGAATTGCCAATAAAGAAAATCTCCGTCCTTTGACTCGTGGAGTAGAGATTGATGGCAAAAAGACCAAGCCAGCTGTTTACGAAATTCTCAAAGTAGATCCGGTTAAAAATCGCTCTGTGGTACAGTTGACCATCCATGAAGGGCGCAATCACCAGGTTAAAAAGATGTTTGAAGCTGTTGGCCTCCAAGTGGATAAGTTATCACGGACACGTTTTGGGCACCTAGACTTGACAGGTCTCCGTCCAGGAGAATCCCGTCGTCTTAACAAAAAAGAAATCAGCCAACTACATACCATGGCTGTAACAACTAATAAATAATGAAACGAATTTTAATTGCGCCTGTGCGCTTTTACCAACGCTTTATATCCCCAGCATTCCCACCTTCTTGTAGATTTGAGCCTACTTGTTCAAACTACATGATTCAGGCTATTGAAAAGCATGGACTTAAGGGGGTTCTGATGGGATTGGCACGGATATTACGATGTCATCCTTGGTCTGAAATAGGTAAGGACCCCGTACCAGATCACTTTTCTTTAAAGAGAAATTCAAAATAAAAAGAATCACAGTCGTGATTCTTTTTTGGTGTAGATAGATCTATAGATTGATGATTTTCACTACACTTCTCCTATAAAAAGTGGTAAAATGGTTGAAAGAAAGAAGGGATAGAAATGACAACATTATTTTCTAAAATCAAAGAAGTAACAGAACTTTCTGCTATCTCAGGTCATGAAGCACCTGTACGCGCTTATCTTCGTGAGAAAATAACTCCTCACATGGATGAAGTGGTAACAGATGGCCTAGGTGGTATTTTTGGTATCAAACATTCAGAAGCAGTCGATGCACCTCGTGTCTTGGTAGCATCTCACATGGATGAAGTTGGTTTTATGGTAAGTGAAATAAAACCAGATGGAACCTTCCGAGTAGTTGAAATCGGTGGTTGGAACCCGATGGTTGTCAGCAGCCAACGATTTAAACTCTTTACGCGCCAAGGACGTGAAATTCCAGTCATCTCAGGTTCAGTACCTCCACATTTGACTCGTGGGACAGGCGGACCAACCATGCCAGCTATTTCAGATATCGTCTTTGATGGTGGTTTTGCGGATAAGGCTGAGGCTGAAAGTTTTGGTATCCGCCCAGGAGACACCATCGTTCCAGATAGTAGCGCAATCCTAACAGCTAACGAAAAAAATATTATCTCAAAAGCATGGGATAACCGTTACGGAGTTCTCATGGTTAGTGAATTGGCAGAAAACTTGTCAGGTCAAAAACTAGGCAATGAACTTTATCTTGGTGCCAATGTCCAAGAAGAAGTCGGACTTCGTGGTGCCCATACATCAACAACTAAATTTGATCCAGAAGTATTTTTGGCAGTTGACTGTTCACCTGCTGGTGATGTTTATGGTGGTCAAGGTAAGATTGGTGATGGAACCTTGATTCGTTTTTACGATCCAGGTCACTTGCTTCTCCCAGGTATGAAGGATTTCCTTTTGACGACAGCTGAAGAAGCTGGAATCAAGTACCAATACTACTGTGGAAAAGGTGGAACTGACGCAGGTGCAGCTCATCTGAAAAATGGTGGTGTCCCATCAACAACAATCGGTGTTTGTGCCCGTTATATCCACTCTCACCAAACCCTTTATGCTATGGACGATTTTCTTGAAGCTCAAGCTTTCTTACAAGCCTTAGTTAAAAAATTGGATCGTTCTACAGTAGATTTAATCAAAAATTATTAAACAGAAATGACGGAGGTAATAGGGATGGAAGAACCAAACCTAGAAACCTTGATACGGGATCTATACAATAATGCCCGTCAAAACCTAAGTGAAGATCTAGTGGCTGCGCTCCTAGAAACTGCTAAGCAATTGCCCAGTACCAATGAGCGCTTGCTAGCAGTACGGCTATCGGGTCTGGTCACTATTGAACTTCTCAAGAATCCCAAGACCCCAGCGCCAGAGTTAGTCAATCTGGCCCGCTTTATCAAAAAGGAAGAAGCGAGATACAGGGGTGCAGCCGCATCTTCCTTTATGATTGGAGAGCTATTTAAAATGCTTTGATTCGAAAGAATCAAAGCATTTTTTTATCTTAAATTTGTTCAGCCAAGACCTTTTCAGCAAGGTTCATAGCGTGGTCAGATACACGAGTGTAGTGTGAAATAATATCGATAAAGTTGACACCTGCTTGGGTAGAACATTCTCCGTTATTTAGACGTTTGATGTGAGTCTTACGAAGGACACGTTCCATGTTGTTGATGTCTTCGTGTCGCTCGATAAGAGCTTGAGCTTTCTCGAGGTCGTTGTTTTCCACACTCTCGAGAGCATCTTTGACGAAATCACTAGTTTTAAGATAAATCTCTGCTAGTTCTTCTAAGGCAGCCTCAGAGAATTGAACATTCTTGCGTTGCAAGTAATCGTTAAGATTGAGCAGGGCTTCTGCGTGGTCTCCGATACGTTCCAAGTCTCGTGAAGAGTCAAGGATATTTGTTAAGACTTCACTTTCCTTTTGGCTCAAAGCTTCACCAGATAAACTAATGAGGTAACGAGTCAATTTTTCATCAATGGTATTGATAGCTTCTTCAGTCTTATGTCCCTTTTCTGCAACTTTTTCATTAGAGTTGATGATATAGTCGTAGGAGAGGTCAAAGGCTTTCGCAGCATAATTACCCAAGTGTAGAAGCTCTTTTTTAGCATTTCCAAGAGCGATAGATGGAGCTTGTTTGATCAGTTGCTCATCAAGGTAAAGTGGCTCGTATTTGACAACTTCGTCTTCTCCAGGGATAAGTTTGGTTACCATGAAGGCAAGAGCTCCGATGAATGGAAACTGAATGATTGTATTGGTAATGTTGAAGGTTCCGTGGGCGAAGGCAATGGTCATTTCTGGTGCTAGATTTAAGAAGCTCTCAAACCATTGGATTAAGCCTGTAAATGGAACGAGGAAGATAATACAGATAACAGTCCCGATAACGTTAAAGGCCACATGGGCTGCTGCCACACGTTTGGCTGCAATATTAGCACCCAAGGAAGCGATAATAGCAGTGATGGTTGTTCCAATGTTATCTCCAAAGAGCACTGGTAGGGCTCCTTGAAGGTCAATCAGATTGCTAGCGTAGAGATTTTGTAGAATCCCGATGGTCGCTGAGGAGGCTTGAATCAGAAGGGTCAAACCTGTTCCGACAAGAACACCCAAGATTGGATTTTTACTAAGTTCTACCATGTAGTCTTTAAAGACTTGTAAATCCTTAAGGGGTTCCATAGCGCCACTCATAAGATTGAGGGCAAAGAAGATACCACCGACACCAAAGACAATTCGTCCGATGTTATTGATGGTTCTATTTTTTGTGAAGAAGAGACAGACTGCTCCGAGAAAGAGCATAGGTAATGCGTAGTCTCCCAATTTAAAACCAATGATAAAGGATGTGACGGTTGTTCCAATATTGGCTCCCATAACAATCCCAATAGCCTGACGTAAAGTCAATAGTCCAGCGCTAACCAGACCAACTGTAATAACCGTAACACCTGAACTCGATTGAATCAGGGCAGTCATCCCAATTCCAACTAAAATTCCAAAGAAAGGATTGCTAGTATATTTGTCAATGTAAAATCGAAGACGATCTCCAGCTGCTTGTTGCAAACCGTCCCCCATGGTTTTGATACTATATAAGAATAGTCCCAGGCCACCTAAAAAGTGAAATGCAATTTCCTGCCAATTAATGGACATTTTATTTTCCCTCCGAAAACTAATCGCGGAATTTCTCCCATTCTATTTTAAAGGATTCTAAGCAATCTAACAAGTAGTAAACGTATTTTTTTAGAAAAATATCATTAAAATGTAAAAAAAGGTAATTGATTGTCTAATTTATATCATTTATTCACCCCTTTATAGATATTTTAGGATGACTGTTGACTCTACTTATAAATAGCGTAAAATAAAAATGAACAGTTCTGCTATTTTAAGGGCAGTTACTTTTTTAAAATAAAAATAAAGCGCTTACTTTTTGGAAGTGAAAGGGGAAAAAATGAAGAATCCATTTTTTGAAAAACGTTGCCGCTATAGTATTCGAAAATTATCAGTGGGTGCCTGCTCTTTGATGATTGGTTCGGTTTTATTTGCCAACCAAGCTCTAGCAGAAGAAGTTGCAATCCCGGCGAATGAAACAAAGACTACTGCTGTGGCTACAGAGCAAGCATCGCCTGCCACATCAGAGCAACCAACTACAGCTTCACCTGAGGTATTAAAGCAGTTGGAAGAGACAGAAAACAAGGTTAGTGAACAACCTATTTCAGAAGAAAAACCAACCTTGGACCAATTGACTGCAGCTGATAAGGAAGTAGCTAGTCCGGTTGCTGAAGCGCCTAAGGCTGAAGAAACACCTGTAGCTACAGAAAATAAGGTTGAAGAAGCACCTGTGGCTACAGAAAATAAGGCTGAAGAGAAAGCAACTGTTTCAGATGTTCCTAAGAAAGAAGAAAAAAGTCTTCGACCAAAAGAAATTAAGTTTGACACTTGGGAAGATTTGTTGAAATGGGAACCGGGTGCCCGTGAAGACGACGCTATTAATCGTTCTTCAGTTGAATTGGCTAAACGTTACCGTGGGCATGTAGTCAACGAAAAAGCCAATAAGGATGCCAAGGTTGAAGCTCTTGCCAATACCAACTCTAAGGCTAAAGACCATGCTTCTGTAGGTGGTGAAGAGTTTAAAGCCTATGCTTTTGACTACTGGCAATATTTGAATTCAATGGTCTTCTGGGAAGGGCTCGTTCCAACTCCGGACGTGATTGATGCTGGTCACCGTAATGGGGTCCCTGTATTGGGTACACTCTTCTTCAACTGGTCTAATAGTATTGCAGACCAAGAAAAATTTGCCGAAGCCCTTAAACAAGACGAAGACGGAACTTTCCCTATCGCTCGTAAGTTGGTTGATTTGGCTAAATACTATGGATTTGATGGATATTTTATCAACCAAGAAACAACAGGAGATATCGTAACGCCTCTTGGTAAGAAAATGCGTGACTTCATGCTCTATACCAAGGAATATTCGGCTCAAGTCAATCATCCAGTGAAATATTCTTGGTATGATGCCATGACCTATGAATATGGTCGCTATCATGAAGATGGTTTGGGTGAATACAATTACCAATTCATGGAAAAAGAGGGAGACAAAGTCCCTGCGGATCACTTCTTTGCCAACTTTAACTGGACCAAAGAGAAAAATGACTACTCTGTAACTATGGCAAAATGGCTTGGACGTAGTCAGTATGATGTTTTTGCAGGTTTGGAATTGCAACAAGGTGGTTCCTACAAGACAAAAGTGAAATGGGATGCCCTTCTAGATGAAAATGGCAAGCTCCGCTTGTCGCTTGGACTCTTTGCACCTGATACTATTACTAGTCTTGGTAAGACAGGCGAAGACTACCATAAGAATGAAAATATCTTCTTTACAGGTTATCAAGGAGATCCAACTGGTCAAAAACCAGAGGACAAGGACTGGTACGGAATTGCCAACCTTGTAGCTGACCGTACACCAGCAGTAGGCCGTACCTTTACAACATCCTTTAACACAGGACATGGTAAAAAATGGTTTGTAGACGGCAAAGTTTCTAAGGATTCTGAATGGAACTATCGTTCTGTATCAGGTATCTTGCCTACATGGCGCTGGTGGCAAACTTCATCAGGTGCTAAACTTCAAGCTGACTATGACTTTGAAGATGCCTACAATGGTGGTAACTCACTCAAATTTGCGGGTGATTTAGCTGAAAATACCAACCAAGATGTTCGTCTCTACTCTACAAAACTGGAAGTAACAGATAAAACAAAACTTCGTGTTGCTCATAAAGGTGGTAAGGGAAGCAAGGTCTATGTAGAGTTTGCGACTCAGAAAAACTATACTTATGGTGGAGAGCATGCTCGTAAAGAACTGACCCTATCTGACGATTGGACAAAAGATGAATTTGATTTGAGTGCCTTGGCAGGTCAGACTATTTACGGTATCAAGCTCACTTTTGAAAATACTGCTGCCCTTAAGGGCTATCAATTTAACTTGGGTGAGTTGACTGTAACAGATAATCAAGAGGCTCCTCAAGCACCAACAGCTCTTAAAGTAGCTAAACAATCCCTTAAAAATGCCCAAGAAGCAGAAGCCATTGTCCAATTTACTGGAAATAAAGATGCTGATTTCTATGAAGTTTATGAGAAGGATGGCGATGCTTGGCGCCTATTAACAGGCTCATCTGCAACTACGATCTACCTACCAAAAGTTAGCCGTTCAGCTAGTGCAACTGGTACTAGTCAGGAGTTGAAGGTTGTCGCAGTTGGGAAGAACGGTCTTCGTTCTGAAGCAGCAACTACAAACTTTGAGTGGGGAATGACTGTCCAAGACACAAGTCTTCCAAGACCATTAGCAGAAAATATCGTTCCAGGAGCGACTGTTATCGGAAGTACCTTCCCAGACACAGAAGGCGGCGAAGGTATCGAAGGTATGTTGAATGGAACTATCACTAGCTTATCTGATAAATGGTCTTCTGCTCAGTTGAGTGGTAGCGTTGATATCCGTTTGACACAACCACGCCGTGTCGTTAGATGGGTCATGGACCATGCTGGTGCGGGTGGAGAATCTGTCAACGATGGTTTGATGAATACTAAGGATTTTGACCTCTACTATAAGGATGAAGCTGGAGAATGGAAACTAGCCAAGGCTGTTCGTGGCAATAGAGCCCATGTTTCAGATATTACCCTTGATAGCCCAATTACAGCGCAAGACTGGCGTTTGCACGTTATTACATCTGACAATGGAACACCATGGAAAGCCATTCGTATCTACAACTGGAAGATGTATGAAACTCTTGATACGGAGAGCCAAAACATTCCAATGGCTAAAGTTGCAGCGCGTGTTCTGACAGACAATAAGGTTCAGCTCGGCTTCTCAGAAGTTCCTGCTGGAGCAACCATTACAGTCTATGACAAGGCAGATTCACAAACTCCAATCGCTACTTTAAACACAGTAGTTGGAGGGGATTTAGCAACAGAACCATTGAGTTTTGAAAAACGTCCAAGCCTTCTTTACTATCGTACACAATTGCCAGGGAAAGAAATCAGTAATACTCTTGCTGTGACGATTCCTCAGGATGAGAGAAAGATTAAGGCTATCAGTCTAGAAGCAACACCTAAAAAGACGACTTACCAAGATGGCGAGGAATTGAATCTCAAAGGTGGTCTTCTCCGTGTCAAATATGAGGGAGAAGAAGCAGATGAAGTCATCAACCTCAGTCATGCAGGTGTAGTTGTTAACGGCTATGATGCTCACCATCATGGTGAACAAGAGTTAACAGTAACCTATCTTGGTCTTCCAGTTGCAGGAAGCGTCAAGGTTCAAGTGACTGGTGAAGAAGCTGGTCCAAAAGAAGTCGCAGCCCTGTATATTAGTAAACAACCGAAGATTGATTACTTTGTAGGCGATGCTCTTGATTTATCAGAAGGACGCTTCAAGGTCTTGTATGACGATGAAACTGAGACAGAACATAGCTTTACAGACCAAGGAGTCGAAATTACAGGCTATAATCCTCAAAAGACAGGCCGTCAAAAACTTGAGTTGCACTATCAAGGACAAACTGTCGAATTTGATGTTCTAGTATCACCTAAGGTAGCCATTAACGACGAATATCTGAAACAAGAAATCACATCTGCTCAAGGACGCAAAGAAACATTAGCTTATACATTTGCGGATGCAGCAAAACAAGCAGCTCTAGTTGAGAAGCTTGCTGCAGCAAAAGCCATCTTAGAAAACCATAATGCTAGTCAAGAAACAGTCAACCAAGCCTTGAATGACTTGAAACAAGCTGGTGCAGACTTGGATGGTGTACAGCTTTATCAAACAGCTAAGGAAGAGCTTGAAACTCTTCTAGGAAAAGTTCGTGAGAAAAATGCAGACGATCCAATCATCGCTCAAGCAGAAACTCTTATTGGCTCAACAAATCCAAGTCCAGAAGCCTTTGCGGACATGAAAGAAAAGCTGAGCAAGAAACTAGCTCCTGCAGAAGAAAGCCACCATGTGGGTAGCTTAGAAGAAGGTGAAACTGCTCCAACAGTTGAAGCTCTACCTGAGCTAGTGGTTGAAACAGAAACTCAAGCCTTCGAACGCCAAGAACGTCCGTCAGGCGACCTCTTGGTGGGTGAACGTAGAATCGTTCAGGCAGGTGTAGAAGGTCAGACTCGTCGTCTGATTGAAGTTGATGCCAAAGGCAACCGCACTCTTCTTGAAACAGAAGTAGTCAAGGAAGCAGTGGCTGAGATTACTGAAGTTGGTACCAAGGTAGAAAGCCGTGTTCAACCGCTAGACGGAGTCAAAGATTTGACTATCAGCAATCCAACATTGGTGATTGAAGAAGAAAAAGTTGCATACGACCATGAAGAACGAGTAAATCCTAGCCTTCATGCAGGAGAGCGTCGCTTGGTTCAAGCAGGAGTTGAAGGACTTCGTCGAAATCTTGTAGAAGTTGACACTGAAGGCAACCGCAGTCTTAAGGGAACAGAGCTTATCAAAGAAACTGTAACTGAGATTGTTGAGATTGGGCCAAAAGTGGATGTCCAAGATGACAAACCTCTTGCACCTGCTCCAGTAGCACAAGCAGCTAAGCAGGAACCAGCAAAAGCAGAAGCACAAGCTGAAAAACCTGAAGGAAAACAACTCCCAAGTACAGGTGAAGGAGCAGATGCAAATCTCCTTGCCCTTGGATTGGTTGGAGTCCTAGGTGGCTTTGGACTTCTAGCGCAAAAGAAAAAAGAAGATTAAGCTAGAATTTTGATCTAAAATTGACTTCATACAATAAAAAAGATTTGACTTTTAAGAGTCAAATCTTTTTTGCATAGTAGATGAGGAAAAAATTGTGGTGTATACTGTCATAGCTTCAAAGGTTATCCTTATTTAATCTTGTGAAATGGTTGGGGAAAAGTTTAAGGTTTTGCTATCTCTTTTATTGATTTTGTGATATAATTAACACGTAAAAAAAAAGAAGGAGTCATATCTAATGGCAAAATTGACTGTTAAAGACGTTGACTTGAAAGGGAAAAAAGTTCTCGTTCGTGTTGACTTCAACGTACCTGTAAAAGATGGTGTGATCACTAACGATAACCGTATCACTGCAGCTCTTCCAACTATCAAGTACATCCTTGAACAAGGTGGACGTGCAATCCTCTTCTCTCACCTTGGACGTGTTAAAGAAGAAGCAGACAAAGAAGGTAAATCACTTGCTCCTGTAGCTGCTGACTTGGCTGCTAAATTGGGTCAAGAAGTTACATTCCTTCCAGGTGTTACTCGTGGTGCTGAATTGGAAGCAGCGATTAACGCTCTTGAGGATGGACAAGTTCTCTTGGTAGAAAACACTCGTTTTGAAGATGTTGACGGTAAGAAAGAATCTAAAAACGATCCTGAACTTGGTAAATACTGGGCATCACTTGGAGATGGTATCTTCGTAAACGATGCATTCGGTACAGCTCACCGTGCACACGCATCTAACGTTGGTATCTCAGCAAACGTTGAAAAAGCAGTTGCTGGATTCCTTCTTGAAAACGAAATTGCCTACATTCAAGAAGCAGTTGAAGCTCCAGAACGTCCATTCGTAGCTATCCTTGGTGGTTCAAAAGTTTCAGACAAGATCGGTGTTATCGAAAACTTGCTTGAAAAAGCTGATAAAGTTCTTATCGGTGGTGGGATGACTTACACATTCTACAAAGCACAAGGGATCGAAATCGGTAACTCACTTGTAGAAGAAGACAAATTGGATGTCGCTAAAGCTCTTCTTGAAAAAGCAAACGGCAAATTGATCTTGCCAGTTGACTCAAAAGAAGCAAACGCATTTGCTGACTACACTGAAGTGAAAGACACTGAAGGTGAAGCAGTAGACCCAGGATTCCTTGGTTTGGATATCGGTCCTAAATCTATCGCTAAATTTGACGAAGCTTTGACTGGTGCTAAAACAGTTGTATGGAACGGACCAATGGGTGTATTTGAAAACCCTGACTTCCAAGCTGGTACAATCGGTGTGATGGACGCTATCGTGAAACAACCAGGCGTTAAATCAATCATCGGTGGTGGTGATTCAGCTGCCGCAGCTATCAACCTTGGTCGTGCAGACAAGTTCTCATGGATTTCTACTGGTGGTGGAGCTTCAATGGAACTTCTTGAAGGTAAAGTTCTTCCAGGACTTGCAGCTTTGACTGAAAAATAAGAATATAAAAAAGGAGGCTGGGACAAAAGTCCTAGCCTCTCAATTGTCTTTGGAGTTTCGAGCAAGACGCAGTGGTTGAGTGGCCTCTACTACGCTGATTTTATCAGCTTTTACAGCCCTACTCAACTGTGCGGAGGTGGGACGACGAAATCGAATTCTAACGAATTACCGATTTCTGTCCCACTCTCTTTTTTTGCGCTCTTTTAAAGTTTGAGAGTAGCGAGGGATAATTGGACAGAATCAAAAAAAAACAGTAAAATAGAGGAATACCAATCTAAATGAAATTTGAGTGATAATCGTGGAAAAAAGAGACAATCATACAAAAACAGCTATTTGCGGTATTATCAATGTCACCCCAGATTCTTTTTCTGATGGGGGCCAGTTTTTTGCTGTTGAGGAAGCTTTGAAGCAGGCTCGAAAATTGATTGCTGAAGGTGCCACTATTTTAGATATCGGTGGAGAGTCTACTCGACCTGGAAGTAGCTATGTTGAGATTGAAGAGGAAATCCAACGTGTCGTCCCAGTCATTGAGGCTATCCGTCAAGAAAGTGATGTTTTGATTTCGGTAGACACTTGGAAAAGTCAAGTTGCAGAAGCAGCTCTAAAGGCTGGGGCCCATATAGTCAATGACATTACAGGTCTTATGGGGGATGAGAAGATGGCGGAAGTTGTTGCCAAAGCTGGAGCTCAGGTAGTCATCATGTTTAATCCAGTCATGGCACGCCCTCAGCACCCTAGTTCACTTATCTTCCCTCATTTTGGCTTTAGAGAGCCTTTTACAAAGGAAGAGTTAGCAGACTTTGAACAACTACCAGTAGAAGAATTGATGACAGCTTTCTTTGACCGTGCTCTAGTAAGAGCGGAAAAAGCAGGAATTTCGAAAGAAAAGATCATGCTAGATTCTGGGATTGGCTTTGGCTTGACCAAAAAGGAAAATCTCATACTTCTACGTGACCTTGATAAATTACACGAGATGGGCTATCCTATCTTTTTAGGAGTCTCTCGCAAGCGCTTTGTCATCAATATTCTGGAAGAAAATGGTTTTGAAGTAAACCCAGAAACTGAAGCAGGCTTCCGCAATCGTGATACTGCTTCAGCTCATGTGACCAGTATCGCTGCTAGACAGGGTGTAGAAGTGGTGCGTGTACACGATGTAGCCAGCCACAAGATGGCAGTCGAGATCGCGTCTGCTATTCGTCTGGCAGATGATGCGGAAAATTTAAACTTGAAACAATATAAATAAGATGAATAAAAACGAAACGAATCAGTGGATAGCTAACTATCGGACAGACCAACCGCATTTTGGTTTGGAGAGGATGGTGGAGCTATTAGCCCTACGTGGCAATCCCCATCTGAAACTCAAGGTTATCCATATCGGAGGAACCAATGGTAAGGGGTCTACTATAGCCTTTTTGAAGAATATATTGGGAAAGATGGGGCTAAGAGTTGGAGTCTTTAGCTCACCCTATCTGATTCATTATACCGATCAGATTGCCATTAATGAGGAATCTATCCCAGAAGCAAGATTAGAGGCCTTGATGGTAGACTATCGCTCACTACTTGAAGGGGAGCATGCTCATGATTTGCAGGGGACGACAGAGTTTGAGATTATCACTGCTATAGCCTATGACTATTTTGCTTCTGAGCAAGTCGATGTGGCCATTATGGAAGTAGGTATGGGTGGACTTTTGGATAGTACCAATGTTTGTCAGCCTATCTTAACAGGTATTACGACCATTGGCCTGGATCACGTAGCTTTACTAGGGGATAGCTTGGAAGCTATCGCGGAGCAGAAAGCTGGAATTATCAAACAAGGAGTTCCCCTGGTAACGGGGAATATTGTCCCAGAAGGCTTAGCAGTTATCAACCAAATCGCGAAAGCGAAAGAGGCTCCTAGGCTTGTTTATGGGGAAGATTATCAAGTTAGCCATCATGAGAGTGTGGAGACGGGTGAAATCTTTGATTATTCAAGCCCGCTTAGACAAGGTCGCTTTCAGACAGGATTGCTGGGTTTGCACCAGATAGAGAATGCTGGGATGGCCATAGCTTTACTTGATACTTTTTGTAAAGAAGATGGTCGAGAATTAGCTAGTAATAACATAGTGGCTCAAGCCTTAGAAGAAACAAGTTGGCCAGGACGCTTTGAAGTTGTTTGTAGAGAACCCTTAATGATCTTGGATGGGGCCCACAATCCTCATGCCATAAAGGCTTTAGTAGCAACCTTGCAAGAACGATTTGCTGATTATCACAAGGAAATACTTTTTACATGTATCAAAACCAAGGCCTTGGAGGATATGTTAGACTTGTTAGGAACTTTGCCAGATACTGAGCTGACATTGACTCACTTTGATGATGGTCGAGCGACAGACGAAAAAGTACTAAAAAAAGTAGCTTATTCTAGAAATCTCAACTATCAAAGTTGGCAGGAATTTCTAGACCAAAAAATGACAGAAAATGAAGAGAAAAAAACAGTTAGGATAGTAACGGGCTCCTTGTATTTCTTGAGCCAGGTGAGAGCCTATCTAATGGAGAGGAAAAACTAGAAAATGGATACACAAAAAATTGAGACGGCTGTAAAAATGATTATCGAAGCGGTCGGTGAAGATGTTAACCGCGAAGGCTTGCAGGAAACTCCTGCACGTGTAGCTCGCATGTACCAGGAGATTTTTTCAGGACTTGGTCAAACTGCGGAGGAGCATTTGTCAAAATCCTTTGAAATTATTGATGACAATATGGTAGTGGAAAAGGATATCTTTTTCCATACCATGTGTGAACACCACTTTTTACCATTTTATGGTCGAGCTCATATTGCCTACATTCCAGATGGCCGTGTAGCAGGCTTATCAAAGTTAGCTCGTACGGTGGAAGTCTACTCTAAAAAGCCACAGATTCAAGAACGCTTGAATATCGAAGTGGCAGATGCTTTGATGGACTATCTAGGTGCCAAAGGTGCTTTCGTTGTTATTGAAGCAGAGCATATGTGTATGAGCATGCGTGGTGTTCGAAAACCAGGAACTGCAACCTTGACAACAGTAGCTCGTGGAGTGTTTGAAACGGATAAAGATCTTCGAGATCAAGCATACCGTCTTATGGGATTATAAAAATCGATTCAAACGATTTTTCTAGAAAGGACTAGTTATGGATCAATTGCGCATTAAGGATTTGGAAATTTTTGCCTATCATGGTCTTTTCCCGAGTGAGAAGGAACTGGGCCAAAAATTTATCATTGATGCAAGCTTATCCTATGATATGACCAAGGCTGCTACGGACCTAGATTTAGAAGCTTCTGTCCATTATGGCGAGCTCTGTCAGCAATGGACGACTTGGTTTCAGGAAACCACTGAAGACTTGGTTGAAACAGTTGCCTACAAACTAGTAGAGCGCACTTTTGAAACCTATCCAAAAGTTCAAGAAATTAAACTGGAACTCAAAAAACCATGGGCGCCTATTCATCTACCACTGGACACCTGTTCAGTAACCATCCATCGCCGCAAACAAAGAGCCTTTATTGCTCTAGGTAGCAATATGGGGGATAAGACGGCTAATCTCGAACTAGCTCTTGACAAGATGCGTACTCGAGGGATTCGTATTCTCAAAGAATCTAGTGTGATTACAACTGAGCCATGGGGTGGTGTAGAACAAGAAAGTTTCGCCAATCAGGTGGTTGAAGTAGAAACTTGGCTGCCGGCTCCAATATTGTTAGATACCTTGTTAAGCATTGAGGCAGAAATGGGTCGGGTTAGAGAAGTGCATTGGGGACCTCGTTTGATTGATTTGGACTTGCTTTTTATGGAGGATCAAGTTATTTATACAGATGACCTCATCTTGCCGCATCCTTATCTTGCTGAGCGACTCTTTGTCCTAGAGTCACTTCAAGAAATAGCGCCTCATTTTATCCATCCAGTCTTAGGACAACCGATTCGTCACTTATATCTTCAATTGGAGAAAGAAAATGGCCAAGGTTTCTGAAACTTATAGTAAATGGAAAAGTATAGGGGAAGGTCTTGTAGCTATTGTCTTAGGCCTTCTCTTAGTTTGTTTTGGGCAGGTAGTTCCGATACTGGGTTACCAACTCCTGATGGCCTACTTTTTCTTGTCGGCAGTTTGGCAACTATTGACGCGATGGTTTCAAGAAAAGTCCCGTAGAGAAAATATATTTGTAACTCTAGCCAAGCTCTTTCTTGCAGTCATCCTATTTGATTCAGTCATCTTGCAGGACATCGCTCTCTATCTCTTGGTTATTCTCATTGGAAGTTATCAGCTTTTTACAGGCCTAATCAGTCTGATTACCTGGTTGCTATACCGGAAAAATCATATTCATCCAAGGATTAATTACTTATTTGATGCTGTATGGATGATGGGATTTGGTTTCTATAGTATTTCCCCCTTTCATGATGCGACAAATTTTGAATTACTCTTACTTGGTTTTTACTTACTGATGTTAGGGGCAAGTAGTCTCAGAGATGGTTTCTTTTTTGAAAAAGGGAGGAGCAATCCTAAGCTCAAGCGTAGAATGAGAATGACCCTGCCTATATTCATGACTGCTTTGATTCCCATCAGCACCTTACGCCGATGGAATGAAAGGTTATCTAGTCATCAGGTAGAAGAAAATGAAGTGCATTTGGAGAGAAAAAATGAAAAATCTGTTGATTTAGAAATTTTCATCCATACTTCAGAATCATCTTTCTTCTTGGCCATGGGTCATGTAGATATCTGCTATCAAGGTCAGGTTATTTCCTACGGCTCTTATGACCCACATTCAGAACGCTTGTTTGGTACAATTGGCGACGGGGTTTTATTTAAGGCCAATCGTGAAAAATATATTGAACTTTGTAAGATAGAAAGCCAGAAAACCCTATTCGCCTATGGTTTAAGCCTGTCTGAACAACAGAAAAAGGCCATCGAAGAACGATTGAGAGAGATAGAAAGCCTCTTGATACCTTGGGAGCCAAGTTCACAACTACTGAAAAGAAGGGAAGGAGAGATCAAACATACCTACTCTTATCAGCTGAAACACGAGGCTGATGCATCCCTCTATAAGTTCACATCATCTAAATTTAAAACCTACTTTGTTCTCAGTACAAACTGTGTTCTATTGGCCGACTCTATTGTTGGAGAGGCTGGAACTGATATCCTTAGTCCCCAAGGTTTTATCGTCCCTGGGACCTATCAGGACTATCTTGATTTAGAATTTAAAAAACCGAGTGGTATCGTGGTCAGTCGTTCTATTTATTAAAAAAAGAAAACTCTAGTCAGAAGGCTAGAGTTTTTAAAATAGGTCATTTTCTTCAGGTAGGAGGATGGTTTCCTTACCGTCCATATCCATAACAAGTACTTTCGGTGGGTACAATGGGTCAAAGGGATGATTAAAATCGAAGTCAATCGTTGTAGGTAGATGCTCACTTGAAAAACGGAAGGTGATGGAACCGTTACTGTTTAAGAGCTGAAATTCCAACTCATCTTCTAATTCAAAAACATGCTTTAAAAAATGATCGATAATGTACCAGATTGAGTCAATCACATCGTCTGGGAGATTAGTTACCACACCAAAGCTGGCACAACGTCTATGAGAATCCGTAAAAGCCATCCATTCCTCCTACTTAATTTTTTATTATCATACTGCAAACTGGCCTAAAAATCAAGAAAAGTAAACTAATTTACAAAAATATGATTATCGGTGAAATTTTTTCAAAGAAAGTTCAAATAATCCTTGAAAATGCTTACAATTAGTGGTAAACTAGTAGTGGTGTAAACATGAAAACAAAATTTTCAACATTAGAAAGGAAACGGTATGAACACAGATGATACAGTAACAATTTATGACGTAGCCCGAGAAGCAGGAGTTTCAATGGCAACTGTCAGTCGTGTAGTCAATGGCAATAAGAATGTCAAAGAAAACACTCGTAAGAAAGTTCTAGAGGTGATTGATCGCCTAGACTATCGTCCAAATGCAGTAGCTCGTGGCTTGGCAAGCAAACGAACAACAACTGTTGGGGTTGTCATTCCAGATATCACTAACACGTATTTTGCTGCGCTAGCAAAAGGGATTGATGATATTGCAGAGATGTACAAATATAACATCGTCCTTGCGAATAGTGATGAGGATGATGAAAAAGAAGTGGCAGTAGTGAATACACTCTTTTCAAAACAAGTTGATGGTATTATCTTTATGGGCTATCACTTAACAGAGAAAATTCGCTCAGAGTTTTCACGTTCACGTACCCCTGTAGTTCTTGCGGGAACAGTGGATGTAGAACACCAGCTTCCAAGTGTTAATATTGACTATAAGAATGCTACTGCGGATGCTGTTCGCCATTTGTTGAAGCGTAACAAAAAAATTGCCTTTGTGAGTGGCCCGTTGGTAGATGATATTAACGGTAAAATTCGCTTGGTTGGCTACAAAGAAGCTTTGAAAGCAGCAGGAGTCAACTATAGTGAAGGACTTGTATTTGAGTCTAAATATCGCTATGATGATGGTTATGCTCTGGCAGAGCGCTTAGTTTCTTCAAAAGCAACAGCAGCGATTGTGACTGGTGATGAATTGGCAGCTGGTCTCTTGAACGGCTTGGCTGATCATGGAGTTTCAGTCCCAGAAGACTTTGAAATCATTACGAGTGATGATTCTCAAATCGCACGCTTTACTCGACCAAGCCTTACAACTATCGCACAACCCTTGTATGATTTAGGTGCGATTAGTATGCGTATGTTGACTAAAATTATGCATAAAGAGGAATTAGAAGAACGTGAAGTCCTCCTACCTCATGGTTTGACAGAGCGCAAATCAACTCGCAAAAAGTAATAAAAAAACCAGGAATCTAGCTGATTTCCTGGTTTTTTATTATCCTTCCATATAAGCTTGGAGCTCATCACCCTTAAGCCCAGCATTGATTGCGATAAGAAGTTTCAGTCGTGCTTTTTGAGCGTTTAGTTCTTTTACAAAATATACACCATCATTCTGAAGACAAACACCACCGCCTTCGTAGGCGTAAACAGGTTCTGCAATCCCATTGAAACAACGTGAGACTAGTGCAATAGGAAGTCCTGCTTGACTGAGAGACTTTAATTTTTCAGCTGTTTCCTTTGGTACATTTCCAGCGCCAAAAGCCTGAATAATCAATCCATCTAGTTGGTCAACAGGAAGTAAATCGAGAAGTTCATCGGTCATGCCCGCATAAACAGGGATAATAGGGACCAGCCCTTGAATGCTCTCAAGGTCAAAACGAACACGAGGTTCTGCCGTTTTGAAGTAGAGAATTTCCTGCTTCATAATGAGCCCGAGTGGTCCATGAGTTGGTGTTTGAAAGGTACTAACGTTAGTAGTATGCGTTTTTGTAACATATTTGGCGGCGTGAATTTCATCGTTCATAACGACCAAGACACCCTTATCTGCAGCCTTGTCATCACTCGCAACGCGTAAGGCGCTAAGATAGTTGTAGACACCATCACTTCCCAGTTCATTGGAAGATCTCATGGCACCTGTCAGGACGATAGGCATATGAGGTACTTCCATGGTATCGAGGAAATAAGCCGTTTCTTCTAGTGTATCTGTCCCATGTGTAATGACAACACCATCATAGGACGATGCCTCTTGTTTAATTTTATGGTAGAGGGCTAACATATGCTTAGGCTTGATGTGTGGGCTGGGCAAATTTAAAAAATCCAAGGAATGGACTTCGATACCTTCGAGAGGATTAGAGATATGATTCATAGGGTTATCAGCACTAGTCCTTACAGCTCCAGATTCATCTGCCTGCATGGAAATAGTGCCACCGGTATGTAAAACAAGGATTTTCTTAGTCATGATTCACTCACTTTTTCTGAAATGTGGTATAATCATTGTATCATAAAAGAAAGGAATGAGATAGAATGGAAGTCAAAGCTGTATTTTTTGATATTGATGGAACGCTTGTAAATGACAGTAAGAGTGTTTTGAAGTCCACTAAGGAAGCTATCAAGATTGTGAAAGAACAAGGGGTGCTTGTTGGGGTGGCAACAGGGCGAGGACCTTTTTTTGTTAAGGATTTGATGGATGATTTGGATCTGGATTTTGCAGTGACCTACAATGGCCAATATATCTTTAACAAAGATCGTGTTCTTTTTGCTAGCCCTATTGATAAGAGAAGCCTCAGACAAATCATCTCTTATGCCAAGGAAAATCGAAAAGAGATTGCTATGGGAACGCGACAAGACGTTGTCGGTTCTCGGATTATGTCCTTTGGACTCAGCCCTCTTTCACAGCTAGTTAGTCGATTTGTACCTAAATTTTTGACTCGTACTGTTAGTCATTCCTTTAATCGTATGGTCAGTAAGGCCCTTCCTCAGAAGGAAGATGATTTGTTGGACTTAATTAATCAGCCGATCTATCAGGTGCTTATGTTGATGACGCCTGAGGAGACAAACCATGCTGCTGAAGTATTAAATCATTTGAAATTTACCAGAAGTAATCCATTCGCGGCCGATATTATCAATCAAGGAAATTCTAAGTTAGAGGGTATCCGTCGTGTAGGGAAAGAGTATGGTTTTGATCTCAACCAAGTCATGGCTTTTGGAGACTCGGATAATGATTTGGAAATGTTGGCTGGTGTTGGGATGTCTGTTGCCATGGGAAATGGTAGTAGCAGCGTAAAAGAAGTTGCCAAGCATATTACTGCCAGCAACCAAAACGATGGGATTCACAAGGCTTTGGAATATTTTGGAGTTTTATCTTCTGAAAAAGTCTTTGTCAGTCGTGACTATCATTTTAACAAGGTTAAAACCTTCCATCATATGATGGACGAGCGAACTCAAGAAGAACCAATAGCTTGGGATTTGCAAGGGGCAACTTATCGCGCCGGCTTTAAGATTGAAGAGTTAGTTGAATTTGTCCGTGCTGCCAGCAATTCTGAAGAGGAATTTCAACAAGCTGTTCAAGATTTGCACCAGGCACTTGATGTATCAGCAGATAAAGTTTCTCAAAAAATACCGGCTAAAAGTACTTTGGTTGGACAAGTCGATGCCTTGATTGATACTCTCTATTTTACGTATGGTAGTTTTGTACTGATGGGAGTAGATCCAGAGCGGATATTCGAGATTGTCCATCAAGCAAACATGGGTAAAATATTCCCAGATGGCAAGGCACAGTTTGATCCTGTGACTCACAAGATACTTAAGCCAGAAGGCTGGGAGGAGAAGTATGCTCCAGAACCAGCTATCAAGAAGGAACTTGAGCGTCAGATTAGAGCTTATGAACGTCATAAAGAAAGAAAAAATAAACAATAAAAAGGAGCGCATTGGCTCCTTTTTTTAGTCTAATTATAAAGTTTTATCCTTGTCTCGGACGACGAGAAGGTCAACGCTTGTGTGGCGAAGGATATATTCAGATGAAGAGCCGACAAGTAAACGTTCGAAGGCGTTAAGCCCTGTTGCTCCAACCAAAATCAAATCAACATGTTCTTGTTCAGGGATTGTTTTGGCTAATAGAGTTTTAGGATTTCCCATTTCGATGACAACTTGAATATCTGTAAGACCAGCGTCTCTTGCACGTTTTTCATATTCTGCCATCAAATCTTGGGCCTCAACTTGTAACTCTTCGTAAACTTCTGCATCGAAAGTTGAAATGCTTTGAATACCACGAGTATCAATGACATGGGCAATGGTTAATTTAGCCTGGTTACGCACTGCTGATTGAACTCCTTTGACAAAAGCCAAATCAGCTTCTTTTGAACCGTCGACTGCTACCATGATGTTTTCGTAACGTTGTGTCATAGCAAAAACCTCCTTATTTCTTATCACCTTCATTGTAATCCTTTTCACTAAAAAAGTAAAGTAAAAAATGATAGCAAACAAGATGCTTTTGACTTTGGTTTTGAGAGTGTTATAATTAAAGGAGAGAAGGCAAGAGGGGATCATATGACAAAAATTGCGGTACTTTCAGATATTCATGGCAACACAGGAGCATTGGAAGCAGTTCTCGCAGATGCGGAAAAGGCAGGAGTTGAGGAATATTGGCTTTTGGGAGATATTCTCATGCCTGGGACAGGACGAAAAAATATTCTCAGACGATTAGAGGACTTGCCGATTACGATTCGAGTTCTGGGAAATTGGGAAGAGAGTTTATGGCGAGCTGCTCATCGAAAATTAGATACAAGTAGACCTAGCCATCGCTACCTCTTGCGCCAATGCCAGTATATTATGGAAGAAATTAGTCTAGATGAGATTGAAGCTCTACAGGCATTTCCTATGCACACACACCGCCAGTTTGGAAATCTGAAGGTAGGGATAAGCCATCATTTGCCGGATAAAAATTGGGGAAGAGAACTGATCCATCTTGGCAAGCAGGAGGATTTTGACCGTTTGGTAACCAATCCTGACTGTGATATTGCCATTTATGGGCATATTCACCAGCAATTTCTTCGCTATGGGAGCGAGGGACAACTCATTTTAAATCCAGGATCAATTGGGCAACCCTTCTTTTTATCAGCAAGTCTACGTGAGGATTTGCGGGCGCAATATATGATTTTAGATTTTGATGACAAAGGTTTGAAGGATATAGATTTTCGTCGTGTTGATTACGATGTTGAGTCAGAATTACAATTGGCTAGAGATTTGAAATTGCCCTACTATGAGGTGTACTATGAAAGCTTAGTCAATGGAATTCACCATACCCATAATCAGGACTTGTTGCACGAAATCGCTCAGAGTCAAGGACATGATGTTGAATTGGACGACTGGCTTAGTCGTAACTCTTGACATTACAACTCTAGGAGATATAATAAATATAAGAGAAGAATGAGCTTGGTTGATAATAAAGGAGGACTGCATGCAAATTTCAAGCCGATTTACCATTGCGACACATATGTTGGTAATCATTGCCCTAAAAGGAAAGGAAAGCAAGGTGACTAGTGATTTTCTAGCTAGTAGTGTTGGAGTCAATCCTGTTATTATCCGAAAAACTTTGTCCCAACTGAAAAAAGCAGAATTGATTTCCGTCGCGCGTGGAACCGGAGGGGCAGAGATTATCAAAAATCTTGAGGATATTAGTCTTTTAGATATTTATCAAGCGGTGGAATGCCTTGGAAAGACTGGACAACTCTTTAGTTTCCATGATAATCCTAATCCTGACTGTCCAGTAGGAGCTAACATCCATGGGGTTTTAGATGAAAAGTTAGATAAAATTCAAGAAGCCATGGAAGAAGAATTAAGCCAAACCAGTCTTGCTCAAGTGGTGGCAGATGCAGAAGCAAGGATTTAAAGTTAAGAGGAATTTAGTTCCTCTTTTTATTTTTGCTAATTATGATGAAATGTAATTAGATAAAGGAGAAGAAGATGTATCTTGTTATAGGGATTGTATCAGCCTTTATCCGTGAATTTGTAGCTCTATGCGTGAAATTGAAGTGGCTTTGTATGTTCTTCTACGGATTATTATTCCTAGCTCTTCTTTTATCCTATAAGGGAATACTTTGGTCATAAAAGTCTCTATTTTAACTCGCTCATGTAAAAAAGCAAGAATTTTTAATTCTTGCTTTTTTATTAATTATTTGTGACGTGCTGTTTTATTGAAGTCTATAGCCCTATTTTTCCTCTTTTTTCTTTAGGAAGCTTCCAAGTCCAAGAAGGGACAGAATGCTGAATCCAGCAAGAGCAAGAGGTGATTTGTTTTCAGTTCCTGTGTTTGGAAGGACTTTTTGAGAAAGAGCCTCTACAACAGTTTCTTGAGTTTCAGGATTTACAGCTAGGTTTTGGGCCTGATTTTGTTCTACTTTCAAGCTAGAAAGATCAAATTCTGGCTTTTCTTCAACAGCTGGAGCGACAATGGCACCACCTTGAGACAAGCGGAGAACGACAGCAGTGAGAGCGTTCAATTGCAAGCCTTTTTCAGTCCATTCGAGACCTTGCGGGTTGGCAATTCCTACTGGTCCTGCTTGGTTTTCATCAGCCAAGACTTCGGCCTTTCTCAAGTGGGCAAAGTCTCTTCCTAGAGTGAATTCACGTTCTTTATCGTCTGCATTGACAAAGACAGCGTAGATATCTCCATTTGGAGCAGTAATTTGGTAGCCGATGACCACGTCTTCTTTTTCAACACCATTTTGTCCTGGGACAGTAATGAGGCGGACACGCTCCTTGATATCTTGTAGACTCTTGAGTCGGAAGGCATCTGTAGATTGACGAAGGGCAATCAAACCTTTCATGTAGTCACGACTCTTGACATTTTCAGGATATGCTTTTTTATCTGTTGCCTTAGTCCAGTCAAACTTGTTGACAGCATCGCTAGAGTCATAAGAGTCATGGATGAAGTATGGATAGACAAATGGATTGCCGTCTTTATCACGCAACAAGTGGGACTTGTTTGGAACCTTATCCTCTGAAACAGGAGTTTTGTAGGCTGGGTCCAAGAATTGTTTGGTACGTCCGTATTCCTGACCAGAGTGGATAAATGGTGTTCCTTGTGCTGTTAAGACCATGAGGTTTCCAAGTCGCAAACGACGATGGATTTCCGCATAGTTTTCGGCCTTACTTGGGTCTTTTTTGATAGATTGGGCAATGATGTCAAAGAGGGTCAAGTTATCGTGGGCTGCGATATACTGAATAACATCTCCTGGGTTGTCCGCTTCAAAGTTGGTTGGTTGAGCAATGAGATTTTTAAAAATGGTATTGACATCACGTTTTCCACCTGTGATAAAGGCAGGCTGCCCTTCGTTTGGATAGCCAGACTTGAGGTTGTTGCGGATATCATCTGAAAATACAGCAACAGTATCTGTGTGTTTCATCCAATCCTGATCAGCAGGTTTGGTAGGCATGTTCTCGTCACCAGTGTAGGTTCTCCAGCCTTCACCTAACATGATAAGGTTTGGATTGAGGGCGCGTGCAGCCTTGTAAGCTTCTTCGATTGAAGCCGCATCATGATCTCCCATCATATCGAAACGGAAACCATCCACTTTGTAGGTGTCAACCAGATACTTGATAGAGTCTACCAAGACACGTTTAGACATGTAGTGGGTTGTCCCTAAACGACCACCACCAAAGCTAGTACGTGGCGAACCATCAGAATCCATGAAGTGATAGTAGTTTGGCTCAATATCCTCAAAAATGTCAACATTGGCAGTATGGTTGTAAACTACGTCTAAGATAGCACCCATGCCACGTTTATGAATCTCGTTGACGAGGTTTTTAAATTCTGCGATACGTTTTTCTGGGTCCTTAGGATTACTTGAGTACATACCAGTCAAAGAGAAGTAGTTTTGAGGATCATAACCCCAGTTGTAGTTACTGTTGCTTGAAGCATAGGCAGACAAACGTTCTTGGTTTTTCAATTCATTAACATAATAGTAAGACAAGACTGGGAGGAGTTGGATATGAGTAACCCCTAGATCTTTGAGATAATCGAGCTTCTCGATAAAGGCTTCAAAGGTACCAAATGGTTTAGTCAAATCTTTTGCGATGGCAGGATCTGAAGTGAAGTCGCGAACATGAGCTTCATAGATGACGGCATCTTCACGCGATTTGAAGTTGCGAATCTTACCATAAGTCAAGTTTTGCGGACCTAGTTTTGATGGGTCCACAAAGGCAGCTTTAGCTACTTTATGGGCAGGGTCTGTTTTTGCTAGATCACTATTCCAAGCCGCTAATGATTTGGCATAAGGGTCAAGAACGAGGACAGTTTTACCTTGGCGTTCGATTTGGTAGTGGTAGTAGTAGCCAGTGTAGTTGCTGATGCCGAGACCAGAGCTTGCATCCAGAGTTTGTTTCCAGGTTCCTTTTTCTCCCTTTTCAAGAGCAACGGTTCCAACAACTTTTTCAGGGTCCTTCTTGTCGTAGACGACAACTGAAACCTTATCGGCACTTGGAGACCAAAGAGTGAGGTCAACACGTTTACCATCGTTTTTTAGATGAGCACCGAGTGGACCGTCATAACTGTAGGTCTCATCTTTGAGGCGCCAGCTTGAACGTGTGGTAAAGCGGTCTGAATCGTAGGCAACTGTGTAAGGGTTTTGAGTATCAGAGAAATTACCAATGTAGGTTACTTTTTTACCAGCTTCATCGAGTTCAACATCAGTGATGGTCACCTTGTTTCCTTGATGGTCCGTAATGTTTGAACGTTTGAGGATATCTTCTTTCTTAGCTCCAACTAGGGTAGAAAAGCTGCTTTCGATACGAGATTTAGCCACGTGTTGGGCACCAGTCATGCGGATATCGTGCACATAGTAGGGGTTGGTGTAGATGGTTTCGTCATCATCTTTGAGGAAAATTTGACTGTGATTTTTCAAATCTGTGAATTTATAGTCTTCTTTTCTGATTTTCACATCATCGCCTTTCTTGCTTTTATCTAATAGTAAAAATCCAAATTCTCTTGCAGCTTCATTGAGTGGGATATCAATGTAACGACCATATTTTCCAGTTGCGGTAAAGTCAGTACCGTCAGGCCATTCTCCATTACTTGGGTTTTTAACATCTCCCCAATACCAGAGTGATTTTTTGTCGTAATTTCCATCGGTGCGGAAATAGTTGACGCGGATTGTTCCAGCTGGTTGAGGTTGATAGTTGTATACTTTGTAGCTTTCATCTAGCCAGGCTTCATTCATCTTTGGAGAAAGAAGCTCTACCGAACGGTCTCCAGTAAGGTTATCCCCTTTGCTATTATTGATGAGGAAGCTGACTTTCTTGGCTTGTTCGTTTTTGAGTTTGACATCTAGGTAATAGCCATAGTCGTCTTGTTTGGCATCTTTGAAGGACTGGGCTCCATTTGGCCAATTTTCAGATGGTTTTTCGACATCGTCCCAAGTCCAGAGACCTTGAGAATCCTTAGCTTTTTCTGGGAGTTTTTTTACATGGATGCGGAAGTAGTTGTCTGCGATTGGTGTTTCAGAACTAGCTTCCTCTTTTATTTTTTCATCTGAAACTGGACTTGCAGCTACTTCAGTTTTTTTATCCTCTGAAGTTGTGGCTGGCTCGTCTCTCTTTTCTACTTGGTCGCTAGAAGGATTGGTTGTTGCACCCTCAGCTTTAGCACTTTCAGTAGTTAAAGCTACTTCAGATTCTTTAGCCTTTTCTTCAGTTTTAAGGGAATCGTTTTCATTATTTTGGCCAGAAACAGGACTTGGAGTTGGCATAGAATCTGTATCTACAGGTTCAACAGTAACAGCGCTTACATTTTCTCTAGTGTTTGATAAATTCTCATCTGCAGCAACATGAGGCGCCGCAATAGCAAATAGAATAAAGCTAGCGCCAATAAGGACTGATCCTGTTCCGTTTTTCAAAGAACGGATACTATAAACCATTTTTTTCTCGCGTTGAGGGAATATGTTTTTCATCAATAGTCTCCTATAAATTTATTTTAAAATTAGTATAACACGGGGTAAAAAATTATGCAAGCGTTTTCCTAGATACTTGTTTTGTGGCAACAAGAAACTCTCCTTATTTTTTAAGGAGAGTTTTTATAATAGAAATAGTTGGAAAGAAGTAGACAGAAAAGCTTGATGACTGAAGAAAAAATGAAGTAGCATTATTTCAGCGCTTGTTCTAAGAAGTGATTATCTTATCGCCGATGTGAGAAATAGTTGAGAAGGTTTATCAAGGAAAAGATGGTCGGAACTATAAAGTATTTGGGTCTGAATGTCTGAGAAGCCATGATTTTTAAGAGTCTCCTCAAGTTCCGAAATAATAAAACCATGGTTTTCTCCATCTGGTACGGTATAATCAGCGATAAATAGTTGACCTCCGGGAGTCAAATGTTCCTGAAACATAGCTAGACTAGAATCAAGATGAGGCATGTGATGAAGAACACGACTAACGATAATGAGATCGAATGTTTGCTCTAATGGCTTAAGCACTAAGTCTTGTTGAATCAAGTGTAGATTTTCAAGTTTTTGGTTTTTAACCTTGATACGAGCTTGCTCCAGCATTTTTTCTGCGATGTCAACCAAGGTCACTGACTTGGCTTGTTTGGCTAGAGGAAGAGCGATAAGTCCAGTTCCTCCTCCAAAATCCAGGATTGATTTGGTAGATAGTTCAGGGACTTGTTGCTTGATCTCTGCATTTACAAGGTCTGCTAGAAATTGATTTTTGGGAGAATCGAAAGATTCTGCTCGATGATTAAAATGATGTTCCATATCAATAGTGTAGCATAAAGAGAAGATGTTTTAAAATGTTGGCTACGTCTTGTTGGAAAGGGATAGAGTTATCGACTGGTGTTTAGCTTTTTTTTAAGCTTGATAAAGACCGGAGTTTTTTGGGATTTTGATTGAAAGAGTTAAGGAAATAAAGAGGAGAAAAACTAAAAATCATGTTATAATAAAGGGATAGAATCGTAAGAAAGAGTGGATGAATTTTGATTATTCCGACTTATAATTGGCAATTTGCACCTCAAGTTGAGGATGCGGATTTTACAAAAATCGCCAAGAAAGCGGGGCTAGGGCCTGAACCTGCTCGTTTATTATTTAGCCGAGGTATTAAGGATGAGGATAGTTTGTCTCGTTTTTTGGCACCAAGTCTAGATGATTTACATGATCCCTATCTTCTCCACGATATGGACAAGGCAGTGAATCGTATTCGTCGTGCTATAGAGCAGGGGGAATTTATCCTCGTTTATGGAGACTACGATGCAGATGGGATGACATCAGCTTCTATCCTTAAAGAAACATTAGAACAATTAGGAGCCGAGTGTTTAGTCTATCTTCCTAATCGTTTTACAGATGGTTATGGTCCTAATGCCAGTGTCTACAAGTACTTCATTGAGCAACAAGGGATATCCTTGATTGTAACCGTAGATAATGGAGTTGCAGGTCATGAGGCTATTGACTTGGCTCAATCTATGGGAGTGGATGTTATTGTAACGGATCACCATTCTCTACCGGAGGTCTTACCTGATGCTTATGCAATCGTTCATCCGGAGCATCCTGAAGCAGACTACCCTTTTAAACATTTGGCGGGTTGTGGGGTGGCTTTTAAACTAGCTTGTGCCCTCTTGGAGGAAGTGCAGATTGAGTTGCTTGATTTGGTTGCTATTGGGACAATTGCTGATATGGTCAGCTTGACAGATGAAAATCGAATCATGGTTCAATACGGTCTAGAAGTTTTACGCAATACCCAGAGACTAGGCCTCCAAGAACTATTTGAAATTGCAGGGATTTCTAGTAGTGACCTTACAGAAGAGACGGTTGGTTTTCAGTTGGCGCCTCGCTTGAATGCCCTAGGACGCTTGGATGATCCTAATCCTGCTATTGAGTTACTAACTGGCTTTGATGATGAAGAGGTGCGTGAGATTGCCCTCATGATTCAAGATAAAAATGAAGAACGTAAGGAAATTGTTCAGGCTATTTATGAAGAAGCTAAAAGCTTGGTAGACCCTAACAAAAGTGTTCAAGTTTTGGCCAAGGAAGGTTGGAACCCAGGAGTTCTTGGGATTGTGGCTGGTCGCTTGTTGGAAGAATTAGGGCAGACAGTTATTGTTCTGAATATTGAAGATGGTCGTGCCAAGGGTAGTGCTCGAAGTATTGAAGCAGTCGATATCTTTGAAGCCTTGGACCCGCATCGGGAACTTTTTATCGCCTTTGGTGGGCATGCAGGCGCTGCAGGTATGACACTTGAAGCGGAACAGCTAGACGCCTTATCGGAAATTTTAGAAATTTATGTAAAAGATAAAGGAATAGATGCCAAGGGCAAGAATACATTATATCTAGATGAAGAATTAGATTTGGAAAGCCTAAGTTTAGAGACGGTTAAAAGTTTTGAACGATTAGCTCCTTTTGGAATGGATAACCAAAAACCTGTTTTTTATATTCGAGATTTTCAAGTTGAAAATGCTCGTTCTATGGGAGCGGGAGATAGTCATCTAAAATTGAAGATTTCTAAAGGGACCGCTAGTTTTGAGGTAGTAGCTTTTGGTCAAGGATCAAAGGCTACAGAGTTTTCTCAGGTAAAACAACTGGAATTGGCAGTTACCCTTTCTGTTAACCAATGGAATGGGCAAACAACCCTCCAGTTGATGATGGTAGATGCCCGTGTGGACGGTGTTCAACTTTTTAACATCCGTAGTAAGAGTGTAGAGATACCAGAGGGAGTACCTGTCCTAGATTTTACCAGTGCTTTGCCAGAAATACTTTCTAGCCCAGCAATCGTTGTAAAAAATATTCCCGAGGATCTCAGTCTACTCAAACAAGTGTTGCAAGAACAGGATTTCTCTGCTATTTACTTTAAAAATGATATCGCTAAAGCATACTATTTGACAGGTTATGGAACAAGAGAGCAATTCGCTAAGCTTTATAAGACAATCTACCAGTTCCCAGAATTTGATATTCGTTATAAGCTCAAGGACTTATCAGCTTTTTTGAAGATAGAACAGATCTTGCTAGTCAAAATGATTCAGATTTTTGAAGAACTTGGTTTTGTTACGATTGAAAATGGTGTAATGAAAGTAAATAAAGATGCTGCCAAGCGGGACATCGCTGAAAGTCAGATTTATCAAAATCTCAAACAAACTGTTAAAGATCAAGAAATGATGGCACTAGGTACGGTGCAGGAAATCTATGACTTTTTAATGGAAAAATAGAAGAAAAGAAGCTGAGATAATCTATCTCAGTTTTTTTAACTACTCTTATTGATTTAATTATTTGTGTTTGTTAAAAATACATGTATTAAAAATATAACTATTTGTAACATGACTTAAATATAACTCTAAAACAAATGTCATCTAAATCAGGTATGATTCTCTTTGTAAACAACAAATAAGAAATGATAAACAAAATAAAGGGAGAAATTTATTATGAAAAAAACAGTTGCTAAACTGACTCTTGGTTTAACATCTACAGCTATTTTAGCGTCAGTAGGTGCTCAAACTGTTAGTGCATCTTCTTACGTAGTTCAGGATGGAGATTCATTTTTTGCTATTGCTACTGCAAATGGCATGGATCCTTATGAGTTGGCAGCAAATAATGGAAAAAGCATTTATGATATGATCCACCCAGGGGATGTGCTAGAAGTAAGCGGTCCAGCTCAGGCTACTTATTCATACGGTGCTCCGGCTTCTGAGGCAACTAGTACTTTGAATCCTGCCTCAGATGATGATGTTGTCGTGAATACTCCGACAGACTATGGGAACTCATATCCTGTTGGTCAGTGTACATGGGGCGTAAAAGAATTGGCTCCTTGGGCTAGCAACTGGTGGGGAAATGCTAATACTTGGGCCATTTATGCTAGTGCTCAAGGTTATCGTGTAGGAGATGTTCCAGTAGTCGGCGCAATCGCCGTTTGGGACGGTGGCGAATATGGACACGTTGCTTATGTGACAGATGTACAAAGTGAAAACTCTATCCAGGTATTGGAAGCAAACTACAGACGTCAAAAACAAATTGCTAACTATCGTGGTTTCTTTAATCCACATGAATTTTTAGGTAAAGTTACTTACATTTATCCAAACTAAAGATGATTAAAAAGATTTAGAGTTTCTAAATCTTTTTTTTATTTGTGAGTAAGCTCCTTATTACGATTTTTTGCCGAGTAGCTGTTTGTGAAGTAAGGCCCTAGGTCCCTTGGCGGACAGCGATTTCGCAAAGGGAAAACAAAGCAAAGCGATTCGGTTATCAGTGGTGAATGTTCTCTAGTTGAAATCCTATCTTCATTTTGAAAATTAGTAAAAAAATGGTATAATGAGAGGAAAAGATTCGGATAAAAGTAAATTGGACTTTTACAAAAAGAGAGTTGTGAAGACTCTACAAACACGTTATAGTAATACTTCGGAGGGAAAATGACCAATATTAAATTAACAACTTTAGGCGGTGTTCGTGAAAACGGGAAAAACATGTACATCGCAGAAATTAACGATTCAATCTTTGTTTTAGATGCAGGTTTAAAATATCCTGAAAATGAGCAGTTGGGTGTCGATGTCGTTATTCCAAATATGGAATATCTGTTTGAAAATAGCGACCGTATTGCAGGTGTCTTTTTAACGCACGGACATGCGGATGCGATTGGAGCTCTTCCTTATCTTTTGTCAGAAGTGAAAGTTCCTGTTTTTGGCTCAGAGTTGACAATTGAGCTTGCTAAGCTTTTTGTTAAAGGAAATGATAGTGCTAAAAAATTCGATGATTTCCATGTTATTGATGAAAATACAGAAATCGACTTTGGCGGTACGGAGGTTTCCTTCTTCCGCACAACTCACTCTATCCCAGAGAGTCTGGGTGTCGTTTTGAAAACATCTGAAGGAAGTATCGTTTATACAGGGGACTTCAAATTTGACCAAACGGCTAGCGAATCATATGCGACTGACTTTGGTCGTTTAGCAGAAATTGGTCGCGAAGGAGTTTTAGCTCTTCTAAGCGACTCAGCAAACGCAGACAGTAATATTCAAGTAGCCAGCGAAAGTGAAGTTGGTGATGAAATTACGCAAACCATTTCTGACTGGGATGGACGTATCATTGTAGCCGCTGTTGCAAGTAACCTTTCTCGCATTCAGCAAGTCTTTGATGCTGCTGCAGAGACAGGACGTCGCGTTGTTTTGACTGGATTTGATATTGAAAATATCGTTCGTACAGCCATTCGCTTGAAAAAATTGTCATTGGCTAACGAAAGTCTCTTGATTAAACCTAAAGATATGTCTCGTTTTGAAGACCACGAGTTAATCATCCTTGAAACCGGTCGTATGGGTGAACCGATTAATGGACTCCGTAAAATGTCAATCGGTCGTCACCGCTATGTCGAAATCAAAGATGGTGACTTGGTCTATATCGTTACAACGCCATCAATCGCTAAAGAAGCTGTGATGGCACGTGTAGAAAATATGGTCTACCAAGCAGGTGGTGTCGTTAAACCGATTACTCAAAGTTTACGTGTATCAGGACATGGGAATGCGCGTGATCTTCAATTAATGATCAATCTCTTGCATCCTCAGTATCTCTTCCCAATCCAGGGAGAATACCGTGAGTTGGACGCTCATGCCAAGGCAGCTATGGCTGTTGGGTTGTTGCCAGAACGCATTTTTATCCCGAAAAAGGGTACAACCATGTCTTATGAACATGGGGACTTTGTCCCGTCTGGTGCAGTTGCTGCAGGAGATGTCTTGATTGACGGAAATGCCATTGGGGATGTTGGGAATGTCGTTCTTCGTGACCGTAAGGTCTTGTCAGAAGATGGTATTTTCATTGTGGCTATTACTGTTAACCGTCGCGAGAAGAAAATCATTGCCAAGGCTCGAGTGCATACACGTGGATTTGTCTACCTCAAGAAGAGTCGAGATATTCTGCGCGAGAGTACAGAGTTGGTGAACCAAACAGTTGAGGACTATCTCCAAGGTGAGGACTTTGACTGGGCTGATCTTAAAGGTAAAGTACGTGATAATTTGGCTAAGTTCCTCTTTGATCAAACCAAACGTCGTCCAGCCATTTTACCAGTAGTCATGGAAGCAAAATAAGGATTCAATAGCAAGAGAGAAAGTCGAGTTTCGGCTTTTTCTTATCTCAAACGAATAAGGAGCAAGTTATGGCAGTAATGAAGATTGAGTATTACTCAGAAGTTTTAGATATGGAGTGGGGAGTAAATGTTCTCTATCCTGATGCATCTCGGGTGACAGAGCCAAACAGTACAGATATTCCCGTTCTCTATCTCCTTCACGGAATGTCAGGGAACCACAACAGCTGGCTCAAACGAACCAATGTAGAGCGCTTGGTGCGAGGGACTAATCTAATTGTTGTCATGCCGAATACAAGTAACGGCTGGTATACAGATACTCAGTACGGCTATAACTACTACACAGCTCTAGCAGAAGAATTGCCTAAGGTGCTCAAACGCTTCTTCCCCAATATGACCAACAAACGAGAAAAGACCTTCATTGCTGGTTTATCAATGGGAGGCTACGGTTCCTTTAAGCTAGCATTGTCAACTGACCGTTTCTCCCATGCCGCTAGCTTTTCTGGGGCACTTAGTTTCGAGGAGTTTTCTCCTGAGAGTCAAGATTTAGGAACGCGTGCTTACTGGAGAGGTGTGTTTGGAAAAGTTAATGATTGGGTGAATAGTCCTTACTCACTTGAAACACTGGCTAAAAAGTCTGATAAGAAAACCAAACTCTGGGTATGGTGTGGCGAGCAAGATTTCTTGTATGCTGCCAATAACCTAGCAGTGAAAAACCTCAAGAAACTTGGTTTTGATGTGACCTACACCCATAGTGCAGGAACCCACGAGTGGTATTATTGGGAAAAACAATTGGAACGTTTTTTGACTACTCTGCCAATCGATTTTGTTTTAGAAGAACGCTTGTCTTAATTTTAGCTTTCTTTCAGTTTGTTTTAGTAGAATAGTGAACCTATCTTTAGGATGGAAATCCATGGCTTAAAGATAGGTTCTTATTTTTTTTGAAAGGTGGGCAAATCATGGGCTGGATTATTCGTGTTTTATATCGATTCTTACTAGGAATTTTGCGTATGTTTTGGCGCCTGGTATGGACGCTAATCTTCTTCATTCTCATCACTTTTGGGATTCTCTGGTATGTGACAGGTAATTTACCTGCTACTCTAAATCAAGTTAGCAAAGTGGTTCAAGTCGGCCAAGCAGGTTGGCAACAATGGCAAGAAACTGGTAAATTACAAGGTCTGTCTCAGACAGATCATCATCAGGCTTCAGGAGCGAAATGGTCAAAGGCGCAAGCAACTATCTATATTGATCCTCAAAAGGATGCTACTTTCCAAAAGGCCTACCTTGAAGCTATTGCTAACTGGAATCAGACAGGGGCTTTTAACTTTGAGCTTGTAACAGAAGCGGACCAGGCCGATATTTTCGCTACTGAAATGAATGACGGTTCGACAGCTGTAGCAGGTGAGGCGGAGAGTCAGACAAATCTCCTAACCAAACAATTTACTTCAGTAACGGTTCGTTTAAATCATTATTATCTATCCAACCCAAACTATGGCTATAGCTATGATCGTATCATGCATACAGCAGAGCATGAACTCGGTCATGCGATCGGTTTGGAACATACCAATGAAGTTTCGGTTATGCAACCAGCAGGCTCCTATTATGGAATCCAAGCTCAAGATGTAAAAGAAGTTCAAGAACTATATGAGTCTGGAGAATAAGTGATTTTCTAAGGAAACAGGAGCCCTCTGATTTAAGCAATACAGGGGGCTTTTTGCTATAATGGAACTATGAATAACTTGATCAAATCAAAACTGGAGCTCTTGCCGACTAGCCCTGGTTGTTACATTCACAAAGATAAAAACGGCACTATCATTTATGTAGGAAAGGCTAAAAATCTGCGCAATCGGGTGCGGTCCTACTTCCGTGGGAGCCATGATACCAAGACAGAAGCCCTGGTATCTGAGATTGTGGATTTTGAGTTTATTGTCACGGAGTCTAATATTGAGGCCCTTCTTTTAGAGATTAATCTCATCAAGGAAAACAAGCCTAAGTACAATATTATGCTCAAGGATGATAAGTCCTATCCTTTCATCAAAATCACCAATGAGCGCTATCCTCGCTTGATTATCACCCGTCAGGTCAAAAAAGACGGAGGTCTCTATTTTGGTCCCTATCCGGATGTGGGGGCAGCCAATGAAATCAAACGGCTATTGGATCGGATTTTCCCTTTTCGCAAGTGTACCAATCCTCCATCAAAGGTTTGTTTTTATTACCATATAGGGCAGTGCATGGCTCACACGGTTTGTCGAAAGGATGAAGCCTATTTTAAAGCTATGTCCCAAGAAGTCTCTGATTTTCTCAAGGGACAAGACGATAAAATCATTGATGACCTCAAGGAGAAGATGGCTGTGGCAGCCCAAAGTATGGAGTTTGAGCGTGCGGCGGAATATCGTGATCTAATCCAGGCCATCGGCACTCTGCGGACTAAGCAACGAGTCATGGCTAAAGACCTCCAAAATCGTGATGTATTTGGTTACTACGTGGATAAGGGTTGGATGTGTGTTCAGGTTTTCTTTGTCCGTCAAGGTAAACTGATTGAACGCGATGTCAATCTCTTCCCTTACTACAACGATCCAGACGAGGATTTCTTGACCTATGTGGGGCAGTTTTACCAGGAGAAATCTCACTTGGTACCTAATGAAATTTTGATACCTCAGGATATTGATGAAGAAGCCGTTAAGGCCTTGGTAGATACCAAGGTTCTTAAGCCCCAACGTGGTGAGAAGAAGCAACTAGTCAATCTAGCTATCAAAAATGCTCGTGTTAGCTTAGAGCAGAAATTTAATCTGTTAGAGAAATCAGTTGAAAAGACTCAAGGGGCTATTGAAAATCTTGGGCGACTTCTACAAATTCCAATCCCAGTCCGTATCGAGTCTTTTGATAACTCTAATATTATGGGGACTAGTCCAGTCTCTGCTATGGTTGTTTTTGTCAACGGAAAACCGAGCAAGAAGGATTACCGTAAGTATAAAATCAAGACTGTGGTCGGACCAGATGACTATGCAAGTATGCGAGAGGTCATTCGTAGACGTTATGGACGGGTTCAGCGTGACGGTTTGACACCGCCAGATCTAATCGTCATCGATGGGGGACAAGGTCAAGTAAATATTGCTAAGCAGGTTATTCAAGAAGAGTTAGGCTTAGATATTCCGATCGCAGGACTTCAAAAAAATGACAAGCACCAAACCCATGAATTACTCTTTGGAGATCCGCTTGAGGTGGTAGAGTTGTCTCGCAATTCTCAGGAATTTTTCCTCTTGCAACGCATTCAGGATGAGGTACACCGCTTTGCCATTACATTCCACCGTCAACTTCGTTCTAAAAATTCCTTCTCCTCTCAATTGGATGGAATTGAAGGCTTAGGCCCCAAACGCAAGCAGAATTTGATGAAATATTTCAAATCTCTGACAAAAATCAAGGAAGCCAGTGTGGACGAGATTGTTGCAGTTGGTATACCAAGAGCAGTGGCAGAGGCAGTTCATCAACACTTAAATCTAGAAGTAGACTCAGCGCTAGCTCAAGTAGCTGAGAAACCTCTTGAATACAAGGAATAAAGTAGCAATGGAATGTTTTGGCTTTAGCGGGTGCAAGCTTGTCAGAATTATGGTAAAATAGATAAGATATGACTAAAGAATTTCATCATGTAACGGTTATGCTTTATGAAACAATTGATATGCTAGATGTAAAACCTGACGGTATTTATGTTGATGCGACTTTGGGTGGAGCGGGCCACAGCGAGTATTTATTAAGTAAGTTAAACGAGAAAGGGCATCTCTATGCCTTTGACCAAGACCAGAATGCCATTGATAATGCGCAAAAACGTTTGGCTCCTTATATCGAAAAGGGAATGGTCACCTTCATCAAGGATAATTTCCGTCATTTGAAGGACCGCTTACATGACTTAGGTGTGACTGAAATTGATGGAATTTGTTATGATTTAGGTGTGTCAAGCCCGCAGTTGGATCAGCGTGAACGTGGTTTTTCCTATAAGAAGGATGCACCGCTGGATATGCGCATGAATCAGGAAGCTAGTTTGACCGCTTATGAAGTCGTTAATCACTACGACTACCATGATTTGGTAAGAATCTTTTTCAAATATGGAGAGGACAAGTTTTCCAAACAGATTGCTCGAAAAATTGAACAGGCGCGTGAACAGAAACCAATTGAGACCACGACGGAATTGGCAGAGATTATTAAATCTGCCAAACCGGCAAAGGAGCTCAAGAAAAAAGGCCACCCAGCCAAACAAATTTTCCAAGCTATCCGTATAGAGGTCAATGATGAACTGGGTGCTGCAGATGAATCAATCCAGCAAGCTATGGATATGCTGGCTCTAGATGGCAGAATATCAGTGATTACCTTCCATTCGCTGGAGGACCGCTTGACCAAACAGTTATTTAAGGAAGCTTCCACAGTTGAAGTTCCTAAAGGTTTGCCCTTCATCCCAGACGATCTCAAGCCCAAAATGGAATTGGTATCTCGAAAACCGATTTTACCAAGCAAGGAAGAATTGGAAGCCAATAATCGTTCCCACTCGGCCAAGCTTCGAGTGGCAAGAAAAATTCACAAGTAAGAGGAAATAATGGCAGAAAACAGAGGAACAACGAGCCAATTGCTACAAGCTCGTATAAAAAAATTTTCACGTGTTGAAAAGGCCTTTTACTTTTCAATTGCCATCACAGCTCTCGTCTTAGCAATCAGTGTAGTCTATATGCAGACTCAACTTTTGCAGGTTCAGAGTGATTTGACAACAGTCAATTCACAAATTGAGGAAAAAAAGACAGAGCTGGATGATGCTAAACAAGAAGTTAATGAATTGATCCGATCAGAACGTTTGACCGGAATTGCAGACTCACAAGACTTGCAATTAAATAATGAAAATATCCGATCGGCGGAGTAGTAAATGAAAAACTGGAAAGAACGAATCATACGCTTTGCCATTAAAAATCGCAAATCCCCAACAGAAAACCGCAGACTAGTGGGAAAGAATTTGAGCCTTCTGGCTGTCTTTCTCTTTGCTGTTTTTTTGGTTAACTTTGCGGTAATTATTGGTACAGGCTCAAAATTTGGTGTTGACCTAGTTAAGGAAGCAAGCAGGGTCCACCAAACAACTCGGACAGTTCCTGCAAAACGAGGAACTATCTATGACCGTAATGGTACACCAATTGCTGAGGATGCAACATCCTACAACATTTATGCGATTATCGATAAGGAATATAAATCTGCAAATGGGAAAATTCTTTATGTAGAGGAGTCTCAGTATAGCAAGGTTGCAGAAGTCTTCCATAAATATCTAGATATGGATGAGTCCTACGTCAAGGAACAACTTTCTCAACCTAATCTTAAGCAAGTTTCCTTTGGTGTAAAGGGGAATGGTATTACCTATGCCAATATGATGTCCATTAAAAAGGATTTGGAAACAGCTAAGGTTGAGGGAGTTGATTTTACAACAAGCCCAAATCGAAGCTATCCTAATGGAAAATTTGCTTCATCTTTCATCGGACTAGCGCAGTTGCACGAAAATGAGGATGGTTCAAAGAGTCTCATTGGGACGTCTGGTGTTGAGAGTTCCTTGAATAGCTTGTTAGCGGGAACAGATGGTATCATTACCTATGAAAAAGACCGCTTAGGGAATATTGTTCCAGGAACGGAGCAAGTTACCCGACAGACTGTAAACGGGAAAGACGTATATACGACCCTATCTAGTCCTTTACAATCTTTCATGGAAAGTCAAATGGATGCCTTCCAAGAAAAAGTCAAGGGTAAATATATGACTGCGACCTTGGTTAGTGCTAAAACGGGAGAGATTCTCGCTACAACTCAAAGACCAACCTTTGATGCTGATACCAAAGAAGGGATTACAGAGGACTTTGTCTGGCGTGATATCCTTTACCAAAGTAACTATGAACCAGGTTCAACCATGAAGGTGATTACTTTAGCTTCAGCAATTGACAATAATACCTTCCCTGGAGGAGAATATTTCAACAGTAGCGAATTGAAGGTAGCTGATGCCACTATCAAGGACTGGGACGTTAACGAAGGTTTGACAAGCGGTGGAATGATGACCTTCTCGCAAGGTTTTGCTCACTCTAGTAATGTCGGTATGACCTTGCTCGAACAAAAAATGGGGGATACCACTTGGTTGGATTACCTCAGTCGTTTCAAATTTGGAGTGCCGACTCGTTTTGGTATGAGTGATGAGTATGCTGGGCAATTACCTGAGGACAATATCGTTAATATTGCCATGAGTTCCTTCGGTCAAGGTATTTCCGTTACACAAACTCAGATGCTTCGTGCCTTTACTGCGATAGCTAATGATGGGATTATGTTGGAGCCTAAGTTTATCAGTGCGCTCTATGATCCAAATGATCAAACGGTTCGTAAATCACAAAAAGAAGTCGTGGGAAATCCGGTCTCTAAAGAAGCAGCTAGCTTGACTCGGGATCACATGGTTATGGTTGGTACGGATCCTACCTATGGTACGATGTACAACCACAGTACAGGTAAGGGAACAGTCAATGTTCCTGGCTATAATGTAGCCTTGAAATCAGGGACTGCTCAGATTGCAGATGAGAAAAATGGAGGATACTTAGTTGGGGAAACCAATCATATCTTTTCTGTAGTAACCATGCATCCTTCTGAAAATCCTGATTTTATTCTCTATGTGACAGTTCAACAACCTCAGCATTATTCTGGGATTCAGTTGGGTGAGTTCGCTAACCCTATCTTGGAGCGTGCTTCTGCGATGAAAGAATCTCTCAATCTTCAATCAACTGCTAAAAGTCTGGATCAGGTTACAACTACGACTAACTATGCTATGCCTTCGACAAAAGACTATAGCCCTGGAGATTTAGCAGAAGAACTACGACGTAACCTTGTTCAACCAATCGTTATCGGTTCAGGAACGAAAATCAAAGAAAGTTCAGCGGCAGAAGGAACCAATTTAGACGCAAATGAGCAGATCTTACTCCTTTCTGATAAGGTAGAAGAAATGCCTGATTTGTACGGATGGTCTAAGAAGAATGTCGAAACTTTTGCAAAATGGCTGGATATCGAAGTAGAATTTGAAGGTACAGGAGAAACTGTAAAAAAACAAAGTGTTCGTACCAATACAGCTTTAAAAAATATACAGAAAATAAAAATAACTTTAGGAGATTAGAATGCTAGTTTCTATCTTTCCTGGAATCCTTACTTTTGTTCTTACAGTGGTAGGAATTCCAGCTTTTATCCGTTTTTACCGTAAAGCACAGATTACTGGTCAACAGATGCATGAGGATGTTAAACAACACCAGGCAAAAGCTGGGACGCCGACAATGGGAGGAATTGTCTTCCTCGTAACAAGCGTTTTAGTTAGTTTAGTTCTTGCACTTTTAACTAATCAACTAACCAACAATGTTGGAATGATACTCTTTATTCTCGTTTTGTATGGTTTGGTTGGCTTCTTAGATGATTTCCTCAAGGTTTTTCGTAAAATCAATGAAGGGCTCAATCCTAAACAAAAGCTCTTGCTTCAATTAGTAGGAGGAGTTATCTTCTATCTCTTTTATGAAAGAGGAGGGGATGTCTTAAATGTATTTGGGTATCCATTGCACTTAGGCGCTCTTTACATTTTCTTTGCTCTCTTCTGGTTAGTTGGTTTTTCAAATGCTGTTAACTTGACTGACGGAATTGATGGCTTGGCAAGTATTTCAGTGGTGATTAGTCTGTCTGCCTATGGAATCATTGCTTATGTACAAAACCAATTGGATATTCTCCTAGTGATTCTTGCCATGATTGGTGGTCTTCTTGGTTTCTTTGTCTTTAACCATAAGCCTGCTAAGGTATTCATGGGAGATGTCGGAAGTCTTGCTCTTGGAGGGATGTTGGCCGCTATTTCTATGGCTCTGCACCAAGAATGGACGCTACTTCTGATTGGTATAGTGTATGTTTTTGAAACAACATCTGTCATGATGCAAGTTGCCTACTTTAAGTTGACTGGAGGAAAACGTATCTTCCGAATGACACCAGTTCATCACCATTTTGAGTTGGGTGGGTTTTCTGGTAAAGGCCAAGCCTGGAGTGAGTGGAAGGTCGATTTCTTCTTCTGGGGAGTGGGCTTGCTTGCCAGTCTCGTGGCCTTGGCTTTCATGTATTTATTCTAAAATAGAATATCGAATTGAAAAAGAGAAGGGTTTATTCCCTTCTCTTTTTAGTTCTTATTTTCTTCATTTGACGAATCCTTTTCTCAAAAAAGTAAAATTATGATAAAATGGAAAAAAAGAAAGATGAAATGATGAGTTATTTTAAAAAGTATAGATTTGATAAAAACAAGTTCAAGTTGGGGATGCGCACCTTTAAAACAGGAATCGCTGTTTTTTTGGTCCTCATGATTTTTGGTTTTTTTGGATGGAAGGGACTTCAGATTGGAGCTCTTACAGCCGTTTTTAGCTTGAGAGAAGACTTTGATAAGAGTGTCCACTTTGGGACATCTCGTATCTTAGGGAATAGTATCGGTGGTTTTTATGCGCTGATTTTCTTTCTCTTGAACAACTTTTTTCATGGAGCCTTTTGGGTAACTCTCCTTGTGGTTCCGATATGTACCATGTTAACCATCATGACAAATGTTGCCATGAACAATAAGTCGGGAGTCATTGGGGGAGTTGCAGCTATGCTGATTATTACCCTATCAATTCCGAGCGGAGAGACTGTTTTGTACGTGTTTGCTCGAGTTTTTGAGACTTTTATGGGAGTTTTTGTAGCAATTCTAGTAAATTATGATATTGATCGCTTGCGGAGTCTCATACAGAAAAAATAAAATAATGTCACAAGATATGACATTAACAATTGACGATTGATTTTTTTTAGACTATAATAGACAGAAAGAAGAGGAAGTGCACATGAAGGAAAAAGAATTTCGTCGCAATATGGCAGTTTTCCCCATTGGTAGTGTTATGAAGCTGACCGATCTTTCGGCGCGTCAAATTCGTTATTATGAAGATCAGGAGTTGATAAAACCTGATCGAAACGAAGGTAACCGCCGGATGTATTCTTTAAATGATATGGATCGGTTGCTTGAGATTAAGGACTATATCTCTGAAGGTCTGAACATTGCTGCTATCAAGAAAAAATATGCCGAACGTGAGGCGAAAGCCAAGAAACCAGTTAGTCAAACTGAGGTTCGTCGGGCCCTTCGGAATGAAGTTCTTCAACAAAGTCGCTTTGCTTCTCAACAATCACCTTTTGGTCGCGGTTAGGCAACCGCAAATCGTCATATATAAGGAGAAAAACCATGCCAATCACAGCTGCAGATATTCGTCGTGAAGTTAAGGAAAAAAATGTAACCTTTATCCGTCTCATGTTTTCAGATATTTTGGGAACAATGAAAAACGTCGAAATTCCTGCTACAGATGAACAACTAGACAAGGTCTTGTCAAACAAGGCTATGTTTGATGGATCTTCTATTGAAGGGTTTGTTCGTATCAATGAATCAGATATGTACTTGTACCCTGACCTGGACACATGGACTGTCTTCCCTTGGGGAGATGAGAACGGTAGTGTTGCAGGATTAATCTGTGATGTCTATACAACAGAAGGAGAGCCATTTGCTGGAGATCCTCGAAGCAACCTTAAACGAGCTCTTCATCACATGGAGAAAGTTGGATTCAAATCTTTCAACCTTGGTCCGGAACCAGAATTCTTCCTATTTAAGCTTGATGAAAATGGAGACCCAACTCTTGAAGTAAATGACAAGGGCGGTTACTTTGACTTGGCACCTACTGACCTTGCCGACAATACTCGTCGTGAGATTGTGAATGTCTTGACCAAGATGGGATTTGAAGTAGAGGCCAGTCACCACGAAGTTGCCGTAGGTCAACATGAGATTGACTTTAAGTATGATGAAGTTCTTCGTGCATGTGACAAGATTCAAATCTTTAAACTTGTTGTAAAGACAATTGCGCGTAAACATGGTTTGTATGCAACCTTTATGGCTAAACCTAAATTTGGTATCGCTGGTTCAGGAATGCACTGCAATATGTCCTTGTTTGATGATGAAGGGAACAACGCTTTCTTTGATCCAAATGATCCAAAAGGAATGCAATTGTCAGAAACAGCCTATCATTTCCTTGGTGGTTTGATCAAGCACGCCTACAACTACACAGCTATCATGAACCCGACAGTTAACTCATACAAACGTTTGGTTCCAGGCTACGAAGCGCCGGTTTACATCGCTTGGGCTGGTCGTAACCGTTCACCGTTGGTGCGCGTTCCTGCTACTCGTGGAATGGGAACTCGTTTGGAATTGCGCTCAGTAGACCCAATGGCAAATCCATATATCGCAATGGCTGTTCTTTTGGAAGTTGGTTTGCACGGTATTGAAAACAAAATCGAAGCACCAGCGCCAATCGAAGAAAACATCTATATCATGACTGCAGAAGAGCGTAAAGAGGCTGGTATCACAGATCTTCCATCAACTCTTCACAACGCTTTGAAGGCTATGACAGAAGACGAAGTGGTTAAAGCAGCTCTAGGTGAACACATCTACACTAGCTTCCTTGAAGCCAAACGAATTGAATGGGCAAGCTATGCAACCTTCGTTTCACAATGGGAAATTGATAATTATTTAGACCTTTACTAATAGAGAAGAAAGATTGTCTGAGGGTAAGCAGTCATACAGCAGTCTAAGCAATCGAATACTTATAACCCCTAAATTAGCGATTTCGGTCGCTATTTATTTTTCGAAAAATCCTCTTGATTCTTTTGCAAATTAAATCTATCATCAAACGTGTAGAAGAAAACCAAGGAGTCATTATAGAAAAATTCAATTTTGAAAACAATATCGGGAAAGAAAACAAACTGCCTCAAATCGAAATCTACAAGCTCACTAACTTTTGCAAGCTTCAAAATTACACATCTGTAAATATTTTTTTGAAAGATATATTTGAACCTATAGTGAATTGAGACTAGAATAGTACACTGCATCTGCTAAAACATTTCTAGAAATTAATTTAACTTTCCTAATCGATTTGTTCACATCTTATTTCAATCTACTATATTATCCCAATAAATGATGATGGCGATCGTTTTGTTTATGCTTGTCGATTTTTGAATCTTGAACGACCAGAAGAATATTTCTGCCGAGGTTGCTAAACGAAAAAACCTGAAAATATTGAATTTTAGGACGAACAACTATAGGCAGAAAAAGTGGAGGTTTTGAATATTCGTTTGGAAGTAAAAAATTAAACTATCTACAATCTCATCAACAATAAACCTATTTTAACTCCATTATCTATAGGCGTATTTTTACGCCTTTTTATATATTTGAAGCACATAAGAAACATTATGAGAAGTTTGCTGATGGAAGCACTCAAGAAATTGATGTTCCTTATGATATTCCTGATAGTTGGGAGTGGAGGAGGATAAATAATGTATTAGATGTCCGAGACGGAACTCACTCTACACCTAAATATGTTAACAAAGGAGTACCTCTATTAACAAGTAAAAATCTAGTAGATGGCAAGCTTGTCAAAGAACCATCAAAACTTATTAGCATTGAAGACTCTTTGGAAATTAATAAACGTTCAAAAGTTGATAAAAACGATATTTTATTAGCAATGATTGGCACAATAGGAAATCCCGTTCTTGTACCGAAAATCAGTTACGACTTTTCTGTTAAAAATATAGCTATTTTTAAAAATATGAACAGCTTAAATATGAAGTATATCTATTTCTTTATTGTATATCATACTAATGAATTGAAAAAGAATGCTTCTGGTGCAGTGCAAAGTTTTGTATCTTTAACTAGACTAAGAAATATCATTATCCCTCTCCCCCCACTATCCGAACAACAACGAATAGTAGAAGCAATCGAATCAGCTTTAGAAAAAGTAGATGAATATGCTGAAAGTTATAATAGACTAGAACAGCTAGATAAAGAATTTCCAGATAAACTAAAAAAATCTATTCTTCAATATGCTATGCAAGGAAAATTAGTTGAACAAGACCCAAATGATGAATCAGTCGAAGTTTTACTTGAAAAAATACGAGCAGAAAAACAAAAACTCTTCGAAGAAGGCAAGATTAAAAAGAAAGATTTAGAGATTTCAATTGTTTCCCAAGGAGATGATAACTCTTATTATGAGGAAGTACCAAATACTTGGCAACTTTTTAAATTAAAAAATTTATTGCAATTGGATAATGGAACTAAACAACAAAATGAACGTCTTATTTATTGGGATGTAAAGACTTTACGAGGGATTAAGGATGCTGAATTTAAAGAAAAAGGCAATAAAGTACATTCAAAAGATACAGTAATTCTTGTAGATGGAGAAAATTCAGGAGAGTTATTTATAATACCTCATGATGGATATATGGGGTCAACGTTTAAGAAAATTCACTATCTAGAAGCTGGGTCAAAGAAATATATAGATTTATATATAGACAGTAAAAAAGAACTTTTAAAAAATTCAAAAACTGGATCTGCGATCCCTCATCTTAATAAAACATTATTTAAAGAACTTATAGTCGCCCTTCCTCCAATCCAAGAACAAAAACGTATATCAAGTAAAATCACTCAAATATTCTCACAAATTAATCGACTAATTTAGTATAATAGTTTTACGTGCGGTGGAATTTCTATCAAACATAAGATAGGAGTTTTACGTTGAAAGATTTTGAATTACATTTGAAGAAAGATGGTTTAGCTGAAAATACTGTGCGTTCGTACCTTTATGGTGTTCGATTTTTCTTGGAGAATTACGAACTCAAAATGGAAGATTTATTTGAATACAAGGGATATTTATTAGACAATTTTAAACCTAAAACTGTCAATTTGCGACTACAAGGAGTAAATAAATATCTGGTCTTTATTGGTCATGATGATTTGAAATTAAAATTTGTCAAAGTACAGCAAAAACCGTTTTTAGAAGATGTCATTAGCCATGCTGATTACCTTTTTCTTAAACGTAGTTTGAAAAAAGATGGTATTTTAAAATGGCATTTTGTCGTTTGGTTTTTAGGTGCAACTGGGGCTCGTGTAAGTGAACTTATTAAACTAAAAGTAGAGCATGTAGAAATCGGTTATTTTGACATTTACTCAAAAGGTGGTAAAATTCGTAGACTGTACATTCCTAAAAAATTAAGAAATAGTTGTCTTAGTTGGTTAGAATCAGAAAATCGCCGAAGTGGTTATTTATTTTTGAATAAATTTAACGAACCAATTACAGCAAGAGGAGTTGCTCAACAGTTAAAAAATTATGCAGATAAATACAAAATGAATTCTAAAGTAGTCTATCCTCATTCTTTTAGACATTTATTTGCTAAGAATTTTTTAGCGAAGTATAACGATATTGCTTTGCTAGCAGATTTGATGGGGCATGAAAGTATAGAAACTACTCGAATTTATCTAAGAAAAACAGCTACCGAACAACAAAATATTGTAGATAAAATTGTTAATTGGTAAAAAAATAACAGGTGGTCAAATTGACTATCTGCTATTTTTTTGTGATTATGGCTCTTATTATGAGCAGTTACCGAGAAACTGGATGCTTTCAACTCTAGACAGCGTCTCCAATCTCTACACTGGAAATAGTATTAACTCTACTGAAAAGAAAAAATATTTTTCTGGAGTAGATGGGATTAATTATATTGCTACCAAGGATGTCAATTTTGATAATACCATTAATTATGATAACGGCATTAGAATTCCCGATAACTATTTGTCAAAATTCAAAATTAGCTATTTCAATTCTGTATTGCTGTGCTTAGAAGGTGGCAGTGCTGGACGCAAAATAGGACTGTTGAAACAAGATGTCTGCTTTGGTAATAAGTTGTGCAATTTATCATTTTACTACGGAGAAAATAAATTTCTTTATTATTTTCTTCAAAGTCCACAATTTTTAAGTGATTTCCAAAAAAATAAATCTGGAATAATTGGAGGTGTTAGTAAAAATAACTTGGGGAACATATTGATTCCTGTATTACCTAGGAATGAACAAATGCGTATTACTCAGGGAATTGACTTACTTTTTCAAAAAGTTTCTCAACTTTCTGAGTAATAAGTTCCTGTACCTCAAAAGGAGCTAACGGAATTAATAGCTCGCTCAGTGTAGTTTTAGAAATATTATATAAAGCTTGACCTGATAGTTTAGTTATTGATTTCAATTGTTTATAAAATAACGGAGAGGACAAGTTAAATAATAGAAATTTTGAAGTAATCTCTGAACTTTCGAATGGTGTTAATTGGAAAATAAATCCACCAGCCACAACACCATCATAATCTTTATCGATTCTTGCAAACTTTCCAATATGTTCTAAAGAGGTTGATACAGGTGTTATTAGCTGATTATGTTTTAAATAAACTTGCTCAGAGGAGATGAATTGTGTATCAATGTAGTAATCATTATCTAAAAGAGAAAATTCTAAAGGCTTAATATTACCACCACGTATAATTCTAACACCTTTATTATTAATGCTTAAATCGCCCTTCTTGTAAGAAAGACCTGTATTTATTGAAAAAATATCTTTTATTTTTATAACAACCCAATTCATAGGTATATTCCCATAATAAGAGTTATCATCTCCTTGGGAAACAATTGAAATCTCTAAATCTTTCTTTTTAATCTTGCCTTCTTCGAAGAGTTTTTGTTTTTCTGCTCGTATTTTTTCAAGTAAAACTTCGACTGATTCATCATTTGGGTCTTGTTCAACTAATTTTCCTTGCATAGCATATTGAAGAATAGATTTTTTTAGTTTATCTGGAAATTCTTTATCTAGCTGTTCTAGTCTATTATAACTTTCAGCATATTCATCTACTTTTTCTAAAGCTGATTCGATTACTTCTACTATTCGTTGTTGTTCGGCTAGCGGAGGGATAGCAATTAACAATAGATTAAAATTATAATCATTGATTGCAGGATAACTTGTTCCAGTAGATTTATTATTAACACGATTGATAAAATTATCTGATAATAAATAATATTTCAAATATGTTTCGTTAAGTAAAGTATCCAAAACAATAAATGCTGTACTAGCTATCAAATACTCTTTAAGTTCTCTAACTACAGCAATATTTTTTAGATATGGTCTAACTGTTGAAAATAAGACACTATTCTGCGAAACTAATTTTCTAGCACGGGAAGGAGCTTGTTCAGGTGAAAGATATTGTAGATTTTTATAGTTGATTATATTCTTTTTTCTATCAATACTAGACGTATCTATATACCTAAAGAATTTCTCTGGCTTATTTTGCCCAAAATTCCAATAAATTGATTTTATCCTCACCCACTTCCAATTCTCAGGAATATCATAAGGAACATCAATTTCTTGAGTGCTTCCATCAGCGAACTTCTCATAATGTTTCCCATCATCACCACGAAATATCTCGGTTTCCTTTTTATCTCGTTTGATTTTTCCTTCACTGATAAGTTTTTCTTTTTCAGCTTTAATTCTCTTTAACAATTCACTTGCAGGTTCGTCATTGGGATTTTGCGGCACTAATTTCCCTTCCATCGCTCTTTGGAGAATGCTTGCTTTAAGTTGTTCTGGTGTCATTATTTGTCCTCCAACAACTGCAAAATATCAGCTAATACATTATCAATCTTATGATTTAAAGTTGCTCTTTCCGCTTGATAATTCTGAATCAACTCAAAGGGATTTAAGATTTCCTCTTCCTCTTTTGGAAAACCACACTGGTCTAAATTATAATTCAACTCAGCCAATTCACTAGGTGTAAATGATTTAGATTTGTAGAACTTACCTTCCAGAATCTCTTCACGATTTTCCCACCAGTCACGAACAGGATTGAAGTGTTCTGACTTCATCGGCTTAGTTTTCGAGAAATTTTTATAACCATCTGGCATATCTAAACGATAAAACCAAGTTTCTTCTGTTTTCTTTGTTTTATCAAAGAAAAGAATGTTCGTATGGATTCCTGTATACGGTGCAAAGACACTATGAGGCAACCTAATAATCGTATGCAAGTTGAACTCATCTACCAGTTTTTGTTTCAAGCGAGTTTTTACACCTTCACCAAATAGAAAACCATCAGGTAAAATAACTCCAACACGACCATTTTCTTTCAAACGATACATAATGACAGCCATAAATAAATCAGCCGTTTCAGAACTCCGTAATTCTGCTGGAAAGTTATTTTTTATTGTTTCTAATTCTGACCCTCCAAAAGGTGGATTCATCATAATAATGTCAAATTTTTCATCATCCGTATATTCACGAACATTTTTCTCCAAAGTATTTCCATGAACAATTTTAGGGTCATCGATTTCGTGAAGAAACAGATTTGTAACTGCTAAAAGATGAGGAAATGCTTTCTTTTCAATACCAAAAACAGCTGTATTATATTTTTTGGTATCTTCACTAGTTTTACGTTGACTACTTAAACGGTTCAGAGTCGAAGTTAAGAAGCCTCCTGTTCCGCAAGCAAGGTCTGCCATTGATTCTCCAAGCTTTGGGTCAAGAACTTCGGCGATAAAATCAGTCGCTGCACGTGGCGTATAAAATTCTCCTGAGTTCCCAGCATTTTGAATATCTTTAAGAATTTTTTCGTAAATATCATTAAACGAATGACGATCTTCAGGGCTATTGAAATCAACTTCATCAATAACATTGATGACTTGGCGTAACAAGACGCCATTTTTCATATAGTTGTTCGCATCTTCAAAAGCTGATTTAACAATCGTTTTTCGAATAGGCATATTTGAAGTTATTTCAAGCTCTTTCAACTCTTTGAATAACTTGTTATTGACAAAATCAAGTAATTCATCGCCTGTCAATACCCGTTCCCCATTTTGAGCATGAGCCCAATTCCGCCATTTTAATTCCTCTGGGATAATTGACTCATACTCGTCTTCTTCTAATTCCCAAACCATTTCACGGCTATCATAAATTTTTAAGAATAATAACCAAGACATTTGCTCAATACGTTGAGCATCACCATTAACACCAGCATCGTTTCGAGTGATATCTTGAATTCTTTTTACAAATGATGTAATTGACATACTTTCCTTTCATTAAGCTACTGTAAATAGCTCTTTCTCCAATTCTTTAATTGCTTGTAAATATCGTTTTTTATCTCCAAAATAAGTATTGATGATTTTGAAGGTTCCACCATATATCTGAAATTCTGGAAGTTTTAATGTTTCAATGCTTTCGAGTTCTCCAATACCTTTATCCATGTATTTGTCCAGTAAAATTTCCAAAACAGCACGCGCTTCCTCACTATATTTATATAAATATCCGCTTTGTTTGAGTTTATTGACACGTTCCGTTTTGGTTAATTCTTTTTGACCATAGGCAAGTTTTAGGAGTAAATCAAAATCATCGATTTCTTGTTCTGATATTCCCTCCGACTCTCGAATAGCATCTAGATAAACTCCTTTTTTATAAAGTTCGTCTAAGATAAGCTTCTTTTTATCCGCCGTATGCCAAACTGTGATAAAATCGTTCAAAGTGGCGTAGCTACCTAAGATGTTCTTCCGAGTGTAGTCGGTCAGGCTTTCGGTAATCAGTTTCCCATTTTCGTCCAATACTTGAACAGTAGAATTAAGAATGGTAACCTGCTTATCTGTAACGATATATTTTTCTACTGGGTCACCACCTTCGTTTACAAAACCAGGTGTAGTACCATTGTTTGTTTTTGCGCCCGTTTCCAGAACCTTCACTGGTTCACCATCAAAATCAGGGTCAGCAAACAAATTGGTAACATTTCGAAAATCAATAATCGTAAAAAATTCTTTCCCCTTTTGAGGATAAAGACGTGTGCCACGACCAATAATTTGTTTAAATTCAGTCATGGATTGGATATTAGAGTCTAAAACAATCAAACGACATGTTTTAGCATTAACTCCTGTCGTTAATAATTTAGATGTTGTTACAATAGCGGGAAAATTAGAATTGACATCCATAAAGTTATCCAGTTGAGCTTTTCCTTCAGCGTTGTCACCAGTTACTTGCATGACATAACGATAGTCTTCTTGGACTAAGTCTAGATTCTCTTTTACAAGCGCAGCACGCATTCGCTCGGCATGGTCAATATCAACACAAAAAACAATTGTCTTATCAAATCGTGCATTGTTTTGCTTCATATAATCAGAAACAAACTTGGCAACTCTTTGCGTTCTATCATCAATGACAATGGTTTTGTCAAAATCTTTCCTGCCGTAGTACCTATCTTCTATTAATTGTCCGTTAGTATCAACTTTTCCAGTTTCTGGACGATAACCATCCACATCCACATCTAAATTAACCCTCATAACACGATATGGAGCCAAAAAACCATCCTCGATTCCCTGTTTTAAACTATAAGTATAGATTGGCTCACCAAAGTATTCCATATTGGAAGCATTCTTGGTTTCTGTAGGAGTAGCGGTCATCCCAATTTGTGTAGCAGAACTGAAATAATCAATCACCTTGCGCCAGTTACTGTCTTCCTTAGCTGAGCCACGGTGCGCTTCATCAATTATGATTAAATCAAAGAAATCTTTGTCGAACTTTTGATAATGTGTTTCAGTTCCATCTTCACCAGTTAGTTGCTGATAAAGCCCCAGATAAATTTCAAAAGAATTTAATTTTTCAGGAGCAGTCAAAAGTTTTGGTGTAATTTTCGTCATTACCTTTTCGAATGGCTTAAAGTCTTCAGCCATCGTTTGGTCTACTAAGATGTTTCTATCCGCTAAGAATAAAACTCGTTTAGCCAAACCAGCTTTTCGAAGGCGATGAATAATTTGAAAAGCCATGAACGTTTTCCCCGTTCCTGTTGCCATCACAAACATTACTCGTTTTTGTCCTCTGGCAACTGTTTCAATAGTACGGTTGATAGCTATTTGCTGATAATAGCGTGGCGTTTTCATTGAGAAGGCGTCTGTATAGTATGGAGTTGAGATAGCTTCTGTAATTTCGTACGTCAATCCTTTTTCCTTCGTCATACGAGAAAATAATTCTTCACGAGTAGGGAATTCGTCTAACTCCAGTTCACGTTCTTCTCTCGTGATACGGTCGTGTTCAATAAAGCCATCACCATTCGAAGAATAAACAAATGGAACATCTAAAATCTCTCCATATTCAATAGCTTGTTGTAATCCTGCTCGAACGCTGTGTTTATTATCCTTTGCCTCAACAATTGCAATTCGAGTTCCAAATTGGTAATACAGTGAATAGTCTGATTTTTTTCCTTCTTTACGACGAGCCTTATCTCCTCTAACCTCAATTCGACCATCAGTGAAGTATTCTTCGTAAGCGATATGCTCACCATTTTTCCATCCTTTGGATACAATAGCAGGAGTGATGAAATTTGCTTTAATATCCTCCTCACTCATTTCTTTCTTAGACTTTATAAACTCAACCATATTGAACCCTCCGCATTCTAAAAATCTACTTCTCCATAAAATAAACTATCAGAACAAATTATACTTCTATTATATCATATTTATAAAAATACTCTGCTAAATTGTTGAAAATAAGTATACAATATACTTTAGCATCGAGTCAGATTATCTCCGCATAACACCGCTATTTTTCGCTGTTTTCGGCAGGCGACTTATTATCATTCTACAAGCACTTTCAGTCGGGCTGGTGAGCTATTTTTCAAAAATAAATAATCACATTTAAACATTTTGAAAGTATAAAATATCTACATCAGCCGTTCAAAAATTGGCGTAAATTTTACCATAATATTTTTGTTTAAATAAAGATTTTTTTATGTCAAACGGATTTTAACAATGCGGATGCTTCCTGTTTTGCTTCTCTTTTCAGCGCTACTACCGGTTTTCTCAAAGTTGCTCAGTGGAAGAAGTTATTTCAGTTGGGGAATGTTTTTGATTGTTATCATAGACTGTACTTTATTGATAGTTTTCACGATTCAGATTTCTTATATTTTTTGGAGATTGTTTCAAAAGTGGAAAGAATTATCTGATATATAAAACCATTTTGGAGGTTAGACAATGAATAGCAAAGTACAATTTCGAATGTTTACCATTTTTGATTTGGATAAGGTAGAAGATTATTTGCATGAGATGCATTTGAAAGGTTGGAAATTTAAAGCAAATCGTTTTGGCTTTTTCTATTTTGAACCATGCCGACCAGATGATGTGATTTACCGTGTGTGGAATACTAGCTACCTTGGAAAGAATGAGATGGTGTTACAAAGTATTAAGGATAGAGGATGGGAATTTGTGGAAAATTGTTCTTATACTGTTTTTCGAAAAGCAACTTGTGATGTAGATTTAAATGATCATTCTTTCATGGACAATCGTCTTCGGTGGGCTGATGTGAAATCTAGACTTCGTACATCTACAGTTTCTATCTCTGGCGGTCTAGTTATTTGTATGAGCTTGTTTCGAGAAAGTCTCTCTCAATCTTTCTTCCTTATTTTCGCCCTTTATGCCCTCATGATTTCCTATCTAATCTATAGTTTTTACAGACTTAAAAAGAAATATCTTGAGAATGTAGGATGATTTTCTAGGTCCTCAGACCGATTTTTAGCACTCTTGGTAAAAGAGTGCTAATTTTTTGAGTTTTTGTCTTGACATTCTTTTCTAAGGGTGTATAATAGAATCATAAGTTAGCACTTGGATGCCTCGAGTGCTAAAAAGATCTATCAGAGAGGAGTAGCGAGATGGTTACAGAACGTCAGCAGAATATTTTAAATCTGATTATTGACATCTTTACCAAAACGCACGAACCTGTTGGATCCAAAGCCTTGCAAGAGTCTATCAACTCTAGTAGTGCTACCATTCGAAATGACATGGCAGCTCTAGAAAAGCAAGGTTTACTTGAAAAGGCTCATACTTCCAGTGGTCGGATGCCGAGTGTGGCTGGTTTTCAATACTATGTCAAACACTCCCTATCCTTTGACCGTTTAGCTGAAAATCAAGTTTATGAGATTGTAAAAGCCTTTGATCAAGAATTCTTCAAGCTAGAGGATATTCTTCAAGAGGCGACGAAAATTTTGTCAGACTTGAGTGGTTGTACGGTTGTAGCGCTGGATGTAGAACCAAGTAGGCAGAAGCTGACAGCTTTTGATATTGTTGTCCTCGGGCAACATACAGCTCTTGCTGTTTTTACGCTTGATGAGTCTAGAACAGTTACCAGTCAGTTTTTGATTCCGAGAAATTTCTTGCAGGAGGATTTAAATCGCCTCAAGACCATGATTCAAGAACGTTTCCTGGATCAGACTGTTTTGGATATTCACTACAAGATTCGGACAGAGATTCCACAAATTATCCAACGTTACTTCACAACAACGGATAACGTTATGGATCTTATTGAGCATATCTTCAAAGAAATGTTCAATGAAAATATCGTGGTTTCTGGCAAAGTCAATCTTTTGAATTTCGCTAATCTAGCAGCTTATCAGTTTTTTGATCAGCCACAAAAGGTTGCTTTGGAAATTCGAGAGAATCTGATTGGTGACCAGATGCAAAGTGTCCGAGTTGCGGATAGCCAAGAATCCTGTTTAGCTGACTTAGCAGTTATTAGCAGTAAGTTCCTGATTCCCTATCGTGGATTTGGAATCCTTGCGATTATAGGTCCGGTCAATCTGGATTATCAACAATTGGTCAATCAACTCAATGTAGTTAATCGAGTTTTGACTATGAAGTTGACGGATTTTTACCGCTATCTCAGTAGCAATCACTATGAAGTGAATTAAGATTGAAATCATTAAAGGAGGCGAAAATGGCCCAAGATATAAAAAATGAAGAAGTAAAAGAAGAGGAAGTTGTTGAACCAGTAGAAGAAACAACTTCCGAGAAGTCGGAATTGGACTTGGCTAATGAACGTGCCGAGGAATTTGAAAACAAATATCTTCGTGCCCATGCAGAAATGCAAAACATTCAGCGTCGTGCCAATGAAGAACGCCAACTCTTGCAACGCTATCGCAGCCAAGATTTGGCAAAAGCAATCTTGCCATCGCTTGATAATCTTGAACGCGCCCTTGCAGTTGAAGGTTTGACAGATGATGTGAAGAAGGGCTTGGAAATGGTCCAAGAAAGTTTGGTACATGCCTTAAAAGAAGAAGGAATTGAAGAAATTCCAGCGGACGGAGAATTCGACCATAACTATCATATGGCTATTCAAACAGTTCCAGCGGATGACGAGCATCCAGCAGACACCATCGCACAAGTCTTTCAAAAAGGCTACAAACTCCATGACCGTATTCTACGTCCAGCCATGGTAGTTGTTTATAACTAGGCTAAAGAACTTAAAAACCTTGTCCGAAATGACAATAAACTATGAAAGAAAGATAAAAAATTATTCAGCTTTGCAATAGTGAGCGAAGCGAACCATTGGCGATACTCTTCGCCGTGGCGCTATTTACGCAAACTTTGAGACCTTAGGCTCAAAGTTTAGTCAAAGAGATTAACGAAGTTAAGCTCTGACGGCGCCGCCACCTAAGAAGAGTATCAAAAAGAAAAATCAAAAATAGAATATAAAATTTAAGGAGAAAAACACATGTCTAAAATTATCGGTATTGACTTAGGTACAACAAACTCAGCAGTTGCAGTTCTTGAAGGAACTGAATCAAAAATCATCGCAAACCCAGAAGGAAACCGCACAACTCCATCTGTAGTTTCTTTCAAAAACGGTGAAATCATCGTTGGTGACGCTGCAAAACGTCAAGCAGTCACAAACCCAGATACAGTTATCTCTATCAAATCTAAGATGGGTACTTCTGAAAAAGTTTCTGCTAACGGCAAAGAATACACTCCACAAGAAATCTCAGCTATGATCCTTCAATATTTGAAAGGTTATGCTGAAGAATACCTTGGTGAAAAAGTAACCAAGGCTGTTATCACAGTTCCAGCTTACTTTAACGATGCTCAACGTCAAGCAACTAAAGACGCTGGTAAAATCGCTGGTCTTGAAGTAGAACGTATCGTCAACGAACCAACTGCAGCAGCTCTTGCTTACGGTTTGGATAAGACTGACAAAGAAGAAAAAATCTTGGTATTCGACCTTGGTGGTGGTACATTCGACGTATCTATCCTTGAATTGGGTGATGGTGTCTTCGATGTATTGGCAACTGCAGGGGATAACAAACTCGGTGGTGACGACTTTGACCAAAAAATCATCGACTACTTAGTAGCAGAATTCAAGAAAGAAAATGGTATCGACTTGTCAAACGACAAGATGGCTCTTCAACGTTTGAAAGATGCGGCTGAAAAAGCGAAGAAAGACCTTTCTGGAGTGACTTCAACTCAAATCAGCTTGCCATTTATCACTGCTGGTGAGGCTGGACCTCTTCACTTGGAAATGACCTTGACTCGTGCTAAATTCGACGATTTGACTCGTGACCTTGTGGAACGTACAAAAGTTCCAGTTCGCCAAGCCCTTTCTGATGCAGGTTTGAGCTTGTCAGAAATCGACGAAGTTATCCTTGTCGGTGGTTCAACTCGTATCCCTGCCGTTGTAGAAGCTGTTAAGGCTGAAACTGGTAAAGAACCAAACAAATCAGTGAACCCTGACGAAGTTGTTGCTATGGGTGCTGCGATCCAAGGTGGTGTTATCACTGGTGATGTCAAAGACGTTGTCCTTCTTGACGTAACACCATTGTCACTGGGTATTGAAACAATGGGTGGAGTCTTCACAAAACTCATCGACCGCAACACAACAATTCCAACATCTAAATCACAAGTCTTCTCAACTGCAGCAGACAATCAACCAGCCGTTGATATCCACGTTCTTCAAGGGGAACGCCCAATGGCAGCAGATAACAAGACTCTTGGACGTTTCCAATTGACAGATATCCCAGCTGCACCTCGTGGAATTCCTCAAATCGAAGTAACATTTGACATCGACAAGAACGGTATCGTATCTGTTAAAGCTAAAGACCTTGGAACTCAAAAGGAACAAACAATCGTTATCCAATCTAACTCAGGTTTGACGGACGAAGAAATCGACCGCATGATGAAAGATGCAGAAGCAAATGCTGAAGCAGATAAGAAACGTAAAGAAGAAGTTGACCTTCGTAACGAAGTAGACCAAGCTATCTTTGCGACTGAAAAGACAATCAAAGAAACTGAAGGTAAAGGCTTCGATGCAGAACGTGATGCTGCACAAGCTGCCCTTGATGATCTTAAGAAAGCTCAAGAAGACAACAACTTGGACGAAATGAAAGCAAAACTTGAAGCATTGAACGAAAAAGCTCAAGGACTTGCTGTGAAACTCTACGAACAAGCCGCAGCAGCGCAACAAGCTCAATCAGGAGCAGAAGGCGCACAAGCAACAGGAAACGCAGGCGATGACGTCGTAGACGGAGAGTTTACGGAAAAATAAGATGCAAAGCCCGTTAAAACCTCACAGTGAAAATAGGAAATCTGACGCAGAAACTTTAGTTTCTAGAAAGATTTACACCTAAAGGTAGCCATATCTGTAATTCGCTAAAGCGAAAACAGCTACGTCTCTTTTTCACCAAGAGGTTAGGGCGTGCTCGATTTAATCCGAAACTCAATTCAGCCTTACTAGTTCAAAAACAAAGTATAATCGACTTTGTTTTAGAATGTCGTAATGATAGGAAGAAATCCAGAGGTTGCAACCCAGCCTCTGTTTTTCGGTAAAATAGAGGATGTTGCGTATGAAAAAAGTACTTTGCTTGATTTATCCTAATTTTTCTCTTTATGAGATAACTGCTTTAACGAGTACTTTAGCTCTGTCTTTTGACATCACGATTGATTATGTAGCTTCTGAGCATTCGATGGTGGTCTCTGAGGATGGTTTGCCCTGTCAACCGACGAAAACATTGGATCAAATCCGTATAGAAGAGTATTCTTGTGTGATTTTGCCCGGAATGGTTAACATTGGACCTGCTCTACAGGATGAGAAATTGATTTCGTTTTTGAGGGATCTTGGTGAGCAAGATATCCTAATTGCAGCCATTTCTTCAGCGCCTCTTTTATTAGCGAAAGCAGGTCTGTTGAAGGACACGAAATTTACAGGTGGAATTTGGCAAAATTTCTTTGACTATTTTGAATTTCTTCCACGTGAGAATTTCCAACCGAAAGTTCTTGTGCAAGATAAACAAATCATTACGGCTATCGGTTTTGCACATCAAGAGTTTGCTAGAAAAGTGATTCTAAGTTTAGGGCTGGCAGAGAGTACGGACAACTATTTTAAAGAACAAAACGAGTATGCAGAAGAGGATTTGATATTTACTCTATCAGATGAAGAATTTGATCAAGTGAAGCAGAGTATAGAAAACAGCCTCTAAAGTTTTACATGAAAATAATAGAAAGGAACAAGTGTGTTCAGGAAATTGAACACGAGTTCTAAAGTTTCTTACTCAATATGAAAGAAAGGAATTGAACCCGACCTAAATTCTCGGAAAAAAGATAAATCTGTCTAGGAGCATCGCTCCTGCGTCAGATTTCCTATTTTTCAGTCGAATTTTACGGTCTTGGTATCTTAAATGAACAATACTGAATTTTATGACCGTTTGGGCGTTTCAAAGAATGCATCTCAAGATGAGATCAAGAAAGCCTATCGGAAATTATCTAAAAAATATCACCCAGATATCAATAAAGAGCCTGGTGCTGAGGAAAAGTACAAGGAAGTTCAAGAAGCCTATGAGACTTTGAGCGATGAACAGAAACGGGCAGCCTATGACCAATACGGTGCGGCTGGAGCCAACGGTGGCTTTGGTGGTGCAGGCGGTTTCGGTGGCTTCGATGGTGCAGGCGGTTTTGGTGGATTTGAAGATATCTTCTCAAGTTTTTTCGGCGGAGGCGGTTCTTCTCGCAATCCAAACGCTCCTCGTCAAGGTGATGACCTCCAGTATCGCGTCAATTTGACTTTTGAAGAAGCCATCTTTGGTACTGAAAAAGAAGTCAAATACAATCGTGAATCAAGCTGTCGTACTTGTAACGGATCAGGTGCTAAACCTGGAACAAGTCCAGTTACTTGTGGACGCTGTCACGGTTCTGGTGTTATCAACGTCGATACTCAAACACCGCTTGGTATGATGCGTCGCCAAGTAACCTGTGATGTCTGTCATGGTCGCGGAAAAGAAATCAAAGATCCATGTACAACTTGTCATGGAACAGGTCATGAAAAACAAGCCCACAGTGTCCATGTGAAAATTCCAGCAGGTGTCGAAACTGGTCAACAAATTCGTCTAGCTGGTCAAGGGGAGGCCGGATTTAACGGAGGACCTTATGGTGACTTGTATGTCGTTGTTAATGTTGAGCCGAGCGATAAATTTGAGCGTGAAGGAACAACTATTTTCTACAAGTTAAATCTCAATATTGTCCAAGCAGCCCTTGGAGATACAGTAGATATTCCAACAGTTCATGGGGATGTTGAGTTAGTCATCCCAGAAGGAACGCAGACTGGCAAGAAATTCCGCCTACGTGGTAAGGGAGCACCGAGTCTTCGTGGTGGTGCTGTTGGTGACCAATACGTCACTGTTAATGTCGTGACTCCAACAGGTTTGAACGATCGCCAAAAAGCAGCCTTGAAAGAATTCGCAGCTGCAGGTGATTTGAAAGTCAATCCAAAGAAAAAAGGCTTCTTTGACCATATAAAAGATGCCTTTGAGGGAGAATAAAACAAAAGAGCCATAAGGCTCTTTTTTGTTTGTAGTTAGTATCGGAGAAAAGATTCTCTGACTGATCTGCTATTGATATTTTTGAATGAGCAAGCCGGCTTTATCCATTTCCTGGATGAGTTGCTTGATTTCCGCTTCTTTGCCAGGTTTCACAGTTACAGTATCAATGTGCTTAATCGCTGAATTATCCTGGATATCCACCAAGGTCAACGCTTTTTCATAGAATGCGATTCCCTTTTTCATGCTTTCCGGATCGTTCAAAGTTAGAATTGTGTAAGAAGAATGTGATTTCTTTCCGTTTTCTCGGAAATACTTCTCGCCTTCCTCCTCTAAAAATTGTATTAAACCATGATTGAACAAGTTATCCCCTACTTTATAGTAAGAAATATCTCCTGTCTGTAGAACATAGACTTTGAGTCGATTTTTAGTGAGGTTTGGACTTTCTTTAAGGACAGGGTGGCTATTGATAACCTCATCTGAAAAAGTCACATAAAAATCCAAGCCTCCCCCCTCGTATTGATAGTGTCCGTTTGATTCAACTTTCTCAGGAGGCAGGTCAAGGGAGATAAAGATTTGTTTTAAGGTTTCATTTCCTTCTCGAATGTCACTTGATGAGGCCTTGAAAAGATTGGCCACAAGTAGAAAAGCTAGGGTTACAAAAAGACAGAAGCAACCAGAAATAATCAAGATGACTTTTAAAAACTGTTTCATGTTTAGTCCCTCCCTTTTCTGTTAGGAGCTGGTAATCCAAGATGGATTTAAGGGGATATAAGGAAAGTTGGATGCTTTCTTTTTTAGTTTTCTTCAGTTTCTCGTAGTTCTTTTATGACAGCAAGTCTTGCTTGGAGGTCTTTCTCTAAGACTTTAAATTTGTAAGTGAGGTCTTCTTGATACTCTTTGATGACTTCTTTTTGTTGATTGATAATTTGTAAGCTATTTTGGATAACATCTAAATCGCCTTTGATTGCTTCAACGCGATCAGTTGTATCTAAAACTTCTTCAGTGATAACTTCACGATTTTTAACGAGGAGGTAAGATCCGACTGCTGATCCAGCAAAAAGTAGTAAATTTGATAGTTTCATAGGAACTCCTTAAGCGTTTTTGATCGTTTCAGCGACTTGGGCAAGTTTGTCAAAGTCAGGTTCATGGGCAACAAAGTCAATTTTTAGGTCATCCTCGGCACCATAACGAGGAACGAGGTGGACATGGGTATGGAAAACGGTTTGTCCAGCTACCTCTTCGCAGTTGGTAATGATATTCATACCCTTGGCTTTAGTAGCAGTCATGACTTTTTGTGCTACCAATGGAACCTTAGCAAAGAGTTGGCTAGCGCTCGCAGCATCCATTTCTAAAAGGTTGCGATAGTGTTCTTTAGGTACGACCAAGGTATGACCAGGTGTTACTTGAGAAATATCAAGAAAGGCAAGGACTTGCTCATCCTCATAAACTTTGGCTGCAGGGATTTCTCCTGCGATAATCTTACAAAAAATACAATCTGACATAAAAACCACCTCTAGTGTATTGAATTTTGATATAATATAGCTACATTATACCAGATTCGGAGAAAATATGTTAGAAATTAAAAATCTGACAGGAGGCTATGTTCATGTCCCTGTCTTGAAAGATGTGTCCTTTACAGTTGAGAGCGGACGGTTGGTAGGTTTGATAGGTTTGAATGGTGCGGGGAAATCTACGACTATCAATGAGATTATTGGTCTTTTGACGCCATATAGTGGGGAGATTAAGATTGACGGATCGACTCTAGGAGAGGATGCTACGAGCTATCGCAAGAAAATTGGTTATATCCCTGAAACTCCTAGCTTGTACGAGGAATTGACTCTCAGAGAGCATATTGAGACGGTTGCTATGGCCTATGGTATCGAGCAAAATCTAGCTTTTGAACGTGTAGAGCCGCTTTTAAAAATGTTCCGTTTGGATCAAAAATTGGATTGGTTCCCGGTTCATTTTTCCAAAGGGATGAAGCAAAAGGTTATGATTATCTGTGCCTTTGTCGTGGATCCTAGTCTCTTTATCGTAGACGAACCTTTCCTTGGTCTTGATCCTTTGGCGATTTCAGATTTGATTCAACTTCTAGAAGCGGAAAAGAAAAAAGGAAAGTCTATCCTTATGAGTACCCACGTTCTTGATTCTGCTGAAAAGATGTGTGACTCTTTTGTCATTCTTCACAAAGGTCAAGTAAGAGCCAAAGGAAATCTCCAACAACTCCGAGAAGCCTTTGATATGCCAGAAGCAAGCCTCAATGATATCTATTTGGCTCTGACCAAAGAGGAGGAGCTATGAAGGACTTGTTTTTAAAACGAAAGCAGGAATTTCGCAAGGAATGCTTGGGCTATCTCCGTTATGTGCTCAATGACCATTTTGTCTTATTTTTGTTGGTGTTGTTAGGATTTTTGGCCTACCAGTACAACCAGTTGCTCCAACACTTTCCTGAGAATCATTTCCCAATCCTAATTTTGATTGGGATGATATCTATTTTACTTTTGCTTTGGGGTGGTATTGCGACCTATCTAGAAGCACCTGATAAACTATTTCTTTTAGTTGCTGAAGAAGAAGTGAGAGAACACATCCAGAAGCAAAGTCTGATTTCTTTCATCTTTTGGGTCAGTGTACAGACTCTCTTTTTGCTCCTGTTTGCGCCTTTATTCTTAGCCATGGGTCTTGGTTTGCCGATTTTTGGAGTCTATCTCCTTGTCTTGGGAATAGTAAAATATGTGATTTTTCGCCAAAAGTCTAGCAACTTTTTCCTTGGAAATGGACTTGACTGGGATTATGTTATTGCCCAGGAAAGCAAACGGAAGCAGTTCTTGCTTCGATTTTTTGCTCTCTTTACCCAGGTCAAGGGGATTTCAAATAGTGTTAAGCGCCGAGCTTATCTGGACTTTATTCTCAGGGGAGTTCAGAAAGTACCAGGAAAAATATGGCAGAACCTCTATCTTCGTTCCTATCTGAGAAATGGAGATTTATTCGCCCTTAGTCTGCGACTCATAATCCTATCTTTGACCGCTCTCATCTTCATTGAGCAATCTTGGATTGCAGTCGCAATTGTAATTTTATTCAATTATCTTTTGTTATTCCAGCTTCTAGCCCTCTATCATGCCTTTGACTATCAATATTTGACGCAATTATTCCCAGTAGGTAAGGGGCAAAAAGAGAAAGGCTTGAAGGAAATTTTGAGAGCGATTGGGGTCTTTGTATTAATCTTGGAAAGTCTCATAGGATTGCTTGTTTTTAAGGACAAAATTCTTGTTCTAGCACTTGTGGGAGCAAGTCTTGTCTTGCAATTTCTTTATTTGCCGTATCAACTGAGAAGATTGGTTGACGAATAGCATAAAAATTAGTAGAATAATAAGGAAACTTTATTCGGAGGAAAGAAATGGACTTGGGTGATATTGAGCTAACGCTAACCCCGATATCTGGGAAGAGCGGAAAAGCTTATATGGGAAGTTATCCTGATGGAAAACGTGTTTTTATAAAAATGAATACTTCTCCAATCCTGCCTGGTTTAGCTAGAGAGCAAATTGCACCACAATTGCTCTGGAGCCGTCGTTTACCAGACGGCCGTGATATGTCTGCTCAGGAATGGTTGACAGGAAAAATTTTGACGCCAAGCGATATGAACCGTAAACAAATTATCGATATTTTGACACGTTTACACTGTTCACGTCCCTTAATGACCCAGTTGACACGATTGGGATATGCAATGGAAACACCTTCGGATTTACTTCAGTCATGGGTAAACAAGGCTCCGGATGCTTTAAAAAACAACCAGTATCTACGTATGGTTTTAGGTGATTTGCGTGAGAATCTTCCTGGCTTTAGGGAAGACTATGCAACCATAGTTCATGGGGATGTCCGTCATAGCAACTGGTTTGAGACAGAGAGTGGCTTGATTTATTTAGTAGATTGGGATTCTGTTCGCTTGACTGATCGTATGTTTGATGTGGCCTATCTGCTCTGTCACTATATTCCAGAGTATCAGTGGCAAGAATGGCTAGCTAATTATGGCTATAAGTATAATCAAACTGTCTTGAATAAGTTATATTGGTATGCTCAACTGTCATTTTTGAGCCTCATTACCAAATACTATGAAAATCAAGATTTGGATAATGTAAATCGGGAAATCTATGCTTTGCGTAGTTTCCGAGATAAGTATGGAAAGAAAAAATGAGAGTTAGAAATCGTAAAGGGGCAACAGAACTGTTAGAGGCTAATCCGCAGTATGTTGTCTTAAACCCCGCAGAAGCTAAAGGAAAGTGGCGAGATTTATTTGGCAATGACAATCCAATCCATGTAGAGGTTGGTAGTGGCAAAGGTGCTTTCGTAACAGGAATGGCCAAACAAAATCCTGGCATCAACTATATCGGGATTGATATTCAGAAGTCTGTATTAAGCTATGCATTAGACAAGGTCTTAGAAGTTGGAGTTCCCAACATCAAACTTCTATGGGTTGATGGTTCAGAATTGACCAATTATTTTGAAGATGGTGAAATTGACCGTTTGTATTTGAATTTCTCGGATCCATGGCCTAAAAAACGCCATGAGAAGCGTCGTTTGACTTATAAGAGCTTCTTGGACACTTTCAAACGAATCTTACCTGAACACGGTGAAATTCATTTCAAGACAGATAATCGTGGCTTGTTTGAATATAGCTTAGTGAGCTTTTCACAATATGGCATGAAACTCAAGGGCGTTTGGTTAGATTTACATGCCATCGACTTTGAAGGAAATGTCATGACTGAGTATGAGCAAAAGTTTTCAAGCAAGGGTCAAGTCATTTATAGAGTTGAAGCTCAGTTTTAATGTAAAGACTTGTTAGTGAAAAACTGTCGTTCACTCAAATATAATGTAAATATGTACCTCAAGGATTTAGTTTTGTCTTCGACAGGACTAAATCCTTGAGTTTTTTTAATAGATTTGGGATTTTGATAAGTGTGTACTTGTGCCCTGATAAGTGGTATAATGAAGGGGTTATGAGAAGAAGCATAAAACCTTTTGTAGTCTATCTTTTCTTTCTCCTTGTGATAGGTGGTTTGATTTTTTTGGATCATCAACATCATCGACAGGCAGATGTGCAAGTAGAAAAAGCTGAGAAAACTACTCAAACCAGTGAAACAGATAAGGAAAAGGTTGTTGAAGATAGATTAGCCACAATGACCTTGGAGGAGAAAGTCGGGCAATTATTCTGGGCCAGAGTTCCTGCCGATTATCAAATAGAAGATCTCAAATCCTATCATTTGTCAGGTTATATCTTATTTGGACGAGATTTTGAAGGACGAACCTTAGAGGATATGAAAGTTTTGACAAGTCGCTACCAAGCTGCTTCAAAGACTCCTTTATTGATTGGTTCCGATGAAGAAGGGGGAACAGTAACTCGTATCAGTTCGATTTTGGATACTCCTTTCCAATCTCCTATGACCCTTTATCATCAAGGAGGGATGGAGGCTGTTCTTTCTGATACTAGGAAAAAGGCAGAGGTGCTGAAATCTGTTGGTATCAATGCTGGACTCTTTCCAGTTGCGGATCTTGCAGGTGATTCATCAGCCTTTATTTACGATCGGACCATTGGACAAGATGCCCAAACAACTGCAAGTTATGTTAAGCAAGTTGTAGAAGAACTTCAAAAGAATAAGGTCGGTTCAACCTTGAAGCATTTCCCAGGATATGGTGATAATGGAGACAGTCATACCGACATTATCCAAGACAACCGCTCTTTGGATGATTTAAGGCAAGCAGATTTTCTACCCTTTCAAGCTGGCATAGATGCAGGTGCGGATAGTATTTTAGTTTCTCACAACATCCTGACTAAAATTGATACAGTGCCGTCATCTATCTCGCCAAAAATCAACGAAATTCTTCGCAAGGAGCTGAATTTTAAAGGGGTCATAATGACGGATGATTTAGATATGGCAGGATTAGCGGATTTTGTCAGTCAGGATGAAGCTGCTCTCCAAGTGATTTTAGCAGGCAATGATTTGATTTTAGGATCTTCCTATCAAACGCAGATTCCTTATCTATTACAGAAAATTTCTTCCGGGGACTTGACAGAAGATCGTATTGATGAGTCTGTACGACGTATTTTAGCATGGAAATATGACTTGGGATTATTCGATACGTCTCAGTAAAAGGAAACGTCATTTTTAAAATCATGCAGAAACCTTTGAAGGAAAGCCTTCTATTGGTTGTGAAAAGGTCAAATCCTTGCAGATTGGATTGATTTGTGTTATACTAATAACAAGAATATAAGAAAGAGAGGCGGGGAGATATCTTCGCCTCTTGCTTATGAGGAGGTGGACGCAATCGCAACTATCGTTGAATTAGTCAGAGAAGTCGTAGAACCTGTTATTGAAGCTCCTTTTGAACTCGTAGATATCGAGTACGGAAAGATTGGCAGTGACATGATTCTTAGTATTTTTGTAGACAAGCCTGAAGGAATCACCTTGAATGATACGGCAGACTTGACTGAAATTATCAGTCCTGTCCTAGATACTATCAAGCCGGATCCCTTCCCAGAACAATATTTCCTAGAAATTACAAGTCCAGGATTGGAGCGTCCTTTGAAAACCAAGGAAGCAGTCGCTGGAGCGGTTGGGAAATACATCCATGTCGGGCTCTATCAAGCCATCGATAAGCAAAAGGTTTTTGAAGGAACCTTGTTGTCCTTTGAAGAGGATGAGTTGACTATGGAATATATGGATAAAACTCGCAAGAAAACAGTCCAAATTCCATATAACTTGGTATCAAAAGCACGTTTAGCAGTAAAATTATAGAAAGAAAGGATAGCTTTTGAGAATTCAAAAGTAAAAAGAACATGAGTAAAGAAATGCTAGAGGCCTTCCGCATTTTGGAAGAAGACAAGGGAATCAAGAAAGAAGATATCATCGACGCAGTAGTAGAATCACTTCGTTCTGCTTACCGTAGACGCTATGGTCAATCTGATAGTGTAGCTATTGATTTCAACGAAAAGACAGGGGACTTTACTGTCTATACTGTTCGTGAAGTTGTTGATGAAGTATTTGATAGCCGTTTGGAAATCAGTTTAAAAGATGCCCTTGCTATTAATTCAGCCTATGAGCTTGGTGACAAAATCAAATTTGAAGAAGCACCAGGAGAGTTTGGTCGTGTAGCAGCCCAATCTGCTAAACAAACAATCATGGAAAAAATGCGTAAGCAAACACGTGCCATTACCTACAATACATACAAAGAGCATGAACAAGAAATCATGTCAGGTACAGTAGAACGTTTTGACAACCGCTTCATTTACGTTAACCTTGGTAGCATCGAGGCCCAATTGTCTAAGCAAGACCAAATTCCTGGAGAAGTTTTTGCTTCTCATGACCGTATTGAAGTCTATGTCTACAAAGTGGAAGACAACCCTCGTGGAGTTAACGTCTTTGTTAGCCGTAGCCACCCAGAAATGATCAAACGTTTGATGGAACAAGAAATTCCAGAAGTTTACGATGGAACCGTTGAAATCATGAGCGTAGCTCGTGAAGCAGGTGACCGTACAAAGGTTGCTGTTCGTAGTCACAATCCTAACGTGGATGCTATCGGAACAATCGTTGGACGTGGTGGTGCTAACATCAAGAAAATCACTAGCAAATTCCATCCAGCTCGCTACGATGCTAAGAGCGACCGCATGATTCCTGTGGAAGAAAACATCGACGTTATCGAATGGGTAGCAGATCCAGCTGAGTTTATCTACAATGCCATTGCTCCTGCCGAAGTTGACCAAGTTATCTTTGATGAAAATGACAGCAAACGTGCCTTAGTCGTTGTGCCGGATAACAAGCTATCTCTTGCTATCGGTCGTCGTGGACAAAATGTTCGCTTAGCAGCACATTTGACTGGTTACCGTATCGATATCAAGTCTGCAAGTGAATTTGAAGCGATGGAAGAAGCAGGTCAAGTGGATTACGCTGAAACAGACGAATTGACTGAAGAATAAGATCTGCAAGAGGAGGGAAAGATGAAAACAAGAAAAATCCCTTTGCGCAAGTCTGTTGTTTCCAACGATGTGATTGATAAGCGAGATTTACTTCGTATTGTCAAGAATAAAGAAGGTGAGGTCTTTATCGACCCGACAGGCAAGGCCAATGGCCGGGGCGCTTATATCAAGCTAGACAATGCAGAAGCCCTAGAGGCTAAAAAGAAAAAAGTCTTTAACCGTAGCTTTAACATGGAAGTTGAAGAAAGTTTTTATGACGAGTTGATCGCCTATGTTGATCACAAAGTAAAAAGAAGAGAGTTAGGACTTGAATAAGCAAAAAGTAAGTAATCTCTTGGGATTGGCTCAACGAGCAGGGAAAATTATCTCGGGTGAAGAAATGGTTGTCAAAGCCATTCAGGAACAGAAAGCTAAGCTGGTATTTCTAGCGCATGATGCTGCTCCCAACCTGACCAAGAAGATTCAAGATAAAAGTCACTATTATCAAGTAGAAGTTATTACCGTGTTTTCAACACTGGAATTAAGCATAGCAGTCGGAAAATCAAGAAAAGTATTGGCTGTGACAGATGCTGGATTTACAAAGAAAATGAGGTCTCTTATGGAATAGAAGAGGAGGACATGATTTGTCTAAGAAAAGATTGTACGAAATCGCAAAAGAACTTGGAAAAGAAAGTAAGGAAGTTGTAGCGCGTGCAAAAGAGCTGGGCTTGGAAGTGAAAAGCCATGCTTCAAGCGTAGAGGCTGCTGTTGCTGAAAAAATCGTAGCTAGCTTTAAGCCTGCTACTCCAAAAACAGAAGCAAAACCTGTAGCACCAAAAGCAAGTGAAGCGAAGGTGGAAAGTAAACCAACTACGCCAGCAACTCCGAAGGAAGAAAAAGTAGTAGCTGCTAGACCACAAAGCCGAAACTTCAAGGCAGAGCGTGAAGCTCGTGCCAAAGAGCAAGCAGAGCGACGCAAGCAAAACAAGGGCAACAACCGCGACCAACAACAAAACGGGAACCGTCAAAAAAATGAGAACCGTAATGGTGGAAAAACAGGTCAAGGAAACCGCGACAACCGTCGTTTTAACGACCAAGGGAAGAAACCACAAGGTCAAGGAAATCGTGGCAATGATCGTCGCCAACAAGCGGAAAATCGTCCGAACCAAGCTGGTCCACGTATTGATTTCAAGGCTCGTGCAGCAGCCCTGAAGGCAGAACAAAATGCCGAATACGCACGCTCAAGCGAGGAACGTTTCAAACAGTCACAAGCAGCTAAAGAAGCTTTTGCTCAAGCTAATAAACGCAAAGAACCAGAGGAAATCTTTGAAGAAGCTGCTAAGCTAGCTGAACAAACTCAGCAAGTGGTTGAAGTAGCTCCTGTAGTCAAAGAGCCTGTAGTGGATACACGTCGTAAAAAACAAGCCCGACCAGACAAAGATCGTGATGATTACGATCGTGAAGAAGATGGTCCTAGAAAACAACAAAAGAATCGAAGTAGTCAGAATCAAGTGAGAAATCAAAGAAATAGTAACTGGAATAACAATAAGAAAAATAAAAAAGGCAACAAACAAAACAATCGTAATCAGGCTCCAAAACCTATTACAGAACGTAAATTCCATGAATTGCCAACAGAATTTGAGTATACAGATGGTATGACTGTTGCGGAAATCGCAAAACGTATCAAACGTGAACCAGCTGAGATTGTTAAGAAACTATTTATGATGGGCGTTATGGCCACTCAAAACCAATCTTTGGATGGGGAAACAATTGAACTCCTCATGGTTGATTACGGAATTGAAGCTAAACAAAAGGTTGAAGTGGACAATGCCGATATCGAACGTTTCTTCGTAGAAGATGATTATCTGAATGAGGATGAGTTGGTAGAACGTCCACCAGTTGTAACTATCATGGGACACGTTGACCATGGTAAGACAACACTTTTGGACACTCTACGTAATTCTCGTGTTGCTACGGGAGAAGCTGGTGGTATCACTCAGCATATCGGTGCCTATCAGATTGAGGAAAATGGTAAGAAGATTACCTTCCTTGATACACCAGGACACGCGGCCTTTACTTCCATGCGTGCACGTGGTGCTTCTGTTACCGACATTACTATCCTAGTCGTAGCGGCAGATGACGGGGTTATGCCTCAGACTATCGAAGCCATTAACCACTCAAAAGCAGCTAATGTTCCAATTATCGTAGCTATTAACAAGATTGATAAACCAGGTGCAAATCCAGAGCGCGTTATCGGTGAATTGGCTGAACACGGTGTTATGTCAACAGCTTGGGGTGGAGATTCTGAGTTTGTAGAGATCTCAGCTAAATTCAACCAAAATATCGATGAACTCTTGGAAACTGTTCTTCTTGTGGCTGAAATCCAAGAACTTAAAGCAGACCCAACCGTTCGCGCCATCGGTACTGTTATCGAAGCGCGCTTGGATAAAGGAAAAGGTGCGGTTGCAACCCTCCTTGTTCAACAAGGTACTTTGAACGTTCAAGACCCAATCGTTGTCGGAAATACCTTTGGTCGTGTCCGTGCCATGACCAATGACCTTGGACGTCGTGTTAAGGTTGCAGGACCATCAACACCAGTATCTATTACAGGTTTGAATGAAGCACCTATGGCGGGTGATCACTTTGCTGTATACGAAGATGAAAAATCTGCTCGTGCAGCTGGTGAAGAACGTGCTAAACGTGCTCTTATGAAGCAACGTCAAGCTACACAACGTGTCAGCCTAGAAAACCTCTTTGACACTCTTAAAGCTGGTGAACTTAAATCTGTTAATGTTATCATCAAAGCCGATGTACAAGGTTCAGTTGAAGCCCTTGCTGCTTCCCTTCAAAAGATTGATGTGGAAGGTGTAAAAGTTACCATCGTCCACTCAGCAGTTGGTGCTATCAACGAATCTGACGTGACTCTTGCTGAAGCTTCAAATGCCTTTATCATTGGTTTCAACGTACGTCCTACACCGCAAGCTCGTCAACAAGCAGAAGCAGACGATGTAGAAATCCGTCTCCACAGCATCATCTACAAGGTTATCGAAGAGATGGAAGAAGCCATGAAAGGTATGCTTGATCCAGAATTTGAAGAAAAAGTTATCGGTGAAGCGATTATCCGTGAAACCTTCAAAGTGTCTAAAGTTGGAACGATTGGTGGATTTATGGTTACTAGCGGTAAAGTTACCCGTGACTCTAAAGTCCGTGTTATTCGTGACGGAGTCGTTATTTACGACGGTGAACTTGCAAGCTTGAAACACTATAAAGATGACGTCAAAGAAGTTACAAACGGCCGTGAAGGTGGTCTCATGATTGATGGCTACAATGATATCAAGATGGATGATGTGATTGAGGCCTATGTCATGGAAGAAATTAAACGATAATAGAGAAACGATAGCTCATTTGACTCGTTGTCAACAGCGCCTTTATGAACTTCAGTTCTATCTAAGGCTTGTTTCCTAGATTCAAATGGCTCTAGTTCCTCTATCTTCTAAAAATAGCTAGGTCTGCTGGCCTAGCTTTTGATTCAATAGAGAGGAAGGAATAGCATGGGAAATCATTTCCGTACGGACCGTGTGGGCATGGAAATCAAGCGTGAAGTCAATGAGATTTTACAAAAGAAAGTCCGTGATCCGCGTGTCCAAGGAGTGACCATCACAGATGTTCAGATGCTTGGTGATTTATCAATGGCCAAGGTTTACTACACTATTTTGAGTAATCTTGCTTCAGATAATCAAAAGGCCCAAATCGGGCTTGAAAAAGCAACCGGAACTATCAAACGTGAACTTGGTCGCAATTTGAAATTGTATAAAATTCCAGACTTAACTTTCGTTAAAGACGAATCCATCGAGTATGGAAACAAGATTGACGAAATGTTACGCAATCTGGATAAGAAATAAAAAAAGAGGGGAATCCCTCTTTTTTATTACTTTAAACATGATGATGGATTAATTAGTTGCCCTTCTTAAAAGTCGGTTAAAAAAATGTATAAATCTCTAATAGTATGATATGATAAAGCTTAACTTGAATATAAAATGGAGATATAGATGGCTAAACAAGATATAGCTATAAAAGTTTTACAACAAGTTGTAAAGCTTCCTGTCGTGAAAGTAAATAGAGAAAAATTTTTAGTGGAGAAGTTCTCTAAAGAATTAGATAAGAAGGATATTGCCAAATTGTTAGAACAAGGTCCTCCTTCATTATTACCCCAGGAAACCTTAGATAGGGTAGCCAGGTCCTGCATAAAGGATAATGTTTTACGAGCAAGTGGAACATCTGTTCTAGCAGGTCTACCTGGAGGTATTCTAATGGCGCTTACTATTCCAACGGATGTAGCTCAGTTTTATGCTTTTTCCTTGAAATTAGCCCAAGAATTGGGATATATTTATGGATTTAATGATCTTTGGGCATCAAGAAATGACTTAAGTGAAGAAGCTAAAAACACACTATTACTTTATCTAGGGGTCATGATTGGGGTAAACGGAGCGGGTGCCTTGCTTCGTTCTGGTGGTGTTACAGTCGCTAAACATGTAATGACCACAGTACCTCAGAAAGCCGTAGCCAAAGCTGGCTGGTACCCTATTTTAAAAAAGGTTATGAAAATTTTTGGGGTTACTCTTACAAGGAGAGGCTTGGCAAAGGGAATGGGAAAAGCGATTCCTATTCTAGGTGGAGTTATTTCAGGGGGATTAACCTATGCGACTATGAAACCCATGGGCGAAAGATTGCAAAAAGAATTATCCAAATTAGTGAACTATTCTGAAGTGCAATATCAAAATGATATGGCAATTATTCGAAAAGAGGCTGAGATAATCGAAGCTGACTGATATGATGAAACTAGCAAGTCTGGTGTTGCTAGTTTTTTTAATCCCAATCCTTATGGTATAATAAAAACAGTTAGATGATTAGAAATAGACTCATGGAGGTTCTCATGGACAATATAATCGATGTATCAATTCCAGTTGCGGAAGTGGTGGATAAACATCCAGAAGTTTTAGATATTTTGGTTGAGCTTGGTTTTAAACCTCTTGCAAATCCCTTGATGCGTAATACTGTAGGGCGAAAAGTATCGCTCAAACAAGGATCGAAGCTTGAAGGGACTCCTATGGATAAGATTGTGCGTACGCTTGAAGCAAATGGTTACGAAGTGATCGGGTTAGACTAATGACAGATGAACGTATTCATATCCTGCGGGATATTTTATTAGAATTGCATAATGGAGCCTCTCCGGAGTCCGTTCAGGAACGATTTGATGCTACTTTTACAGGTGTATCTGCTGTTGAGATTTCACTCATGGAGCACGAGTTGATGAACTCGGACTCAGGCGTTACCTTTGAAGATGTCATGGAGTTATGTGATGTGCATGCCAATCTCTTTAAGAATGCTGTTAAGGGTGTCGAAGTTGAGGACACCGAGCATCCTGGTCACCCTGTGCGTGTCTTTAAGGATGAAAATCTAGCTCTCCGTGCTGCTTTGATTCGGGTCCGTAGATTGCTCTCGACTTATGAATCTGTGGACGATGAGGAAATGCTGGTTGAGATGCGCAAAGGCTTGGTACGTCAGATGGGGCTTGTTGGTCAATTTGATATCCACTACCAGCGCAAGGAAGAGCTCTTTTTTCCTATCATGGAACGTTATGGACATGATTCACCTCCCAAAGTTATGTGGGGAGTGGATGATCAGATTAGGGATCTCTTTCAAACAGCCTTAGTGGCAACTAAGTCGCTCCCAGAAGTGCCAATTTCCACCGTAAAGGAAGCTTTTGAAGCTTTTGCGACAGAGTTTGAAAGTATGATTTTTAAGGAAGAATCAATCCTTCTCATGATTCTGCTTGAATCCTTTACCCAGGATGACTGGATTCAGATTGCTGAGGAAAGTGATGCCTATGGATATGCTATTATCCGTCCGTCTGAGAAATGGGTTCCTGAACGTCAACATTTTATTGAGGAAAAAAGTGTAGAAGAAGCAACTCAGCCAGAAACTGTAGATGGACAAGTTCAGCAAGTGATTGATACACCAGAAGGTCAGTTTACTATCACCTTTACACCAAAGGAAAAGGAAACGGTGCTAGATCGCAATAGCCAGCAGGCTTTTGGCAATGGTTATCTATCAGTTGAGCAGGCAAATCTTATCCTTAATCATTTGCCGATGGAGATTACCTTTGTTAATAAGGATGATATTTTCCAGTATTATAATGACAATACTCCAGCGGATGAAATGATTTTCAAGCGGACACCGTCTCAAGTTGGACGAAATGTCGAACTATGTCATCCACCAAAATATTTGGAGAAGGTCAAAGCGATTATGCGAGGTCTTCGTGAAGGGAAAAAAGACAAGTACGAGATGTGGTTCAAGTCAGAATCACGTGGAAAGTTTGTCCACATCACCTACGCTGCAGTACATGATGAAAACGGGGAATTTCAAGGTGTATTGGAGTATGTTCAGGACATCCAACCCTACCGTGAGATTGATACAGACTTTTACCGTGGATTAGAATAAGGAGAAAAAATGAGTTACGAGCAAGAATTTATGAAGGAATTTGAAGCCTGGGTTAATACCCAGATTATGATCAACGATATGGCTCTTAAGGAAAGTCAAAAGGTCTATGAAGAAGATCAAGATGAGCGCGCTAAAGATGCCATGATTCGCTACGAGAGTCGCTTGGATGCCTACCAGTTCTTACTAGCTAAATTTGAAAACTTCAAAGCAGGCAAGGGATTCCATGATTTACCAGAAGGTTTGTTTGGCGAGAGAAATTATTAATGTTTAGAAATTAGAAAGGAGGCTGGGACAAAAGTCCTAGCCTCTCAATTGTCTTTGGATTGTCGAGCAAGACGCAGTGGTTGAGTGGACTCTACTACGCTGATTTCATCAGCTTTTACAGCCCTACTCAACTGTGCGGAGGTGGGACGACGAAATCGAATTCTAACGAATTACCGATTTCTGTCCCACTCTCTTTTTCATTGTTCCTTGAGCCTTTTTGTGTTACAATGTTAGCATGAAAACGAAAAATATTATTAAAACAGGTTTAGTTGTGGCAGGGCTTGGAGCACTTGCCTTTGGTGCTAAGAAAGTAGCTGATGATCACAAACTCATGAAGACACAGGAAGAGTTAACTGCTATTGTGCGTGACTATTTCTCAGAAATGGGTGAGATTGGGACTCTCTATGTCCAAGTATACGAAAGTAGCCTTGAACGCCTTGTTGGTGGTGTCATTTTTGAAGATGGTCGTCACTATACCTTTGTCTATGAAGATGAAGATCTCATCTACGAGGAGGAAGTCTTATGATTTCTCCTAAAAATATAGAAGAATTAGCAAATTTAGTAGAGCAAGATGGCAAGAAGGTCTTCCTTTTTGTTGCGGATTGGTGCGGCGACTGCCGTTATATCTATCCTGCCTTGCCAGAGATTGAAGAGGCAAATCCAGAGTTCACTTTTATACGGGTAGACCGAGATGAGTATATGGAACTTGCTAAAGTTTGGGATGTATACGGAATTCCAAGTCTTGTTGTTTTAGACAAGGACAAGGAGATTGGACGTTTTGTCAATCGTGACCGAAAAACCAAGGGGCAAATCAATGACTTTTTAGCAAGTTTGAAATAGGAGAAAAGAATGATTTTTACATATAATAAAGAACATGTCGGCGATGTCCTTATGGTCATCGTGAAAAACAGTGGAGATGCCAAGCTAGATGTTGAGCGTAAAGGTAATGTAGCGCGTGTTTTCCTAAAGGAAACTGGTGAAACTGTCGCATGGAACATTTTTGAAGTTTCTAGCATGTTTGAAATCGCTGAGCGCGGGCAAGTCTTTTTAACTGACGACCAAGTAGCTCGTTTGAACCAAGAATTGCAAGAAGAAGGATTTACTGAAGAAATCATCAATGACAAGGAACCCAAATTTGTGGTTGGTGAGATTGTAGAAATGGTTGCGCATCCAGATAGTGACCACCTCAATATCTGCCAAGTTGCTGTTGGGAATGACAAAACAGTACAAATCGTTGCTGGTGCTCCCAATGCACGTGTTGGTTTGAAAACCATTGTTGCTCTTCCTGGAGCCATGATGCCAAAAGGCAATCTCATTTTCCCAGGGGAACTTCGTGGGGAAAAGAGTTTTGGTATGATGTGTAGTCCTCGTGAACTTGCCTTACCAAATGCTCCCCAAAAACGTGGTGTCATTGAATTGTCAGACGACCAGGTAGTTGGAACACCCTTTGACCCAGCTACACACTGGACTGCTTAATCACTAAAGTGATTTATAATCTTTGCTTGAGGAAAATAGGATGGCAAAAAATGTAGTCATTACAGGTGCAACATCAGGTATTGGTGAAGCCATTGCGCGTGCTTATCTAAAAGAAGGTGAGAATATCGTTCTTACAGGGCGTCGAACAGAAAGACTCGAATCTCTTAAAACTGAGTTTGTAGAAGCCTTTCCAAATCAAAAAGTCTGGACCTTTCCGTTAGATGTTACAGATATGAGCATGGTAAAGACTGTTTGTTCAGAAATTTTAGAAACTGTAGGTCAGGTTGATATCTTGGTCAATAATGCTGGGCTGGCTCTCGGTTTAGCACCCTATCAGGACTATGAAGAGTTGGATATGCTGACCATGCTGGATACCAATGTCAAGGGCTTGATGGCGGTTACTCGTTGTCTCTTGCCTTCCATGGTAGCAGCTAATCAAGGGCACATTATCAATATGGGTTCTACTGCAGGGATTTACGCATATGCTGGTGCAGCAGTCTATTCAGCAACCAAGGCTGCAGTCAAAACTTTTTCAGACGGGCTTCGGATTGACACCATTGCGACAGATATCAAGGTGACCACTATTCAGCCAGGAATTGTAGAAACTGATTTTTCAAAAGTCCGTTTCCATGGAGATGAGGCACGGGCGGCGACGGTCTATCAGGGACTCGAAGCCTTGCAGGCGCAAGATATCGCTGATACTGTAGTTTATGTGACCAGTCAACCACGACGAGTACAAATCACAGATATGACCATCATGGCCAATCAACAAGCAACTGGATTTATGATTCATAGAGATTAATATTATTAAAAAAGTTACAAATCTTGTAACTTTTTTTCTTTTCCTTCGAATAGATAAGTAGGAGGATGAAAAATGTATAATAAAGTTATCATGATCGGACGTTTAACGTCTACACCAGAATTGCACAAAACCAACAATGACAAGTCAGTGGCTCGTGCGACTATTGCTATTAACCGTCGTTTCAAGGACCAGAATGGGGAACGTGAAGCTGACTTCATCAATATTGTTATTTGGGGAAAACTTGCTGAAACCTTGGCTAGCTACGCGACTAAAGGCAGTCTCATTTCTGTCGATGGGGAGCTTCGTACCCGTAAGTTCGAGAAAAATGGTCAAACCAACTATGTGACCGAAGTTCTCGCTACAGGCTTCCAACTTTTAGAAAGTCGTGCCCAACGTGCTATGCGTGAAAATAATGCAGGCCAAGACTTAGCAGATCTAGTTTTGGAAGAGGAGGAACTTCCCTTTTAAAATGATAGGAGGCTGGGACAAAAGTCCTAGCCTCTCAATTGTCTTTGGGTTGTCGAGCAAGACGCAGTGGTTGAGTGGGCTCTACTACGCTGATTTCATCAGCTTTTACAGCCCTACTCAACTGTGCGGAGGTGGGACGACGAAATCGAATTCTAACGAATTACCGATTTCTGTCCCACTCTCTTTTTTATGCTATAAATCAGACTTTTTTCTTGACTATTTTTGACCAAGTGATACAATAGAACTATGGTTTAGCACTCATATACAAAGAGTGCTAATAATATGATTGTATTATGGAGGAAGACAAATGTTGAAACCATTAGGAGACCGTGTGGTCTTGAAAATTGAAGAAAAAGAACAAACTGCTGGGGGATTCGTCCTCGCAAAATCAGCCCAAGAAGAAACGAAAACAGCTACTGTAGTGGCTACTGGGCAGGGTGTTCGTACCTTGAGCGGTGAGTTAGTCGCTCCAAGTGTAAAAGCTGGAGATCATGTTTTAGTTGAAGCACATGCGGGTATTGATGTTAAAGATGGGGATGAAAAATACATCATTGTAGGTGAAGCTAGTATCTTGGCAATTATCGAAGAATAGAAGGAGAAAGTAAGTATGGCAAAAGATATTAAATTTTCATCAGATGCTCGTTCAGCTATGGTTCGTGGTGTTGATATCCTAGCAGATACTGTTAAAGTAACTTTGGGACCTAAAGGTCGTAACGTTGTGCTTGAAAAATCATTTGGTTCTCCATTGATTACCAATGATGGTGTAACAATCGCTAAAGAAATCGAATTGGAAGACCATTTTGAAAATATGGGTGCCAAATTGGTATCAGAAGTAGCTTCTAAGACGAATGATATTGCTGGTGACGGAACAACTACTGCAACTGTCTTGACTCAGGCTATCGTTCGTGAAGGAATCAAAAACGTAACTGCCGGTGCAAATCCAATTGGTATCCGCCGAGGGATTGAAACAGCAGTTGCTGCAGCAGTAGAAGCTTTGAAGAATACGGCTATCCCTGTTGCTAACAAAGAAGCGATTGCGCAGGTCGCTGCCGTTTCATCTCGTTCTGAAAAAGTTGGTGAATACATTTCTGAAGCCATGGAAAAAGTTGGGAAAGACGGAGTTATCACTATTGAAGAATCACGTGGTATGGAAACCGAGCTTGAAGTGGTAGAAGGAATGCAATTTGACCGTGGTTATCTATCACAGTACATGGTGACAGATAATGAAAAAATGGTCGCAGACCTTGAAAATCCGTACATTTTAATCACTGACAAGAAGATTTCAAATATCCAAGAAATCTTGCCACTTCTAGAAAGTATTCTTCAAAGCAGCCGTCCGCTCTTGATTATTGCAGATGATGTTGATGGTGAAGCTCTGCCAACCCTTGTCTTGAATAAGATTCGTGGGACTTTCAACGTAGTTGCTGTTAAGGCTCCTGGTTTCGGTGATCGTCGTAAAGCTATGCTAGAAGATATCGCCATCTTGACAGGTGGAACTGTTATCACTGAAGACCTTGGTCTTGAGTTAAAAGATGCTACCATAGAAGCTTTAGGGCAAGCAGCTAAAGTGTCTGTAGATAAAGATAGCACAGTCATTGTTGAAGGTGCAGGAAATCCTGAAGCGATTGCTAACCGTGTAGCTGTCATCAAGTCTCAAATCGAAACAACAACTTCAGAATTCGACCGTGAAAAACTCCAAGAACGCTTGGCTAAATTATCAGGTGGAGTAGCAGTTATCAAGGTCGGTGCTGCAACTGAAACTGAATTGAAAGAGATGAAACTCCGTATCGAAGATGCCCTTAACGCTACTCGTGCAGCAGTAGAAGAAGGTATTGTTGCAGGTGGGGGTACTGCCTTAGTGAATGTTATTCCAGCTGTTGAAGATTTAGAATTGACAGGTGATGAAGCAACAGGACGTAGCATTGTTCTTCGTGCCTTGGAAGAACCAGTTCGCCAAATTGCCTACAATGCAGGCTATGAAGGTTCAATCGTTATCGATCGTTTGAAAAATGCAGAAGCTGGTACAGGCTTCAACGCTGCAACAGGTGAATGGGTCAACATGATTGAAGCAGGTATTATCGATCCTGTTAAGGTTAGCCGTTCAGCCCTTCAAAACGCAGCTTCAGTAGCAAGTCTTATCTTGACAACAGAAGCAGTTGTGGCTAACAAACCAGAACCTGTAGCACCAGCTCCAGCTATGGATCCATCAATGATGGGTGGTTACTAGAGAATATAAAAATAACAGGTAGAGATGAAAGATTTTCTACCTATTTTTTTACATGAAATGCAAAAGAGGAAGTTATGCTTCCTCTTGTTTATTTTATGGTTTGATAACTTCAGCTCCACCCATGTATGGACGAAGGACTTCAGGAATAGTAACAGAACCATCTTCGTTTTGATAGTTTTCAAGAATAGCAGCAACGGTACGTCCAACAGCAAGTCCTGAACCGTTCAAGGTGTGGAGAAGTTTAACCTTACCATCGGCTTCATCACGGTAGCGAATTTGGGCACGACGTGCTTGGAAATCTTCTGTATTTGAACAGCTTGAGATTTCACGGTAGGTATTTTGTGCTGGGATCCAAACTTCCAAGTCGTAAGTCTTAGCAGCTGAGAAGCCCATATCTCCTGTAGAAAGAGCCACTACGCGGTATGGCAAGTTGAGTTTTTGAAGGATGTTTTCAGCGTTAGCTGTCATCTTCTCCAATTCTTCATATGATTCTTCAGGTTTGGTAAATTTCACCATTTCTACCTTGTGGAATTGGTGCAAACGAATCAAACCGCGAGTATCGCGACCAGCAGAACCAGCTTCAGAACGGAATGATGGACTCATAGCAGTAAAGTAGATTGGCAGTTCCTTACCATCAAGAATTTCATCACGGTAGTAGTTAGTTAGAGGAACTTCAGCTGTAGGAATGAGGACATAGTTGGTATCGCTGATCTCAAAAGTATCTTCCTTAAATTTTGGATATTGGCCAGTACCAAACATAGAATCATGGTTAACCATGTAAGGGGTGATGACTTCAGTATAACCTTCCTTACCATGCTCATCTAGCATAAAGTTGTAGATGGCACGTTCTAAGCGAGCTCCGAGGCCTTTATAGAAGAGGAAACGAGCTCCAGTGACTTTTCCACCACGTTCCCAGTCAAGAATACCAAGGTCTTCTCCGAGATCCCAGTGGGCTTTTGGTTCAAAGTCAAACTCACGAGGAGTTCCCCAACGGCGAACTTCTACGTTATCATCTTCGTCTGCTCCAATAGGAACACTATCAGCTGGGATGTTTGGAAGAGTAGTGGTAAATTCTGTCAATTTAGCATCGATTTCAGCTAATTCTGCATCGAGTGCTTTGACTTCGGCAGATAGGGTTTGCATGGCAGCAATCTTATCATCGGCATTTTCCTTGTTGCGCTTAGCTTGAGCAATTTCAGCAGAAACCGTGTTACGCTCTGCCTTGAGGGTTTCAACCTTAACCAAGATGTCACGACGTTTAGCATCGATTTCTTTCATCTCGTTCAAGATAGCAGCATCTACACCACGTGTAGCCAATTTTTCTGCGACAGCATCAAAGTCTGTACGAATACGTTTGATATCTAGCATATAAACTCCTTTATGAAAAAAGCACACCTGTCAAAACGTTGGAGTGGCAGAGCCACGGTTCCATCCAACTTCACAGGTGTGCACTTGATTCTGTATTTGATTTAAAACAACGGTAGAATTTCACCTATCTCTCCTATCTGCTCGCAGCACCCGCAGACTTTCTGGAAGAAGAGGATAACCTACTTATCCGTTTCTATGATTATACTAAACTTTCTATTTTTTTGCAAATAGATTTTTAATTTTACGACCGATGATTTGGAGTAGAGTTGGAAGCTTCACAACCTTTTCATTTCCGATTTTTTCCCGAGCAATTTTAAGAATTTTTCCGGAGTCTTTTGAGGCAAAGAGGAATTTTCCTTGGTCTGTAAAAACTTCAAAATGACGACTAACCTTACGGCCTGAAACATTGGCTCCGATTTGATTAACGCTAGACCATGGGATTTGAATATAATCCTCAATATTGCGATCCGAGTAAAACTCCAAGGCTTGGTCTCCTACCAGAAATTTTCCAACTTTTCCTTGTATAGAGAGGTAAGAAGTTCCAGTAGTTTGTATGTCAATGACCTTGTTAAGAGATTGTGCCATGATTAATCTTCCTTACTTTCACCGAAAAAGGCATGGTATAGAGCCTTGATAGCAGCTTTTTCTTGGTCTTTTTGAACTACGAACATGATAGAAACTTCGCTCGATCCTTGAGACATCATTTGAATGTTGATCTTGTTTTCTGAAAGTGCGCGAGTAGCTGTAGCAGTTACCCCGATATGACTCTTCATTTTTTCGCCAACAATCATGATAATAGAGAGATCGTGTTCGATTTCAGCATGGTCAACTTCAGCTTTTTGAACAAGTTGACGGAGGATTTCTTCTTCTTTGATTGGTGTGAGTTCACGTTCACGAAGGATGATAGATAGGTCATCGATACCAGTTGGCATATGTTCCCAACCAATATTCAGATCTTCTAGAATTTGAAGTACTTTACGACCAAAACCAACTTCGCGGTTCATGAGGTACTTGGACATATTGATGCTGACAAATCCAGCATCGCTGGCAATTCCGACTACAGGGAATTTTTCATCGCTGTGTTGAAGGACGATGCGAGTACCTGGATGGTCAGGATTGTTAGTATTTTTGATAACCAAAGGAATTTTTCCGCGATAGGCAGGGAGAAGGGCTTCATCGTGAAGGACAGAAAAACCTGCATAGGCTAACTCACGCATCTCACGGTAGGTTAATTCTGGAATCGAGTGTGGTTGGTGGATGATACCAGGGTGGGCAGCAAAGATTCCATCTACATCAGTAAAGTTTTCATAAAGGTCAGCTTTAACTCCAGCTGCGATAATTGAACCAGTAATATCTGATCCACCACGAGAGAAGGTACAAATTTGATCTTCCTTAGTGACACCAAAGAAACCTGGGATAACAAGAACTTCTGGACTTTTATTGAGTTCTTCAATTTTGTCATAACTTGAAGGAATGATACGAGCATTTCCAGGTTCGCTTGTTACAACAATACCAGCTTCTCGCGGATGAACATAGCGAGCCTCTAATCCATTTTGGTTAAAGTAAGCTGCAATGAGTTTGGCGTTATTATTTTCTCCCGCAGCCAAGAAAGTATCGTAAAGAAACTCATTGTCTTCAATCGGAAGGGTCGCAAGAGAACGGATACTTTTTGAGATTTTCTCTAGTACTGTTGGTTTGAGTTTTAATTCACTGACCATGGCAGCATAGCGTTCGATAATCCAGTTTTGACTTTTACTAATATCATTTCCAGCAACATAGTCACGGTAGTATTTAATTAAGGCATCTGTTACCTTTGTATCTTCAGAATCTCGTTTTCCTGGAGCAGAAACAACTACAAAACGTCGTTCAGGATCGCTCTTTACAATATTTAAAACTTTTTCTAACTGACTAGCAGAGGCAAGTGAACTTCCCCCAAATTTTACAACCTTCATAAAAACTCCTAAAGTAAGTATTTTATACGATTATAGCAGAAAGAGGGGCTTTTTTCAATCTGGAAAATATCCTATACAATTGTTTGAAAGTCTCATCAGGAAAGCTTATAATAAAGATGTAGGAGGAAAGACTCTTCTAATGAAAGGAGTTGGGGGAAGATGATTAAAAGAGTGGTTTGTTTAATCTTACTAGTCCTTACCTTCGTGATGATTCCTACAAATATCGGAGCAAGGTCTCATCCTCTTCCCAGTGGTCGTTTGACCGGAGAAGAATTAGCGATGGGGTATGCGCAGGAGCGTCAGATTTCAGTTGAGAGGGCTAAAATTATCTTATCTATCGGCTTGTCAGATAGTAAGGCAAGGAACTATCGAATTCTCTCTGAAAAGCTTATCGTCAATCCTAACTATGAAGCTAGAGTCAAGTTTTATTGTCGAACAGATGAAAGTGGACAATATAGAGGAATCACGAAACTCTTAGCTACAAGTCTGGTTAACAAGGACGGAGACAAGGAAGCTCCTTTTACAGGCAATCTTTTTGCCTACCTTGAAGATCCAAATCGTATTTTTTACATGGTTTCAGGAGAATTCTACTATAAAGGGTCCAACCAAGAACAGCTCTATCAGAGAGAAGGAGGACGAATGCTTGAAGTGATTTATGATTTCATTGATGATACAAGTACTGGTTTTCCTGTATTTTTAGAGACCAAACTAAGGTTTTAAAATCGGCCGAGACACTTTCGGTCGATTTTTCTCTTGTCTTATAAACAAGAAAAAGATATACTTTGAAGATAAAAAAATTAATCAGCTTTTTAAATTAAAGGAGTGGCTATGAATCATATTATCTTTCAAATTCAAGACGATTTAGCGGTGATTACTTTAAATCGTCCCGAGGTGGCAAATGGTTTCCATATTCCTATGTGTGAAGAAATTTTAGAAGCACTGGAATTAGCTGAAAAAGACGATTCTGTTTCATTTATTCTCATCAATGCTGCTGGTAAGGTGTTTTCTGTTGGTGGCGATTTAGTTGAAATGAAACGTGCTGTAGATGAGGATGATATTGATTCCTTAACTCGAATTGCTGAATTGGTCAATACTATTTCTTATAAGATTAAACAGATTCCTAAACCTGTTATCATGGAGGTGGATGGAGCAGTTGCTGGAGCTGCAGCCAATATGGCCTTGGCAGTTGATTTCTGTATCGCATCTGACAAGTCTAAATTTATCCAGGCTTTTGTAGGTGTAGGATTGGCTCCTGACGCGGGTGGATTATTCTTGCTGACAAGATCGCTCGGTGCAACTAGAGCAACTCAATTAGCTATGACTGGAGAAGCTTTCACCGCTGAAAAGGCAATGGAGGCAGGAGCTCTATATCGTCTATGTACTAGTGAACAATTAGAGAAAACTAGAGAACAATTGTTGAAGAAGTTGAGACGTGGTTCTTCAAATTCCTATGCTGCGATTAAGAAACTTGTTTGGGAAAGTGAGTTCAAGCAGTGGCATGAATATGCTCAGCTTGAATTGGAACTACAAAAATCACTATCCTATACGGAAGATTTTAAAGAAGGTGTTCGTGCACATTCTGAAAGAAGACGTCCAAAATTTATCGGGAAATAAAAAATACTTGCACTATTCTTTGAAGTTTGATATACTTTTCTTGTCAAATGTTTTGATTATTAAACTTTTTTTGATAAAGGAGGGAAGAGAAATGGACTACCAACAAGTCAATGATTATTTAACATCAATTTTTAACAACGTCCTAGTGATCGAGGAAGTAAGTTTGCGAGGTAGTCGTTTCAAAGACATCTCTATCAAAGAAATGCACACGATTGATGTTATCGGTAAGTATCCAGAAGTGACTCCGAGTCAAGTTTCCAAAGAGTTGATGGTAACTCTAGGGACAGTGACAACGAGTTTAAACAATTTGGAGAGAAAAGGATACATCGAACGTATCCGTTCAGATCAAGATCGTCGTGTAGTACATCTGCATTTGACAAAGAAAGGTCGTCTCGTTCACCGTCTTCATAAACGTTTCCATAAGGCCATGGTCGAAAGAATTATCGAGGGCATGAGTCCTGAAGAGATTGAAGTTATGGGAAAAGGGTTAACTAATCTTTATCACTTTTTGGAGGATTTGAAGTAATGGCTTTTGCAAAAATAAGCCAGGTCGCTCATTATGCTCCAGAGCAGATTATCACTAACGAAGACTTGGCTCAGGTCATGGATACGAGTGATGAATGGATTTCAAGTCGGACAGGGATTAAAGAACGCCATATTTCTAAGACAGAATCAACAGGAGATTTGGCTACAGAGGTTGCAAAACAACTTCTAGAGAAGGCAGGGATTTCTGCTGAAGAGCTAGATTTCATCATTATAGCGACTATGACACCTGACTCAATGATGCCCTCAACCGCAGCTCGTGTTCAGGCAAAGATTGGCGCTCATAAGGCTTTTGCCTATGATTTAACAGCTGCTTGTAGTGGGTTTGTTTTTGCCCTATCGACTGCAGAAAAGTTCATTTCTTCAGGAACATATCGTAAGGGGTTGGTTATCGGTAGTGAGACCATGTCAAAATCTTTGGATTGGTCTGACCGCTCAACAGCTGTCTTGTTCGGAGATGGAGCTGGTGGTGTACTACTTGAGGCAAGTGACCAAAAACATTTCTTAGCTGAAAGTCTCAATAGCGATGGTTCTCGTGGTGAGTGTCTCACTTATGGACAGACAGGATTGATTTCACCATTTTCGATTCAAGAAGAACCAGATGTTTTCTTGAAAATGGATGGGAGAGCAGTTTTTGACTTTGCAATTCGAGACGTGGCTAAATCTATTAAACAGACCATCGAAAAAAGTCCAATATCAGCAGATGAACTCGATTATCTCTTGCTTCATCAAGCGAATATTCGAATTTTAGATAAGATGGCTAAAAAAATCGGTGTCGATCGTGACAAGCTTCCTGCTAATATGATGAAGTATGGAAATACTAGTGCGGCAAGTATCCCGATTTTACTTTCTGAGTGTGTAGAAGAAGGACTCATCCATTTGGATGGTAGCCAAAAAATTCTCTTGTCAGGTTTCGGTGGAGGTTTGACATGGGGCACACTTATTGTTACAATTTAGGTAATCATGTGGTGATCACATTGTTATAAAAAAACTATTTATTTTAAAGGAGTCTATCATGGCAGTATTTGAAAAAGTACAAGAAATTATCGTTGAAGAACTCGGAAAAGATGCATCAGAAGTAACACTTGAATCTACTTTTGATGATTTGGATGCAGATTCATTGGACTTGTTCCAAGTAATCTCAGAAATTGAAGACGCTTTTGATATCCAAATCGAAGCTGAAGACAACTTGAAAACAGTTGGCGACTTGGTTGCTTACGTTGAAGAGCAAACTAAATAATTAGAATAAATAAAGAAGGAGTAGGGGAGACCCGCTCCCTCTTGTTTAGGTAATAGTTTGACCGTCAAATTATAATAAAGTCGAACTATTACGTAAGCAAGACTTATGGAGGCAATATGAAAACACGTATCACTGAATTATTAAATATTAAATATCCTATCTTCCAAGGTGGAATGGCCTGGGTAGCAGATGGCGATTTGGCTGGAGCTGTTTCAAAAGCTGGTGGTCTCGGAGTCATTGGTGGAGGAAACGCACCTAAAGAAGTGGTTAAAGCCAACATCGATAAGATTAAATCTTTAACAGACAAGCCTTTTGGTGTCAATATCATGCTCTTGTCTCCATTTGTTGATGATATTGTTGACCTCGTTATTGAAGAAGGGGTTAAGGTAGTCACAACTGGTGCAGGGAACCCAAGTAAATATATGGATCGATTTCATGAAGCAGGAATCACCGTTATTCCTGTAGTTCCTAGCGTAGCTTTGGCTAAACGTATGGAAAAAATCGGTGCAGATGCTGTCATTTGTGAAGGTATGGAAGCCGGTGGACACATTGGTAAATTAACAACCATGACCTTGGTTCGTCAAGTTGCGGCGGCTGTTTCAATTCCTGTTATCGCTGCAGGTGGTATTGCAGACGGTGAGGGAGCTGCTGCTGGATTTATGCTTGGTGCGGAAGCTGTGCAAGTAGGAACTCGTTTTGTAGTTGCTAAAGAATCAAATGCTCATCCAAACTACAAAGCTAAGATTTTAAAAGCTCGTGATATTGATACAACTATTTCAGCACAACATTTTGGTCACGCAGTTCGTGCCATCAAAAATCAATTGACTCGTGATTTCGAGCAAGCTGAAAAAGATGCCTTTAAACAAGAAAATCCAGACTTAGAAATCTTTGAACAAATGGGCGCTGGAGCCTTAGCTAAGGCTGTTGTCCATGGTGATGTGGATGGCGGTTCAGTAATGGCCGGCCAGATTGCAGGTTTGGTATCGAAAGAAGAAACAGTTGAAGAAATCTTAAAAGATATCTACTATGGTGCAGCTGAGAAAATTCAAAAAGAAGCCGCTCGTTGGGCAGGAGTTACAAGAAATGACTAAAACAGCCTTTCTATTTGCAGGTCAAGGAGCCCAGTACCTTGGAATGGGACGTGAACTATACGACCAATATGCTATCGTCAAGGAAACAATCGACCAAGCTAGCCAAGTCTTAGGTTATGATCTTCGTGACTTGATTGATAACGATGAAACGAAGCTAAATCAGACTCGTTACACACAACCAGCTATTTTGGCTACATCCGTTGCCATTTACCGATTACTAAAGGAGAAAGGTTACCAACCAGATATAGTGGCAGGCCTGTCTCTTGGTGAATATTCTGCCCTTGTAGCTAGTGGCGTCTTGGATTTTGAAGATGCGGTGGCTCTAGTTGCTAAGCGTGGAGCTTATATGGAAGAAGCAGCACCTGCAGGGTCTGGTAAAATGGTAGCCGTGCTCAATACTCCAGTTGAAGTTATTGAACAAGCTTGTCAAGAAGCTTCTCAACTTGGTGTTGTGACTCCAGCTAACTACAATACCCCAAGTCAAATTGTTATTGGTGGTGAGGTGGTTGCTGTGGATCGTGCAGTTGAACTCTTGCAAGAAGCAGGAGCAAAACGCTTAATTCCGCTAAATGTTTCTGGACCTTTCCATACAGCTTTATTGGAATCTGCTAGTCAAAAATTAGCTCAAGTCCTAGAAGATGTTGAGTTTAATGACTTTGCTTGTCCCCTTGTTGGTAATACAGAAGCAAAAGTCATGGAAAAAGAACGAATTGCAGAACTCTTGACTCGTCAAGTCAAGGAACCTGTTCGTTTCTATGAAAGCATTGCAGTTATGCAAGAAGCTGGTGTGACACGTTTTATCGAGATCGGTCCTGGGAAAGTCTTGTCAGGATTTGTTAAAAAGATTGATAAAACTGCTCAACTTGCAAATGTGGAAGATCAAGCAAGTTTACAAGCACTCTTAGAAAATTAGATCAGGATGATAGAAGTTCTGAAAGGAGAAAAATGAAACTAGAACAGAAAAATGTCTTTATTACAGGCTCAAGTCGAGGAATTGGTCTTGCCATTGCTCATAAATTTGCCAGCTTGGGAGCCAACGTTGTCTTGAATAGTCGTGGTGAGATCTCCGAGGAGCTTCTAGACGAGTTTAAACCATACGGGGTGAAGGTCCTTGCTATTTCTGGTGATGTTTCTGATTTTACGGATGCAAAACGAATGGTGGATCAAGCCATTGAAGAGCTAGGTTCAGTTGACGTCCTAGTGAATAACGCCGGGATTACTCAAGACACTCTCATGCTGAAGATGACAGAAGAAGATTTTGAGAAGGTCTTGAAAGTCAATCTAACGGGAGCCTTCAACATGACGCAAGCAGTCTTGAAGCAGATGATAAAAGCTCGTGAAGGGGCCATTATCAATATGTCCAGTGTCGTTGGTTTGATGGGAAATATCGGTCAAGCGAACTACGCTGCATCTAAGGCTGGTCTAATTGGATTTACCAAATCAGTAGCACGTGAGGTAGCCAATCGTAATGTGCGTGTCAATGCCATTGCACCAGGAATGATTGAATCAGATATGACTGCAGTCCTATCTGATAAGGTAAAAGATGCCATGTTGGCACAAATTCCGATGAAACAATTTGGTCAAGCTGAGCAAGTGGCAGAGGTCACAGCCTTTCTTGCAAGCCAAGATTATCTAACGGGACAAGTCATTGCAATTGATGGTGGACTTACCATGCAATAAGAGTTAAAATAGAGGTATGAAAATGAAACTAAATCGTGTAGTAGTAACAGGTTATGGATTAACATCTCCAATTGGGAATACGCCAGAAGAATTTTGGAACAGTTTAAAGAATGGAAAGATTGGGATTGGTGAAATCACCAAGTTTGATCACAGTGCTTTTGACGTCCATAATGCAGCAGAGATTAATGATTTTCCTTTTGAAAAATATTTTGTAAAAAAAGATACCAATCGTTTCGATGATTATTCTTTATATGCCTTGTATGCAGCTCAAGAAGCAGTGAACAATGCAAATCTTGACGTAGAAGCGCTTGATAAAGACCGCTTTGGTGTCATCGTTGCATCAGGTATCGGTGGAATCAGAGAAATCGAAGACCAAGTGCTTCGACTTCACGAAAAAGGACCAAAACGTGTTAAACCATTAACACTTCCAAAAGCCTTGCCAAATATGGCTGCAGGAAATGTAGCTATGCGCTTTGGTGCCAATGGTATCTGTAAATCTATCAACACAGCTTGCGCTTCATCAAATGATGCTATCGGAGACGCCTTCCGTTCTATCAAATTTGGTTTCCAAGATATCATGTTAGTTGGTGGATCAGAATCTTCAATTACTCCATTTGCTATCGCTGGTTTCCAAGCCTTAACAGCTCTTTCAACAACAGAGGATCCAACTCGTGCTTCTATTCCATTTGATAAAGACCGTAATGGATTTGTCATGGGTGAAGGATCAGGTATGTTGGTTCTTGAGAGCTTAGAACATGCTGAAAAACGTGGAGCAACTATCCTAGCGGAAGTTGTTGGTTACGGGAACACTTGTGATGCCTACCATATGACTTCACCACATCCAGAAGGCCAAGGGGCTATTAAAGCTATCAAACTTGCCTTGGACGAAGCTGAAATCACACCAGACCAAGTAGCTTATGTCAATGCTCACGGTACATCAACTCCTGCTAATGAAAAGGGAGAAAGTGGTGCTATCGTAGCGGTTCTTGGTAAGGAAGTACCTGTATCTTCAACCAAGTCATTTACAGGCCACTTGCTCGGTGCAGCAGGTGCAGTTGAGGCTATTGCAACAATTGAAGCAATCCGTAACAACTATGTTCCAATGACAGCTGGGACAACAGAAGTGTCAGACTACATTGAAGCAAACGTTATTTATGGACAAGGCTTGGAACATGAAATTCCTTATGCTATCTCAAATACTTTTGGATTTGGTGGACATAACGCAGTTCTTGCTTTCAAACGTTGGGAGAATAAGTAAAAATGAATTTAAATGAAATCAAAGACTTGATGGCACAATTTGACCAGTCGAGCTTGAAAGAATTTTCTTATAAAAATGGAACGGACGAGTTGGTCTTCAGTAAGAATGAAGCGAAACTTGTGGCAGAAACAAGTCCAGCACATCAACCTGTAGTTCCAGCAGCTGTACCGACAGTTGCACCACAAGCTCCAACTACACCAGCTGTAGAAGCAGTTTCAGAATCAAGTGCTAATGAATCTGTAGCTGAGGGGGATCTTGTAGAAAGTCCACTTGTCGGTGTTGCTTACTTGGCTGCCGGACCAGACAAACCTAATTTTGTTTCAGTCGGTGATACTGTTAAAAAAGGCCAAACCTTGGTCATCATTGAAGCTATGAAAGTTATGAATGAAATTCCAGCACCTAAAGACGGTGTTGTAACAGAAATTCTTGTTGAAAATGAAGAAATGGTTGAGTTTGGGAAAGGCTTGGTACGTATCAAATGATTGATATTCAAGGAATTAAAGAAGCTTTGCCACACCGTTATCCCATGCTTTTAGTAGATCGTGTCTTAGAAGTTAGTGAAGATACAATTGTTGCCATTAAAAATGTGACGATTAACGAACCTTTCTTCAATGGTCATTTTCCTCAATACCCGGTTATGCCTGGAGTCCTCATTATGGAAGCCTTGGCTCAGACAGCAGGTGTTTTGGAATTGTCTAAACCTGAAAACAAAGGGAAACTTGTCTTCTATGCTGGTATGGATAAGGTTAAGTTTAAGAAACAAGTTGTTCCTGGTGATCAGCTTGTCATGACAGCAACTTTTGTCAAACGTCGTGGCACAATCGCCGTAGTAGAAGCGAAGGCAGAAGTAGATGGTAAGCTTGCAGCAAGTGGTACTTTGACCTTTGCTATTGGAAACTAGGGAGGTTTTCCATGTTTCGTAAGATTTTAATTGCCAATCGTGGTGAAATTGCTGTTCGTATTATTCGTGCGGCACGAGAGTTAGGAATCGCAACAGTCGCTGTCTATTCGACTGCTGACAAGGAAGCTCTCCACACGCTTTTGGCTGATGAGGCTATCTGTATCGGCCCTGGGAAGGCTACAGAATCTTATCTGAACATCAATGCCATCCTATCAGCTGCGGTCTTGACTGAAGCTGAAGCTATTCACCCTGGATTTGGTTTTTTAAGTGAAAATTCCAAATTTGCAACTATGTGTGAAGAAGTCGGTATCAAATTTATTGGGCCATCAGCTCGAGTAATGGATGTCATGGGAGATAAAATTAACGCCCGTGCTCAAATGATTAAGGCAAACGTGCCTGTCATTCCAGGATCAGATGGAGAAGTCCATACTGCAGAAGAAGCGCTTGCTGTTGCCGAAAAAATTGGTTATCCAGTTATGCTGAAAGCTTCAGCTGGAGGTGGTGGTAAAGGGATTCGTAAGGTTGAAAAGGCAGAAGACCTTGTATCAGCCTTTGAAACAGCCTCTAGTGAAGCCAAAGCTAACTTTGGTAATGGAGCTATGTACCTAGAGCGCGTGATTTATCCTGCTCGTCATATTGAAGTACAGATTCTTGCTGACCAGATGGGACATGTGATTCACCTAGGTGAGCGTGACTGTTCGCTTCAGCGGAATAACCAAAAGGTTTTAGAAGAAAGTCCTTCGATTGCCATTGGGAAAACACTGCGTAATGAAATTGGTGCTGCAGCAGTCCGTGCAGCGGAGTCTGTTGGTTATGAAAATGCGGGTACGATTGAATTCCTACTAGATGAAGCAACTGGGAAATTCTACTTTATGGAGATGAATACTCGTGTCCAAGTAGAACATCCAGTAACCGAATTTGTTTCTGGTGTGGATATTGTCAAGGAACAAATCCGTATTGCGTCAGGTCAACCTTTGACTCTGAAACAAGAAGACATTGTTCTAAAAGGACATGCTATTGAGTGCCGTATCAACGCAGAAAACCCAGCCTTTAATTTTGCACCGAGCCCAGGTAAGATTACTAATCTTTATCTACCAAGCGGTGGTGTTGGCTTGCGTGTTGACTCTGCAGTTTATCCAGGGTATACCATTCCACCATACTATGATAGTATGATTGCTAAAATTATTGTTCATGGTGAAAATCGTTTTGATGCACTCATGAAAATGCAAAGAGCTCTTTATGAACTCGAAATTGAAGGGGTCGTCACCAATGCTGATTTTCAACTCGATTTGATTTCCGATCGTCGTGTGATAGCAGGGGACTACGATACTTCATTCTTGATGGAAACTTTCTTACCACACTATCAAGAAAAAGAATAATATAAAAAGTATGAGACTGAAAAGGGGGATGTATGGCTCTATTTAGTAAAAAAGATAAATATATACGAATTAATCCCAATCGTTCACTTAGAGAAAAGCCCCAAGCCAAGCCTGAGGTTCCAGACGAACTCTTCTCAAAATGTCCTGGTTGTAAACATACCATTTACCAGAAGGATTTGGGGAGTGACCGTATTTGTCCTCACTGTGGCTATACCTTCCGTATTTCAGCTCAAGAGCGTCTTGCTTTAACCATTGACATGGGAAGCTTTCTAGAGATGTTTACAGGAATTGAGACACAAGATCCATTGGAATTTCCAGGCTACCAGAAAAAATTAGCCTCTATGCGTGAAAAGACAGGTCTTGATGAGGCTGTTGTTACAGGAACTGCTTTGATTAAGGGCGAAAAAGTTGCTCTCGGAATCATGGATTCTAACTTTATCATGGCGTCTATGGGAACAGTAGTTGGTGAAAAAATCACTCGTTTGTTTGAATACGCGACAGCTGAAAAATTACCAGTCGTCTTGTTTACAGCATCTGGTGGAGCACGTATGCAAGAAGGAATCATGAGTTTGATGCAGATGGCTAAAATCTCTGCAGCAGTCAAACGTCATTCCAATGCAGGTCTCTTTTACCTGACAATCCTTACTGATCCAACAACTGGTGGTGTTACAGCTTCCTTTGCTATGGAAGGAGATATTATCTTGGCAGAGCCTCAAAGTTTGGTAGGATTTGCTGGACGTCGTGTCATTGAAAATACCGTAAGGGAAGATTTGCCAGAGGATTTCCAGAAGGCAGAGTTTTTGTTAGAACATGGATTTGTGGATGCGATTGTTAAACGGAGAGAATTGCCAGATATGATTGCTCGATTAGTAAGGTTACATAAGGGGGATTGTTGATGAATATTGCAAAAATCGTCAGAGAAGCACGTGAACAAACCCGCTTAACTGCCTTGGACTTCGCAACAGGAATATTTGATGACTTTGTAGAGCTACATGGTGATCGCTCTTTCCGAGATGATGGTGCTGTTATTGGTGGTATCGGTTGGTTGGGAGACCAAGCAGTAACTGTTGTTGGAATTCAAAAAGGTAAAAGCTTACAGGATAATCTTAACCGTAACTTTGGACAACCTCATCCTGAAGGTTATCGAAAAGCCCTTCGCTTGATGAAGCAGGCTGAAAAATTTGGCCGTCCTGTTGTAACTTTTATCAACACGGCTGGTGCCTATCCTGGTGTCGGAGCAGAAGAGCGTGGGCAAGGTGAAGCTATTGCCCGTAACCTCATGGAGATGAGCGATCTTAAGGTGCCAATTATTGCCATTATTATCGGTGAAGGTGGCTCAGGAGGGGCTTTAGCTCTTGCAGTAGCTGACCGTGTTTGGATGTTAGAAAACTCGATCTATGCAGTTCTCAGTCCTGAAGGCTTTGCGTCTATTCTATGGAAGGATGGCAGTCGTGCTATGGAAGCTGCTGAGTTGATGAAAATTACTTCATTCGAATTGCTAGATATGAAAATTGTTGATAAGGTTATCTCTGAGGTAGGTCTATCAAGTAAAGATCTGATCAAGCAAGTCAAAGAACAACTCCGAGCAGAACTTGATGAACTTGGTAAACTGCCACTAGAGCAGCTCATTGAGGAACGTTACCAACGCTTTAGAAAATATTAAAAAGAAAGCTAGAACTAAGAAATGGTTCTAGCTTTTTGGATTCTATAAAATACACTTCAGGATGAAAAATTGACTCTTGTAAAAATATCTGTTAATATAACAAGGGATGCGTGTGCTATAAAAATAAGTCAACAACGATTTTTAGGAGTGAGTATGAAAAAACTAGGGCATTTGGGAATATATACATTACTGGTATTCCTATCAATTTATCTACTAGATTTCAGTAGTCTTTATCTGGCTAAGATGTTTGTCTGGGGTATGGATGGCTATTCTATTATTGTAGCAGTAGAGCAACTAGCTCTTTTAGGACTATTTATCTATTGGTTAAAAAAGAAAAGAATGCTCTATATTTTTGAAAAAAAGGGCTCGAAAAAATCCACATTCTTTTACCTTGTAGTTAGTCTAGTGGCTACTTATTTTGTCCGTCAGTTGTTAAGTGCTTTTTACTTACAGTTTAGTCGCTTCATTAATAACAACTATATCTTTGAAGACCTTCTTTCGGTCCTATCCTTCAGTGAGCAATCTACTATTTTAACGACTTGCTTCTCTTTTATCTCAGTTGTCATTTTGGGTCCTATATTGGAGGAGATTGTTCATAGAGGCTATTTTATGAATACCTTTTTCCCTAAGTCCAAATACTACTTGGATGTCATCTTATCAGCTCTTATATTTGGGCTCAGTCATTTGGTATTGTCCCATCGCGACCCCATCAGTTTGATGATTTATTGTTTTTTCGGTCTTTTCTTTGCTTTAGTCTACCGTTGGACAAAGAATCTAAAAATCACAATCCTGTGCCATATTTTTATTAACTTGCTCATTCATGCAGATTTCATCTGGTTGTTGCTTTCTAATTTAATCTATGATCGTTTTTTTAGATAGAGTGAAGCAAAGAAAAAGTGTTTGACATTCGTCAAACACTTTTTCTTGTATTTAATTTTTTTCTGTTACAAATTGACTAAGGAGTCCGTTGATAAAACGGGCAGATTTTTGATCTGAAAAGCTCTTAGCAAGCTCAATAGCCTCATTAACAGCTACGAGTTGAGGAGTATCAAAGGAAGTGATTTCAAAAACTCCTAAACGTAGAATACTTTTTTCAACCAAGGTTAAACGATCAATTGTCCAACCTGTTTTCAAATGCTGAGTAATTTGTTTATCTAAATCCTCTTTTTGAGCTTGAACACCCGATACTAGATCTGTAAGAAAGCTAGGGAGTTTTACCTCTTCGTCTTCACGATCATGAGTGTAGGCAAAGCGACAAGCTGTCTCTAAATCAGAACCAAATTCAAGACTCATAAGTGCTTGGAAAGCACATTTACGTAGTTCGCGTCTAGATTCTAATAATGGACTAGTCATTGAGGAAGTCCTCATCAAACAAATCTTTTAATTCTGGTTTTGGAGTTTTATCAGGCACAATACCAGCAACGTGAATGTTGACAGCAGAGATTTCGACATCTGCCATATTACGAACTGCATCCTTAACGGCTTTTTGGATAGCCATTGCTACCTTAGGTACCTTAACACCATACTCAAGGTATAGATAGATATCAGCTGTCAATTCTTCGTCAGATTCTTTTAGATATACACCGCGACCGAGTGAAAGTTTTGAAAGGGTGTCAGATACTGATTTGTTTGAAAAAGAGTGGACACCATCAACTTTGGCTGTAGCGATTGCAATGATTTTTTCAAGTACACGTGGGGCGATAACGATTTCGCCTAATTGTTCTTCAATTCCCATAGAATGACCTCTTTCTAGAGATTAGGCACGAGAAACGTAAGTTCCTTCTGCAGTGTTGATAACGAGTTTTTGTCCTGCTTCGATGAAGTCTGGAACGTTAACGACAAGTCCAGTTTCCATTGTAGCTGGTTTACCAGAACCGGTAACAGTTGCACCTTTAATAGATGGTTGAGTTTCAGCAACTGTCAATTCAACAGTTGTAGGTACTGTTACACCGATTACTTCAGTTCCGTAAAATTGAATTTTAACTTCAGAATTTTCAAGGATGTAAAGCAATTCGTTTTCAACATTTACAACAGGAATTTCGTATTGGTCGTAAGTTTCAGTGTTCATGAAATAAGCTGTATCATCCATTTTGTACAAGTATTGTGCTGGCACAGTTTCGATAATCGCTTGTTCAAATTTTTCCTCTGGGCGGTAGCTAGTTTCAAATGTTGAACCAGTACGGACATCACGCAATTTCATACGCATGATAGTGTTTCCTTTACCTGGTTTGTGGTGGCTAGCTTCCAAAACGCGGATTAATTTTCCGTCAGCTGTTTCAAAGGTCATACCAGCCTTTAATTTACTTGCTTCAATCATGTTTTTACCTCTTTAATAAAATAATTTACTCTTTATTGTATCATAAGTCGTAAGATTTCTCAAATATCAGGAAAGTGAGATTAGTTGACAGGAACGATGTTTCCTTCTTCGTCTTTGGTTACCAATACGTACTTGCCATCGACTTCGATGTAGAAGTTTTTATTAGCGGTTTGTTTAGAGTTGGTAGTTTGTTCAGGACTAGTAGATTCTTCTGCAGAAGTTGTGACTTCTTGAGTAGTAGTTTCTACTGAGTTAGCGGTTTGTTCAGGGCTAACAGTCTCTACTGGGCTAGCAGCTTGCTCAGGACTTGCAGTTTGGACCGGAGTAAAAGCTTGGTTTGGATCAGCGGGTTGTACTGGGGGAACGGTTTGATTTGGGCTAACAGGTTGAGCTTGTTGGGTGAGTTGGCCACCGAGAGTTTGACCGAGATTCATACCCATAAACATGTTCATACCATTGCCATTACCTTCGTTGTTAGCTGCAGCAATAAGAGCTTCGTTACGAGCACGACGTTCTTCAATTTCGATGGTATTGTATTTCATAGCAACGAGTTCGCTATCAAGTTTACGAACAAGTTCCAAGCTTTCTTGGTCGTAGCTCAAATCCTCAAGCAAGATATTGGTTGCTTCGATACCATAAAGTCCTGTCCAAACCTTGTTAACTTCTTGTTTAGCGATTTCATTAAAAGTATCTTGATTAGCATTTAGGCTATAGATATCAACTCCGTTTTCATTGGTATACTTAGCGATAGCAATTGCGATTTTTGGAGAGATATTTTGTCGAAGCGTTCCTTGAGCGATATCTTGGATTGTAAATGGTTTGTGATCTTCAATTTGTTGACTGATAGAGCTAACATAGAAAAGTACTGGGTCAGCAACCTTAATATCAAACAAACCATAGAAACGGATATTGAGCAATTGTTGGTAACGTTCACTGAAATACTCTACAGCGTTTTGGGTACCAAATTTATTACCTGCGATTGGTTGCATACGGATAAAGATGATTTCTTGTCGAGTAATAACTTGTCCACCAAAAGAGAAGCGGTTTTTGAAGTTTTCCCAAGTACCCTTGATTCCACCTTTTTCAAGGAGCCAAGCGTTATCACCTGCACGCCATTCATGGCTTCCAGCTTCTAGGACATCCCCTAGGAAGGTACCATTATTAACAAGAACAGCAACATATCCTTGAGGGACAATAATCACCGAACCATCTGTTAAAAGGCCTGTATTTTGATTGCTTTGTCTTGAACTACCGTCAGGATCTTTTGTAAGAAGTTGCCCCTTGATGGCCATAACATCTGAAGAAACGTGGTCTGGAAGCACAACGGCTTCCTTGAATTTGCTATCATTAAAACTATTTAGCCCAGCTGAAAGGGCGGCACGAATAAATCCCATAATTTCCTCCTAATTATATAGTTCGTCTTCATCCACAACATCGTAGGTATCGAGTACCCATTGGTTAGGACTACGGGTGATATCAGATCCGCAATAGTCACATTTGCTGATAGCTGATATTTTCAGTGGAGCGCCACAGTTTGGACAGCGGTCGCTAACGGCTTCATCTTGGACAGAGCTTTCAGTTTGACTGCCATGTTTGCGGATGAAGTTCATTTGATAAACTGTAAATAGATCTTGTTGAGGGTCTCCCTCAATAACCTTACGAGTCTTATCTTCGATGACATAGTCTCGTAAGGTAGATGATAAGATAACGACTAAAGTATCATTTCCATCTGGATTACTATTAAAATCTTTAATTCGAACATTTTCAACGTAAACGCGTTCCAAAACATTCGTTGTTTGAGATTGGATATAGTCTTCCAGTTGAGCACTGTGTTGAGTATAGAGACTAACACTTTCAAGAGAACGCACCAAGTTCCAATCCTTTTTAGTCCAAGCAGCCTGCAGCTGGATATAAACTTCTTTAGCCCATGAAGTGAAAGCAGAGGCATCAAAGTTTGGATCATAGTATCTAAGACGATCAATAGCTTGGCTATTATTTTCAACTCGACGATGGATAGTTGGTTGTGGTTGGTAGCTAGTCGAACTTCCATAAGATTTACCAGATGATGAATTCTGGTCACTCAAATATTTGATGAGCATGAAGAGTAAGAAACCTCCGACACCAAACATAATCAGAATGTTCATGCCAGTGCTTAAAGAATCCCCCAAATTCGAGTAACTACCGCCAGAACGATAGCTGCTTCTAGAAGAAGAACTACCACTTGAACGACTTCGGCTAGAGCTACTACTGCGAGAACTGCTACTGCTTCGTGAGCTACTGCGGCTAGAGCTACCACTTCGAGAATGTCCAACACCTGCATCGATGGATTGTAGGGGTGTCACAAATAGAAGAAGCAAGCAAGTAGCGATAAGAGTATATAACTTTTTCATATGTCTCCTAACTATGTGAGTACAAAGCGCAAAGCATCAAGCTAGAATTTTTATTAGCTTGTGACAGTTATATTATAATGAATCTTCTTTCAACTTAGCCAATTCTTGGGCAAGTAGTTTGAGGGCTACTTGTGGGTTGGCTTGGCCTTTGGTTGCTTTCATGAGGAATCCTGTGAAAGCTTTGTCAGCGTTACGTTTTCCTGATTTAAAGTCGGCAACAGCAGCTTCGTTATCGGCAAAGACTTGATGGATGATTGGAATCAAAATATCTGGATCTGAAATTTGAACTAAACCGGCTTTTTCAACGTATTCACGAGCACCTCCACCATTTTTAGCAAGGTGGACAAAGACTTTCTTAGCGATTTTAGATGAAATCGTGCCGTCTTCAATGATAGCGATCATTTCGACCAAGTTTTCTGGAGTCAATTCGATTTGTTCAAGTGTCTTGCCTTCAGCGTTCAAGAACTGAGCGACTTCACCTTGGAGCCAGTTAGAGACTTGCTTAGCATCGCCACCAAGGGAAACTGCTTTCTCAAAGAAGTCAGAAGTGACTTTATTGGCAGTCAACTGGCTAGCATCGTAGTCTGATAATCCGAGTTGAGAGACATAGCGGGCACGGCGTTCTTTTGGAAACTCTGGTAACTCCGTACGCATTTCTTCGATCCACTCGTCTGATATTTCAAAGAGTGGTAGATCAGGTTCCGGGAAGTAGCGATAGTCTGCAGCGCCTTCCTTAACACGCATGAGGATAGTAGCTTTATTAGCTTCATCGTAACGGCGTGTTTCTTGGCGGATTTGACCACCTGAGCGAAGGATTTCAGCCTGGCGTTGGACTTCGTATTCAAGCCCCTTACGAACGTTTGAGAAGGAGTTAAGGTTTTTTAACTCAGTCTTGGTACCGAATTTCTCTTGACCATATGGACGAAGCGAGATGTTGGCATCCACACGCATCGAACCTTCCTCCATCTTAACGTCAGAAATGCCAGCGTATTGGATCACTTCCTTGAGGGCTGTTAGATAAGCATAAGCTTCTTCTGGTGAACGCATATCTGCTTCAGATACAATCTCAATCAAAGGTACCCCTTGGCGGTTGAGGTCAACATAAGAGTAACCATCTGTACCATGCGTGTTTTTACCGGCATCTTCTTCCAAGTGAGCACGTTCAATACCGATTTTCTTAGTCGTACCATCTTCAAGTTCCACTTCAATCCAACCGTTATAACCGATTGGCTCATCAAATTGAGAAATTTGGTAGGCTTTAGGATTATCAGGGTAGAAGTAGTTCTTGCGGTCAAAGTGCATCTTCTTGTGGATGTCCATGTTAAGAGCGAGTGCAGCCTTGATACCAGCATCGACAACACCTTTATTGAGAACTGGTAGTACGCCTGGGAACGACCAGTCAATCACGTTAGTGTTGGCATTTTGGTCATTCCCAAAGTGGGCAGAAGTAGGTGAGAAGATTTTTGAATTGGTGTTAAGCTCTACGTGGACTTCAAGTCCAATGACTGTTTCAAAGTTCATTAGTTATCACCTCCAAAAATCACGGGTTGTTGTTTGTGGTAGTCTGTTGTTGCTTCAAAGGCAGCAGCAGCTTGGTAAATAGTCTCTTCTGAATACTTAGGACCAATCAATTGGAGTCCTACTGGTAGACCTTGAACAAATCCAGCAGGAAGCGAAATCCCAGGAAGACCAGCTAAGTTGACAGGAATTGTCAAGAGGTCAGCCAAGTACATAGCAACTGGGTCATGGTTGAGCGAATCCAAGTTGTAGGCAATGCTAGGAGCAGTTGGTCCCAAAATCAAGTCGTAATCCGCAAAGACTTTTTCGAAATCTTGGATGATAAGGGTGCGAACTTGTCCAGCCTTCTTGTAGTAGGCATCATAGTAACCTGATGAAAGGCTGAAAGTACCTAGCATGATACGACGTTTAACTTCTTCACCGAAACCTTGACTGCGGCTGTTTACATAGATTTCATCAAGATTTGTCGCATCCTCTGCGCGGTAGCCGTAACGAATACCATCAAAACGTTGCAAGTTTGATGAAGCTTCTGAAGAAGCGATGATGTAGTAAACCGCAACTCCGTATTTAGAGTGAGGAAGGCTAACTTCTTCAACGATAGCACCAAGTTTTTCAAAGTGTTTAGCGGCTTTGAGGATGGTCTCCTTAACTTCTGGGTCAATCCCTTCACCAAGATATTCTTTAGGCAAAGCAATTTTCATGCCCTTGATGTCTTGGCCGATTTTTGAAGTAAAGTCAGCAATGCGGACTGGAGCAGAAGTAGAGTCTTTGACATCTTCGCTAGCAATAGCATTGAGCAAGAGAGCATTTTCCTTAACAGTTGGTGCAAAAGGACCAATTTGGTCTAATGAGCTACCAAAGGCAATGAGACCGAAACGTGAAACTGTTCCGTAGGTTGGTTTGAGACCAACAATCCCGTTAAAGGCAGCAGGTTGGCGGATAGAACCACCAGTATCGGAACCAAGTGATAAACGGACTTGTCCAGAAGCTACAGCTGCAGCTGAACCACTTGATGATCCACCAGGAACCTTGGTCTGGTCCCAAGCATTTTTAGTAGCACCGTAGTAAGAAGTCTCACCTGATCCCCCCATGGCAAACTCGTCCATGTTGGTTTTCCCAACAACGATCATGCCCTTAGCTTTTGCATTGGCAACAGCTGTCGCATCAAAGATGGGCTCGTAGTTATAGAGCATTTTTGAAGCTGCTGTTGTTAAGAGACCATCTGTAGAAATGTTATCCTTAACTGCGAGCGGAATTCCTGAAAGGACATTGTCAGCATCAATACCAGTTTCATCAATAGCTTTAGCCTGAGCAAGAGCTTGGTCCTCAGCGATTGTAACAAAAGAATTGAGGGCTTCCTCACGAGATTTGATATCTTCAAGCGTTGCTTGAGTTAGTTCAGTTGCTGAAATTTCCTTAGAAACAAGGAGATTATGCAACTCTTCAATGGTTTTATTATTAAAAGTCATTAGGCATCTCCTCCATCATCTAGGATAGCTGGCACCTTGATATAGTAGTTATCTTTTTCAGGTACATTTTTAAATAAGCGATCACGATCTGTTCCTTTTTCGGCCACATCAGGTCGGAGAACAGTTTTACGGTCAGCCATCGTTGTAGTAGGTGCAACACCAGTAGTGTCGACTTCACTGAGCAATTCGACCATATCAACAATTTTTGAGAGTGTTGTCGCAAACTCTGCAGTTTCTTCTTCTGAGAATTTTAATTTTGAAAGATTGGCAACGTGAGTTACCTCTTCTTGCGTAATTTTCATCGGATATCCTTTCGTGAAATGATGATTCTTTATCTGTTCTATTTTACCATATTTTCCCCTAAATAAGACAAGTCAAGCTAAAAAGAAATAGAAATTGCCAAACCCTTTTTAATTCGATATAATGGTTGAAATTAGAAGAAAGAATAACAGTCGTTTCTAGTTGGAAAAAAGGATGTAGCATTGACTCAACTAGAACACGTTAAGGATGACATATGACGCTTTGGGAGTTGCTTTTTACCAGTAAAAAGACAGTTCCTCCTCATTTGGGAGCCTGGTACTTTTTATTACCTACTTCTTTGGTAATTATAGCTGTTTTATCGATTCGTTTCGCATCATCTAAAGGTTACAGAAACTTTTGGTATTGGGGACAATTGATTCAGTTGCTTATTATCAACGCTTGGTATATTGCTGCACGTCTGCCCCTATCTGAGGCTCTCCCTTTTTACCATAGTCGCATGGCTATGTGGATGATTCTTTTTGCCCCTAATAAGACCTTTTTCAAGCAATATTTTGCCCTGGTTGGAGTTTTTGGTTCTATTATGGCCTTGGTTTATCCAGTCTTTTATCCTTTTCCTTTCCCTCATGTTTCGTCTGTGAACAATGTTTTCGGACATTGGGCCCTCTTGGCTAACTGCTTGATTTATCTTGTTAGATATTATAAAGTTGAAAAAGGGGATACTTGGAAAATATGCCAGATGACTCTTGGAGTTAATGCCATTATCTTGATAGCCAACCTCTTGACAGGAGGAAATTATGGCTTTATGAGCAAGCTACCTGTGATTGGGGATCATGGTAGTTTGCTTAACTATTTGATAGTGACCAGTTTGATGACAGGTATTCTCATCCTTATCAATCAACTCGCTGAATATAAACATAAGAATAGTTAATATACAACTGAATTCGTTACCTTAAGGAGACTTTATGCATCATTTTATTACAAGAACCCAAACGACGCCACCGCCTATTTCGATTTTTTGGTATGGAGTTATGATAGGCCTTCTCGCCTTGTCTATTTATGCTTCTCTTACTTACTACAAAAACCCCAAATTTGTTCGATTGTTTAAGTGGATTCAAATAGCGCAACTGCTAGCTCTTTATACTTGGTATATAGGTTTTAGCATTCCATTTTCGAACAGCCTGCCTCTTTACCATTGCCGTTTGGCCATGTTCGCGGTTGTTTTCTTACCTGACAAATGGAAGACCAAGCAGTATTTTGCCCTTTTGGGAGCAAGTGGAGCAGTATTTGCCTTGGGCTACCCTGTTTTTGACCCCTATGACTTTCCGCATATTACCAGCTTTTCTTTCCTGATTGGCCATTATGCCCTCTTGGTCAATTCCCTGGTCTATCTCATGAATCACTACGATAAGACCTTGCTGAAAAAGTATCGAATTATCGCCTACACTTTTATTCTCAACCTTTTCCTAGTTGGGGTCAATCAAGTGACAGGTGGAAATTACGGGCTTTTGAATACGACGCCGTTTATTCCAAATGCCCCTATATGGATAAAGTATCTTCTGGTTTCAATCATTCTATCTGCAGCCCTAGTACTTTTTGATATCTTGTTTAAAAAACGTTGGCAAAAGAAAATTGCTCTAGAAAAAATTAAATTTTGAAGAGATTGTAACTAGAGATACAAAATAAATATTGAACAAAAGAATCTGAAGAGCAGGTCTAGTATCTTGACCTGCTTTTTCTTGTGTAAGCAATTGAAAAACTCTCTAAAATCCGATATAATGGAGTGTTGAAAGGAATGTTAGGGTCCGATGTAATAAAGAGTGATTATAAATTGAAATCATTAAAAAAGTAGAAAGAAAGAGAACTTATGAGTATTCAAGAAGAAATTAAGAAACGCCGTACCTTTGCCATCATCTCTCACCCGGACGCGGGGAAAACAACCATCACTGAGCAATTGCTCTATTTTGGGGGAGAGATTCGTGAGGCAGGTACTGTAAAAGGGAAGAAAACAGGAAACTTTGCTAAGTCAGACTGGATGGATATCGAGAAACAACGTGGGATTTCGGTAACCTCATCTGTCATGCAGTTTGACTACGATGGGAAACGGGTAAACATCCTAGACACTCCAGGGCACGAGGACTTCTCAGAGGATACCTATCGTACCTTGATGGCGGTGGATGCTGCGGTCATGGTAGTGGACTCTGCCAAAGGTATCGAGACCCAAACCAAGAAATTGTTTGAGGTTGTCAAACACCGCGGGATTCCAGTCTTTACCTTTATGAATAAGTTGGACCGTGACGGTCGTGAACCACTAGATCTCTTGCAAGAATTGGAAGAAGTCTTGGGTATTGCAAGTTATCCAATGAACTGGCCAATAGGGATGGGGAAAGCCTTTGAGGGGCTCTATGACCTCTATAACCAACGTTTGGAACTCTATAAAGGGGATGAACGTTTTGCCAGCCTAGAAGATGGCGATAAACTCTTTGCTAGCAATCCATTCTACGAACAAGTGAAAGACGATATTGAGCTTTTGAATGAAGCAGGAAATGAATTCTCAGAGGAAGCCATTCTTGCAGGTGATTTGACACCAGTCTTCTTTGGCTCGGCCTTGACTAATTTTGGGGTGCAGACCTTCCTTGAAACCTTCCTCAAGTTTGCTCCAGAACCTCATGGACACAAGAAAACAGACGGTGAACTTGTCGAACCTTATGATAAGGACTTCTCAGGATTTGTCTTTAAAATTCAAGCCAACATGGACCCTCGTCACCGTGACCGTATCGCATTTGTTCGTATTGTATCGGGTGAATTTGAGCGCGGTATGAGTGCCAATTTGCCTCGTACTGGTAAGGGAGCTAAATTATCTAACGTCACTCAGTTTATGGCTGAAAGTCGTGAAAATGTAACCAATGCCGTAGCTGGAGATATTATCGGGGTTTATGATACAGGTACCTACCAGGTTGGAGATACGTTAACTGTTGGGAAAAACAAGTTTGAGTTTGAGCCCCTGCCAACCTTTACTCCAGAGATTTTCATGAAGGTTTCTCCTAAGAACGTTATGAAACAAAAATCCTTCCACAAGGGAATGGAACAGTTGGTGCAAGAAGGAGCCATCCAGCTTTATAAGAATTACCAAACAGGTGAGTATATGCTAGGTGCTGTTGGACAACTCCAGTTCGAAGTCTTTAAACACCGTATGGAAGGCGAGTATAACGCTGAAGTTGTCATGACTCCAATGGGTAAAAAGACAGTTCGTTGGATTAAACCAGAAGATTTAGATGAACGTATGTCTTCAAGTCGAAACATCTTGGCCAAGGACCGCTTTGACCAACCTGTCTTCCTTTTCGAAAATGACTTTGCCCTCCGCTGGTTTGCGGACAAGTATCCAGATGTGGAGTTGGAAGAGAAGATGTGATTCAGTAAGTCTACTTGATTGCAAAGCAATCTAAGTAGACTACGGCAAGTCCTATAAGACTTGCCTAACTGCCTCACTAACTCATCGGCGAAAAATAATCGTTTTCGCCTCTTCGTGTCGTAATAGTTAGAAAGTAGTCTAGCTACCTGCCTCATTAACTTAGTTTGGAATCACTCAAAGAATAAACAAAAAGACTAGGAAACTATTGAATTCCTAGTCTTTTTTTAGTAGTGGAACCTTCATTTATTGAATGGCATCTATACCAACAACCTTGATAAGGAATGTAAGGAGGATAAGCAATAGAATGCTGACTCCATTATTCACTAGGTGCAGTAAGATAGACATCTCTAGTCGTTTGGTGCGATAGGCAGTCCAAGTTAGGACTGCAGACATCCAGCCATAGATCAAGAAAGAAGGAAGATTATTTGGTATATGGGCTATAGTGAAGAGAAACCAACCGAAAATATATCCAATTTTCTCGTATCCTTCGAAGAGTTTAGTAGGGATGATACCTCGACAGATAACTTCCTCACAAATAGGTGCCACTATTGCAACCACGAAAATGCTGGAAATTAGAGAGCTTTCTGACATGATGCTATTGATAGCCTCTTGATTCGAAGTAGTTGTTTGCTTCAGAAGTTGTAACCAAATCGCACCAATCAGATTTCCTGTGACAATGGCTACATAACTAAGAGCAATTCGAGGGGCGTCATTAATAGTAAAGAGTTTCGATTTTAGATTTAATAACTTACTTTTGTGAGCACCATATAAAAAGAGTGTAACAATAGCGGTAGAGACAAGCCCCACTATTAGAGATGACCAGATAGATCCAAGTTGCGTTTTTTGAAGTAACATTAAAGTCACGATAGGAACTTGCGATAGGGCCATTGCCACAATAAAGATTCCTAGCCAAATCAATCGTTTACGATAATCTTTAAAAAAATTCATTCATATATCTCCTAAAAAATTTATTTCATTATAGCATACTTTGGATAGGAATTCTATTAACTACCAGAACATAAGTGTCGATAATACAAGTAAGATGTTTCGAATTAAATGACTATAAAATGATAAATCTTGTCTTAAGGTTTTAGGAAATAAAAAGTTTAGAAAGCTGACTCCCAAAAGGATATAAAAACTGACAGAAAGTATGGTTAAAGGATTGTGCAGAAAAAATAAACTAAGAAAGATAAGGGTTGTTAGCCTGCCTGTCTTTTTATGAGTTGGTAATTTTCTCCATTTGTTTAACGGCAGAAAGGTAGCAATATCAAGTCCGAAAAGGAAAAAGAAAGAGATGAGTAACAAGTCAACGATTTCTTTTTGTAGTAGAGTGTCAGTGCTTATGCTTTCAAATAAAATAAAACAGACTCCAGCAACGTTAATGATAACCATGCTGCTATACAATAAAAAGAAGGATCGACTACGATTGTGTAGCTGACTATTCACATGATCATGTCCTGAAAGATAGTGGATAAATGTACAGATACCTGCTAATAACATTAAGAGGAGTAAAAAGTAAAAGCAGGATTGTTTGAGTGTTAAAGCAATACCAGGCCAAACTAAGCAACTACAGCAGCCTAAGTAGACCAAGGAAATCAATAAAAGAAGTTGGATTGATTTGTTCATTTTTTCCATATAAAACCCCTACGTTTTTTAAAAATTATAACTAAAATGATTCATGAAAAATCATCTTTTTCCCAAGTGTTATTTTTTGACTCTCAACTGTCTTTTTTAAAAATACTGTTCACATAAAAAGCACATCCCTCAATTTTTTGAAGGATGTGCTTTTTGATAATAACATTGCTAACGCTTAGACCAGGTTCGCTTCATAAAGAGTAATATGATTGGATAAATTTCAAGACGTCCTGCAATCATTGCAAAGGATAGGAGGAGTTTTGAAAATGGACTAAAAATTGAGAAACTTGCAGTTGTTCCGAGAATTGGGCCGATATTGTTAAAGCAACTTAAAACGGCACTCGTAACAATCATTAAATTGTCAGCATCTAAACTGATAATGAATATTAAGCTGAGTAGAATCATGACGTAAACTACAAAGTACTTGAGAATCTTGTGCTGGGTATCCTTATCAATTACCGTTTGGTTAACATGGAGAGTTAAAACACGGTGAGGGGATATGGTAGACAAAAATTGATTTTTAGCAATTTTAGCTAGAATAACTCCACGCATCACTTTGAGACCACCAGCAGTAGAGCCAGCAGAACCACCAATCGCCATCAACATCAGTAGGATATACTGAGAAAATAAAGGCCAATTGGTTATGTTTCCGTAACCGAAACCAGTTGTAGTGATGATATTAGAAACATGGAAGAAGGCCATCTCAAAACTTTGTGAAACGCCACTATAAAGGTGGAGTGTATTGAGAGTAATTAAGCCGGTAGAAACGACGACAATCAAGAGATAAGCACGAAGCTCCTCATCGAAAAAGAATTCCTTGACTCGACGAAGCATGAGATAGTAGTAGAGGTTGAAGTTGACACCAAACATCAAGACCCCAACACTCGTCAGATAGGTAATGAGAGAACTATTATAGTGGGCGATTCCATCATTGTAAACAGTGAAACCACCAGTCCCAGCAGTTCCCATAGCGATGACAAAACTATCGTAGAGTGGCATACCAGCCAGATAATAAATCACTACAAAGAGGGCGAACATTGCCAGATATAGGATGTAGAGGATTTGTGCTGTATTTTTTAGCTTAGACACCACCTTACCAAATACTGGTCCAGGAACCTCGGCCTTCATAACCTCTAAGTGACTGTTTTTAGCATTGTCCATAATAGCTAGGGCAAAAACTAGCACCCCCATACCTCCGATGAGGTGGGTAAAGCTCCGCCAAAATAGAAGCGAACGGCTTAAGACAGAAACATCATTTAAGATAGTTGCTCCCGTAGTAGTGAAGCCGGAACTAGTTTCGAAGAAGGCATCTATAAAATTGGGGATTTGGCCTGAAAAGACAAAGGGAAGGGAGCCAAAGAAAGACCAGAGGATCCAACATAGGGCAACAATTAAGACTCCTTCTTTAGCATAGATACGTTGTTTTTTAGGCTTACTGATGATTCCGAGAAGACCTAGGACAACAAGAATCCCGATGGTAGAGAAAAGAGCTGTAAAAACTTGATTAGATTCTCGATAGTAAAGAGCAATACCAACCGGAACTAAAAGTAGCCCAGCTTCAATCAAGAGTAGCTTTGCAAGAAGAAAGCGTACCATACTTCTATTCATAGCTTACCTCTCTAACAAATCATAAATCTTGGTGATATTTGAAAGCAAAGTGATAACCACTAGCTTATCACCGACCTGGAGGGTATCTTCTCCTGTTGGGAAGATCGTTTTCCCATTGCGGATAATAGCAGCAATCAAGACATCCTTTTTGAGCTTCAATTGAGTTAAAGGCTTGCCAGTCATTTTATTGGCTTCCTTGATTAGGAATTGAAGAGTTTCTACCTGTCCATTTGCTAGATGGTGCATAGCTTGAAGGTCAGAATATTGCGCATTTACACGACCATGGATAAAGTGCATGATGGTATCAACAGCGATTGTTTTAGGGGTGATGATACTTGAGAAATCCGTCGCGTGGATAATTTCCAAGAGACTAGTACGGTTAACTTTGGTAATGTTTTTTTGAACGCCAATACTATCCAAGAACATAGATGTAATGATGTTTTCCTCGTCGACTCCAGTCAGAGTGGCAACAGCATCGTAGTTCTGAGCACTTTCTTCTAAGAGCGTGTCTTTAGTTGTTCCATCCCCTTGAACGATATAGAGTTTAGGGAATTTTTCACTAAAGAAGACAGCTCTTTCTTGGTTGACCTCGATTACTTTTGTGTCAATTCGACTGTCTTTTAAAATACCTAGTAGGTAGTAAGCAATCTTACCAGCCCCAATGATGAGCAAGCTCTTGACGACTCTGGATTTGAGATAGTTGTGGAATAGCATCATATCGACACGATGTCCTGTTACAAAGATGCGGTCTTTATCTTGTAAAATAACATCGCCACTAGGAATCATCAGTTTATGATCGCGTTCAATAGCACAGATGATAACGTTACCGAACTTTTTACGAAAATCAGCAATGGACATCTGACAAATATTGCTATCTTCTCGAACGACGAATTCCATCAGGCTAACCAAGCCACCCACGAAACGTTCAACGGATAGAGCGTTCGGGAAGTCAATGATATTTGCAATGGCACGAGCAGCTAGGAGTTCAGGGTTTACAATGAGTGAAAATCCGAGAATGTTTTTTTCTTTAAAGTAAGGATTAGAATATTCAGGATTTCGAACACGAACAATGGTTTCCTTTGCTCCCATTTTTTTGGCTAAAACAGCCGAAACCATATTGACCTCGTCATATTGAGTCATAGCAATGAAAATATCACAATCTTGAACATTGGCTGCTTCTAACATAGCAAAGTCAGCTCCGTTACCTGCGATTCCCATAATATCAAAACGGCTGGTCAAGTATTTTAGAACAGTTTCGTTCTGTTCAATTAAGACAACATCATGGTTGTCAGCAACCAGTGAACGACAGAGGGCAGAACCTACTTTTCCCCCTCCGACAAGAATAATCTTCATAGTTAGTTAACCTACTTTTTCAATATGTCTCTATCATACCTTTTTTTAGAAAAAAATGCACTTAACAACCGACTGCTTCCTTCTTTAATAAAGGGATTAGGGGAATTCGAACAAATATTTTGCTTTAAACATCATATGTTTATGAAAATACTTGTTCCGAAAATTCTTAATCTATGTAAATTCTATGATATTGCTTGCTAAAAGTTAAAATTTTAACTTTTGTAAATATGCTTGTAAAAAAAATGAAAAAATCAAGTCATTTCTATTGACAATCAGGCTGAAAGTGTTATACTAAAAAAGTAGTTTCGCTGATTTACTTCAAACCTGTTGTGAGGTAAGTTAACGACGCCTTAACCACGCTGTTTGCTGAGCTTGACTCCGGGCAGTGTGGCTATTTTTTTGCACTAGTGAGAGGAAGCAAGGCATGGCCAATCATATTGTATTGTTTGAACCACAAATTCCACAAAATACGGGGAATATTGCACGAACCTGTGCGGCGACGAATGCGCCTCTTCATATTATCAAACCGATGGGCTTTCCGATTGATGATCGTAAAATGAAGCGAGCCGGGCTAGACTATTGGGACAAACTTGAGATCTATTTTTATGATAGTTTAGATGAATTTATGAAAAAAATGGATGGTCAACTCTACTTGATTTCCAAGTTTGCAGAAAAGGTCTATTCAGATGCTGAATTCACGATAGAAGGAAACCATTATTTTCTTTTTGGACGTGAAGATAAAGGTTTGCCTGAGGAATTTATGCGGGAACATCCTGAAAAAGCTCTCAGAATTCCTATGAATGATGAACATGTCCGTAGTCTCAATGTATCCAATACGGTATGTATGATTGTCTATGAGGCCCTTCGTCAACAAAATTTTGCGGGTCTCGAACTGGTTCATACTTACGAAACGGATAAGTTGAAATAAACACTGATAAGAGATAAAATGCTTGCGCTTGCAAGCTTTTTTTGTTATCATTAGAGGGTCTTCAGGGCAGGGTGTGATTCCCGACCGGCGGTAAATTTGACTAGCTATTTTAGCTTTCTCTTCGTTGTCTTGTCTCGATATACTTTAAGTATTATCTTCGACTGCGACGTCTAGATAAATCTAAAATATCTTAGCCAAATAAGTCCGCGAGCGCAAGCTGATGTGGTGAGATTCCACAACCGACAGTATAGTCTGGATGGGAGAAGACGAAAGGATGGCTTTGTCTATTCTGCTTCATTATAATAGAAATAAAACCAGTTTCTTTGTAAGCTTAGGTTGTTTTTTGAGATAGTTAAGAGAGTAGATAGAGAGAAACTTTCCAACTTCTTCTGATTTTATAGAAAATTGGAGGAACCTGTTATGACAAACACACGTCGACTTTCGACCATTGCAATTTTATCAGCACTTTCATTTGTGTTGATGTACTTTGACTTTCCGCTTCTACCGGTGGCACCCTTTTTAAGGATTGAGTTCAGTATCTTACCAGTTCTTGTAGGTTTGGTAGTCTTGGATTTACCAGCGGCTTTAGGAGTACTATTCCTTCGGTCTTTGTTGAAAATCCTTTTGAACAATCAAGGAGTTAGTACCTACATTGGTTTGCCGATGAATATCGTAGCCTTAGGAGTCTTTGTTCTTGCTTTTGGTCTGATTTGGAAAAAAGAGCGTACAACCATGCGTTTTGTCCTAGCTTCATTAGCAGGGACGATTGGTCTTACTTTAGCCATGTTAGTTCTAAACTACGTTTATGCTGTACCTTTGTACGCAAAATTTGCTAACTTTGATATAGAGAATATCCTAGGACTTAGTAATTACTTGTTGGCAATGGTCTTACCATTTAATTTGATTGAAGGAGTCATCTTTGCCATCTCATTCTGGTTATTAATTGTCCTCTTGAAACCAACTTTGAAATACTATGAAAGATAAACAAACATATTTAACAAAGGGCTCTTTTGCCCTTTTACTATTTGTAATTCTGGGTTATGTCGTTAAGTTTTATCCAGAACAATTGATACCATTTGATTCGTCTATCCAGACAGCAATTCGTGGAGATTTACCAGCTATATTGACAACTATATTTCGTGGGATTACTCGTCTGATTGACTTACCAATCGTTATTTCTTGGGCAATTCTATTGACTGTTATTTTTTATCTGAAAAAGTGGAAGTCAGAAAGCCTTTTAGTAGCTGGCAATCTTAGTTTGGCTGGAATTTTAATTGTGTCCTTAAAACACCTCTATCAACGTCCGCGACCTGAAATTTTACACTTGGTTGAAGAAGAGGGCTTTTCTTTCCCTAGTGGTCACTCGCTAGCAGTAACCCTCTTAATCGGTTCTCTAATTATCATTGTGGGACAGAGAGTGAAATATAGGACAGTAAAGCTCATTCTCCAGATTTTACTGGGAATCTATCTAGTAAGTGTAATCATTTCCAGAGTCTATCTGGGAGTTCATTACCCATCAGATGTTCTTGCCAGTCTCTGTCTGGGTCTTGGAATTCTATTCATTGAATTTCCATTTTATGACAAACTTCGCTTTCAATGGCGCTTTACAGGCAAACAAAAGTAGGGTTCAACCCTTCTTGAGGAGATAAAAATGGAAGTCAAGATAAAAGATCTTCATCCGACTCAACTATACTTATCAGAAAAGAAGTTGCAAGATATCCAGATGCTTTATCAGTCGGTAGAGAGGCAAAATATAAATCCAATCAGTGTTCTTGCATTTGGAGATCGCTTGCTAGTTACAGACGGGCATCACAGAGCTTATCAGGCATTGTTGCTAGGTCAGGATACGATTTCTGCTGAGTGGGATAAAGATGGTGGTGATGAACTATATCATCTCTATGCGCAAGTTTGCGAGGAAAGAAAGATATACTCTGTTCTGGATTTAAAAAATCATATCTTACCCCAAGATGAGTATGAAGCAAAATGGTATAACTGGTGTGATGGTTTTAATCAGGCTGCGAAGCAGTTGTTAGGAGTAAAAAAAGATGCCAAAGATTATTCAGATAGATGATTCCCTACGTCTAGTTCCCTATTTTTTAGCAGATCATCGTGATGCAGCTTTATCCTGGTATCAAGATGTGGATTTGGTGGAACTGGTAGATGGCATTAGAATTCCCTATAGTTTGGAAAAATTAAATGCCATGTATTCCTACTTAGAGGAACACGGGGATTTATTCTGGATTGAGTTTCGAGAAAAGGGAGAGTGGCTTCCAATTGGTGATGTAGCCTTATCTCAGGAGAATCTTCCTATTGTGATTGGCAATCCAGCTTATCAGCATCAAGGTATTGGACGCAAGGTTTTAAGAGCTTTAATTGATCTAGCCCAGCAAAAGGGGTGGAAACAGTTGAAAGTTCAGGAAATCTACACTTTTAATCGGATTTCTAGAAGATGTTTTGAGTCCCTTGGATTTGTGGAAAGTGGAAGTACTGAAAAAGGGACAAGCCTGCTCTTAAAACTGGATTCCTACTAAACTTTATTATTTCTTATAATCGCTCAAAACAGAGCGGTTTTTTGTTTGTAGTTCAGAACTCTTTCACGAAAGAAATAATAGCCAAATTCAGTAATAAAATTTCTCTAAAAATAGGATTTTTCTCTTGCATTTGAGATAGATTAGTGTATAATAGTAGGGTATGTGTAAAACATACTTGTGGGAGGTAAAAATCTCTAAATTACCGCCAAAACCACAAAGGAGGATTTAAAAATGGCTAAAAAAGTCGAAAAACTTGTAAAATTGCAAATCCCTGCTGGTAAAGCTACACCAGCTCCACCGGTTGGACCTGCTCTTGGTCAAGCTGGTATCAACATCATGGGATTCACAAAAGAGTTCAACGCTCGTACAGCTGATCAAGCTGGTATGATCATTCCAGTTGTTATCTCAGTATACGAAGATAAATCATTTACTTTCGTTACTAAAACACCACCAGCTGCTGTTCTTTTGAAAAAAGCTGCAGGTGTTGAAAAAGGATCAGGTACACCTAACAAAACTAAAGTTGCTACAGTTACTCGTGCACAAGTACAAGAAATTGCAGAAACTAAGATGCCAGATTTGAACGCTGCAAACATTGAGTCTGCAATGCGTATGATCGAAGGTACTGCTCGTTCTATGGGATTCACTGTTGTTGACTAATCAATAACTTCCCTATATAACCCGCAAGACTTCATCATTTCGAGAAGTGACGTGGGAGATGAAAATCGATTGAACCACTTACAAGGAGAATAGAAAATGGCTAAAAAAAGCAAACAACTTCGTGCTGCTCTTGAGAAAATCGACAGCACAAAAGCATACAGCGTAGAAGAAGCTGTAGCTCTTGCAAAAGAAACTAACTTTGCAAAATTTGACGCAACTGTAGAAGTTGCATACAACTTGAACATCGACGTGAAAAAAGCTGACCAACAAATCCGTGGAGCAATGGTATTGCCAAACGGTACTGGTAAAACAGCTCGCGTTCTTGTATTTGCACGTGGTGCAAAAGCTGAAGAAGCTAAAGCTGCTGGTGCAGACTTCGTTGGTGAAGACGACCTTGTTGCTAAAATCAACGACGGTTGGTTGGACTTCGACGTAGTTATCGCTACACCTGACATGATGGCTCTTGTTGGACGTCTTGGACGTGTCCTTGGACCACGTAACTTGATGCCAAACCCTAAAACTGGTACTGTAACAATGGATGTTGCTAAAGCAGTTGAAGAGTCTAAAGGTGGTAAAATTACTTACCGTGCTGACCGTGCAGGTATCGTACAAGCTATCATCGGTAAAGTTTCATTTGAAGCTGACAAGTTAGTTGAAAACTTCAAAGCATTCAACGAAACAATCCAAAAAGCTAAACCAGCTACAGCAAAAGGAACTTACGTAACAAGCTTGACAATCACAACTACTCAAGGTGTTGGTATCAAGGTTGACGTTAACTCACTTTAATTAGTAAATAATCAAAAGGTTGGGACATTTTGTCTCAACCTTTTTTCTATTCAAAAAATATAAATACGTATAAACTTTCTAATCTATTTGATAGTGTAAAGTATCTAGATAGAAAATTCAGAAAATTGTTTCTTTTGTCTTGAAAATTTTTGAAAAAATGGTATTATAGAAACAAGTCATTTTATTGAGAAGAGAAAGGGGAACGATGGAGAAAATCATTTTAGACTCACCAAAGTCAGGTTCGGAACTCGTTTTGGAAACGCTCCGTGACCTAGGAATCGATACGATTTTTGGTTATCCAGGCGGGGCGGTATTGCCTTTATATGATGCTATTTATAATTTTAAAGGCATTCGCCATATTCTAGGTCGGCATGAACAAGGTTGTCTTCATGAAGCAGAAGGTTATGCTAAGTCAACAGGGAAACTTGGTGTCGCAGTCGTCACAAGTGGACCAGGAGCTACGAATGCTATTACTGGTATTGCAGATGCCATGAGTGACAGTGTTCCCCTTTTGGTCTTCACAGGTCAGGTGGCAAGAGCGGGAATCGGTAAAGATGCTTTTCAAGAAGCAGATATTGTCGGTATTACCATGCCGATTACCAAGTACAACTATCAGGTTCGTGAGACAGCAGATATTCCACGTGTGATTACAGAGGCTGTGCACATTGCGACTACCGGTCGTCCAGGACCAGTTGTTATTGACTTGCCAAAAGATGTTTCAGCTCTTGAAACGGACTTCGTCTATTCTTCAGAGATAGATTTACCAAGTTATCAACCAACTTTAGAGCCAAATGAGATGCAAATCAAGAAGATCTTGAAGCAACTCTCTAAGGCTAAGAAGCCAGTTTTGTTAGCTGGTGGTGGAATTAGCTATGCAGAGGCTGCAGCGGAGTTAAATGAATTTGCAGAGCGATATCAAATTCCTGTTGTTACCAGTCTTTTGGGACAGGGAACAATTGCAACTAGCCATCCACTGTTTTTGGGAATGGGTGGGATGCATGGTTCCTTTGCAGCCAATATCGCAATGACTGAAGCTGATTTTATGATTTCGATTGGGTGTCGTTTTGACGACCGTTTGACTGGTAATCCTAAGACATTTGCGAAGAATGCCAAAGTAGCGCATATTGATATCGATCCAGCAGAGATTGGTAAGATTATCGCTGTTGATATCCCAGTTGTCGGAGATGCTAAAAAGGCCTTGCAGCAGTTACTAGCGGAGCCAATCGTTCGTAACAATACTGAAAAATGGATTGAAAAAGTTACCAAAGATAAGAATCGTGTTCGTTCTTATGATAAAAAGGAACGTGTCGTACAACCACAAGCAGTTATTGAACGTATAGGCGAATTGACTAAGGGTGATGCCATTGTCGTAACTGACGTCGGACAACACCAAATGTGGACGGCTCAATACTACCCTTATCAAAACGAGCGTCAACTCGTAACTTCAGGTGGACTAGGAACCATGGGATTTGGAGTTCCTGCAGCCATTGGGGCAAAAATTGCTAATCCAGATAAGGAGGTCGTGCTCTTTGTCGGTGATGGTGGTTTCCAAATGACCAATCAGGAATTAGCAATCTTGAACATCTACAAGATTCCAATCAAGGTCATCATGCTTAATAACCATTCACTTGGGATGGTTCGTCAATGGCAAGAAGCCTTCTACGATGGTCGAACATCAGAGTCAGTCTTTGATAGCCTTCCTGATTTCCAATTGATGGCTCAAGCCTATGGAATTAAGAATTATAAATTTGATAATCCTGAAACCTTAGAGAAGGATTTGGAAGTCATCTTGGAAGATGTACCAATGTTTATCGAGGTAGATATTTCTCGTAAAGAGCATGTTTTACCGATGGTACCAGCTGGTAAGAGTAATCATGAGATGTTGGGGGTGAAGTTTAATGCGTAGAATGTTAACAGCCAAACTTCAAAACCGGTCAGGAGTTCTCAATCGCTTTACCGGTGTCTTGTCTAGACGCCAAGTCAATATTGAGAGTATCTCGGTAGGTGCAACAGAAAATCCTAATGTGTCTAGAATTACCATTATCATTGATGTTGCATCGAATGATGAGGTTGAGCAAATCATCAAACAACTCAACCGTCAGGTCGACGTTATTCGTGTCCGTGATATCACAGATAAACCGCACTTGGAGCGCGAAGTGATTCTGATCAAGGTCTCAGCGCCTGCAGAGAAGCGAGCAGAAATTTTAGCTATTATCCAGCCTTTCCGTGCAACTGTTGTTGATGTGGCTCCGAGCTCCATTACTGTTCAGATGACTGGGAATGCGGAAAAGAGTGAAGCTTTGATTCGGGTTATTCGACCATACGGTATCAAGAATATCGCTCGGACGGGTGCAACTGGATTTACCCGCGATTAATACTCTTCGAAAATCTCTTCAAATCACGTCAGCTTTGCTTTGCCGTAGGTATATGTTACTGACTTCGTCAGTCTTATTTACAACCTCAAAGCAGTGCTTTGAGCAACCTGCGCCTAGCTTCCTAATTTGCTCTTTGATTTTCATTGAGTAAAAAATAACTTAAATTTGTTAATCTAGCCTATCAGGCAATAAATATAGAAAAGAGAGAAAAACTATGGCAGTTCAAATGGAATACGAAAAAGATGTAAAAGTAGCAGCACTTGATGGTAAAAAAATCGCTGTTATCGGTTATGGTTCACAAGGTCATGCTCACGCTCAAAACTTGCGTGATTCAGGTCACGATGTGATCATCGGTGTTCGTCCAGGTAAATCTTTTGATAAGGCAAAAGAAGATGGTTTTGATACTTATACAGTAGCAGAAGCAACTAAATTGGCTGATGTTATCATGATTTTGGCACCAGACGAAATCCAAGCTGACCTTTACGCAGAAGAAGTAGCTCCAAACTTGGAAGCTGGGAATGCAGTTGGATTTGCGCATGGCTTCAATATCCACTTCGAATTCATCAAAGTTCCTGCAGATGTAGATGTCTTCATGTGTGCTCCTAAAGGGCCAGGTCACTTGGTACGTCGTACTTTCGAAGAAGGATTTGGTGTTCCAGCACTTTATGCAGTTTACCAAGACGCGACTGGAAATGCTAAAGATATCGCCATGGACTGGGCTAAAGGTGTTGGTTCAGCACGCGTTGGTCTTCTTGAAACAAGTTTTAAAGAAGAAACAGAAGAAGATTTGTTCGGTGAACAAGCAGTTCTTTGTGGTGGGTTAACTGCCTTGATGGAAGCAGGATTTGAAGTCTTGACTGAAGCTGGTTATGCACCAGAATTGGCTTACTTTGAAGTCCTTCACGAAATGAAATTGATCGTTGACTTGATCTACGAAGGTGGATTCAAGAAAATGCGTCAATCAATTTCAAACACTGCTGAATACGGTGACTATGTTTCTGGTCCACGTGTCATCACTGACCAAGTGAAAGAAAACATGAAAGCCGTTCTTGCGGACATCCAAAATGGTACATTTGCCAACGACTTTGTGAACGACTACAAAGCTGGACGTCCAAAATTGACTGCTTACCGTGAACAAGCAGCTAACCTTGAAATTGAAAAGGTTGGTGCAGAGTTGCGTAAAGCAATGCCATTTGTTGGTAAAAACGACGATGACGCATTCAAAATCTACAACTAATTTTTGAGAATAAAAATAGAAGGCGAGTTGGGGGGTACCTAACCCGCTTTTTATCTTGAAAAAGAATCAAGGAGAAGATTATGCTTAGTGCAAAAGATGTGGTGAAGGCCCACAAGGTTCTGAGTGGTGTCGTAGCCAATACACCACTTGACTACGATCATTATTTATCAGAAAAATACGGAGCTAAAATTTATCTCAAAAAAGAAAATGCTCAACGAGTCCGCTCTTTTAAAATTCGTGGAGCTTATTATGCCATCTCACAATTGACTAAGGAAGAACGTGAACGTGGAGTAGTGTGTGCATCAGCGGGAAATCACGCTCAAGGTGTTGCCTACACTTGTAACGAGATGAAGATTCCTGCAACAATCTTTATGCCAATTACAACGCCTCAACAGAAAATTGGTCAGGTTCGTTTCTTTGGTGGAGATTTTGTAACTATCAAATTGGTAGGAGATACCTTTGATGCCTCGGCCAAGGCAGCTCAAGACTATACAGTTGCTGAAAATCGTACGTTTATTGATCCTTTTGATGATCCCTATGTTCAAGCTGGTCAGGGAACAGTAGCTTATGAAATTTTAGAAGAAGCGCGAAAAGAATCCATTGATTTTGATACTGTCTTGGTGCCTGTAGGAGGTGGAGGACTCATTGCAGGAGTTTCTACTTATATAAAGGAAACGAATCCGGCTATTGAAGTTCTGGGTGTAGAAGCTAACGGAGCTCGTTCCATGAAGGCAGCATTTGAGGCTGGAGGTCCGGTTAAACTTAAAGAAATTGATAAGTTTGCAGACGGGATTGCTGTGCAGAAGGTTGGACAATTGACCTATGAAGCAACCCGTAAAAATGTTGAAACGCTTATCGGAGTTGATGAAGGTTTAATCTCTGAGACCTTGATAGATCTATACTCTAAACAGGGGATTGTTGCTGAGCCTGCCGGTGCTGCTAGTGTGGCGGCCTTGGAAGTACTGTCAGATTATATAAAGGGTAAGACTATTTGTTGTATCATCTCTGGAGGAAATAACGATATCAACCGTATGCCAGAGATGGAAGAGCGTGCCTTGATTTATGATGGGATCAAGCATTACTTTGTGGTAAACTTCCCACAACGTCCAGGTGCTCTTCGTGAGTTTGTAAATGATATTTTAGGACCGAATGACGACATCACACGTTTTGAGTATATTAAACGTGCCAGCAAGGGAACAGGACCAGTCTTAATCGGTATTGCTCTTGCTAACAAGCATGATTATGCGGGCTTGATTCACCGAATGGAGAAATTTGATCCGTCTTATATTAACTTGAATGGGAATGAAACTCTATATAATATGCTTGTTTAATATCCTATAAAATTTTTATCATATCATTTGCCTAACCTATATACGAGTGCTATAATGTAAGTGAAGAAAGGGGGAGATTCCCATGGTTTTACAAGTTTTACTTGTTCTAGTGATTCTAATGCTTATTGTAGGAGCTATGTTAGTGAGCTCTGTTTATGTCGTTCGTCAACAGTCTGTTGCAATTATCGAACGATTTGGTAAGTATCAAAAGTTAAGTAATAGTGGTATTCATCTACGGGCACCATTTGGCATTGACAAAATTGCAGCTCGTGTGCAGCTACGCCTTTTACAAAGTGAGATCGTGGTTGAAACCAAAACCCAAGATAACGTTTTTGTGACTATGAATGTCGCAACTCAGTATCGTGTCAATGAGTTAAACGTTACAGACGCTTACTATAAATTGATGAGACCTGAAGCTCAAATCAAATCTTATATTGAAGATGCATTGCGCTCATCTGTTCCTAAGTTAACTTTGGATGAATTGTTTGAGAAAAAAGATGAAATTGCATTAGAAGTTCAAAAGCAAGTAGCGGAAGAAATGTCAACGTATGGGTATATTATCGTTAAGACGCTCATTACCAAAGTTGAGCCGGATGCAGAAGTCAAACAATCAATGAACGAAATTAATGCTGCCCAACGTAAGAGAGTGGCAGCTCAAGAATTGGCTGAAGCAGATAAAATTAAGATCGTTACAGCGGCAGAAGCTGAGGCAGAAAAAGATCGCCTCCATGGTGTGGGGATCGCAGAGCAGCGGAAAGCAATTGTTGATGGACTTGCTGATTCTATTAAAGAGTTAAAAGGAGCCAATGTCGAATTAACTGAAGAACAAATTATGTCAATCCTATTAACCAATCAGTATTTGGATACATTGAATAATTTTGCAGATAAACAAGGAAATAATACAATATTCTTGCCAGCAAATCCTAATGGAGTTGAAGATATTCGAACCCATATATTATCAGCTTTGAAAGCTAAATAATTATAATCTTAACGCAATAACTTTATTAATATATGTGTTTCAATTGACAAATGCTATAAAAACATATAGAATGAAGTTGCGTAAAGAAAAAAATAGGAGAATAACATGGCTAAGTCTAACTTTGAAAAAGTAGAAGCAGTTGTTAGCTGGGTTCGTGATAAGAAGATCACAGGGTATCGTATTTCTAAGGAAACGAATGCGCGTGAGATGTCTATCATTGCTTTGGCTCAAGGACGTGCAAAAGTTAAAAACATTTCCTTTGAAACAGCCCTCGGCTTAATTGATTTCTACAATAAAAATCATGAAAAATTTGAAGATTAGTCTTTGGATATAGGCAGGTTCGAAAAGAATCTGCCTTTTCATTTTTTGGAATATAAAAAAAGACTGCAATGGCAGTCTTTTCTCTTATCGAAGATAGCGTTGTAAAAATTCTCTTGTACGTTCTTCTTTGGGATTAGTAAATAGATCTTCTGGTTTGCCTTCTTCTGCAATGACACCCTTATCCATAAAGATGACACGGTGTGATACATCGCGAGCAAATTCCATTTCGTGGGTTACGACGATCATGGTCAAGCCTTCTTGAGCTAAATCTTGCATGATTTTGAGAACTTCACCGACCATTTCAGGGTCAAGGGCTGATGTAGGCTCATCAAAGAGAATGGCATCAGGATTCATGGAAAGTGCACGAGCAATAGCAACACGCTGCTTTTGCCCACCAGAAAGTTGTTTAGGTTTGGCTTGCCAGTAACGTTCTCCCATGCCGACTTTTTCAAGGTTTTCTTTAGCAACTTTCTCTGCTTCTGAGCGATCACGTTTGAGTACAGTTGTTTGGGCAACGATTGTATTTTCAAGCACGTTTAGATTTTCAAAAAGGTTGAAGGACTGGAAGACCATTCCTAGTTTTTCTCGATAGTGAGTGAGGTTATATCCTTTTTCGAGGACATTTTCACCGTGATAAAGGATTTTACCTTCAGTTGGTGTTTCAAGTAAGTTTATTGAACGTAGGAAGGTTGATTTACCACTACCGGAACTACCGATGATAGAAATCACTTCTCCTTTATGAATAGTGAGTGAGATGTCTTTTAGGACCTCGTTTTGTCCATAGGATTTTTTGAGGTGTTTGATTTCAAGAATGGGTTGATTCATTATTTCAAATCCTCCGTTTGCATTTGGTTAGCACCTGTTGTGTAGGTATCCATATCCATACGTTTTTCAATGTAACGGAGAATACGCGTTACTGTAAAGGTAAGGACAAAGTAGATAACTGCGATGATGGTAAAGGTTTGGAAGTATTGGTAGGTTTGTGTTGCTACTGTATTTCCTGAGAAGTAAAGTTCTACAACAGAGATAACGTTCAATACAGAAGTATCCTTGATGTTGATGACGAACTCATTACCAGTTGCTGGTAGAATATTTCGAACAACTTGAGGCAAAACAATCTTACGCATGGTTTGATTATGAGTCATACCAAGTGCAGTTGCCGCTTCGAATTGTCCCTTATCAACAGCCAGAATACCGCCACGGACGATTTCTGTCATGTAGGCACCCGTATTGATAGAAACGATAAAGATAGCAGCCAGTGTTCGGTCTAGGTTGATTCCAAAGGCTTGTGCAGTACCATAGTAGATAACCATGGCTTGTACAATCATAGGAGTACCACGGAAAATTTCAATATAGACGTTGAGAATCCAGCCAAGTAGATTTTGGATAACGTAGATAAATTGATTTTCAGATTGAGGTGCAGTACGGAAGACACCGATAGCAAGACCAATGATGAGACCGACGATAGTACCGATAATGGAAATGAGAAGAGTAATACCTGCACCACGCAAGAGTTGTTGCCAGTTCTCAGATAGAATTTTAGTAACTTGGCCAAAGAAATTACTGTTGCTTTCTTCAGTTGTTGTAGATTCGGCAGGTTGCTCTTTGATCATACGATCCATGAGCGCAACTTGTTCTTCTTTAGAAATGGTTTCAATGCTAGCGTTGATTTGACTGATACGTTCGTCGTCTTTACGGAGCCCGATAGCAATAGATGTATCTTCTTCTCCAGTTTTAAAACCAGGTTCTGGCTGAATCATTTTGAACTTAGCGTTTGCTGATTCGGCAGTTAAGGCTTCTGGACGTTCAGAAACATAGGCGTCAATAACACCAGCTTCAAGGGCTTGACGCATCTGTGCGAAATCACCCATGGCAGTTTCTTTCTGAGCACCTGAGATTTGTGAAATCAAATTATAAAGGTAAACACCTTGCTGAGAAGTGATTTTTGCTCCGCTAAAGTCGTCTAGTGATTTAGCATTAGCATAGGCAGAATCCTTCTTGACCAAAAGTACTGGTTCGCTAGTGTAGTAGCTGCTTGAGAAGGCAATTTCTTGTTTGCGTTCGGCAGTTGGGCTCATACCTGCAATGATCATATCGATTTTACCAGAGGTAAGGGCTGGAACGAGTCCTTCCCATTTAGTTTTTACAACCAAAGGTTCTTTACCAAGGTCCTTAGCAATCTTTTTAGCGATTTGGACATCATACCCGTTGGCATATTGATTGGTTCCATCGATTTTGACAGCACCATTACTGTCGTCATCCTGAGTCCAGTTAAAAGGTGCGTAAGCTGCCTCCATTCCGATGCGTAAATATTCATCGGCTTGGACCTGGCTAACTAGTCCTAGAGTAAGGGCTAGGCTAGCAAGGATAGATAAGCATAATTTTTTCATGTTTTCTCCTAATTCTAGTCTAAAAATGGCTTCCTCTATTGTATCTAAAAATGGTGAGATTTTCAATACAAGTAAACCTTAAGTTCTAAAAAATGATATAATAGTGAAAAAACATGAAAGGGAATGTAAGATGAAAAAGAGATGGCTTCTTGCTCTGGTATTTACCTGTTTGCTATTTGTGCCTCGTCTAGTTTTTGCAGTAGATTTCGATATTCTTTCCTATAAAGGAGATTTGAATATTCATGCAGATAATACAGCAGTTTTCAAAGAAACAATCACCTACCACTTTAAAGATGATTTTAATGGTCAATTGATTGGACTCGGAAAAGCAGGGAAAATGCCGAAGGGATTTGAAATTGATCCTGATCCAAAGGTTGAGGCATCTAAAAACGGTCATAAAATTGAAAATCTTACTAGCGAAGTGACAGAAGAAACGAATGGTTATACTGTTAAAGTCTATAATCCAGGTCGGGAAGGGGACAGGGTCGAAGTGGAACTTACCTGGCAATTGAAAAACCTTCTTTTCTTGTATAATGATATCGCTGAATTAAATTGGCAACCCTTAACAGACAGTTCAGAATCTATTGAAAAGTTTGAGTTTCATGTAAGCGGAGAGAAGGGGGCTGAAAAACTCTTTTTCCACACAGGTCAACTTTATAGAGAGGGAAGTATTGAACAGAGTGGTCCTGACTATACTATTCGCTTAGATAATCTTCCGTCTAAGCGCGGAGTTGAGTTGCATGCCTACTGGCCTCGAACTGATTTTGCTAGCGCTATGGATCAGGGCTTAAAAGGGAATCGTTTAGAAGAGTTTAATAAGATAGAAGACTCGATTGGTAGAGAAAAAGAGCAGAGTAAACAACTCGTTACTTGGGTGTTTCCTTCAATACTTTCCATCTCCTTGTTATTGAGTATCTGCTTCTATTTTATTTATAGAAGAAAAACCACTCCTTCAGTCAAATATGCCAAAAATCATCGTCTCTATGAACCGCCGATGGAATTAGAGCCTATGGTTTTATCTGAAGCTGTTTATTCTACTTCCATAGAGGAAGTAAGCCCTCTAATCAAAGGAGCAGGCAAATTTACCTTCAACCAGCTTATTCAAGCTACCTTGTTAGATGTGATTGACCGTGGGAATGTTTCTATTATTTCAGAAGGAGATGTAGTTACTTTAAGGTTGGTAAAAGAAGATGGCTTGGCAAGCTTTGAGAGGACCTGTCTAAATCTGGCCTTTTCAGGTAAAAAAGAAGTTGCTGTTTCTGATTTATTTGCGGATTATAAGGTCTCTGAGAGTCTTTACCGTGGAGCAAAAGCTGCTGATGAAAGACGGATTCAAACAAAAGGTCGTAAGCTCAAATATTCTTTTGAAAGAGCATTGAAAGAGATGCAAGAAGGGGTCAAGGACCGAGTCGCTTTCTTGGGGCTACCAGATTATTATCGCCCCTTGACTAGCGGGGAAAAGGTCTTGCAAGTGAGCATGGGTGTTTCTACTATTTTCCCACTAATCATCGGATTTGGTTTGTTCTTGTACAGTTTGGACGTTCATGGCTATCTTTACCTGCCCTTGCCAATACTTGGCTTAATAGGTTTAGTTTTGGCTGCTTTCTATTATTGGAAGATTCGACTAGATAATCGTGATGGTGTCCTAAATGAAGCAGGAGCAGAGGTCTATTATCTTTGGACGAGTTTTGAAAATATGTTACGTGAGATTGCACGACTGGATCAGGCTGAATTGGAAAGTATTGTTGTTTGGAATCGTCTATTAGTGTATGCAACTTTGTTTGGATATGCTGACAAGGTTAGCCATTTGATGAAGGTTCACCAGATCCAAGTTGAAAATCCAGATATCAATCTCTATGTAGCCTATGGCTGGCATAGCATGTTTTATTATTCAACAGCGCAAATGAACCATTATGCCAGTGTCGCAAATACGGCAAGTACTTACTCAGTATCTTCTAGTAATGGAAGTTCTGGAGGCGGATTCTCTGGAGGCGGTGGAGGCGGTAGTATAGGCGCCTTTTAAAGAAAATTAAACACAGCTTATAAAAGTATGATATAATGGAGGACAGAAAAAGGAGTTATCTATGTATCTTATTGAAATTTTAAAATCTATCTTTTTTGGTATTGTTGAAGGAATTACGGAATGGTTGCCGATTTCAAGTACTGGTCACTTGATCCTAGCAGAAGAGTTTATCCAGTATAAAGATCAAAATGAAGCCTTTATGTCTATGTTTAACGTAGTCATTCAACTTGGTGCCATCTTTGCAGTAGTGGTTATCTACTTTAATAAACTTAATCCTTTCAAACCAGGTAAAGAAAAAGCCGAAGTTCGTAGAACTTGGCAGTTATGGTCCAAAGTTTTTGTGGCGACTCTTCCTCTTCTCTTAGTCTTTAAGTTTGATGATTGGTTTGATACCTATTTCCATAACAAGGTTTCAGTAGCCATTATGTTGATTGTTTATGGGGTTGCCTTTATCTATCTTGAAAAACGTAACAAAGCGCAAGCGATTGAGCCAACAGTTACTGAGTTAGATAAATTACCTTACAAAACAGCATTGTATATCGGTCTTTTCCAAGTTTTGTCCCTTTTACCAGGAACTAGTCGTTCTGGTGCCACAATCATTGGTGGTTTGTTAAACGGTACTAGTCGTTCAGTGGTGACAGAATTTACCTTCTATCTAGGAATTCCAGTTATGTTTGGAGCCAGCGCTTTGAAGATTTTTAAATTTATCAAAGCGGGAGAAGTCTTGAGTTTTGGTCAATTCTTCTTGCTCTTGGTAGCCATGGTAGTGGCTTTTGCAGTCAGCATGGTTGCCATTCGTTTCTTGACCAGCTATGTCAAAAAACACGACTTTACAGTGTTTGGTAAATACCGTATTGTCCTTGGTAGTGTGTTACTACTTTATAGCTTCATTCGACTATTTGTATAAGAAAAAAACCTTGAGGGTAGATTCCTTCAAGGTTTTTAAAATCCTGTCACAGTGACTCCTAACAAACGGACTCCCTTGTCTTTATCACTCAGTGTTTCATAGAGTTGGATAATGCTTTGAGCAATTTCTTCAGAGTCTTGTGTTTGTTGATTCAGTGTTTTTCGTTTTGTCAAAGTAGAAAAGTCAGCATAGCGGATTTTCAAAATGACGATCTTACCACTTTTCTCATATTTTTGAAGACTAAGAGCAACTTTTTCCGAAAGAAGAGTTAGCTCTTTTTTAATATCTTCATCTAGACTTAGAATCTTACTGTAAGTTTTTTCTTTACCAATAGATTTACGGATACGATTTGATTTGACGGGAGAGTTATCTATACCACGAGCCTTACGATATAGATCAAAGCCGAGTCTTCCGAAACGATCAATGAGAGTGATTTCAGAAATCTCTAAAAGGTCAGTACCCGTATATACAGCCATTTGATGGAGTTTTTCAACTGTTTTCTTGCCCACACCGTGGAATTTAGCGATATCCATTTGTTTGAGAAAATCTTCAGCTTCATCAGGAAGAATGACTGTCAAACCACGAGGCTTTTGATAGTCACTTGCCATTTTAGCTAAAAATTTATTGTATGATACACCAGCAGAAGCTGTTAATTGTAATTCATTCCAGATATCCTGCTGAATTAAACGAGCAATTTTAACAGCAGATTTGATACCAAGCTTGTTTTCAGTTACATCTAGATAAGCTTCGTCGATACTCATGGGTTCAATTTTATCCGTATATCGTTTAAAAATAGCTCGAATCTGTTGGCCAACAGTAGTATATTTTTCATAGTTCCCAGAAATAAAAATAGCTTGAGGACAGCGTTCATAAGCCTCTTTGGAACTCATGGCTGAGTGAATGCCGAATGCTCTGGCTTCATAACTACAGGTTGAAACAACTCCCCGACCACCTGTTTTCCTAGGGTCGCTACCAATAATAACAGGTTTCCCTTTAAGTTTAGGATTGTCACGAATTTCTACAGCAGCAAAAAAGGCATCCATGTCAATGTGGATAATTTTACGGGATAAATCATTCATCAGTGGAAATATCAGCATGAAATGGCCTTTCTTTGGTAGTTTATCTAGCCTTATTATACCTTTTTTCTGAAAAAATAGGAAATAGCTAAATCTTTTTCAAAAATATACTACAGTTTGTACTAAAATAACAACTGTATTATAAAAGAAAGTACCTAAAAAGTGTGATTTCACTTGTTGAAATCGTTTACTGTGTGTTATACTGAATATATGAATGTAACAGATTACTGTTACTAGAAAGATAAAAGAGGACATTAACATGGTTGTTAAGACAGTTGTTGAAGCACAGGACATTTTTGACAAAGCCTGGGAAGGCTTTAAAGGTGTTGACTGGAAAGAAAAAGCAAGTGTATCACGCTTTGTACAAGCTAACTACACACCTTATGATGGAGATGAAAGCTTCCTTGCAGGACCAACAGAGCGTTCACTTCACATCAAAAAAATCGTAGAAGAAACTAAAGCACACTACGAAGAAACTCGTTTCCCAATGGACACTCGTCCAACGTCTATCGCTGACATCCCTGCAGGATTCATCGACAAAGAAAACGAAGTTATCTTTGGTATCCAAAATGACGAACTCTTCAAATTGAACTTCATGCCAAAAGGTGGTATCCGTATGGCTGAAACTACTTTGAAAGAAAATGGATACGAGCCAGACCCAGCTGTTCACGAAATTTTCACAAAATATGTAACAACTGTTAACGACGGTATCTTCCGTGCTTACACTTCAAACATCCGTCGTGCTCGCCACGCTCACACTGTAACTGGTCTTCCAGATGCATACTCACGTGGACGTATCATCGGTGTTTATGCGCGTCTTGCTCTTTACGGTGCAGACTACTTGATGCAAGAAAAAGTAAACGATTGGAACTCAATCGAAGAAATCGATGAAGAAACAATCCGTCTTCGTGAAGAAATCAACCTTCAATATCAAGCATTGCAACAAGTTGTACGCTTGGGTGATCTTTACGGAGTTGACGTTCGCAAACCAGCGATGAACGTTAAAGAAGCTATCCAATGGGTAAACATTGCCTTCATGGCTGTCTGCCGTGTTATCAACGGTGCAGCTACATCTCTAGGACGTGTGCCAATCGTATTGGATATCTACGCAGAACGTGACCTTGCTCGTGGTACATTTACTGAATCAGAAATCCAAGAATTTATTGATGATTTCGTTATGAAACTTCGTACAGTTAAATTTGCTCGTACAAAAGCTTATGACCAATTGTACTCAGGTGACCCAACCTTCATCACAACTTCTATGGCTGGTATGGGTAACGACGGTCGTCACCGTGTTACTAAGATGGACTACCGTTTCTTGAACACTCTTGACAACATCGGTAACTCTCCAGAACCAAACTTGACAGTTCTTTGGACTGACAAATTGCCATACAACTTCCGTCGCTACTGTATGCACATGAGCCACAAACACTCTTCAATCCAATACGAAGGTGTTACAACAATGGCTAAAGATGGATACGGTGAAATGAGCTGTATCTCATGTTGTGTGTCTCCACTTGACCCAGAAAACGAAGAACAACGTCACAACATCCAGTACTTCGGTGCTCGCGTTAACGTTCTTAAAGCTCTTCTTACTGGTTTGAACGGTGGTTACGACGATGTTCATAAAGACTATAAAGTATTTGACATCGAACCAATCCGTGACGAAGTTCTTGAATTCGAATCAGTTAAAGCAAACTTTGAAAAATCTCTTGACTGGTTGACTGACACTTACGTAGATGCTTTGAACATCATCCACTACATGACTGATAAGTACAACTACGAAGCTGTTCAAATGGCCTTCTTGCCAACTAAACAACGTGCTAACATGGGATTCGGTATCTGTGGATTTGCTAACACTGTTGATACATTGTCAGCTATCAAGTACGCTACAGTTAAACCAATCCGTGACGAAAATGGCTACATCTACGATTACGAAACAATCGGTGAATACCCACGTTGGGGTGAAGATGACCCACGTTCAAACGAATTGGCAGAATGGTTGATCGAAGCTTACACAACTCGTCTACGTAGCCACAAACTATACAAAGACGCAGAAGCTACAGTATCACTTTTGACAATCACATCTAACGTTGCTTACTCTAAACAAACTGGTAACTCGCCAGTCCACAAAGGTGTATACCTCAACGAAGATGGTTCTGTGAACTTGTCTAAACTTGAATTCTTCTCACCAGGTGCTAACCCATCTAACAAAGCTAAAGGTGGATGGTTGCAAAACTTGAACTCACTTGCTAGCCTTGACTTTGGTTATGCAGCTGATGGTATCTCATTGACAACTCAAGTTTCACCACGTGCTCTTGGTAAAACTCGTGACGAACAAGTTGATAACTTGGTAACAATCCTTGATGGTTACTTCGAAAACGGTGGACAACACGTTAACTTGAACGTTATGGACTTGAACGATGTTTACGAAAAGATCATGTCAGGTGAAGACGTAATCGTACGTATCTCTGGATACTGTGTAAACACTAAATACCTCACTCCAGAACAAAAAACTGAATTAACACAACGTGTCTTCCACGAAGTTCTTTCAATGGATGATGCATTGAGCTAAGATTTATAAATAGTAAATCAAAAACCAGTCACTCTGACTGGTTTTTTTGTTATAAAAATTTTTTAAAAAAAATTAGTCAAATTTAGTCAAAACTCTTGACTAAAACTGACCAAAGTGATATACTAAGAACATAAGGATAAGGAAAGTCCTTAGAAAACCTTGATTTTAAGGTGATTGCATATACTATCTTAAGATCAAAGTATGGGTAAAACCTAGAAAAGAGGTACAACCTATGGTTAACATTAGTATTTTTAGAAGTCCAATCGAAAAACCTGTATTGGATAAAGAAAAACCTGAAATTATACGTAGAGTAGCAAATAGCTAGTCTAAATTTTTTAAAACAAAGGTCAGATAAAGTCAAATTATTTTGACTAAGTAAATTTGAAAACAAACGAGGTATGAAATATGAATAACAACTTTAATAACTTTAACAACATGGATGATTTATTTAACCAATTGATGGGTGGTATGCGTGGATACAGTTCAGAAAACCGTCGTTACTTGATTAACGGCCGTGAAGTAACGCCTGAAGAATTCGCTATTTACCGTCAAACTGGTCAACTTCCAAGCGAAGGAAGTGAACAAGCTCAGTACGTTCAAGGTAAAGGTATGAAACAAGATGGGATTCTTGCAAAACTTGGACGTAACTTAACAGCAGAAGCACGTGAAAGTAAGTTAGATCCGGTTATTGGACGTAATAAAGAAATCCAAGAAACTTCTGAAATTCTTTCTCGTCGCACAAAGAATAATCCAGTTCTCGTCGGTGATGCTGGTGTTGGTAAAACTGCAGTAGTAGAAGGATTGGCCCAAGCTATCGTGAACGGTGATGTTCCTGCAGCTATCAAGAACAAAGAGATCATTTCTATTGATATTTCTGGACTTGAAGCTGGTACTCAATACCGTGGTAGCTTTGAAGAAAACATTCAAAACTTGGTAAACGAAGTCAAAGAAGCTGGAAATATTATTCTTTTCTTCGACGAAATTCACCAAATCCTTGGTGCTGGTAGCACAGGTGACGGTCAAGGGTCTAAAGGTCTTGCTGATATCTTGAAACCAGCTCTTTCACGTGGAGAATTGACAGTGATTGGCGCAACTACTCAAGATGAATACCGTAATACTATCTTGAAAAATGCAGCCCTTGCTCGTCGTTTCAACGAAGTGAAGGTTAATGCTCCATCTGCTGAAGATACTTTCAAGATTCTTCAAGGTATTCGAGATCTTTATCAACAACACCACAATGTTATTTTGCCAGATGAAGTTTTGAAAGCGGCTGTTGATTACTCTGTTCAATATATTCCACAACGTAGCTTGCCTGATAAGGCTATTGACCTTGTGGATGTGACAGCAGCTCACTTGGCAGCACAACACCCAGTGACAGACGTACATGCAGTTGAGCACGAAATTCAAGCGGAAAAAACTAAACAAGAAGAAGCTGCGGCTAAAGAAGATTACGAAGCAGCTCTAAATGCAAAAGTCCGTATCGAAGAGCTTGAAAAGCAAATTGCTAATCATACAGAAGATCACAAGGTTACAGCAACAGTTAATGATGTAGCTGAATCTGTCGAACGTATGACTGGAATCCCAGTATCACAAATGGGTGCAACCGATATCGAACGCTTGAAAGATATGGGTCACCGTTTGCAAACGAAAGTTATTGGTCAAGACAAGGCTGTTGAAGCAGTAGCAAAAGCTATCCGTCGTAACCGTGCTGGTTTTGATGAAGGTAACCGTCCAATCGGTAGCTTCCTCTTTGTAGGTCCTACTGGTGTTGGTAAGACTGAGTTGGCCAAACAATTGGCTCTTGATATGTTCGGAACGAAAGATGCCATCATCCGTTTGGACATGTCAGAATATAGCGACCGTACAGCCGTATCTAAATTGATTGGTACAACTGCAGGTTATGTTGGTTACGATGACAACAACAATACCTTGACAGAACGCGTTCGTCGCAATCCATACTCAATCGTACTTTTGGATGAGATTGAAAAGGCTGACCCTCAAGTCATCACCCTTCTCCTCCAAGTTTTGGACGATGGTCGTTTGACAGATGGTCAAGGTAACACTGTCAACTTCAAGAATACGGTGATTATCGCAACTTCAAACGCAGGCTTTGGTTACGAATCTAACTTGACAGAAGATGCTGATAAACCAGAACTTATGGATCGTTTGAAACCATACTTCCGTCCAGAATTCCTTAACCGTTTCAATGCTGTCATCGAATTCTCACACTTGAGCAAAGAAGATCTTTCTAAGATTGTAGACCTTATGTTGATTGAAGTTAACAAGACGCTTTCTAAGAAAGATATTGACTTGGCAGTGAGCGAAGCTGCTAAAGAATACATGGCTGAAGAAGGCTACGATGAAGTCATGGGTGTTCGTCCACTCCGTCGTGTGGTTGAACAACAAATCCGTGACAAAGTCACAGACTTCCACTTGGATAACCTTGATGCTAAACACCTAGAAGCTGACATGGAAGATGGTGTTTTGGTCATTCGTGAAAAAGCCTAAATCAAGATTTAGAAAATAAAAAAAGGAACCAGTTCAAAAGCTGGTTTCTTTTTTTATTATTAGATGACATGACGTTCAAAGGCATCGTCTGAGATTCCTTGTTGGAGAATCAATTTTGCCCATTCCTTAGCAGAAAAGAGGCTGTGATCCTTGTAGTTTCCGCAAGATTCAATAGTTGTTCCTGGGACATCTTCCCAAGTTGTTGTCTCAGCGATTTCTTTCAATGAATCCTTAATGACAGCTGCGATTTCAGCGCTAGAATGACGTCCCCACATAATCATATGGAACCCTGTACGACAACCAAATGGTGAACAATCGATCATACCGTCGATGCGAGTACGGATTAGCTTAGCCAAGAGGTGCTCAATAGTATGAAGTCCAGCAGTAGGGATAGAGTCCTCATTTGGTTGAACCAAGCGGATATCAAAGTTAGAAATGATATCTCCTTTCGGTCCAGTCTCTTCTCCAATCAAGCGGACATAAGGAGCTTTTACAATCGTATGATCTAGTTCAAAACTTTCAACAATAACTTCTTTTGACATGGTATTTCCTTTCAACTTTCTTCTTTCATTATATCATAAAGATATAGTTGATAAATGTCAATGATTGAAATTTTCCTAAAAAGATTTTCATATTAGAAATAGAGGAAGAAAATATTTTCAAATCAATTTGAAAAATTCTGAAAATTGTATTGACACATGGCTGAAAAGGGACTATAATGTATAAAAAGTCATAAAGGAGTTTATTATGAAATTTTCAAAAGTAATGGCCCTAGCAGGAGTGACTCTGTTAGCGTCAGGTGTTTTGGCAGCTTGTTCAGGTTCAGGCTCTAGTGCAAAAGGTGAGAAAACTTTTTCTTACGTTTATGAAACAGATCCAGACAGCCTCAACTATCTGACAACAGGTAAGGCTGCGGTTGCTAATATCACAAGTAATGTTGTTGACGGTTTGATGGAGAATGACCGTTACGGGAACTTCGTGCCATCTATGGCAGAAGACTGGTCAGTATCTCAAGATGGTTTGACTTACACTTATACAATCCGTAAAGATGCTAAGTGGTACACTTCTGAAGGTGAAGAGTATGCACCTGTGAAAGCTCAAGACTTTGTAACAGGTCTTAAATATGCAGCTGATAATAAGTCAGAAGCCCTTTATCTTGTTCAAGAATCTATTAAAGGTCTTGACGCTTATGTCAAAGGTGAAGTAAAAGACTTCTCAGAAGTTGGAATCAAGGCAATTGATGATCAAACTGTTCAATATACTCTGAATAAACCAGAAAGCTTCTGGAACTCTAAGACAACCATGGGTATTCTTGCACCAGTCAATGAAGAATTCCTTACTTCTAAAGGAAGTGACTTTGCCAAAGCAACTGATCCAAGCAGTATTCTTTACAACGGTCCTTTCTTGTTGAAATCATTGGTAGCAAAATCTTCAGTAGAATTTGAAAAGAATCCAAATTATTGGGATAAGGACAATGTTCATATTGATAAAGTAAAACTATCATTCTGGGATGGTCAAGATACAAACAAACCTGCAGAAACCTTTAAGGCTGGTGGTTTCTCAACGGCTCGTCTATTCCCAACAAGTGCAAGTTATCCTGAAACTGAAAAAGAGTTTAAAGACAATATCGTTTATACACCACAAGATTCTTCAACTTACTTAATTGGTACCAATATTGATCGTCAGTCTTATAAATATACTTCTAAGACTACAGATGAGCAAAAAACTTCAACTAAGAAAGCTCTCCTTAACAAAGACTTCCGTCAAGCGATTGCCTTCGGTATTGATAGAACAGCTTATACTTCTCAAATCAATGGAGAAAGTGGAGCAACAAAACTTCTTCGTAACTTGTTCGTACCACCAACATTTGTTCAAGCAGATGGTAAAAACTTTGGTGAGTTAGTTAAGGAAAAATTGGTGACTTATGGTGACGAGTGGAAAGATGTTAACCTAGACGATGCTCAAGACGGTCTTTACAGTCCAGAAAAAGCAAAAGCAGAATTTGCTAAAGCTAAGACAGCTCTACAAGCAGAAGGTGTTCAATTCCCAATTCACTTGGATATGCCGGTTGACCAAACAAGTACTACAAAAGTACAACGTGTTCAATCATTGAAACAATCACTTGAAGCAACATTAGGAACTGATAACGTAGTCGTTGATATCCAACAACTTCAAAAAGATGAAGTTCAGAATGTCACTTACTTTGCTGAGTCAGCTGCTGGGGAAGATTGGGATCTTTCAGATAACGTTGGTTGGACTCCAGACTTTGCAGACCCATCTACTTACCTTGATATCATCAAACCATCAGTCGGTGAAAATACTAAGACTTACCTAGGATTTGATGCAGGTACAAATAATGCAGCAGCCAAACAAGTTGGTTTGGAAGACTACGAAAAAATGGTTGTTGAAGCCGGAAACGAAAACACTGACGTTTCAAAACGTTATGACAAATATGCTGCAGCTCAAGCTTGGTTGACAGATAGCGCTTTGATTATTCCAACTGCTTCTCAAACTGGACGTCCAATGTTGTCTAAGATGGTACCATTCACGCTTCCATTTGCTTACTCAGGTAACAAGGGAACAAGCGAAGCCCTCTTGTACAAGTACCTTGAACTTCAAGATAAACCAGTAACTGCTGATGAATATCAAAAAGCTCAAGATAAATGGAAGAAGGAAAAAGAAGAATCTAATAAAAAAGCGCAAGAAGATCTTGCAAACCATGTAAAATAAAAGAAGGTGGAGTTAGTCATTAACTCCACTTTTTCATTAATAAAAGACCTAGGAAGATGTTTCCTAGGTCTTTTAAGATTATTGTTGTCCTTGAGGATTTGGATTTTGTTGAGGATTTTGATTTGTATTTGGAACAGTTTGGTTTTGTCCATTATTTGGGCTAGTAGTTTCAGCTACTGTAGTTTGATTTTCGGTTGTTGTAGTAGGAGCTTCTGTAGTAGCTTGTTGGGTTGTTTGAGGGATCCAGTTACTACGAGCGCCAACTTTGAAAACATACTCACCATTACGATATAGACCTTCAGGCATTGTCCAATCACCTGGGTTATCATCCTCGGAAAGGTACTCCATCATTGATCGGTAGATGTTGGCCGCTACTCTAAATCCATCTCCTTCGATTGGAGTGAGGCGATTTGAATAACCTGTCCAAACAGCCATTGAATATTTGCGGGTATATCCTACAAACATTTCATCAGGTGCAACATAATCATATCTCTTAATGTAATTTTCAATTTCATCATCTGTATAGTTAGATGTCCCCGTCTTACCTGCTTGAGGTAACCAAGACATATAGGCACCACGACCAGTTCCGTAGGTTAATACGGTTTTCATCATTTCTGTCATCATATAGGCAGTAGTCTCTTTCATGGCACGTGAGCCAGGATCAGAGTACTCTTTTGAACTACCGTCACTAAAGACAATCTTGTTGATATACATTGGTTTATGGTAGATACCACCGTTAGCAAAAGCAGCGTAAGCAGCAGCCATTTTCTCACTGCTTGCTCCGTACTTTTTGTTTGACTCAGTCGTGTTACTTGAAATAGCGTTGGCATAGTGCATATCCGGATAGTCAATACCTAAACCATTCAAGAAAGTCTTGGCTTTGTCTAAACCAACCTTTTCAAGTGTTTCAACGGCAGGTACGTTACGCGATTGTTGGATTGCATATTGTAGTGTGATGTTTCCATAGTATGCTTTATCCCAGTTATAAACAGGAATATCTGTTCCAGGATAGTTATAAGGGGCATCTTTTATGATTGCTGCGGTAGAGTCGTAAATTCCGTATTCAAGTGCAGGTGCATAATCTGTGATTGGTTTCATAGTAGAACCCCAGTCACGGTTGGTTTCAACGGCCTGATTGAGTCCGAAGGATACATTGCTTGACTGGTGTCTTGAACCAAGCTGAGCAATAACTTTACCATTTGTAACGTCTACGATAGTAGAAGCTGCTTGAAGTTCATCATCCGGATAATAAACATACTCATCTGTGTTGTATACATCCCAAAGACGCTTTTGAACGTCTTGGTCTACGTTAGTGTAGACATCCATTCCAGTAGTTAAAAGGTTGTAGCCTGTCTCTGTTTCAACTTGTTCAATCACTTCTTTGAGGTAATTGTCTAAGTATGGAGGATAGGAGTTGCTTCCTTTAAGACTTTGTAAACCATCAGTAATAGGTGTATTTATAGCCGTTTCATATTGTTCAGCTGTTAGATAGCCTTGCTTTTGCATCTCTGATAGGACTAGATTACGACGTTCTGTTGCTTCTTCTGGATGAGAATAAGGATCGTATTGGTTAGGTGCCTGTGGCATTCCGGCTAGAAGAGCAAGTTGTGGAATTGATAGGTCTTTTAAATCTTTACCATAGTAACTTTGAGCTGCAGTTTGCATACCATAGTTACCATTTGACATGTATACCTTATTGATGTAATATGTCAAAATTTCTTGTTTAGTTGCAGTTCTTTCTAACTGAATAGCTAGCCAAGCTTCTTGGGCTTTACGTGAGATTGTTTGGTCTGACGAAGAAGTTGAAAAGTAAGTTAATTTTATCAACTGTTGCGTCAAGGTTGAACCACCTTGGAGGCCACCTCTACTAGTTAAGTTTCGCAGGAAAGCTCCAGCTATTCGAATGCTATCGATTCCTCTATGGTTAAAAAAACGGTGATCTTCGATAGAGACAATTGCATTGACTAGTTCAATAGGAATTTCATTGCTTTGAGCATTGACACGACGCTCGGCTCCTAAGTCAGCAATCAATTCGTTTTTACTGTCGTAAATTTTACTTGAAGTTGTTGCGACAAGTTTGCTTTCAGAAAGTTCTGGTGCTTTAGATACATAGTAGAAGAAGACACTTCCACCAATCAATATTGCAGCAATAAAGGCTGCTAAAAATCCAATTCCTAGATATTTAGCAATGCGCCAGATAAGTTGTTTGTTCATATTGTTTTACCACCTAGTAAATGTTGTTTGACGATATCGAGATAAGGTATTTGAGGGAAGGCTTGTTGTTCAATCACATAACCATGCTCTCGAATATAATCAAGCGGCATTGATTTTTTCCCCATATCCTGTTGAAAAAAACGGATAAGGTCAATCGCCGGTAATAAATATGTTTCCTGATAAGAAGAAAAATGGATTAGGACGAAGCAAATTCCCTTTTGTTCAAGAACCTGTTCCATATGCTGTATCTGATGAGAATGGAAGTTCTTCATCGGGAAAGCATTTTTTTGTCTGGTTTCCTTTGCTTCGAAATCGATGTAAAATCCTTCATAAACACCCGAGTAGTCAGTAGTTGAAGCTTGTCTAAAATAGGCTTCAACAATTTTAGCGCGACTCCGTTGAGGGTAGTCGACCCGAACAATCTGAACAGGGGTTGGCTTTTTGTGAATGACTGCTATTCCATGTGATAGATAGTAGTCATTGGTAGCATTAATCATCTTTTCAAAGCTCATACCTCGATTTGCGAAATTTTTAGTTTGAGGTAGAGAAGTTTTGCTTGGTTTAGATGAAAGTTTATGTGGATAGTTGACCATAGTCCTCCTTATTGGTACAATAACATCACTCTATTATACCACAAAGGTTTTCAGAAAGGGTGAAAAAATGCATACAGCCTTGGTTTTGGGATACTCAGCTTTTGATTTGGGAGTGTTTAATGAAAAGGACATTCGCTTAAAAATTATCAAAAAAGCCATTCGAAGAGATTTGGAAAGAATGGTTGAGGAAGGGTTGCAATGGCTAGTGTTCACAGGTTCTCTTGGTTTTGAACATTGGGTTTTAGAAGTCGCCAAGGAAATGAAAGATGACTATGGATTCCAACTAGCGACTATTTTTGATTTTGAAACACATGGCTCGAATTGGAATGAAGCAAATCAGATCAAATTGAGTGATTTTAAACAGGTCGATTTTATCAAGTATGCCTATCCGGCTTATGAGCATAAAGGTCAATTGAGAGATTACCAGATTTTTTTACTTGAAAATACAGATGGAGCCTATCTTTTTTATGATCAAGAAAACGAAACAAAACTGAGATTTTTTTACGAACTGATGAAAAAGAAAGACAACTATATTACAAAAAGATTAACATTTGAGGATTTAAACGAAATAGCCGAAAATTTTTCCGAAAATTGAGGCTTTGACCTTGCTTTTTGTTTGCCTTTTTTTATATAATAATACTAGTAACTGAGAATGGAGAGAGACATGGCAAGTATTATTTTTACAGCAAAAGATATTTTTGAGCAGGATTTCGGAAGAGAAGTACGTGGATACAGTAAAGCAGAGGTAGATGAATTCTTAGATGACGTTATCAAGGATTATGAAACCTATGCAGCGTTGGTTAAATCATTGCGCTTGGAAGTCGCAGAATTGAAAGAACAATTGGCGAACAAACCTCAAGTGGAACCTGTATCTGTAACGTCTGAGCCTGCTGAGCTTGGAAGTACGACTTCTATGACTAACTTTGATATCTTGAAACGCTTGAATCGTCTTGAAAAAGAAGTATTTGGCAAACAAATCGTAGAAAATTCTGATTTCTAAGAATCATACAGTTGTGCAATTTTTGGATAATCGCGTGGAGAGTTTATCTTTTCATGAGGAAAGTCCATGCTAGCACAGGCTGTGATGCCTGTAGTGTTTGTGCTAGGCGAAACCATAAGCCTAGGGACGAGAAATCGTTACGGCGAGTGAATAGACTAAGTTTTCGGATATGTTTTAGTAGCTCTGAAAGTGCCACAGTGACGAAGTCTCTCTGGAAACAGAGAGAGTGGAACGCGGTAAACCCCTCAAGCTAGCAACCCAAATTTTGGTCGGGGCATGGAGTGCGCGGAAACGAACGTAGTACTCTGACTGCTAGCAGCTTCTAGCTGTTAGTGGTAGACAGATGATTATCGAAAGAAGTGGTCCTAGTCACTTCTGGAACAAAACATGGCTTATAGAAAATTGCATATAGGTTGGGGCTGAGAAATTTTCTCAACCTCATTTTTTAAAGGTGAACAAGAGAAAGGTCTTTAAAGACTGACATGAAACAAACATTTAATTTAATCGCGACTGCTGCAGCAGGCTTAGAGGCTGTTGTAGGTCGGGAAGTGCGTGCACTTGGCTATGACTGTCAAGTTGAGAATGGTCGCGTTCGCTTTGAAGGAGATATAAAGGCAATTATTGAAACTAATTTGTGGCTACGAGCTGCAGATAGGATTAAGATTGTTGTTGGGACTTTTCCTGCAAAAACATTTGAAGAACTTTTTCAAGGAGTTTTTGCCTTAGATTGGGAAAACTATTTACCACTTGGAGCGCGTTTTCCAATTTCAAAGGCTAAGTGTGTCAAATCAAAACTTCATAATGAACCTAGTGTTCAAGCTATTTCTAAAAAGGCAGTTGTCAAGAAATTGCAGAAACATTATGCTCGACCAGAAGGCGTTCCCTTGATGGAAAATGGTCCAGAGTTTAAAATAGAGGTTTCAATTCTTAAAGATGTTGCGACTATCATGATTGACACAAGTGGCTCTAGTCTTTTCAAACGAGGTTATCGCACTGAAAAAGGTGGTGCTCCTATTAAAGAGAATATGGCAGCAGCAATTCTGCAATTATCAAACTGGTATCCAGATAAACCTTTGATTGATCCAACCTGTGGTTCAGGAACCTTCTGTATTGAGGCAGCTATGATTGCTCGTAATATGGCACCAGGCTTACGCCGTTCCTTTGCTTTCGAAGAATGGAATTGGGTTAGTGATCGTTTGATTCAGGAGATTCGTACGGAAGCTAGCAAGAAGATTAATCGTGAGATTGAGCTAGACATCATGGGCTGTGATATCGATGGCCGCATGGTGGAAATTGCTAAGGCAAATGCTCAGGCTGCGGGGGTTTCTAAGGATATCCACTTTAAGCAGATGCGCGTGCAGGATTTGCGAACAGATAAGATTAATGGAGTTATTATTTCGAATCCACCATATGGGGAACGCTTATCAGATGATGCAGGAGTAACAAAGCTCTATGCAGAGATGGGAGACGTATTTGCTCCACTCAAAACCTGGAGTAAGTTTATCCTGACCAGTGATGAAGCTTTTGAAAGTAAATATGGTAGTCAGGCTGATAAAAAACGGAAACTCTATAATGGTACTTTGAAAGTTGATTTATATCAATATTTTGGTCAACGAGTGAAAAGACAAGATGTCAAAGTGGAAAGGAATGCAAATGAGTAAGAAAAGACGCGATAGCCATCACAAGGATGAGCAAGAATCTAAATTTGAATTTGAAGAGGCTAAAGATTTAACGGTTGGTCAGGCTATTCGCAAGAACGAAGAGGTTGAAGCAGGTGTGACTCCAGATGATACCATCTTAGATAAATATATCAAGCAACACCGTGAAGAAATCGAAGCAGACAAATTTGAAAATTTACAAACGAAAAAAGAGGAGTCTACTCAAAGCTTGGATGATATGATCCAAGAAGTGATAGAAACTACTGAACAAGAAAATGTGTTAAGTCCGGAAAAGGAAGCGATTGCTCTTGTAGTAGCCACAGATACAACTGAAATCGTTGCCCAAGAATCCGAAGAAGAGGAAACGAGAGTTCTCGAGCAACCTTTTAAGGATGAATTGGAAGCTGTTGAAAAGGCTCAAGTCGATTCTTCTCAAGTGTCAGTAGTTGATGAGAAAAATGAAGAACAACTTCAACCCTTGTCTCGTTCTGCTCAAGCAGATGATAAACCACAAAATAAAAAGAAATGGGCAATTTTGTCAGCTATTATTTTAGGTTTCCTCTTAATTTTTGGAGGTGGTTATTACGTTTATCGTCAGATTACGCGTTCTTCTCAAGAGATTCAAACGAAGGCGGCGGATTCAGGTTTGGTAAGCAATCAGTCAGTCTATGAACAATTCAATACGCTCTACGACACGTTTTATACTGATGAAAACAAAACAGCTCTTAAAAATAGCCAGTTTAGTCAACTGAATCAATTGAAGGAACTTCTAGATAAACTTGAAGGAGCGAGAGAACATACTCTGGCCAAATCAAAATATGATAGTCTAGAAACTCAAATAAAGGCTATCCAAGAAGTGAACTCTCAATTTGAAACTCCAGCTATTACAGATGGTGTCTTGGATACAAATGCAAAAATCAAAGCGGATGCTAAATTTACAGATATCAAGACTGGTAATACTGAAATTGACAAACTTCTAGATAAAGCAATCAGCCTTGGTAAGAGCCAACTAGCAAGTACAACAACGGCCACAACAACAGCTGCGACAACAGCCGCGAGCCAGGAAGCGTCAAGCCCAACAACAGAAAGCAGTCCATCTACTTCAACAAGTGATACTGCGGCATCTGCTAATAGTGGCTTGTCAAGCGAAGGTGTTAATTTGCAAAGAAGCGCTAGCCGAGTGCCGTATAATCAATCTGCTGTAAACGATAGTAGTAATCCTGCCTGGACCTTTGCAGATGGTGTTCTTGAACAAATCCTTGAGACATCCCGTGCGCGTGGATATATCACTGGAAACCAATATATCTTAGAACGTGTAAATATTGTGAATGGAAATGGATATTACAATCTTTACAAACCAGATGGAACTTATCTCTTCACTCTAAACTGTAAGACAGGATACTTTGTTGGAAATGGTTCTGGCCATGCGGATGATTTAGACTACTAGTCAAATTGTTATAAAATTCTTTCTTTTCACAGATAAACGTGATAAAATAAAACATATTAAATAAGAGGAGTGTCACATGACAAAAGCAAACTTTGGTGTTGTTGGTATGGCCGTAATGGGTCGTAACCTTGCCCTTAATATTGAATCTCGTGGATACACAGTTGCTATCTATAACCGTAGTAAAGAAAAAACAGAAGATGTTGTTGCTTGCCATCCTGAAAAGAACTTTGTGCCAAGCTATGATATTGAAAGCTTCGTAAACTCAATTGAAAAACCACGTCGTATCATGCTCATGGTTCAAGCAGGACCTGGTACAGACGCAACCATTCAAGCCCTTCTTCCACACTTGGATAAAGGCGATATCTTGATTGACGGAGGAAACACGTTCTACAAAGATACTATCCGTCGTAACGAAGAATTGGCGAACTCTGGTATCAACTTCATTGGTACAGGTGTTTCTGGTGGTGAAAAAGGTGCCCTTGAAGGTCCTTCTATCATGCCTGGTGGACAAAAAGAAGCTTATGAATTGGTAGCAGATGTTCTTGAAGAGATCTCTGCAAAAGCACCAGAAGATGGTAAACCATGTGTGACTTACATCGGTCCTGATGGAGCTGGTCACTATGTGAAAATGGTCCACAATGGTATCGAGTACGGTGATATGCAATTGATTGCAGAAAGCTATGACTTGATGCAACACTTGCTTGGCCTTTCAGCTCAAGATATGGCTGAAATCTTTACTGAGTGGAACAAAGGCGAATTAGATAGTTACTTGATCGAAATCACTGCGGATATCCTTGGACGCGAAGACGACGAAGGTCAAGATGGTCCAATCGTTGACTATATCCTTGATGCTGCAGGAAACAAAGGAACTGGTAAATGGACTAGCCAATCAGCTCTTGACCTTGGTGTGCCATTGTCACTGATTACTGAGTCAGTATTTGCGCGCTACATCTCTACTTACAAAGAAGAACGTGTTCATGCTAGCAAGGTGCTTCCAAAACCAGCTGCTTTCAAATTTGAAGGAGACAAGGCTGAGTTGATCGAAAAGATCCGCCAAGCCCTTTACTTCTCAAAAATCATCTCTTACGCACAAGGTTTTGCGCAATTGCGTGTAGCTTCTAAAGAAAATAACTGGAACTTGCCATTTGCAGATATCGCATCTATCTGGCGCGATGGATGTATCATCCGTTCTCGTTTCTTGCAAAAGATTACAGATGCTTACAACCGTGATGCAGACCTTGCTAACCTTCTTTTGGATGAGTACTTCTTGGATGTAACAGCTAAGTACCAACAATCAGTTCGTGATATCGTAGCTCTTGCTGTTCAAGCAGGTGTACCAGTACCAACCTTCTCAGCTGCCATCACTTACTTTGATAGCTACCGTTCAGCTGACCTTCCAGCAAACTTGATCCAAGCACAACGTGATTACTTTGGTGCCCACACATACCAACGTAAAGACAAAGAAGGAACATTCCACTACTCTTGGTATGACGAAAAATAAGTAGGTCAGCCATGGGGAAACGGATTTTATTACTTGAGAAAGAAAGAAATCTAGCTCATTTTTTAAGTCTGGAACTCCAAAAAGAGCAATACCGAGTTGATCAGGTAGAAGAGGGTCAAAAAGCCCTCTCCATGGCTCTTCAGACTGACTATGACTTGATTTTACTGAATGCTCATCTAGGGGATATGACAGCCCAGGGTTTTGCAGAACAGTTGAGTCGGACTAAGCCAGCTTCGGTTATTATAGTCTTGGACCATCGAGAAGAATTGCAAGACCAACTTGAAACAATCCAGCGTTTCGCTGTTTCATATATATACAAGCCAGTCATTATTGATGATTTGGTGGCTCGTATTGCAGCAATTTTCCGAGGTCGGGATTTTATCGACCAACACTGTAGTCAAATGAAGGTTCCGACATCCTATCGCAATCTGCGTATGGACGTAGAACATCATACTGTCTATCGTGGTGAGGAAATGATTGCCCTCACACGTCGTGAATATGACCTTTTGGCTACCCTTATGGGAAGCAAGAAAGTTTTAACTCGAGAGCAGTTGCTGGAAAGTGTTTGGAAGTATGAAAGTGCGACCGAAACCAATATCGTGGATGTTTATATCCGTTATCTACGTAGCAAACTTGACGTAAAAGGTCAAAAGAGCTACATTAAAACCGTGCGTGGTGTGGGTTACACTATGCAAGAATAAAAAAGCAGTTACCTTGTGTAACTGCTTTTTTTGAAATTATTATATATTGACATATAGTTCAGTCTTTGCTACAATCATTTTGGAGGATAAAAGAATGAAATTTTTGAAAAAAATGATGCAAGTTGGACTAGCAGTCTTCTTCTTCGGTTTGCTAGCGACAAGTGTAGTATTGGCGGATGATGCTGATTCAGAAGGCTGGCAATTTGTCCAAGAAAATGGTAGAACCTACTACAAGAAAGGCGAACTCAAAGAAACCTACTGGCGAGTGATTGATGGTAAGTACTATTATTTTGATCCTTTATCTGGAGAGATGGTTGTCGGCTGGCAATATATACCTGCTCCACACAAAGGAGTTACGATTGGCTCTGGTCCAAGGCAAGATGTTGCTTTTAGACCAGATTGGTTTTACTTTGGTCAAGATGGGGTACTACAAGAATTTGTTGGTAAGCAAGTTTTAGAAGCAAAAACTGCTACAAATACCAACAAACATCATGGGGAACAATATGATAGTCCAGCAGAGAAACGAGTCTATTATTTTAAAGACCAACGAAGTTATCACACTTTAAAGACTGGTTGGGTTCGTGATGAGGGACACTGGTATTATTTACAGGAGGATGGTAGCTTCGATGCTCGTATCGACAGTTTAACGGTTGGGGAGCTAGTGCGTGGCTGGACCAATGATAACTCAACTTGGTACTATCTAGATCCAACAACCGCTGCATTGCAAACTGGTTGGCAATACCTTGGTAACAAGTGGTACTATCTTCGTTCATCAGGAGCTATGGCAACTGGCTGGTACCAAGAAGGTTCCACTTGGTATTATCTTGATGCTGAAAATGGGGATATGAAGACAGGTTGGGCTTCTATCAATGGCTATTGGTACTACCTCCGTTCATCAGGAGCTATGGCGACAGGTTGGCTTCAAGATGGCTCAACTTGGTACTATCTCAATGCAAGCAATGGCGATATGAAGACAGGTTGGTTCCAAGTTAATGGGAAATGGTACTATGCCTATAGTTCAGGTGCCTTAGCTGTAAATACAAAAGTAGATGGCTACTACGTCAACTATAATGGTGAATGGGTACAGTAATGAAAACAAGCGATTGTGAAGGAAACAATCGCTTTTTTTGTGAAAATATAATAAAATAGAAAGGAATAAAGTTCTAAAATTTTATCTAGAAACAGACGCTTTTCGTCTGATAGTAGGATTAAATGACAAAAGAAGTTGGTGTCGGTCAGGCACATAGTAAAATTATTTTAATAGGAGAGCATGCAGTCGTTTACGGCTATCCAGCCATCTCTTTACCGCTTTTAGAGGTAGAGGTGACTTGTCGGGTGGTGCCGGCAACGACACCATGGCGCCTTTTTGAAGAGGATACCTTGTCCATGGCAGTTTATGCTTCCCTAGAGTATCTGAATATCAAAGATGCTTACATCCGTTGCCAAATTGACTCGGCTATTCCTGAAAAACGGGGGATGGGGTCCTCAGCAGCCATTAGCATTGCGGCTATTCGCGCGGTATTTGATTATTACCAAGCAGAACTTCCGCATGATGTTTTAGAGATTCTGGTTAATAGAGCAGAGATGATTGCCCATATGAATCCTAGCGGATTGGATGCTAAGACCTGTCTTAGTGACCAACCTATTCGTTTTCTCAAGAATGTTGGTTTTGAAGAACTAGCTATGGACTTGTCGGCTTATCTGGTCATTGCAGATACAGGAGTCTATGGACACACTCGTGAAGCTATTCAAGTTGTAGAGAGCAAGGGTAAGGAAGCTTTACCTTTCTTGTATGCACTTGGAGAGTTGACCCAGCAAGCAGAAGAAGCAATAAAGGCAAGAGATGCCGTGATGCTGGGAGAGATTTTAACAAAAGCACATGGAAATCTAAAAGAAATAGGAGTTAGTAGCCTTGAGGCTGATACCTTGGTGGAAACTGCTCTTCACCATGGAGCTTTAGGTGCTAAGATGAGTGGTGGTGGTTTAGGTGGCTGTATCATAGCCTTAGTAGCCGACTATCACCAAGCTCAAGATTTAGCTGAAAGATTAGAAGAGAAAGGAGCTGTTCAGACATGGATCGAAAGCCTGTAACAGTACGTTCCTATGCCAATATTGCTATTATTAAATATTGGGGAAAGAAAGCAGAAAAAGAGATGGTTCCTGCGACTAGCAGTATCTCTCTGACTTTGGAAAATATGTATACGGAGACGACACTTTCTCCTTTACCAGTAGATGCAAAGGCGGATGCTTTTTACATCAATGGTCAGTTGCAAAACGAAGCTGAGCATGCCAAGATGAGTAAAATCATTGACCGCTACCGTCCTGAAGGAGCAGGTTTTGTTCGTATCGATACTAAGAACAATATGCCAACAGCAGCAGGCCTTTCTTCAAGTTCCAGTGGTTTATCTGCCTTGGTCAAAGCTTGTAACGCCTATTTCCAACTTGGGCTGAATCGCAGAGAATTGGCCTTGGAAGCTAAGTTTGCATCGGGTTCTTCATCTCGTAGTTTTTATGGTCCCTTGGCAGCCTGGGACAAGGATAGTGGAGAGATTTATCCAGTTGATACTGACTTGAAACTCGCTATGATTATGTTGGTGTTGGAAGACCAGAAAAAACCAATTTCCAGTCGAGATGGTATGAAGCTCTGTGTCGAAACTTCTACGACTTTTGATGAGTGGATTCGTCAATCTGAACAGGACTACAAGGATATGTTGGTCTACCTCAAGGAAAATGACTTTAAGAAAGTTGGAGAATTGACAGAGAAGAACTCCTTGGCTATGCATGCTACGACAAAAACAGCCACCCCATCATTCTCTTATCTGACAGATGCTAGTTATGAGGCTATGGATTTTGTTCGTCAGCTTAGAGAACAAGGAGAATCTTGCTACTTTACCATGGATGCGGGCCCGAATGTCAAGGTTCTTTGCTTGGAAGAGGACTTGGAACACTTATCAGAAATCTTAGGCCAACGCTATCGCTTGATCGTATCAAAGACAAAGGATTTGAGCCAAGATGACGATTGTTAAAACTTGTGGGAAGCTCTATTGGGCTGGGGAGTATGCCATTTTAGAGCCAGGTCAATTAGCGCTAATCAAGGCTATTCCCATCTATATGATGGCTGAGATTAAAGCCTCTGATGATTATAGACTCTACTCAGATATGTTTACCTATAGTGTGGACATGCGACCAGATTCTTCTTATGCCTTGATTCAAGAAACAGTTGCCTTGGTGGAGGAGTATCTAACTGCCCAAGGAGTTGAACTGCAGCCTTTTTCTTTAGACATTCGTGGGAAAATGGAACGCGAGGGGAAGAAATTTGGCCTGGGTTCTAGTGGTAGTGTAGTTGTCTTGGTTATCAAGGCCATGCTTGCCTTCTATGAAAGATTAGCTGATAGAGAACTCTTATTTAAATTGGCGAGTGCTGTACTTCTTAAACGTGGAGACAATGGCTCCATGGGGGACATTGCCTGTATCGTATCAGAAGACCTCGTCCTCTATCAGTCATTTGACCGCGAGAAAGTGGCAGATTGGCTAGAAAAAGAAGACTTGCAAGCTGTATTAGCACGTGACTGGGGCTTTTCTATTAGGAGTGTTGAACTAGCTTTGAAATTTGATTTTCTGGTTGGTTGGACCAAGGAAGTGGCTGTATCAAGTCATATGGTCAAGCAAATAAAGGATAATATGAACTCTAGCTTTTTACAGGCTTCAAAAGAAACAGTAGCTAACTTGGTAAAGGCTTTGGAGGTAGGTCAAGAAGAAACCATTATTGACTTGCTGGAACAAGCCAGCCAACTTTTAGAAGGCTTGAGTTCAGATATTTACACACCTTCGCTCAGACAACTAAAAAATGCCAGCCGAGACTTGAAAGCCGTTGCTAAGAGTAGTGGTGCTGGTGGTGGAGACTGTGGGATTGCACTTAGCTTTGACCAAGATTCGACCACATTACTGAAAAAACGCTGGGCTGATCTGGGGATTGAGCTCTTATACCAAGAAAGGATAGGACATGACGATAAATCGGAAGGATGAACACATCCGCTATGCCCTTGAACAAAACAGTACTTATAATAGTTTTGATGAAGTGGAGTTGATTCACTCCTCGCTACCCTTATATGACTTAGATGAAATTGATCTTTCGACAGAATTTGCAGGTCGAAAGTGGGACTTTCCTTTTTATATCAATGCCATGACAGGTGGGAGTGAAAAGGGTAAAGAAATCAATCAAAAATTAGCCCAGGTGGCTGAAACCTGTGGGATTTTATTTGTGACAGGATCCTACAGTGCCGCACTCAAGGATCCATCAGATGATTCTTTTGCCGTGAAGTCAAATCGTCCTGACCTTCTTCTTGGAACCAATATTGGCTTAGACAAACCTGTAGAACTAGGATTACAAACAGAGAAAGAGATGAATCCCCTTCTCTTACAAGTTCATGTTAATGTCATGCAGGAATTGCTCATGCCAGAGGGTGAACGTCAATTTAGATTATGGCAGCATAATCTGAAAGATTATGCTGAGCAAATCTCTGTGCCACTTGTTTTAAAAGAAGTCGGCTTTGGTATGGATGTGAAAACTATTGCTAAGGCTTATGAGATGGGAATACGTACCGTTGATTTGTCTGGTCGTGGAGGAACGAGCTTTGCCTATATCGAAAACCGTCGCAGTGGACAGCGTGACTACCTAAATGACTGGGGTCAATCGACCATGCAAGCTCTTCTGAATGCCCAAGACTGGAAAGACAAGATGGAACTTTTGGTGAGTGGAGGAGTTCGCAATCCACTAGATATCATCAAATGCTTGGTGTTTGGAGCCAAGGCAGTTGGTCTATCACGCACTATGTTAGAGCTGGTTGAAAATTACTCTGTTGATGTCGTTATTTCCATTGTTGAAAGCTGGAAGGAAGACCTACGCTTGATTATGTGTGCTCTTAATTGTAAAAGAATTGAAGATTTGCAAGAGGTCGACTATCTCCTATATGGAAAATTAAAAGAAGCAAAAGACCAAATGTAAAGAAGGAGGTCGGGATTTTAGTCCCGACCTCTTTATCATTCCTCAGACTGATGTGACTTTTGGGATTTGTGATACAATTAAATGGAGAGGACGGATACATGCGAAAATTTCAAATTTTTCTATTTATTGAAGCTTGTTTATTAACAGGAGCTCTGATTATGATGGTATCAGAGCATTTTTCCCGTTTTCTACTGATATTGCTCTTGTTTTTACTGCTGATTCGATATTATACTGGTAGACAGGGGAATAACTTCATTTTAGTAGCGGTGAGCATCCTATTTTTCTTTATCATCATGCTCAATCCCTTTGTCATTTTAGCCATCTTTGTGGCCTTGATTTATAGTCTCTTCCTGCTTTACCCTATGATGAACCAGGAAAGAGAAGATACCAATCTGGTTTTTGAGGAAGTAGTGACGGTAAAGAGGGAGAAAAATCGCTGGTTTGGAAATCTCCACCATTTTTCAAGTTATCAGACTTGTCGTTTTGATGATATCAATCTCTTTCGCCTTATGGGGAAGGATACCATTCATCTAGAGCACGTGATTTTGAGCAATCATGATAATGTCATCATCTTGAGAAAACTGGTTGGTACGACTAGAATTATCGTACCAGTGGATGTTGAAGTCAGCCTAAGTGTCAATTCTCTGTACGGAGATTTAACCTTTTTTGACCAGCCTAAACGTGCTTTGCGTAATGAGCAATTTCATCAAGAAACCAGAGATTATCTCAAGAGTCCAAAGAGCGTTAAGATTCTTTTGACAACTATGGTTGGAGATGTTGAGGTGGTGAGAGGATGAAAAAGCAACCCTATATTTTAATTGGTCTCACCTCATTTCTCTTTGTTGCTTTTCTATTTCGAAGCATTTTTAAGATCTTAGATTTGGAATGGACTTCTCTTTTCCAAGATTTTGAAAAGACAGAAAAAGTCCTATTTCTAGCTTTGATGTTTAGTCTTGCTCTAGCCTTTTTATTGGTCTTGTTTTGGACAATGGTTGATGAAATTTCAAGAAGAAGAATCCAAGCAAATCTTAAACGTCTGCTAGCTGGTAAAGATATTAAAAGCCTTGGAGATGCTGATTTAGACGCAAGTTTTAGAAACCTATCAGGCAAGATTGGTTTATTGACAGAAGCCATTCAAAAAGCGGACAATCAAGCCTTGATCAAGGAAGAAGTGATTATTGAAAAGGAGCGCAAGCGAATCGCGCGTGACTTGCATGATACGGTTAGCCAAGAAATTTTTGCTGCCCATATGATTTTATCAGGACTCAGTCAACAAGCTTCCAGATTAGACAAAGAGAAGATGCAGACACAACTCCAGAGTGTAACAGCTATTTTGGAGACAGCCCAAAGAGATTTGCGTATTCTACTCTTGCATTTGCGTCCTATTGAACTGGAACAAAAGAGTCTGGTTGAGGGAATTCAGTTGCTTCTCAAAGAATTGGAAGAAAAAAGTGAACTCAAAGTCAGTTTTAAATATCAGGTAGACGAATTGCCTAAAAAGATTGAGGAACATGTCTTTCGTATCGTCCAAGAATTGATTAGTAATACTCTCCGTCATGCCCAAGCTTCTTGTCTAGATGTTTATCTTTATCAAACGGAAACAGGCTTGCAGTTAAAGGTAGTAGACAACGGCCGCGGTTTTCAGCTAGATGATGTTGATGAACTGAGCTATGGACTGCGCAATATCAAAGAACGAGTGGAAGATATGGCAGGGAGCATACAACTATTAACAGCACCCAAGCAGGGTTTGGCAGTGGATATTCGGATCCCCTTGCTTGATTGACTAACAAAAGGAAATAAAATGAAATTATTATTAGTAGATGACCACCAAATGGTGCGTCTTGGATTAAAAAGTTATTTTGAACTACAAGATGATGTAGAGGTTGTTGGAGAAGCAACTAATGGAGCCGAAGGGATTTCCATGGCCTTGGAGCTTCGTCCAGATGTGATTGTCATGGATATTGTCATGCCTGAAGTCAACGGAATTGATGCAACTCTAGCTATTCTCAAAGAATGGCCGGAGGCTAAAATCTTGATTGTAACATCTTACCTGGATAATGAAAAAATTATGCCGGTCTTGAATGCTGGAGCTAAGGGTTATATGCTCAAAACTTCGAGCGCAGATGAGTTGCTACACGCAGTTCGTAAGGTAGCAGCCGGTGAATTTGCAATTGAACAAGAGGTCAGCAAGAAGGTAGAATATAACCGTAATCACGTCGAACTGCACGAAGAATTAACTGCGCGAGAACGCGATGTCCTTCAACTGATTGCCAAGGGCTATGAAAATCAGCGCATTGCAGATGAGCTCTTTATCTCCCTTAAGACAGTCAAGACCCATGTCTCCAATATCCTAGCCAAACTTGAAGTTAGTGATCGTACCCAGGCAGCTGTTTATGCTTTTCAACACCATCTGGTGGGTTCTGATGAATTTTAGGGGACATAGGATGTAACTGAAGCATGGACGAAAAGCGCATCCATTACTTGAAAAAGTTCGCTACTATGTGGTATAATGGACTGTATTAAAAATTTTAAGGAGAAATGACAGAATGTCTGTATCATTTGAAAACAAAGAAACAAACCGTGGTGTCTTGACTTTCACTATCTCTCAAGACCAAATCAAACCAGAATTGGACCGTGTATTTAACTCAGTAAAGAAAACTCTTAACGTTCCAGGTTTCCGTAAAGGTCACCTTCCACGTCCTATCTTCGACCAAAAATTTGGTGAAGAAGCACTTTACCAAGATGCAATGAACGCTCTTTTACCTGACGCTTATGAAGCAGCTGTTAAAGAAGCTGGTCTTGAAGTCGTTGCACAACCAAAAATTGACGTAACCTCTATGGAAAAAGGTCAAGATTGGGTTATCACTGCTGAAGTTGTTACAAAACCTGAAGTAAAATTGGGTGAATACAAAAACCTTGAAGTATCAGTTGATGTAGATAAAGAAGTAACTGACGCTGATGTAGATGCACGTATCGAACGTGAACGCAACAACTTGGCTGAATTGGTGATCAAAGAAGGTGCTGCTGAAAATGGCGACACTGTTGTTATCGACTTTGTTGGTTCTATCGACGGTGTTGAATTTGACGGCGGAAAAGGTGAAAACTTCTCACTTGGACTTGGTTCAGGTCAATTCATCCCTGGTTTCGAAGACCAATTGGTTGGACATTCAGCTGGTGAAACTGTTGACGTTATCGTAACATTCCCAGAAGACTACCAAGCAGAAGACCTTGCAGGTAAAGAAGCTAAATTCGTAACAACTATCCACGAAGTTAAAGCTAAAGAAGTTCCAGCTCTTGACGATGAACTTGCAAAAGATATCGACGAAGAAGTTGAAACTCTTGACGAATTGAAAGAAAAATACCGCAAAGAATTAGCTGCTGCTAAAGAAGAAGCATACACTGAAGCCGTTGAAGGTGCAGCAATCGATAAAGCAGTTGAAAACGCTGAAATCGTAGAACTTCCAGAAGAAATGATCCACGAAGAAGTTCACCGCTCAGTAAATGAGTTCCTTGGAAACTTGCAACGTCAAGGGATCAACCCTGATATGTACTTCCAAATCACTGGAACAACTCAAGAAGACCTTCACAAACAATACGAAGCCGAAGCTGAGTCACGCACTAAGACTAACCTTGTTATCGAAGCAGTTGCGAAAGCTGAAGGATTTGACGCTTCTGAAGATGAAATTCAAAAAGAAATCGAGCAATTGGCTGCAGATTACAACATGGAAGTTGCCCAAGTACAAAGCTTGCTTTCAGCAGACATGTTGAAACATGATATCACAATCAAGAAAGCTGTTGAATTGATCACAAGCACTGCAACTGTAAAATAATCTGAAAAGATAAAAAACCACCGGATTCGGTGGTTTTTTTGTGCTTTATTTTCCGAAAAACTCATCAAGGTCATCTTGGCTAATCCCAATCATGGCTGGGATACTAATCCAGTTATCTTCAGTTAGGATGTAAGGTTGATGTGGATTAATCTGGTTTTCTGTTTCAAGAATTGGCTCATTTAGTTCCTCAGAGCTTTCAGTTAAGTCGCTGAAACGTTCAATCAGATAGGTTTTTCGAGCTGTTCCGATATGTTTAGTCGCATAATCAAAGGCTTGAAGTTCACCGAGTAGAATGAGTTTGCTTTTAGCCCGAGTAATAGCAGTGTAGATAAGATTACGCTCCAGCATACGCTTGCTAGCACTGGTGATGGGAAGAAACACAACTGGGAATTCACTACCTTGAGATTTATGGATACTCATGGCGTAGGCAAGACGAATCTTGTACCATTCGTTGCGTGGATAGATAACTTCGTTCCCATCAAAATCAATCATCATTTCATCTTGTTTAGATTCAGTGTATTTTCCAGGAATGAGGTCCGTGATGTAGCCTAGGTCTCCGTTAAAAACATTGACTTCTGCATCGTTAACCAAATGAATGACCTTATCTCCGCTACGATACTGAAACTGACTTGCTTCAAAACTAATCTGTCCCTTTTGAAGAGGATTGAGCAGTTCTTGCATGAGTTGATTGATGGCATCGATTCCTGCTGCTCCACGATACATAGGAGCTAGAACTTGGATGTCTCGTGCAGGGATGCCACTTCTGATGGCAGCGTCTAGGATTTTTTCAATGGTCGCTGGGATCTGGTTACTAGCGATTTCAAAGTAGGAACGGTCTGCTTTTTTCTGAGTGAAATCTGCAGGTAAAATTCCCTGACGAATCTGACTCGCAAGAGTGACAATGGTTGATTCTTCGCTCTGACGATAAATTCTTTCCAAGCGTGTTTGCGGAATACTTGGAATCTGGAGTAAGTCAGCCAGAACTTGACCTGGGCTAACCGATGGCAACTGATCACTATCTCCAACGATGAGAATTTTACTAGTAGAGGAGATATTTGAGAAGAGTTGATTGGCTAGCCAAGTATCTACCATAGAGAACTCGTCTACGATGATAAAGTCAGCATCTAGATAATCCTCCAAATGGCTAGTGTCGTCGTCACCAGTCATACCCAAGTGGCGGTGAATGGTTGCACTCGGCAAGCCTGTTAGTTCATTCATGCGACGAGCCGCACGACCAGTTGGAGCAGCAAGGATAATCGGTAGATTACTTTTCTTTCGAAGGTCCAGTCCTTCTAATAGAGCATAGATGGCAATAATCCCATTGATAACAGTGGTTTTTCCAGTACCAGGTCCGCCGGTCAGGATAAAGACCTTGTTTTGGATAGCATCGCAGATTGCCTGTTTTTGAATGGCATCGTATTGGATGCCTAATTCTTCCTCAACAATTGCGATCTGCTCCTGGATGATTTCTGTTTCTTGTTTATCGGTTTCTTCTTTTTCAAGGATACGAATGAGGTGATTGTGAATCCCTTCTTCTGCAAAAAAGAGACTGTTATCAAAGATTTTGGTGTCAACTTGTTGGACTTTTTCTTCTTCGATGAGATTGGACAATTCTTGAGCAAGTTGACTTGGTTCCAGTTCTACAGGACGTGAGGATTCCAGTAGATTTAGAGTCTTTTCTAATAAGTCTCTAGCTTCAACATAAGTATCCCCACTTTCCATACAAGCGTTTAAAAGGCTATGAATGAGTCCTGCTCGGAAACGTTCAGGCGCCTGGCTTTCAATGCCCAATTCTTGTGCCAATTGGTCAGCGATGGTAAAACCCAAACCCTTGATATCTTCTACCAACTGGTAAGGATAGTTCTCAACGATATCGATGGTTTCCTCTTTGTAGGTATCCTGAATTTGAATAGCTAATTTATTAGGGATTCCGTAGTTGGCAAGCTTGGCCAAGACCATTTCTGTACCGTAGTTGAGACGGAGTGTAGATACAAAAGCCTCACGACTTTTAGAAGACAGCCCTGAGATAGTTTCAAGTTTTTCAGGATGTTCCAGGATTTCATCGATAGTATTTTCCCCATAGAGTTCCACAATCTTTTGGGCAGTTTTGAGACCAATCCCTTTGAAATGACTACTAGAGAAATATTTGACCAATCCTTTACTAGTTGGTTTTGCTCTTTCGTAACGGGAAATCTGCAGTTGTTCTCCGTATTTGGAGTGTTGGACAATCTGCCCCCAGAAAGTGTATTCTTCTCCCTCGATGACATCAGCCATGGTCCCTGTAACAATGATTTCGAAATCATCAAAGTCCTCAGCATTGGTATCCTCTATATCTAAAAGGAGAATACGGTAAAAGTTGCTGACATTTTCAAAAATAATACGTTCAATCGTACCTGTAAAATAGACTTCCATATAATTCCTTTACATTCCTGAATGAAATCTATCATTCAGAATAGAATGAGAAGAGGGTGAGATTTATATTTCTCGGCCTCTTAGTGTTCTTAAAATGTTCCGATACGTTTGAGTGGCCAGAAACGGAATTTTGCCTCTCCAATGATATCTTTTGCTTTAAAAGTACCAACATGTCGACTGTCACTAGATACCAGACGGTCATCACCAAGTAGGAGGTATTGTCCCTCTGGAACAGTGAAGGTGAAGCTAGTATTGAAGTTAACATCTAAGGTAAAGGCATCAGCTTTTTCAGCAAGACTTCTGAAGTACTCGCCTTTTTTCCCATCCCAGCTATCTCCGGTATAGGTTGATTGGAGTTTATCCTCTTTAAAGCGTTTGAGATAATCTGCTAGGTAAGGCTCATCGGTTTCTTGATTGTTGATGTAGAGCTTATCATTTTCATAACGGATGGTATCACCTGGCAATCCGATGACTCGCTTCACGATATCTTTATTCCCTTCATCCTCATGAGCGACAACTATATCAAAGCGATCGATAGGGAGATGTTTGACAACGAAGAGAATTTCTCCATCAGCTAGAGTAGGGTCCATAGAGTGTCCTTCTACACGAACATTACTCCAGAGAAAGAGACGGCTGAGACCTATTAATGCAATAATCAGGAAGAAAATTCCCCACTCTTTTAAAAATATTTTAAAATAATTCATACTTTTACCTTTCTAGAAGTTGCTTAGCTTTTTCTGTGTTTTTAAAATGCAGCTTTGCACAGAAGCCGAGCCCTTTCATTCCATATGCTTGAAGGATTTGGCTAGCTACCTTGTCAGAAGCAGCTCCAGCACCACTTGGAAGTTGATAGCCTAGCTCTCGTCCTAGGTTTTCAAGATTTTCTAGGAAGAGATCACGCGCAATGATGGAGCTAACTGCAACAGCCAAGTACTTGCCCTCAGCTTTTTCTTCTAGCGAGACTGGATTAGGAAAATGATTGGCTTCATTTTTTAGATAATTTTCATAATTTTGTGAGCTGGTAAAGGCGTCAATAACAATTTTTTCAGGCTCAACTCCCTTTTGAAGGAGGAGAAAGATTGCTTGATTGTGAAGAGCTACCTTGACAGAAACAGCGTTGTAGCGCTCACCGATGACTTCGTTATACTTACTTGGCGAAAGAAGGAGTGCTTGATGCTGAATCTTCTCCTTAAGAAGGGTAGCAAGCTGACGAATCTTTTGGTCAGTTAGTGTTTTAGAATCTCCAACCCCGAGTTTTCGTAAAAAGTCATGCTGATCAGGAGTTACAAATGACGCAACTACAGCCAGACCACCGAAGTAAGAACCATTTCCAACCTCATCTGTTCCAATCAAGGGGAAATTTTGCCCGCTAACTACTTGTGCTACTTGATAACCAAAAAAGCTAGCATAGCTTTCAGCGGCTTCTCCTTGCAAGAGGACTTTCCCAGATGTATAGACGGAAACACTAGCTTGCGGAAGTTTTAAAAAGTAGCGAATATAGGGATTTTTACTAGGAGTGAGTGCATGTTCATGCTTTTGAACAAAAGCATGAATTTCCTTTTCACTCGGAGTTAATGTGATACTTGCCATAGTCTCTATTGTACCATAAAAGCGCTAGAATTGGTAAAAACTGACAAACTAAGTGAAATTTGGTATAATATCTTGAGGTGAATTTTATGGCAAATTTAAATCGATTCAAGTTTACATTTGGGAAAAAAACATTAACGCTGACAACTGAACATGACAATCTTTTCATGGAGGAGATTGCTAAAGTTGCGACGGAAAAGTATGAAGCAATCAAAGAACAAATGCCTGGAGCTGATGATGAGACAGTAGCTATTCTCTTAGCAGTTAACTGCTTGTCAACACAGCTCAGCCGTGAGATTGAATTTGATGATAAGGAGCAAGAGTTAGAATCGCTCCGTTATAAAGTGGTTGCGGCTAAACAAGAGCAGAGTAAGATTGAGGATTCCCTATGATTTCCATTCTACTCTTATTAATCCTTGCTTGGAGCTTTTATATTGGCTACCGCAGAGGAATTATTTTGCAAGCATATTATCTTGTAGCAACGATTGTCTCTGCTTATTTTGCAAGCAAATATTACCTAGCTTTAGGGCAGAAGTTCAATTTATTAATCCCTTATGCCAATCCCCAGGAAGGACAGGGAACTTTCTTTTTTCCATCCAATCAACTTTTCCAATTAGATAAGGTTTTTTATGCAGGTGTCGGCTTCCTCTTAGCCTTTACGATTTTTTACTGCATTGGCCGTTTGCTTGGTCTTTTTCTAAACCTAGTACCAAGTAAGATACTTGATGGGAAATACTATCGTATCGGTGCGGGTGTGCTATCAATCGGTGTGACCTTGTTTGTCCTCCAGATGATGCTAACGATTCTCGCGACTGTGCCATTACAAATTGTTCAAAATTCACTTGAAAATAGCTTTGTAGCTAGACATATCATCCAAAGCATTCCATTCACAACTAATTTTATTAAACAGCTTTGGGTTACTAAATTAATCGGATAAAAAGGGCGGGAACTATTCCTAGCCTTTTGTTTACAATTTCGAAAAGTAAGAGATTGATTTAAAGAGTTGAAAATAAGAAAAGCCATAACTTTTATACTAAGGAAATAAGATGAATACAAAAATACTAGAAACGTTAGAATTTAACAAGGTCAAGGCTTTATTTGAACCTCATCTTTTGACGGAACAAGGACTAGAACAGTTAAAAGAGCTAGTCCCAACAGATAAAGCTGATAAAATTAGACAGGCCTTTGCAGAAATGAAGGAGATGCAGGAACTCTTTGTTGAGCATCCTCATTTCAGCATTTCGGGGACAAAAGATATTGCGGCTACCTGCAAACGCTTGGAGATGGGTGCTGATCTCAACATCGAGGAATTTCTTCTACTCAAACGTGTCATATTTGCCAGCCGTGAACTGAAAAATTTCTATGACAATCTTGAAAATGTACGCTTGGATCACCTGGCTAACTGGTTTGAGAAACTTCATGATTTCCCACATTTACAGGGAAATCTCCAAGCTATCAACGAAGCTGGATTTATTGAGAATTTTGCTAGTGAAGAACTAACACGAATCCGTCGTAAAATCCATGATAGTGAAAGTCAAGTTCGTGATGTCTTGCAAGAACTTCTCAAACAAAAGGCTCAGATGTTGACTGAAGGCATCATCGCTAGTCGAAATGGTCGTCAGGTTCTTCCTGTCAAAAACACCTATCGTAATAAGATTGCTGGTGTGGTACATGATATTTCTGCCAGTGGTAATACTGTCTATATCGAACCGCGTGAAGTGGTCAAGCTGAGTGAGGAAATTGCTAGTCTTCGTGCAGATGAACGCTATGAGATGATGCGTATCCTGCAAGAACTCTCTGAACGAGTAAGACCTCACGCGGCTGAAATTGCCAATGATGCCTGGATTATTGGGCATTTAGACTTGATTCGGGCTAAGGTCCGCTTTATCCAAGAGACAGGAGCAGTGGTTCCTCAAGTTTCTGAAGGGCAGGAGATTCAACTCCTTCATGTTCGTCATCCCTTGGTGCAAAATGCTGTTGCTAATGATGTGCACTTTGGTAAGGATTTAACAGCCATCGTTATCACTGGTCCCAATACGGGTGGTAAGACCATTATGCTCAAAACCTTAGGTTTGACGCAATTGATGGCCCAGTCAGGTTTGCCGATTTTGGCCGATAAGGGAAGTCGTGTGGGGATTTTCGAGGAGGTCTTTGCGGATATCGGTGATGAACAATCCATCGAACAAAGTCTGTCAACCTTCTCTAGTCACATGACTAATATCGTAGATATTCTTGGCAAGGTCAATCAAAACTCGCTCTTGTTACTAGATGAGCTTGGAGCAGGAACAGACCCCCAAGAAGGTGCAGCCCTTGCCATGTCAATCTTAGAGGACTTGCGTTTACGTCAGGTCAAGACTATGGCAACCACTCACTATCCTGAACTCAAGGCCTATGGGATTGAAACGGCTTATGTTCAGAATGCCAGCATGGAGTTTGATACAGCTAGCTTGCGCCCAACCTATCGCTTTATGCAAGGAGTACCTGGTCGAAGTAATGCCTTTGAGATTGCTAAACGTCTCGGCTTGTCAGATGTCATCGTAGGTGACGCTAGCAAGCAGATTAACCAAGACAATGATGTCAATCGTATTATTGAGCAATTGGAAGAGCAGACGCTTGAAAGCCGTAAACGTCTTGAGAATATTCGCCAGGTCGAGCAAGAAAACCTCAAGATGAACCGTGCCCTTAAAAAACTATACAACGAGCTCAATCGTGAGAAGGAAACAGAACTCAATAAGGCGCGTGAGCAAGCTGCTGAAATAGTTGATTTAGCACTAGCTGAGAGTGATGATATTCTAAAAAATCTCCACAGCAAATCTCAACTAAAACCACATGAAATTATCGAAGCCAAGGCTCAGCTCAAAAAATTAGCACCTGAAAAAGTTGATCTTTCTAAAAATAAGGTCCTCCAAAAGGCTAAGAAAAAACGAGCTCCAAAAGTTGGGGATGATATCATCGTTTTAAGTTATGGTCAACGAGGTACCTTGACCAACCAACTCAAGGATGGCCGTTGGGAAGCTCAAGTTGGCTTAATTAAGATGACGCTTGAAGAAAAAGAGTTTGACTTGGTTCAGGCTCAGCAAGAAGCACCAGTCAAGAAAAAACAAGTCAACGTTGTCAAACGGGCAGGTGGTAAAGGTCCACAGGCTCGACTTGACCTTCGTGGCAAACGTTACGAGGAAGCTATGGAAGCCTTGGATGCCTTTATCGACCAAGCCCTACTCAACAACATGGCTCAAGTGGACATCATCCATGGTATCGGTACAGGAGTCATCCGTGAAGGAGTAACCAAATACCTTCAAAGAAACAAGCAGGTCAAGAGCTTTGGTTATGCGCCGCAAAATGCAGGTGGAAGTGGTGCAACAATCGTTACCTTTAAAGGCTAACCAAGCTATAGAATGAAATGTGAAAAGAGTACCTATCAAGTGATAGGTACTCTTTTGCTAAATTTATTTTAATTATTATTGTTAGTGAGTATTTTAAAAGGGGACAATCGTTTTATAGCCAAAAAAATTGATGAAGGCTTGTCTAACTGAGCTTTATTTATGCTATACTGATAGTAACGTCATTTTCGGAGGTTGGTATGAAAAAACTCCCCTTAGCCTTTTCAGGTTGCTTATTGGGATTGGCTGGAGCAGGAAATCTCATCTTGGATATTTTACCGCTTTTATCACACATCTTTAGTTTGTCAGGCTTGATTTTGTGGTTTTATTTTTTGGTGAGCCACCTCAATAACTGGCATGAAAGTAAGCAAGAATTAAAGAAAGCCCCTGTTTTGTCAGGAATGGCAACCTTTCCCATGGCAGGGATGATTTTATCGACTTATTTGCTGCGAACGTTACCTATGAGCTTGAGCATTGTTGCACAGATTCTCTGGTGGTTTGCTTTTCTATTGGATGTAGGCTTGATTATCTACTTCACTATCAATTACGTGCAAGCTAAACCAAGGACGAGCGCAACACCAACTTGGACGGTTCTTTATGTAGGAATAGCAGTAGCAAGTTTGACCTACCCCGTGGTGGGCATTGTTGGGATTGCCTATGGAGCTTGGATTTTTGGTTTTATCTTAACCCTTATCCTTTACCCTCTAATTTATCAAGATTTAAGGAAAAATCCGTTGCCGATCGCTTTGCTGGGGCAAGAAGGAATCTATTGTGCTCCATTTTCTCTTCTTTTGGCAGCATTAGTGAGAGTAGGAGGATACAGTCTTCCTAGTTGGATTTTACTAGTTATGATCCTTGCATCACAGAGCTTCTTTTTCTTTGTCCTTAGTCGCTTGCCAAGGATTTTAAAACAAGGTTTCCAACCAGCCTTCTCAGCCCTAACCTTTCCAACCATCATCACAGCAACTTCATTGAAAATGTCCCAAGGCATTCTGCATTTTCCAGTCCTCAACCTCCTCGTTTGGTTAGAGATTATCATTTGTTTAACAATCCTCATCTACGTATTAGTAGAGTATATACGATATTTAAGGAACTAAAAGAACCCCTAGCACGGAGAAGTGTTAGGGGTATTTTAGATTAGTACTTAAACACAAGTTAAATAATTTAAGAAATTGTTTTTAATGACAATTATGAAAACGCTACAATATTATTTGTTTATTTATCAAATTAGGAGTACAATAAATTAGGATAATAAAATAAAAAAAGCACCGAATAAGTGTCGCGCGTTACTGATTATGGATAACCATATTTAACTTAAAAGAAAATCTTTTGACTGTGTTGTTTCGGATGTTTCCAAAATTTATTTTTTGTATGATTATATTAGAATATTTTAAAAATGAAAGGGATTTCTATGGATAGTGATGTGTTTTTTGATTATTTTTTAAAATCACTTAGGTTTCATTTTCGTGATAGGTGTAAGGATATTGGATTTATAGAGTTTTTTAAAGATGAAAATAATTGTTTTATTACTATAGAGGATTATGTTTTGGAATCATTTGTAATATTGTCAAATATTTTGAGTGAGAAGAGGATTGTGTTTTCTTGTGGAATTATTTATAGTAAGGGGGTAGTTACTGGAGTAGAAGTATGTATGAATGTATTAGAGTTAGAAAGATTAAATAATTTGTACAAGATATAGTTTTGAAGAATGCAAAAAAAGATAAGGAAAGCTGTCTAAATGAGATGTGTAGGTTGATAGTATCAATGTTTCATAGTTTTAGAGCTTTGTTGTTTCGAATGGTCCCAAAAATGAATAATACAACTAAGCACCGATTCGGTTGCTAGAAAGTCATCCGCAAGGATGGCTTTTTTTGTATGCAAAAAGCCCTCTATACGAGAGCTTGTTTTTATTGGATGCTTTTTTATTTCAGTTCGCTTTGATCTGGTAGGTAAGAACCACCGAGATAGGTTTTGCTGAGTTTTTCAAGGGTTCCATCTTGGTAGAGTTCTTTGAGAACCTTGTCAAATTGTTCTTTAAATTCTTTTTGGTCGCTTGAGAAGATGATGTAGTTGTTTGGATTGTCATTGTTTTCCAAGTCGACTACGTTCAAGTCTAAGCCACGGTCTTGGATAATTTTTTGAACAGAGATTTTATCAAAGATTAGGAAATCAAATTCACCGTTGGCGAGGTCAGTCAGACGCTTAGCCACATCTTCGCCAGAATATTGGATGGTAGCAGGATTGTCGGAGTGGCTTTGATTCCAGTCTGTAACAACCTTGGCAGTAGAAGTTCCAGTGTCATCCTGAGTAGTTTTACCAGCGATGTCTTGAAGAGAGGTAAGAGCCTTGTCTTTTCTGCTCACGAGAACCAAAGGATTTTTTGCGATTGGGAGTGAGTAGAGGTATTTGTCGGCTCTCTCTTTGGTGTAGCTCAAGTTGTTGGCAGCAGCTTGGTAACGGCCAGCATCAACTCCAGGGAAGATACTCTCCCAAGCTGTTTTTTGAAATTCAATCTTGTATTGATCTAGTTTTTCATCGACCGCTTTTAAAACTTCAACATCATATCCAGTCAAATTACCATCTTTTTCAAAATCAAAAGGAGGGATGTCTCCAGCAGTTGCTACGACAATGGTTTTAGGGCTAGTAGTAGAAGTTGAAGCACTATCCTGTTTAGATTGCCCACAGGCCACCAACAAGGGACTAATGGCTAATAATAAGAATAATTTTTTCATGTGTGTCTCCTTTACTTAATGGTATCTAGCTTACCAGACAATCAATCAAATAGCCAATATATATTTTTTATGGAAGTGATAGAAAAATATTATAATTTTCAGTTTGAGTTTGTAATCTAAAATTTAAATCAGATAAGAAAAAGATAATTTAGGCCACAAATGAAAAATCTCTGCAAGCTCTTTCAGAATGTGGTAAAATGGAAGCAGTAGAAATAGAAAAGGAAATCAATTATGAAATTTCTTGAGTTAAATAAAAAACGTCATGCGACAAAGCAATTTATTGATAAGCCAGTAGATCCAAAGGATGTTCGTACAGCGATTGAGATTGCTACTTTAGCACCAAGTGCTCACAATATCCAACCTTGGAAATTTGTTGTAGTCCGTGAGAAAAATGCTGAACTAGCAAAATTGGCTTACGGTTCAAACTTTGAGCAAGTAGCATCTGCACCGGTGACCATTGCCTTGTTTACAGATACTGACCTAGCTAAACGAGCTCGCAAGATTGCCCGTGTTGGTGGAGCAAAGAACTTCTCAGAAGAACAACTTCAGTACTTTATGAAAAATCTTCCAGCAGAGTTTGCGCGTTACAATGAACAACAAATCAGTGACTACCTAGCCCTTAATGCAGGGTTGGTTGCGATGAACTTAGTCCTTGCATTGACTGACCAGGGAATCGGATCAAACATTATCCTTGGTTTTGACAAATCAAAAGCCAATGAAGTCTTGGAAATTGAAGAACGCTTCCGTCCAGAACTTTTGATCACAGTAGGATACACAGACGAGAAATTGGAACCAAGCTACCGCTTGCCAGTAGATGAAATTATCGAAAAAAGATAGGAAGTAAAAATGACAGTTATTGATTTTACAGCAGAAGTAGAAAAACGTAAAGAAGCCCTCTTGGCTGACTTGTTCAGCCTTTTGGAAATCAACTCAGAACGCGATGACAGTAAGGCAGATGCGCAGCATCCTTTTGGACCTGGTCCGGTAAAAGCTTTGGAGAAATTCCTTGAAATCGCAGACCGTGATGGTTACCCAACAAAAAATGTCGACAACTATGCAGGACATTTCGAGTTTGGTGAAGGGGAAGAAGTTCTCGGAATCTTTGCCCACATGGACGTAGTGCCAGCAGGTAGCGGATGGGACACTGATCCTTATACTCCAACCATCAAGGATGGTCGTCTCTATGCGCGTGGTGCTTCTGATGATAAGGGACCAACAACAGCATGTTACTATGGTTTGAAAATCATCAAAGAATTGGGACTTCCAACTTCTAAAAAAGTTCGCTTTATCGTCGGAACTGATGAAGAATCAGGTTGGGCAGATATGGACTACTATTTTGAACATGTAGGACTAGCAAAACCAGACTTTGGTTTCTCTCCAGATGCTGAATTCCCTATCATCAATGGTGAAAAAGGAAATATCACTGAATACCTCCACTTTGCTGGTGAAAACAAAGGTGCAGCCCGTCTTCACAGCTTCACAGGTGGTTTGCGTGAAAACATGGTGCCAGAATCAGCAACAGCAGTCGTTTCAGGTGACTTGGCTGATTTGCCAGCGAAACTAGATGCCTTTGTTGCAGAGCACAAGCTTATAGGAGACATTCAAGAAGAGAACGGCAAGTACAAAGTCACAATTATCGGTAAATCTGCCCATGGTGCTATGCCTGCTTCAGGTGTCAATGGTGCGACTTACCTTGCTCTCTTCCTCAGCCAGTTTGTCTTTGAAGGACCTGCAAAAGACTTCCTTGACATTGCTGGTAAGATTCTTTTAAATGACCATGAAGGCAAAAACATGAAAGTGGCTCATGTGGATGAAAAGATGGGTGCCCTTTCTATGAATGCTGGTGTCTTCCGCTTTGATGAAACAAGTGCTGACAATACCATTGCCCTTAACTTCCGTTATCCAAAAGGAACAAGTCCAGAGCAAATCAAGTCAGTTCTTGAAAGCTTGCCAGTTGTATCTGTTAGCTTATCAGAACATGGTCACACACCTCACTATGTACCAATGGAAGATCCACTTGTACAAACCTTGTTGAGCGTGTATGAAAAACAAACAGGTCTTCAAGGGCATGAACAAGTCATCGGTGGAGGAACTTTCGGACGTCTCTTAGAACGTGGTGTAGCCTATGGTGCTATGTTCCCAGACTCTATTGATACCATGCACCAAGCCAACGAATTTATCGCCTTGGACGATCTCTTCCGTGCAGCAGCCATCTACGCTGAAGCTATCTATGAATTGATCAAATAATGCTATAGAAGTCTGAGATTTTATGCTTAGACTTCTTTTTGGAGGGAGAGTAGATGTCTCAAATCGAAAGAATCAAACAAGCCATCATGGCTGATCCACAAAATCAACACTATACTGAGCGAGGAATCGAACCTCTCTTTGCTGCTCCAAAAACTGCTCGTATCAATATCATTGGGCAGGCACCTGGTCTCAAAACCCAAGAAGCAGGACTTTACTGGAAGGATAAAAGTGGCGACCGCTTGCGAGACTGGTTGGGTGTGGATGAGGATACTTTTTATAATTCAGGTTATTTTGCAGTCATGCCTATGGATTTCTATTTTCCAGGGCATGGAAAATCCGGTGACTTACCGCCTAGACCTGGATTTGCAGAAAAGTGGCACCCTAAACTTTTGAAAGAATTACCAGATATTCAATTGACGCTCTTGATTGGGCAGTATGCCCAGTCCTACTATCTGCATGAGAAAGTCAGTGGCAAGGTAACAGACCGTGTGCATCGCTTTAAGGATTATTTGCCAGATTATTACCCTTTGGTGCACCCGTCACCTCGGAACCAAATCTGGATGAAAAAAAATCCTTGGTTTGAAGCAGATGTTTTGCCTGACTTGAAAGAAAGAATTCAAAAAATTCTCGGAGAAGAAAAATGAAAGAAATTACTTTTAATGATTTTTACCAACTATACCAGAAAGAGTCGCTTTCTGTATTAGATGTGAGAGAAGTAGAGGAATTTGAGACTCTTCATTTAGAAGGTGCTCGTAATTTACCTCTCAGCCAATTAGCTGATACTTATAAACAACTAGATAAGGATAATCTTTACTATGTGATTTGTAAATCAGGAATGCGTTCAGCACGCGCTTGTCAATTTTTAGCAGAACAAGGATATGAGGTTATCAATGTCCAAGGTGGCATGGATGCCTTAGAATAAGAAAAAACTCCCTTTAAGACCGAAAATAAGAAAGGTTTTAAAGGGAGTTTATTTACTCTAAAAATCAGAAAATTGAAAACATTTTAAAATTATTTCGAGATAGCCTTTTCAAGCCTTTAATCATGTTATACTAAGAAAGTATTTTATTTTTTATAAGGAGAGTTTATGGCTAAAAAAGGTGCTTTAACGGGATTACTCCTGTTTGGAATATTTTTTGGTGCGGGTAATTTGATTTTCCCCCCTACCCTAGGTGCTCAATCTGGGGAACACTTTCTCCCTGCCATTGCAGGATTTGTACTTTCAGGTGTCGGACTTGCCGTCTTGACCTTGATCATCGGGACCTTAAATCCTAAGGGATATATCTATGAGATTTCTACAAAGATTTCCCCTTGGTTTGCAACGATTTATCTAGCAGTTTTGTACTTGTCGATTGGTCCATTCTTTGCTATTCCACGTACTGCAACAACTTCTTATGCAGTAGGGATTAGTCCCCTCTTGGCAGATGCTGACAAAGGTCTAGGCTTGATTGTCTTTACCCTTATCTACTTTGTTGCAGCATACTTAATCGCGCTTAATCCTTCAAAGATTTTGGATCGTATCGGCCGTGTTTTGACTCCAGTTTTTGCCCTCTTAATTATCATCTTGGTAATCCTTGGAGCCCTCAAATATGGTGGAAATGCTCCACAAGCAGCTACAGCAGCTTATCAAGCTTCAGCATTTGGAGCAGGATTCCTTGAAGGATATAATACTCTAGATGCTCTCGCATCTGTTGCCTTTAGTGTAATCGCGGTTGAAACCTTGAAACAGCTTGGATTTTCGAGTAAAAAAGAGTACATCTCAACCATTTGGGTAGTCGGAATTGTCGTAGCGCTTGGCTTTAGTGCTCTATACATTGGCCTAGGTTTCCTTGGAAATCACTTCCCGATGACAGAAGAAGCGATGAAGGGTGGAACTCCAGGGGTTTATATCTTGTCACAAGCGACCCAAGAAATCTTTGGTTCAACAGCTCAATTATTCCTAGCAGCCATGGTAACAGTAACTTGTTTCACAACGACTGTAGGTTTGATTGTTTCAACTGCTGAATTCTTTAACGGACGTTTCCCACAACTCAGCTATAAGGTTTATGCGACTGTCTTTACCTTGATTGGGTTTGCAATTGCCAACCTCGGTCTTGATGCAATCATCAAATATTCTATCCCTGTCCTAGTTATCTTGTATCCAATTACCATTGTGATTGTTATGATTGTGATTGTGAACAAATTTGTACCACTTTCAAAACCAGGCATGCAATTGACGATGGGTCTTGTTACAGCTATTGCCGTAGCTAGTGTCTTGGGAAGTTCATTTGAAGTGACCTTCCTTGCCAACATTGTGAATGCTCTACCATTTGCTAAGGCTTCATTGCCATGGTTAGTACCAGCGATTATTGGGATTTTACTTTCCCTTGTTCTTCCAAATAAGCAAAAGAGTGAAGCTTTTGAGATGGAATAAAAAAAATCTTGGCTTATGCCAAGGTTTTTTCAATTACTCTTAGTTAGTTTTTTCTGTAAATCCAAGATCTTTTAACATTTTCTTAGAAGCAGTAAGGCTAATATGGTTACCAATGCCTGAGTATTCTTCTGGCCTTGCTTTTCTAAGTTCGTCAAGACTTGCGACTGTATAGTCAACTTCAGCATCTTGAACGACCTTTCCATCTTTGATTTCAATGCTATGAGTAACACCTTTTAGGCCTTGATATCCTTTATAGGTTTCCTCAATGAATGCTTTAAGAGTCTCAGCAGTAGTGTCGAGAGCTTCTGGATCATAAACATTATGACCCGATTGTTTCAATACTTTGTCTCCATCTACAGTGTAGGTTAAAGTAGAATTAAGGCCAGTACGAGTATCATTTACAAAAGTAACAGTTTTTAGTTCGGATTTCTTTTCAGTTGTTTCAACTTCAGTAGTTTTTACCTCAGTTGTTTCTGCTTTTGAGGAGTTAGAAGTTGTTGATGATTGTTTAGAACATCCCAATAAGAATGCCAACGGTAAGGCTAAGAGAAGCGTCATTTTGAAATATCTGTTCATATTTTTTCCTTTCATCATAAGAACTTTTTTCATTATATCATAAAATACTTTCGCAATCAAAGTATATTCGTTTTCCTTTTTACACATACTAAAATGGGAAAAGTGATATAATATTAGGAAGAGGTGAAGAAATGAATCAAACTGTAGAATATATCAAAGAACTAACTGCTATCGCATCACCAACTGGTTTCACACGTGAGATTACGAATTATTTGGTTGAGACTCTTGAAAAACTAGGTTATCAACCAATCCGTACTGCCAAAGGTGGTGTCAATGTTACTGTCAAAGGTAAAAATGACGAGCAACAGCGTTATGTGACCGCTCATGTGGATACCTTGGGAGCTATCGTTCGCGCTGTTAAACCAGATGGTCGTCTTAAAATGGACCGTATCGGTGGCTACCCTTGGAATATGATTGAAGGAGAAAACTGTACAGTTCATGTGGCTAGTACAGGTAAGACTATTTCAGGTACCATTTTGATCCACCAGACTTCTTGTCATGTATACAAAGACGCTGGCACTGCTGAACGCACGCAGGACAATATGGAAGTGCGTTTGGATGAAAAAGTGACCAATGAAAAAGAAACACGCGCACTTGGTATTGAGGTTGGTGACTTTATCAGCTTTGACCCACGAACTGTCGTAACTGAGACAGGCTTTATCAAATCGCGTCATTTGGATGATAAGGTCAGTGCAGCTATCCTTCTAAATCTCCTTAAAACCTATAAGGAAGAAGGAATTGAACTTCCTGTCACTACGCATTTTGCCTTCTCGGTCTTTGAAGAAGTGGGGCATGGTGCTAACTCAAATATCCCAAGTCAAGTTGTTGAATATCTAGCAGTAGATATGGGAGCAATGGGAGATGACCAGCAGACGGATGAGTACACAGTATCTATCTGTGTCAAAGATGCTTCAGGTCCTTACCACTATGAATTCCGTCAACATCTGGTTGCCTTGGCAAAAGAGCAGGATATTCCATTTAAACTCGATATCTATCCATTTTATGGTTCGGATGCTTCTGCAGCTATGTCAGCTGGAGCAGAAGTCAAACACGCCCTTCTCGGAGCTGGTATTGAGTCTAGTCACTCTTACGAGCGTACTCATATCGATTCTGTAGTTGCTACTGAGCGTATGGTGGACGCTTATCTTAAGAGTGAGTTGGTGGACTAAGATGTGCTTGATTTGCCAACGAATTGAATTGATAAAGTCAGGGGATAATCCCTACTTTGTGAAAGAACTGGAAACAGGCTATGTTGTCATCGGAGACCACCAGTATTTTGAAGGCTACACTCTATTCCTAGCCAAGGAACATGTTACAGAATTACATCATCTACATCCAACTGTCAAACTCCGCTTTTTAGAAGAAATGAGTCTGGTTGAGGAAGTTGTCTCTAAGGCCTTTTCTGCTCAAAAGATGAATGTAGAGTTGTTGGGAAACGGTGATGCACATGCCCACTGGCATATTTTTCCGAGACGAGAGGGTGATATGAAGGGACACGGTCTTAATGGTCGTGGTCCAGTTTGGTGGGTTCCTTGGGAAGAAATGGTCGCTGAAGAATATCAGGTTAAGGGAAGCAAATTAGAAGGTTTGGTTGAAACCTTATCTGAAACTTTGGACCAAATGATAGAAATGAAAGGATAAACAATGAAAAAAAGATACCTTGTATTATCAGGATTGCTAGCCTTGACATTGGCAGCTTGTTCGCAAGAAAAACCAGCAAATTCAGAAACAACTGCTGCAATTGAAGAGAAAACAATCCAAGAAGGTACAGTCGGAAGTAAATCTCAGGAAGCCAGTCAGAAAAAGGCAGAAGTAGTCAATAAAGGGGGATACTACAGTATTCAAGGGAAATACGATGAGATTGTCATCGCTAATAAACACTATCCCTTGTCAAAAGACTACAATCCTGGAGAAAATCCAATAGCTAAAGAGGAGCTATTGAAACTGATTGCTGCTATGAAAGAAGCTGGTTTCCCAATTAGTGACCAGTATAGTGGCTTCAGAAGTTATGAAACTCAAACTCAACTTTATCAGGACTATGTCAACCAAGACGGAAAGGCAGAGGCTGACCGCTATTCTGCACGACCTGGATATAGTGAACACCAAACTGGCCTTGCCTTTGACCTAATTGGAACAAATGGAGATTTAGTGACTGAAGAAAAGGCTGCTCAATGGCTATTGGACCATGCTGCAGATTATGGCTTCGTCGTTCGTTATCTCAAAGGTAAGGAAAAAGAAACAGGCTATATGGCTGAGGAATGGCACCTTCGCTACGTCGGAAAAGAAGCCAAGGACATCGCTGCAAGTGGTCTCAGCTTGGAAGAGTATTACGGCTTTGAAGGTGGGGACTATGTTGATTAGTCGCAAAATATCTTGCAAGAATACTTGAAATTTGATAAAATGAATAATAATTAAATAGGAATCTGCAAGACTAGTATCTCAGGGGAAGTATATCAGGGAGGAGAGCCGCGACTGAAAGCTCTCTATATGAAAGCTGGGTGAATTCACTTGCCTATGGATTCAGAAATAAAGGTCTGACTTGTCAGATAAAAACGGATGGTACCGCGTGTCAACGCTCCGAGTGTGGAGTTTTTGGCATGTGGTTTTCTTTTTATCTACGAGAGACTGATGGAGGAATTATGTCAACTATTGAAGAACAATTAAAAGCGCTTCGTGAAGAAACGCTAGCTAGCTTGAAGCAGATTTCTGCTGAAAATAAAAAAGAGCTGCAAGAATTGCGCGTCTCTGTCCTTGGTAAAAAAGGTTCCCTGACTGAAATTCTTAAAGGGATGAAAGACGTTTCTGCAGAAATGCGTCCAATTATCGGAAAACACGTCAATGAAGCGCGTGATATTTTGACAGCTGCATTTGAAGAATCAGCTAAGCTCTTGGAAGAAAAGAAAGTCGCAGCTCAACTAGCAAGTGAGAGTATTGATGTGACTCTCCCAGGTCGTCCAGTTGCGACAGGTCACCGTCACGTCCTTACACAAACCAGTGAAGAAATCGAAGATATCTTCATCGGTATGGGTTACCAAGTCGTGGATGGTTTTGAAGTGGAGCAAGACTACTACAACTTTGAACGTATGAACCTTCCAAAAGATCACCCAGCTCGTGATATGCAGGACACTTTCTACATCACAGAAGAAATCTTGCTCCGTACCCACACGTCTCCAGTTCAGGCGCGTGCTATGGACGCCCATGATTTTTCTAAAGGTCCTTTGAAGATGATCTCACCAGGACGTGTATTCCGTCGTGATACAGACGATGCGACCCACAGTCACCAATTCCATCAAATCGAAGGCTTGGTTGTTGGGAAAAACATCTCTATGGCTGACCTTCAAGGAACGCTTCAGTTGATTGTCCAAAAAATGTTTGGTGAAGAGCGTCAAATCCGTTTGCGTCCATCTTACTTCCCGTTCACTGAGCCTTCTGTTGAGGTGGATGTTTCATGCTTCAAGTGTGGAGGAGCCGGCTGTAACGTATGTAAGAAAACTGGTTGGATCGAGATTATGGGTGCCGGTATGGTTCACCCACGTGTCCTTGAGATGAGTGGTATCGATGCAACTGTTTACTCTGGCTTTGCCTTTGGTCTTGGTCAAGAGCGTGTCGCTATGCTTCGCTACGGAATCAACGATATCCGTGGATTCTACCAAGGAGATGTCCGCTTCTCAGAACAGTTTAAATAATGATTAGAAAAGTGGAAATAGCAGATGTTGAGGTGTTGGCAAAAATTGCCAAACAAACTTTTCGTGAAACATTTGCTCATGATAATACGGAAGAGCAGTTACAGGAATACTTTGAAGAGACTTATAATCTGAGAGTTTTGTCAACTGAGTTGGAAAATCCTGAATCCGAAACCTATTTCATTATGCATGAAGAGGAGATAGCTGGTTTTCTCAAAGTCAACTGGGGAAATGCTCAAACCGAGAGAGAATTAGAGAACGCTTTTGAAATTCAACGCCTCTACGTGCTACAAACATATCAAGGATTTGGACTTGGTAAGCAACTATTTGAATTCGCTCTGGAACACGCCGAAAAAAATGCTTTTTCCTGGGCTTGGCTAGGTGTTTGGGAGCATAATACAAAAGCTCAAGCATTTTATAATCGATATGGTTTTGAAAAATTTAGCCAACATAATTTTATGGTTGGGCAAAAGGTAGATACGGATTGGTTACTGAAAAAGAAATTAAGGTAAGAAGATGATTCTTCTAATGAAATGATAGGAAAGGAAAAAAACTAGAGTGGCAACTGTCATTCTGGAGAATTAAATTATGCTTGTATCTTATAAATGGTTAAAAGAATTGGTGGACATTGATGTTCCATCACAAGAGTTGGCTGAAAAAATGTCAACTACAGGGATCGAGGTAGAAGGTGTGGAATCACCTGCTGCTGGTCTCTCAAAAATTGTCGTTGGTGAGGTCTTGTCTTGCGAAGATGTGCCCGAAACTCACCTTCATGTTTGTCAGGTTAACGTTGGCGAAGAAGAAGCCCGTCAAATCGTCTGTGGAGCACCAAATGTGCGTGCAGGCATCAAAGTTATGGTGGCTCTTCCAGGTGCTCGCATTGCGGACAACTACAAGATTAAAAAAGGGAAAATCCGTGGCTTAGAGTCACTCGGGATGATCTGTTCACTTGGTGAATTAGGGATTTCTGACTCTGTTGTACCGAAAGAATTTGCAGATGGCATCCAAATCTTGCCAGATGATGCAGTTCCAGGTGAGGAAGTCTTCTCTTACTTAGACTTGGATGATGAAATCATCGAGCTTTCTATCACACCTAACCGTGCAGACGCTCTTTCTATGCGTGGGGTAGCTTACGAAGTAGCAGCTATCTATGACAAGGCAGTCAACTTCAAAGAATTTACCTTAACAGAAACTGACCAAGTTGCAGCGGATGCTCTTTCTGTCAGCATTGATACAGACAAGGCTCCTTACTATGCAGCTCGTATCTTGGACAATGTGACCATCGCACCAAGTCCACAATGGTTGCAAAACCTCCTCATGAACGAAGGCATTCGTCCCATTAATAATGTCGTCGACGTGACCAACTATATCTTGCTTTACTTTGGTCAGCCTATGCATGCCTTTGACTTAGATACCTTTGAAGGAAATGACATCCGTGTGCGTGAAGCACGTGCTGGTGAGAAATTAGTGACCTTGGATGGGGAAGAGCGTGAGTTGGAAACAACTGATTTAGTGATTACTGTTGCTGACAAACCAGTAGCCCTTGCAGGTGTCATGGGTGGACAAGCTACAGAAATCTCTGAAAAGTCTACTCGTGTCGTCCTTGAAGCTGCTGTCTTCAATGGCAAATCTATCCGTAAGACAAGTGGTCGTCTCAACCTACGCTCTGAATCATCTTCACGCTTTGAAAAAGGGATCAATGTGGCAACTGTTAATGAAGCCCTTGATGCAGCAGCAAGCATGATTGCGGAATTGGCTGGTGCGACAGTGCGTAAGGGAATCGTTTCAGCAGGCCAGTTGGATACATCTAATGTAGAAATTTCTTCTACTCTTGCAGACGTCAACCGTGTCCTTGGTACTGAACTTTCCTACGCGGATGTAGAGGATGTCTTCCGTCGTCTTGGATTTGGCCTTTCTGGAAATGCAGAAGCCTTCACAGTTAGCGTTCCACGTCGCCGTTGGGATATCACTATCGAAGCGGACCTCTTTGAAGAAATCGCCCGAATTTATGGTTATGACCGCTTGCCAACCAGTCTTCCAAAAGATGATGGGACAGCCGGTGAATTAACAGCTACACAAAAGCTTCGCCGTCAAGTTCGTACCATTGCAGAAGGTGCTGGATTGACAGAAATCATCACCTATGCACTGACAACTCCTGAAAAAGCGGTTGAGTTTACCATTCAACCAAGTCATTTGACAGAATTGATGTGGCCAATGACTGTGGACCGTTCGGTCCTTCGTCAAAATATGGTTTCAGGTATTTTAGATACAGTTGCCTACAACGTAGCGCGTAAGAATAAAAACTTGGCTCTTTATGAGATTGGAAAAGTCTTCGAGCAGACGGGTAATCCAAAAGAAGACTTGCCAAATGAAATCAACAGCTTTGCTTTTGCTTTGACTGGTTTAGTCGCTGAAAAAGACTTCCAAACAGCAGCTGTTCCTGTTGACTTCTTCTATGCTAAGGGAATCCTTGAAGCACTCTTTACTCGTTTGGGTCTTGAAGTGACTTATGCAGCAACGCAAGAGATTAAGAGTCTTCACCCAGGACGTACAGCTTTGATCTCACTCGGTGATCAAGTAGTCGGTTTCCTCGGTCAAGTGCACCCTGTGACGGCTAAGGCTTACGATATTCCAGAGACTTATGTAGCTGAGCTTAACCTTTCAGCTATTGAGGCAGCCCTTCAACCAGCAGCAGCCTTTGTGGAAATTACTAAATTCCCAGCAGTCAGCCGTGATATTGCCCTTCTCCTCAAGGCAGAAGTGACTCACCAAGAGGTGGTCGATGCCATTCAAGCTGCAGGCGTGAAACGTTTGACAGACATTAAACTCTTTGACGTCTTCTCCGGTGAAAAACTGGGTATCGGAATGAAGTCAATGGCTTATAGCTTGACCTTCCAAAATCCAGAAGATAGCTTGACAGATGAAGAAGTCGCACGCTACATGGAAAAAATCCAAGCTTCTCTCGAAGAAAAAGTCAATGCAGAAGTGCGTTAATAGTCTAAAATCCATCCTGAGGATGGATTTTTTTGTCTTTGTAAATGCCGAATATTGGAAAGAAAAATGAAGTTGAATCTTCTTCGTTTTAATATAAAAAATGCCCAGTAAATTCTACTAATAAAAATGTACATAAATCCTTGTAATGACTAAAAAAAGGAGTATAATGAGAGTAAGATTAGTAGGAGGTGGATTATGTTAGAAGTCCGCAATCTTGAAAAAAGTTTTGGTCCCAAACAAGTCTTGTTTGGCGTTGATTTTCAAGCTCAGCCTGGAAGAATTTTAGGTCTAGTTGGGAAAAATGGAGCAGGGAAAACAACCATTTTTCATAGTATTTTGAAATTTTTAGATTATCAGGGAGAAATTCAGTTTGATGGCCAGGAAATTCGTCAGGAAACCTATGCTCGGATTGGATATCTACCCGAAGAACGTAGTCTCATGCCTAAGTTGACAGTTTTAGAGCAGGTTCGTTACCTAGCCATGTTAAAAGGCATGGATGCCAAAGAAGTCAAAGAAAAACTCCCTCAATGGATGGAGAAGCTGGAAGTAAAGGGAAAATTGACAGACAAGATTAAGAGTCTCTCAAAAGGGAATCAACAGAAGATTCAGCTGATTATTACTTTAATGCATGAACCAGATCTGATCATTCTAGATGAACCTTTTAGTGGTCTGGATCCAGTCAATACCGAATTGCTCAAGCAGGTTATCCTCAAAGAAAAAGAACGTGGTGCAACCATTATCTTTTCAGACCACGTCATGACCAATGTCGAAGAGCTATGTGATGATATCCTTATGATTCGTGATGGGCGTGTCGTCTTGCATGGACCAGTCCAAGATGTTCGTAATCAATACGGCAAAACGCGACTCTTTGTTGCAAGTGAAAAGAGTCAGGAAGACTTGGAAAAACTTCCTCATGTCACACATGCTAGCTTAACCAAGCAGGGGATTTGGAAGCTCATCCTAGATGATGAAAATGCTGGACAGGAGCTTTTTGCTATCTTGACTCAAGGACACTATATCACGACCTTTGACCAGCAAGCTCCGACAATTGATGAAATCTTTAAACTAGAATCAGGGGTGGAAGTATGAGAAATATGTTGGTTGTAATCAAAGAAACTTATCTACGTCATGTCAAATCCTGGAGTTTCTTCTTTATGGTAATCTCGCCTTTTCTCTTTATCGGCTTGTCTGGCGGAATTGGCTATCTCCAAGGTTCCTCTCTGGCTCAGAATAATAAGGTGGCAGTAGTTAGTTCGGTGCCTGCTGTAACAGAGAGTCTTAAATCGACCAATGGCATTAATTTTGACTATAAGGATGAAGCAAGCGCACAAGAAGCTGTCAAGGATGAAAAAATCAAGGGCTATCTAACGATTGATCAAGAAGGTAGTGTCCTCAAGGCAGTCTATCACGGTGAAACTTCACTTGAAACTGGTATAAAATTAGCTGTGACAACTAAGTTGAATGAACTCCAATACCAACTCAATCGTTCAGAGGCACATTTATCTCAGGAACAGGAACAGCACTTGGCACAAACGATTCAATTCTCAGAGCAGATTGATGAATCTAAGGAAAGTAAAAAGATGGTCCAAACCTTTGCGGCGGCAGGACTAGGCTTCTTCCTCTATATGATCTTGATTACTTATGCTAGTGTCACTGCTCAAGAAGTAGCCAGTGAAAAAGGGACAAAAATTATGGAAGTGGTCTTTTCAAGTATTCGTGCTAGTCACTACTTTTACGCGCGCATGATTGCCTTACTTCTTGTCATTTTGACTCATATTGGTATTTATGTTGTAGGCGGACTTGGAGCTATCTTATTCTTTAAGGATATGCCTATCTTGGCTAATTCAGGTATTCTAAGTCATTTGGGAGAAGCCTTTTCGGTCAATACCTTGTTATTTGTCTTAGTCAGTCTTTTCATGTATGTAGTCTTGGCAGCCTTCTTAGGTTCTATGGTTTCTCGCCCTGAAGATGCAGGAAAGGCCTTATCTCCGTTGATGATTTTGATAATAGCTGGTTTTGTTGGCGTTACTGCCCTAGGCGCTGCAGGAGACAATTTGATTTTGAAAATCGGTTCTTATATTCCTTTCATCTCGACCTTCTTTATGCCTTTCAGAGCTATTAATGGTTATGCAAATAGCATCGAAGCTTGGATTTCTCTTGCGATCACAGTTGTATTTGCCGTGACTGCAACAGCCTTTATCGGACGTATGTATGCCAGCCTAGTCCTCCAAACAGATGATTTAGGTATCTGGAAAACCTTTAAACGAGCTTTAAGCTATAAATAAAGTAAGGGACCTGTGAGTGTATCTCCCAGGTCTTTTCATTCGCTGAAATATTTCACATTATTTCTTCTAAACCTTTGACTAATAAAGAAAATTATCGTACAATAAAGAGTACGTGATAAAATGAGACCAGAGTTTATATACTCTGGCGTTAGTAGTAAAAAAAGAGGAGAAACGCTTTGGAATTAGAAGTATTTGCTGGGCAAGAAAAAAGTGAACTATCTATGATTGAGGTGGCTCGTGCCATCTTGGAACAACGTGGTCGCGATCACGAAATGCATTTTAGCGATTTGGTCAATGAAATCCAAAACTATCTTGGTACCTCTAATAGTGATATTCGCGAAGCACTACCTTTGTTCTATACAGAGTTGAACTTTGATGGTAGCTTCATCTCTCTTGGAGATAACAAATGGGGCCTTCGTTCATGGTATGGAGTTGATGAAATTGACGAAGAAATCATTGCTCTTGAAGAAAGTGACGATGAAGAAGTAGCACCTAAGGCTAAGAAAAAACGTGTTAATGCCTTTATGGATGGAGATACGGATGCCATTGATTATGGTGCAGATGATCCAGAGGATGAGGATGCCTACGAAGAAGATCCAGCTCTTTCTTATGATGATGAAAATCCAGATGATGAAAAGAACGAAGTAGAAGCCTACGACGCTGAAATCAACGAAATCGCACCAGATGATCTTGGGGAAGATGTCGAACTCGTTGAAGAAGATGACGAAGATTCTGAGGAAGAAGAATAATACCAAACAACAAGGAAATTCCCTTGTTGTTTTTCTTTTCTGCAGTAGAACTATAAATCTAGTAAAGAATGACATTTGACAAATGAGCTAAATTGAGGTAAGATATTGTTCGGGCACCTCTTTTTGAGGTCGGGGCTTCCTAGTTACTAGGGAGCTATTTTTGTTTTTCCAGGGGAATTATCATCCTGGATTGTGGTTATCGGTGAAGGTCTTGTTTTCTTAGTCCCCCTCTAGTGAACAAGATCTTGAGCATTTTAGAAAGAGGAATCTATGTCTACGAAATATATTTTTGTAACTGGTGGTGTGGTGTCATCTATTGGGAAAGGTATCGTTGCAGCGAGCCTTGGGCGCCTTTTGAAAAATCGTGGTTTGAAGGTAACCATCCAAAAATTTGACCCTTATATCAATATTGATCCAGGAACCATGAGTCCTTACCAGCACGGGGAAGTCTTTGTAACAGATGATGGGGCTGAGACAGATTTGGACTTGGGTCACTATGAACGTTTTATTGATATCAATCTCAATAAATACTCAAATGTGACAACTGGTAAAATCTACAGCGAAGTTCTGCGTAAGGAACGTCGTGGGGAGTACCTCGGTGCAACTGTCCAAGTCATTCCTCATATTACAGATGCCTTGAAAGAAAAAATCAAGCGTGCCGCCCTAACGACTGACTCTGATGTTATTATTACAGAGGTTGGGGGAACAGTTGGAGATATTGAGTCCCTTCCATTCCTAGAGGCGCTTCGTCAGATGAAGTCTGATGTCGGAGCAGAAAATGTCATGTATATCCATACAACCTTGCTTCCTTACCTCAAGGCGGCTGGAGAAATGAAGACCAAGCCGACTCAACACTCTGTCAAAGAATTGCGTGGTTTGGGAATCCAGCCAAATATGTTAGTCATTCGTACAGAAAAACCAGCAGGACAAGGGATTAAAAACAAACTAGCCCAGTTCTGTGATGTGGCACCAGAAGCAGTTATCGAGTCCTTAGACGTAGATCATCTTTACCAAATTCCGCTTAATCTGCAAGCTCAAGGCATGGATCAAATCGTCTGTGACCATTTGAAGATTGATGCACCGGCAGCAGATATGACAGAGTGGTCAGCTATGGTTGATAAGGTTATGAATCTCAAAAAACAAGTCAAAATTGCTCTTGTTGGTAAGTATGTCGAGTTGCAAGATGCCTATATTTCTGTCGTAGAGGCCTTGAAACACTCTGGTTATGCCAATGATGCAGAAGTCAAGATTGATTGGGTCAATGCTAACGATGTGACAGCTGACAATGTGGTAGAACTTATATCTGACGCTGATGGAATTATCGTTCCAGGTGGTTTTGGTCAACGTGGGACAGAAGGTAAGATTCAAGCGATTCGCTATGCTCGAGAAAATGATGTACCAATGTTGGGAGTCTGCTTGGGAATGCAATTGACTTGTATAGAGTTTGCCCGTCATGTTTTGGGACTTGAAGGGGCTAATTCAGCAGAGCTTGATCCTGATACAAAATATCCAATCATCGATATCATGCGTGATCAGATTGATGTTGAGGACATGGGGGGAACCCTTCGTTTGGGACTTTATCCTTCTAAGTTGAAACGTGGTTCTAAGGCAGCGGCAGCTTATCATAACAAAGAAGTGGTCCAACGTCGCCACCGCCACCGTTATGAGTTTAACAATGCCTTCCGTGAACAGTTTGAAGGGGCAGGATTTGTCTTCTCAGGTGTTTCACCAGACAATCGCTTGGTCGAAATTGTTGAAATCCCAGAAAACAAATTCTTTGTGGCTTGTCAGTACCATCCAGAGCTTTCAAGTCGTCCAAATCGTCCAGAAGAACTTTACACTGCTTTTGTAACAGCAGCTGTTGAAAATAGTAAATAGTAGAATAAACCTTTGAGAGTCATCTCAGAGGTTTTTATTTGTTTTCAGTATTATGAAAATCTGGAAAATCGGCTCTGAATTTGGTAAGATAAGATTATGGATTTTGAAAAAATTGAACAAGCATATACCTATTTACTAGAAAATGTCCAAATCATTCAAAACGATTTGGCGACAAGTTTTTATGATGCCTTGATTGAACAAAATGGGATCTATCTAGATGGTCAAACCTCTCTGGAGCAAGTCAAAAAAAATAACCAGACCTTAAAACGTTTGGCACTTCGAAAAGAGGAGTGGTTACGGACTTATCAATTTTTGTTAATGAAGGCAGCTCAAACAGAACCTCTTCAAGCCAATCACCAGTTCACACCGGATGCGGTTGGTCACTTGATGATTTTTATCATTGAACAACTTTTCCCTGCTGAAAATGTGAGCTTATTGGAATTGGGTTCTGGGATGGGAATTCTGGGAGCTAACTTCTTAACGTCCATGAGCAAAAAGATAGATTACCTGGGAATAGAACTTGATGACCTCTTGATTGACATGGCGGCAAGCATGGCGGAAGTAATGGATCTTCAAATGGGCTTTGTCCAAGGAGATGCAGTACGTCCACAAGTATTAAAAGAAAGTGACATCATTGTGAGCGACCTGCCTGTCGGTTACTATCCAGATGATCAGACAGCCTCACGTTATCAAGTAGCGGCTAAGAATGAACATACTTATGCTCATCATTTGTTAATGGAACAATCACTCAAGTATCTCAGAACAGGAGGCTATGCGATTTTTCTGGCTCCAACAGATCTCCTGACAAGTCCTCAGAGTGAACTTTTGAAATCATGGCTGACTGACCAGGCTCAACTAGTGGCAATTATTGCCTTACCAGAGGATCTCTTCGCCCAAGGAGCTCAGTCTAAGAGCATTTTTGTCCTACAAAAGAAGACAGGAGAAGGAGTTGAACCATTTGTTTATCCACTTACCAGTCTTCGTGACCCTGAAATTTTGATGGAATTTAAGGAAAATTTTCAAAATTGGTGTCAAGGGCATGAAATTTAGTGCAAATTTTGATATAATAGTTGAAAACGCTTAAAAAGGGGAATAAATTTATGACAAAAACCATTGCAATTAACGCTGGAAGCTCTAGCTTGAAATGGCAACTATATCAAATGCCAGAAGAAAAGGTGCTTGCAAAAGGTTTAATTGAGCGAATCGGATTGAAGGATTCTGTTTCAACAGTTAAGTTTGATGGTCGTTCTGAAGAACAAGTTCTTGATATTGAAAACCATACCTTGGCTGTTAAGATTTTACTTGATGACTTGATTCGTTTTAATATTATTAAAACTTATGATGAAATTACTGGTGTCGGACACCGTGTTGTTGCAGGTGGAGAGTACTTCAAAGAGTCTACAGTTGTTGAAGGTGATGTCTTAGAAAAAATTGAAGAACTAGGACTTCTTGCTCCATTGCACAATCCTGCCAATGCAGCTGGGATTCGTGCCTTCAAAGAATTGTTGCCAGATATTACAAGTGTAGCAGTCTTTGATACATCATTCCACACAACAATGCCAGAAAAAGCATACCGTTATCCATTACCAACTAAGTACTATACAGAAAACAAGGTTCGTAAATATGGAGCACACGGTACAAGTCACCAATATGTTGCTCAAGAAGCAGCAAAACTTTTGGGACGTCCATTAGAAGAGTTGAAGTTGATCACTTGCCATATTGGTAACGGTGCTTCTATCACAGCTGTTAAAGGTGGTCAATCAATCGATACATCAATGGGATTCACTCCACTTGGTGGTGTTATGATGGGAACTCGTACAGGGGATATTGATCCAGCCATCATTCCTTATTTAATGCAATATACAGAGGACTTCAAGACTCCAGACGATATTAGTCGTATTCTAAACCGTGAATCTGGTCTTCAGGCAGTTTCAGGCTTATCAAGTGACATGCGTGATGTTCAGAATGGTGTGAACGAAGGCAATCACGATGCTATTCTTGCCTTTGAAATGTATGTTGACCGTATCCAAAAATACATTGGACAATACTTGGCAGTTCTAAACGGGGCAGATGCTATTATCTTTACTGCTGGTGTTGGTGAAAATGCAACTCTTGTGCGTGAGAAAGTTATTTCAGGTATCTCTTGGTTTGGTTGTGATCTAGACCCAGAGAAAAATGTCTTTGGAGTAACTGGAGACATTTCTACAGATGCTGCGACACTTCGTGTACTTGTCATCCCAACTGATGAAGAACTTGTGATTGCGCGTGATGTGGAGCGTTTGAAAAAATAAATGATAAGAAAATCGACCTTCTCGAAAGAGAGGTCGATTTTTATTTTACAAAAATAATTCACCATTTAGTGAGCGAAACTTCGCCACTATTGAGCCAAATTTTCTCACCAGTAGCTAATTGAATCTGTAGTTGACCCTGGTCAGAGATATCACAAGCTTTTCCTGAGATGATTTCTTGATCTTTCTTAAAGGAAATTTCTTTGCCTAAAACAATTGATTGTTTTTTATAGAGGTAAAGCAGCTCATCGGTCTCAGTTTCGTAGAAACATTTCCAGATTTCTGCAATCAGCTCGTTGCGAGTGATTGGGCTATTTTGAGAGAAGAGACTTCCAGCTTTCCCTTGTAGGTTTTTTGGAAAATCAGCGATAGAAAAGTTGATACCAACACCAATAATAACATCTGTGACAAGGCCGGTTTCGACAGAAGTGATGGCTTCGGTTAGAATACCGGCTATTTTTTTATGATTTAGGTATAAATCATTTACCCATTTGATATCTAAATCAATCAGACAAAGGTTTTTAACAGCCTTATAAATTGCGGCTGCAGTCAGGAGTGTATAAGCTGGTAGATCTAGATAAGAGAGATTGGGCTTGAGGTGGAGAGACATGTAAATCCCACCTTGTTCTGGAGAATAGTAGGGGCGTTGAAATCGACCACGTCCCATAGTTTGGCCTGTTGATAGGTAGAGTGTGTCTCCTTTGGCACCAGCTTCCATGGCCTCCTTAGCATCACTCTGGGTTGATTTGGTGATAGGTTTAAATTGAACTGAGATTGGGCTGTTGGCTTCTATTTCTTGAGGTAAGATTAGGTCACCGTGAAGAAGTTTGTAGCCACGGTTTTTGATGCTGTCAATTTCTAAACCTTCCTGCTGGAGGCGTTGGATAGCTTTCCAAACAGAGGTGCGAGAGAGGTTTAATATTTCAGCGATTTTCTCTCCGCTTAAATAATCTGTTTCATGAGCTAAGATTTTGTAAACTTCTTGGTAGGATTTCATACTAGGTCCTTTCTGGAACAACTAGATTTATTGTACCATATTTTTAAAAAAAGGATGCGCGCTTTGAGAGATATCTTAGCTCGCTATAAAATTTTACCTAGTTTTAGTCAGGATGACATGGACAAAGTGGTTTTCAAATCATTTGAAAAATGGTAAAATGTTTTAATAGTTTATTTATCTGAGCTTTATAGCGCAGAGAGAAAGGAACTGTTGTGAAATCAATAGGTATCATTGAAAAATTGAAAGGCTTATCCAAGCAAGAGCTAGTCTTACTAGCTGTTATTCTAAGTATTTTCTTGCCTTTTTATATTTTCGTTATTATTTTTATCGCCTACTTAATAGGTCTAATATTTACAGGAGAGATGAAGGGGATATTAAAACGATTATCCCACCATTCTATCTTACTTTTATTTATCGGCTATAGTGGTGTTATCTCTCTTTTAGCTCAAAATGTGATGGGGATGGTTTCCACTTTAGGAATGTTCCTCTTTGCAATTTTCTTTTATTATTACCAAGCCCATTTAACCCCTAAGTTTTTCAGATTAGTATTGCAATCGGTTATGTCGCTTAGTGTGCTAGCATCAGTTTTTGCAGCCTTAGAGCACTTTCAGATTGTAAAGAAATTTGATTATACTTTCTTATCACCTAAGATGCAAGTCTGGCATCAGAACCGTGCAGAGGTAGCCTTCTTTAATCCTAATTATTATGGGATTATCTGTTGCTTCTGTATTATGATTGGATTTTACCTAATTAGTACGACTAGATTGAGATGGTTGAGAATTTTCTCTCTCATTGCAATCTTTGCGAATTTGTTTGGCTTGAATTTCACCCAAAATAGAACAGCTTTTCCAGCTATTATCTTTGGTGCGATTATTTATCTTTTCACTACCATTAAGAACTGGCGTGCCTTCTGGCTCAGTATCGGAGTCTTTGGTGTTGGTTTAGCCTTTCTCTTCTCGAGTGATTTGGGAGTTCGAATGGGAACGCTCGATTCGTCTATGGAAGAACGAGTGTCGATCTGGAATGCAGGTATGACCTTATTCAAACAAAATCCCTTCTGGGGTGAGGGTCCCCTAACCTATATGCACTCTTATCCTCGTATTTTTGCTCCTTATCACGAACATGCTCATAGTATATACATTGATACGATATTGAGTTACGGTGTGGTTGGAACGGTATTGTTAGGAATAGCTTCTTCTGGTCCAATTCGAATGTTGATTGATATGAGTCAGGAGCCGAGCAAGCGTCCGATTGTTGGTCTTTATCTTTCATTCTTAACAGTAGTTGCTGTGCATGGAATTTTTGATTTGGCCCTCTTTTGGATTCAATCCTCCTTCATTTTCCTTTTAGTAATGTGTAGTTTACCATTAAAACATAGTATGATTGGAGAATTTGTTGAATAAACTAAAAGATAGTAGAAATGAGATTTTCTACTATCTTTTTTATTATTGAATAGCTCGAAGTAAATCTTCAGCTTGTTGTTTAAGAGAAGCAGCAACGCTATCTTCAAGGACTAGTTTACCATCTGCCCAGGCAGAATCATTAACACGAGCTGCGGTAAAATCACCAACAACCTGTGTACGGATAAATGGCAAGAGGTCTTTGTAAATCGCAAAGAGTTGATCGTGTCCTGCATTTGCTACAGATGAAACTGTAACAATCTTATCTTGAAGAGCAGATGCTCCACGAGTGTCAGATAAGTCAATGGCGCGTGAAAGCCAGTCAAGTAAGTTTTTCACAGTTCCTGGAATTGAGAAGTTGTAAACTGGAGAGAAGATCCAGATAGCATCAGCAGCTTGAACAGCTTCGCGAGCCGCTGCAACAGCTGGAAGTGTAGGAACTTCAAGGTCTTGGCTAAAGAGAGGAATGGCTGAGTAGTCAAGGTAACTTACCTCAGCTTTGCCAGCAAGTGCCTTTTCAGCTTCTAGTGCCATTTGGTGGTTGAATGAACCTTCACGAAGTGAACCAACGATAAATAATACTTTTTTAGACATAGGGAGTCTCCTTTAAATTTCAATCTTTTAATCAGAATCACTCTGTTGTTATAACATATGTTACAACACGATAAAATCATTTGCAAGGGATATGCTCAGAAAATAAAATCAATAGAATCTAAGTTTTTAATTAAAAATGAAGACTGTAGAAAAGTCTATAAAAACACGGCTTGAAGTTGTGTAATGATATCCTAAAAACGGATTGAAAATCCAGATTCCTCCCCTAACTTCACTTGTAATTCACTAGGATAGATGGTAAAATAGACGAGTGAAAAAGAGACAGAAAAAAGAAAAAAATTCCCTATTATTTCAGTACATTATTGGTATAACTTTGTTAACTCTAGTCATCACTTCTTCCTTTCTCTACTTGGTATGGCTCAGCATGAAGCCTTATCGAACTGCTAAGGTAGAAGGTGAAAGACTCGCTAAGCAGTATGCAAATCTAGAAACGGTTAGCCAGATTGATATCTTCAATGGTTTAGAAAGCTATTATAGTGTTCTTGGCCAAGATAAGAACCAGAAACCAGTTGCTGTCTTAATAGAGAAAAGTAGCAATAATATTTACGTATATCAACTAGAAAATGGTACTTCTCAAGAAAAAGCAGAAGCAGTTGTCAGAGAAAAAGGAGCAACTGAAATCGACAAGATTACTTTCGGACGGTACGCTGAAAAACCTGTCTGGGAAATCAAGTCTGGAGGAGACTATTATCTGGTAGATTTTGAATCTGGCGCCTTAGTCGAAAAGGAGAAACAATGAAATTATCCAAACGTGTCTTAGAGATGGAAGAAAGCGTTACTCTTGCTAGTGATGCAAGAGCAAAGAAGTTAAAAGCTGAAGGAAAAGACGTTCTTTTCTTGACTTTAGGTCAGCCCGATTTTCATACTCCTGAAAATATTCAGGATGCTGCGGTTGCAGCCATTCGAGATGGACGTGCTTCTTTCTATACGGTGGCTTCAGGTTTGCCTGAGTTAAAAGCAGCAGTTAATACTTATTTTGAACGATACTATGGTTATTCTGTGGCAGCTAATGAGGTCACTTTTGCGACTGGTGCCAAGTTCTCACTCTATACTTTCTTTATGGCTGTGATTAATCCAGGTGATGAGGTTATCATTCCAACACCTTACTGGGTCAGCTATGGGGATCAGGTTAAGATGGCAGAAGGCCTTCCAGTATTTGTCCAAGCCAAGGAAGACAATCACTTTAAAGTAACTGTGGAGCAATTAGAAGCTGCTCGCACAGATAAGACTAAAGTCTTGGTTCTTAATTCACCATCTAATCCTACCGGTATGATCTACTCTTGTGAGGAATTGTTAGCCATTGGAAATTGGGCTGTTGAGCATGATATTCTTATCCTAGCAGATGATATTTATGGACGTTTGGTCTATAACGGTCATGAATTTGTTCCAATCTCCAGTCTTTCAGAAGCTATTCGCAAACAAACTATTGTCATCAATGGAGTGTCTAAGGCCTACGCTATGACTGGTTGGCGTGTTGGTTATGCAGTAGGTGATCCAGAAATTATTGCTGCTATGAGCAAATTGACTGGTCAAACGACTTCTAACCTGACTGCGGTATCTCAATACGCAACAATCGAGGCCTTAACTGGTCCACAAGACTCTGTAGAAACTATGCGTCAGGCTTTCGAGGAACGCTTGAATACTATCTATCCACTCTTGTGCCAAGTCCCTGGCTTTGATGTAGTCAAACCGCAAGGAGCTTTCTATCTCTTCCCAAATGTCAAAAAAGCTATGGAGATGAAAGGCTATACAGATGTAACAGAATTTACAACGGCTATTCTTGAGGAAGTTGGTCTGGCCCTGATTACAGGAGCAGGATTTGGAGCACCAGAGAATGTCCGTCTCAGCTATGCGACAGACCTAGATACACTCAAAGAAGCTATTCGTCGCTTGCACCAGTTTATGGAAAAATAAAAATAAGATCTTCGTCGTCTTGACGGAGATTTTTTTGGATAAAACCTGAGATTTTTCTCTGATAGAACCTAGCTATCAGGCATTATTTGTGGTACAATAGTGGGTAATAATGTCTTTAGACAAGTTAAACAAAAAAAGGAAGATAAAACATGACAAAACGTGTAACAATTATCGAAGTAAAAGACTACGTTGGTCAAGAAGTGACTATTGGTGCTTGGGTTGCTAACAAGTCAGGAAAAGGAAAAATTGCTTTCTTGCAATTGCGTGACGGAACTGCCTTCTTCCAAGGCGTGGCTTTCAAACCAAACTTTATCGAAAAATTCGGTGAAGAAGTAGGTCTTGAAAAATTTGATACCATCAAACGCCTAAGCCAAGAAACTTCTGTTTTCGTGACAGGGATTGTCAAAGAAGACGAACGCTCAAAATTTGGTTATGAGTTGGATATTACAGACATCGAAGTCATCGGTGAATCTCAAGACTACCCAATTACTCCAAAAGAACACGGAACAGACTTCTTGATGGATAACCGCCACTTGTGGTTGCGTTCACGCAAACAAGTAGCAGTGATGCAAATCCGTAACGCTATTATCTATGCAACTTATGAGTTCTTTGATAAGAATGGTTTCATGAAGTTTGATAGCCCAATTCTTTCAGGAAATGCTGCAGAAGATTCTACAGAACTTTTCGAAACAGACTACTTTGGAACACCAGCTTACTTGAGTCAATCTGGTCAGCTTTATCTTGAAGCAGGTGCTATGGCTCTAGGTCGCGTCTTTGACTTTGGTCCAGTATTCCGTGCAGAGAAATCTAAGACTCGCCGTCACTTGACTGAGTTCTGGATGATGGATGCGGAGTACTCATACTTGACACACGATGAGTCACTTGACTTGCAAGAAGCTTATGTAAAAGCATTGCTTCAAGGTGTTCTTGACCGTGCTCCTCAAGCCTTGGAAACATTGGAACGTGATACAGAGCTCTTGAAACGCTACATTGCTGAGCCATTTAAACGCATTACTTACGATGAAGCCATTGACCTCTTGCAAGAGCATGAAAACGACGAAGATGCTGACTACGAACATCTTGAGCATGGAGATGACTTTGGTTCACCACACGAAACTTGGATTTCAAACCACTTTGGTGTACCAACCTTTGTGATTAACTACCCAGCAGACATCAAGGCCTTCTACATGAAACCAGTTCCTGGGAACCCAGATCGCGTACTTTGTGCAGATTTGCTTGCACCAGAAGGCTACGGAGAAATCATCGGTGGTTCCATGCGTGAGGAAGACTATGATGCACTTGTCGCTAAGATGGAATCACTTGGAATGGATCTTACAGAGTACGAATTCTACCTTGACCTTCGTAAATATGGTACAGTACCACACGGTGGATTTGGTATCGGAATTGAGCGTATGGTAACTTTTGCAGCTGGAACAAAACACATCCGTGAAGCTATTCCATTCCCACGTATGTTGCACCGTATCAAACCTTAATAGCCATAAAAACGCCGTCTGGCGTTTTTACTTTAAATTCAATCATTCTATCGATTCATGAATGAACAATGGCCTATTTACCCAAAGAGCTGTCTTGTGATAAAATAACAAGAAGAAAAGGAGAAGAGCATGATTGATGTAGAAGAAATTCTAAGTAAGATGAATCCCAATCAAAAGATCAACTATGACCGTGTCATGCAAAAGATGGTCCAAGTTTGGGAAAAAAATGAAGAAAGACCAACTATTCTCATGCACGTCTGTTGTGCTCCCTGCAGTACCTACACTTTAGAGTACTTGACTAAGTATGCCGATGTGACCATTTATTTTGCTAATTCCAATATCCATCCCAAGGCAGAATATCATAAGCGTGCTTATGTGACCCAAAAGTTTGTCAGTGATTTTAATGAGAGAACTGGCAATAACGTCCAATACCTAGAAGCACCATACGAACCCAATGAATACCGTAAACTGGTTCGAGGTTTGGAAGAAGAACCTGAAGGTGGCGATCGTTGCAAGGTTTGTTTTGACTATCGTTTGGATAAGACAGCGCAGGTGGCTATGGATTTGGGCTTTGATTACTTCGGCTCAGCCCTAACCATCAGTCCTCATAAAAATTCACAAACCATCAATAGTATCGGGATCGATGTGCAGAAAATCTATACCACCCATTATCTTCCGAGTGATTTTAAGAAAAATCAAGGTTACAAACGTTCTGTAGAGATGTGTGAAGAGTACGATATCTATCGTCAATGTTACTGTGGCTGTGTCTATGCTGCTCAAGCCCAGAATATTGACTTGGTGCAGGTCAAGAAGGATGCAACAGCCTTTATGGTAGATAAGGATATCGAGAAAGATTACTCCCATATCAAGTTCACTGTTACAAAATTAGACATTTAAACGAAAACCTGCCACATTAGGCAGGTTTTTTGCTAAAATGTACTGGGATAGAAATAGATGGATTAATTTTTAAATTTTTAGTCCGTGTCTTGCGAGAATTCAATAAATCAGTTGAGACTTAAGATTTGTGGATAAAAATGAAGTTTAGGTTAAAAGTGTTTTTTGGAGTCTAGAAGACCAAAAATAGTTCAATACTGTGGTAAAATTATTCCTTTTTGCATTTATACAACTTATTTAGCACTGTGTTTATTCTTGTGATATAATGTCAAATTATAGAGTGGAGGTCATTTTAAATGATTGATAAAGTAATTGAACAATATAAAAGTCATGATAATCTTGATATTCGAGTAGAATTGCATAAGAAGTATTCAAAAAATAAATTAGGATTTAACAATTGGATATTTTCCAACTACCAAATCACTAATGAAGTAAAGGTTCTAGAATTGGGATGTGGTACAGGAGAGCTGTGGAAAAGTAATAATGATTCTATAGATAAAATGAAGCAGTTGGTTATTACAGATTTTTCTAAAGATATGGTAAAAACAACGAAATCAGTGATTGGAAATAGAGGCAATGTCAACTATGAAATAATGGACATTCAAAAGATTTCTTTTGAGAATGAAACCTTTGATATTGTTATTGCTAATATGCTTCTACATCATGTGAATGATATTCCTAAAGCTCTTTCTGAGGTGAATAGGGTCTTAAAAACAGGAGGCATTTTTTACTGTGCTACATTTGGTGAAAATGGAGTTGTAGATTATTTGGCAAGCTTATTTAAAGATGTGGTTAATCAAAATTTGGAAAATAAAACTTTTACTTTACAAAACGGGAAGACTTTTTTAAATAGGTATTTTGACACTGTGGAAAAATTAATTTATGATGATGAGCTACAGGTGACAAGTATAGACGATCTAGTTCAATATATTCAATCCTTGAAAGGAATTTCCGAAATAGGTTCACTAGAAGAGGAAATAATTCGTAATAGATTGGAAAGTGAGTTTAATAATGGTATGTTGATCATTCCTAAAGAATATGGTATGTTTATCGCTCGAAAAGAAGGTTAAGGGAACGAAATTGTGAAAAATTACGGAGAAGCTTTTAGATATTTTAGAAAATTAAACGGATATTCTTTAGAGTATGCTGCAGCTGATTCTATATCTAAATCTCAACTTTCTAGATTTGAAAGGGGAGAAAATGAAATTTCTCTTTCAACGTTTTTTGAATTATTATCAAATATCAATGTTTCGATAGAGAATTTTTGTAATTATCTAGAAGATTATAAAAGATCAGAGCTTGATAATTTTTTGGTTAATTTATCTCCAAATTTTTATAGTTTGAATACTAAAGGATTGGAGGAAATAAAAAATGAGCAACAAAAACTTTTTGAGAAGAGTGGGGAAAAAACTCATAAAATAAATACAATTATGGTTCAGGGATTATTAAATCAAATAGATTGTAATCATATAGTTAGTAGAGAAGATCTAAATTTAGTATATGACTATTTATTCCAGAAGGAACGATGGGAGTCCTATGAGATAACGTTGATTGGTAATTTATATCATCTTTTTGAGATAGATTATATTTACAGGGTCGGAAAAGAAATACTAGAGCGTACACATTATTACGAAAAAATCGGCAAGAATAGAAATTTAGTTGTGTCAGCTTGTTTAAATTTTTGGTTCTGTTGCCTTGAAAATTCACATCTAATATATGCAGACTACTTTGAAATGAAATTAAAAAAATTATTAAAAGATGACACAAAAGTTTTTGAAAAATCTACATTCAAATTTGTAGAAGGATATAAAATATACCTGACAGAATCTAAAGAATCTGGAATTAAGCAAATGCAAAATGTCATTAAATATTTTGAGTTTATTGAGTCTAAAAATATTGCTTTATATTTTCAAAAACGATTAAATGAGCTGGTAGATTAAATAGCATTTTATCTGTCAAATTATTATTTTCAAAATGTCGTACTAAATGATTGATGCTATGTGGAAATACAATAACTAAATTATTGATACGAAGGTGATCTGAATTCTTTTATAGCAATCATCTTCGTATTTTTGTATTAAACAATATAAGGTTGTTGTAAGCTTACAAGGAACAAAGAAATTAAAAAAGTATTAGTCTATCCATTTATTTTGTATATCTCACGAATTATATCATAATGGATTTATTCCTTTTTGTGTTTACACAGCTTATTTTATACTACCAAAAAACGAGGTCAGGATTTTAATCCTGACCTTTGACAACTTTACCGATTCTTTAGTTCTACGTAGCGTTTGTACCAAATGTTGACATAGGCTTCTGAGAAAGGACCTCGCTCATTGTTAATCCAATCAACAAGAATCTTGACATGCTCTTTCAAAATATAGTCTAAGTCAGAAGAATACTTCATTTTTCGCTTATGTCGTTCATATTCCTCAACGTCCAAGAGGCGTTTCTCACCATCTGTAAAAACTTTAACATCCAAATCATAGTCAATGTATTTTAAAGCTTCTTCGTCTAGATAGTAAGGGCTTGCCATATTGCAGTAGTAGGAAATCCCATTATCACGAATCATGGCGATGATATTAAACCAATATTTTTTATGAAAGTAAACAATAGCCGGCTCTCGAGTCACCCAACGACGACCGTCACTTTCGGTAACAAGTGTGTGGTCGTTGACGCCGATAATAGCGTTCTCTGTTGTTTTTAGTACCATGGTGTCTCGCCAAGTACGGTGAAGACTCCCATCATGCTTATAACTTTGAATTGTAATAAAGTCGCCTTCTTTTGGAAGTTTCATAACTAACCAACTTTCTACAATTTATAAGTTTATCGTTTACTATTGTATCACATTTTTGTTTAAAGTTCTTAGTTTTTCATGAAAAAATTAAAGATATTCTCTGAGAGCGCTGGATATATCCGAAAAATCATAACCCTTTCTAGCTAAAACTTGGGTCAAACGTTGCTTGAGTTCGTATCCTTCATACTTACGCGAATATTTTCGATATTGCTTATCCAACTCTTTAAAGATTAGTTCCTGAACGGTTTCCTCTTCTATCTGGATATCCAGTTGGTCAAAGGCTTTTTTAGCTTCCGAGTATGAAAACCCTTTGTTGGTAAGATTTTGGATTATCTTATCTTGTAGAGCACGAGCAGGCAATCTACCCTGATATTTTTTCAGTAGTTTTTCAGCTGTACGCTCTGCGACTTCCGTCAGATCAAATTCTTGTAAAACTTCTTGGATAACGGACTTAGCAACTCCTTTTTGAGAAATCTTTTGTATCAGCATGTAGCTTCCCTTGTCACCAGATAGCTGATTGGAATTGATGATCGCATAAGCATATTGACGGTCATTGATCCAGTTGTCATCCTTGAGGGCTTGGATGACTTGTGGTATGATTTTCTCATCAATCTCATGTTTAACTAAATAGTCTCTGACTTCTTTTTCAGTACGGGCCTTGAAGGATAAGTGATAGAGCGCCAAGTTTTTTCCGTAGGAAAATTGTGCAAAGATCTGAATACCTGAAAATTCTTGGGGACTAATTTCCTTATCCTTGGTCAACATAAAGCGAACAATGGTATCCTCTGTAATATAGCAGGTTTGGTCACTATCAAGTTCTAGCAGATAGAGACGTTTTTTCTTTTCTAGTTTTGTGATTTTCATGGTTTTCCTTTTATCCAAACGCTTCAAAGGCAGCAATGAGTCGAAGTTTATTTATATCGACCTGTTCTCTCCCATAATAGTCAAGAAATAGTTCAGCGTATTTAGGGTAATGTAGGTTATAGTTGAGGGACCAAACTGCCCAAAAGAGATCGATATGTCGGTCACTGAAATCAGCTAAGCCAAGGTCAATAAAGCAAGAGAAGTGGTCAGCATCCTTTAGAATAAAATTCGGTAGACAGGCATCCCCGTGAATAAAGGCATCTGTCTTTAAAAGGTGCTCTTGTTCTCGAATGAGCTGGAAGGCCTCTTCGCGGCTGCTAATCCGGAATTGGGGTAGGAGGGCCTTGGCATAAAATTCACCTTTTTCATACTTTTTAAAGGCTCTGTCTTTATAGACTTGTAAATGATTTTCTGATGGAAAATTTTTCGGATTTAAGCTGTGAAGCTTTTTAAGAGCCTCTGCCATGGTACGGCAAATTTTTTCTGGTTGATCTAAAAAAGCGAGACATCATGGCCAATAGCCTCTTTAGTCAGGAGGTAGTCTTTATCTGTAGATAGATAGTGGATGACTGGCGTTCCTATTTCCTCTTGTTCAAACCAACTCGCAATTCTAGCTTCTCGCTCTAATCTTCCCTTTTGATCTATTTTCAAGTAGTAACCTGAATCAAGATAGAGAACCCTTGCGCCTGAATGAGAAGAGCTGTCAGAAAGAGTTGCTCCTTCTATATAAGTTCGTAATTGCTCAGGAAAATCCAATGGGAAAAAATGAGATATCTTTGTATTCATGGTTTTATTGTAACATATTCTTAACCATTGAGAAACTACGTGGTATAATAGACTTATGAGTCTTAAAGTCAAACAAAAAATTCCATTAAAAATTAAGCGTATGGGGATAAACGGGGAAGGTATCGGATTTTTCCAGAAAACCCTTGTTTTTGTTCCAGGCGCCCTCAAGGGTGAAGATATCTATTGTCAGGTGACTTCCGTTAAGCGTAACTACGTTGAGGCTAAACTCCTTGAGGTCAATAAAAAATCTAAGTTTCGAGTGGTACCAGACTGCACCATTTATAATGAGTGTGGTGGCTGTCAAATCATGCATCTGCATTACGACAAGCAGCTGGAGTTTAAAACGGACCTTCTCCATCAAGCTCTGAAGAAATTTGCACCCGCTGGTTACGAAAACTATGAAATCAGACCAACCATTGGTATGCAGGAACCCAAGTATTATCGAGCTAAATTGCAATTCCAAACTCGAAAGTTTAAAGGTCAAGTCAAGGCAGGTTTGTATGCTCAGAATTCCCACTATCTGGTCGAGTTAAAAGACTGTCTGGTTCAAGACAAGGAGACGCAAGCGATTGCTAATCGCATTGCCGAACTCTTGACCTATCATCAAATTCCGATTACAGATGAACGGAAAATCCTTGGAGTTCGGACCATCATGGTTCGTCGAGCACGGAAAACTGGGGAAGTTCAGATTATCATTGTGACCAATCGTCAATTAAATCTGACTCAATTTGTGAAAGATTTAGTCAAGGATTATCCTGAAGTAGTGACTGTCGCAGTCAATACCAATACTGCTAAAACTAGTGAGATTTACGGGGAAAAGACTGAGATTATTTGGGGACAGGATAGTATTCGTGAGGGTGTATTAAACTATGAGTTTTCTCTCTCACCACGAGCTTTTTACCAACTCAATCCTGAACAGACTGAAATCCTCTATAGTGAAGCCGTTAAGGCCTTGGACGTAACTGAGAATGACCATCTGATTGATGCCTACTGTGGTGTTGGAACCATTGGTTTTGCCTTTGCCAAAAAAGTTAAAAGTCTGAGGGGGATGGATATTATTCCTGAAGCTATCGAGGATGCTAAGGCAAATGCCCAGCGTATGGGGTATAGTAATACCCACTATGAGGCAGGTACAGCAGAAGAGATTATCCCTAGATGGTATAAGGAAGGCTATCGTGCGGATGCCTTGATTGTAGACCCGCCTCGTACCGGTTTAGATGACAAACTCTTGGATACCATCGTTAATTACGCTCCTGAAAAGATGGTCTACATTTCCTGCAATGTATCTACCCTGGCGCGTGATTTAGTTCGCTTGGTTGAAGTCTATGACCTGCATTATATCCAGTCGGTTGATATGTTTCCACACACTGCTCGGACGGAAGCAGTGGTCAAATTAACTAGGAGAAAGCCAGACTCTAAATAGAATTGACGACTGGAAAGTATTTGAAAAGAAGACTTCTAGTTACAGAGTAAAATTTGCAAGCTCCCTATATTTATGATAAAATAAGTAGAAAATAAAATGAAAAAAGAGGTATGTGAAATGTCACGTAAACCATTTATCGCTGGTAACTGGAAAATGAACAAAAACCCAGAAGAAGCAAAAGCATTCGTTGAAGCTGTAGCATCAAAACTTCCTTCATCAGACCTTGTTGAAGCTGGGGTTGCTGTACCTGCTCTTGACTTGACAACTGTTCTTGCTGCTGCTAAAGGTTCAAACCTTAAAGTTGCTGCTCAAAACTGCTACTTTGAAAATGCAGGTGCTTTCACAGGTGAAACTAGCCCACAAGTTTTGAAAGAAATCGGTACTGACTACGTTGTTATCGGTCACTCAGAACGTCGTGACTACTTCCACGAAACAGACGAAGACATTAACAAAAAAGCAAAAGCAATCTTTGCTAACGGTATGCTTCCAATCATCTGTTGTGGTGAAAGTCTTGAAACTTACGAAGCTGGTAAAGCAGCTGAATTCGTAGGTGCTCAAGTATCTGCTGCTTTGGCTGGTTTGACTCCTGAGCAAGTAGCTGCATCTGTTATCGCTTATGAGCCAATCTGGGCGATCGGTACTGGTAAATCTGCATCACAAGACGATGCACAAAAAATGTGTAAAGTGGTTCGTGACGTTGTAGCAGCTGACTTTGGTCAAGAAGTAGCTGATAAAGTACGTGTTCAATACGGTGGTTCAGTTAAACCTGAAAACGTTGCAGAATACATGGCTTGTCCAGACGTTGACGGAGCTCTTGTTGGTGGTGCATCACTTGATCCAGAAAGCTTCTTGGCATTGCTTGACTTTGTAAAATAAGCTTCAAATATCTGAGACAGACAGTTCCCTCCCTCGAGGTTAAGACTGCCTGTCTTCTTTTTAGTAAAAAGGCGTGCGAAAGCACGCTCTTTTCTGCATTTTATACTCAATGAAAATCAAAGAGCAAACTAGGAAGCTAGCCGCAGGCTGTACTTGAGTACGGCAAGGTGAGGCTGACGTGGTTTGAATTTGATTTTCGAAGAGTATTAGAAGAAAAAGAAAGGAGAATCATGCTTTACATTTGGTCTTATCTCAAACGTTATCCCAAGTGGTTAGTGTTAGACTTCTTCGGAGCTATTTTCTTTGTGATTGTCAATCTTGGGCTACCGACTGTTCTTGCTCGCATGATTGACCAGGGGATTAATCAAGGTAATGAAGAAAAGCTCTATTTTTGGGCTATCGTAATGTTGGTTATTATCGTCTTGGGGACATTTGGGCGGGTTGTTCTATCCTATGCTGCTAGTAAATTGACCACCAATATGGTTAAGGACATGCGAAATGATGTCTATGCTAAGCTGCAAGAGTATTCTCATCACGAATATGAACAAATTGGTGTTTCTTCATTGGTTACTCGTATTACCAGTGATGCCTTTGTCCTTATGCAGTTTGCTGAGCAGACGCTTAAGCTGGGTGTTATCACTCCCATGATGATGCTGTCGAGTATTCTCATGATTTTCTTAACCAGCCCCTCACTAGCCTGGATTGTTGCTTTTTCAGTTCCTTTTCTAGCTGTAGTAGTCCTTTATGTGGCAGTGAAAACGCGCCCCTTATCTGAAAAACAACAGAAAACACTGGACAAGATAAACCAATATGTCCGTGAAAATTTGATGGGCTTACGAGTGATTCGTGCCTTTGCTCGTGAAGACTTCCAAGAAAACCGTTTCGAAGAGAAAAATGCGATCTATGCGGATAATTCAAATCGTTTGTTCAAATTGACTGGTTTGACGGAGCCGCTTTTTGTGCAAATCATTATTGCCATGATTGTAGCTATCGTTTGGTTTGCTCTAGATCCTCTCAAGCAAGGAAGTTTGCAGATTGGGGATTTGGTAGCCTTCATCGAGTATAGTTTCCACGCTCTTTTGTCCTTCCTTTTCTTGTCAAACCTCTTTACCATGTATCCACGTACAGCTGTGTCTAGTGAGCATTTGAAGGAAATCATGGATATGCCTATTTCCATTGATCCAAATGAGGACGGAATTCAAGAAACAGAAACACATGGTTACTTAGAATTTGATAATGTGACCTTTGCCTATCCTGGTGAGACGGAAAGCCCTGTTTTGCATAATATTTCCTTTACTGCTAAACCGGGAGAAACCATTGCTTTTATCGGTTCGACTGGGTCAGGTAAGTCTACTCTGGTTCAGTTAATTCCTCGTTTTTATGATGTTACACTGGGGAAGATTAAGGTCGATGGTGTTGATGTCCGGGATTACCGTCTCAAATCACTCCGCCAAAAGATTGGATTTATTCCACAAAAAGCCTTGCTCTTTACAGGGACTATCGCAGATAACCTCCGTTACGGAAAAGAGGACGCCAGTCATGAGGACTTGCACCAAGCAGCTGATGTAGCCCAAGCCAAAGACTTTATCGAGAGTCGAGAAGAAGGTTTTGCAACTCATCTGGCTGAAGGGGGAAGCAATCTATCAGGTGGTCAAAAGCAACGCTTGTCGATTGCCCGCGCAGTCATCAAGGGTCCGGATATCTATATCTTTGATGATTCCTTCTCAGCCTTGGACTACCGTACAGATGCTATCTTGCGTCGTCGTCTCAAGGAAGTGACTCAAGACGCTACGGTATTGATTGTTGCGCAACGTGTTGGAACTATCATGGATGCGGACCAGATTATCGTCCTTGATAAGGGCGAAATAGTTGGCCGTGGTCGTCATGAAGAATTGATGGAAACCAATGACATCTATCGAGAAATTGCTGAGTCGCAGTTGAAAAATGCGTCTCTGACAGAAGAATAGGAGGTAAAGGATGAAACAACAATCTAGCCTAGCTCGTCTATGGAGTTATTTAAAAGCCTACCGTTTCTCTGTTTTCTTTGCAGTCTTCTTGAAAATAGTCAGCGTCATAATGAGTGTTATCGAGCCATTCATATTGGGGCTTGCTATCACTGAGTTAACCAGCAACCTCCTTGCCATGGCAAATGGTGTTGCAGGAGCAGGTATTAATACTAGCTATATCGCAGTAATTCTAGTGATTTATCTCTTGCGTGGGCTTTTCTATGAGTTGGGTTCTTATTACTCAAACTATTTCATGACCAATGCTGTCCAGTCTATGATACAGGATTTGCGAAATGAAATGAGCGAAAAAATCAACCGCATCCCTGTGTCTTACTTTGACAAGCACCAATTTGGAGATTTGCTGGGACGTTTTACTAGTGATGTAGAGACCGTATCTAATGCACTCCAACAATCCTTCTTACAGATTGTTAATGCAGTCTTTACCATTATTTTTGTTATGGGTATGGTCCTCTATCTAAATCTTCAGTTGGCTATCATTGTTATCTTGTCGATTCCAGTGACTTATTTTGGAGCCAAAACAATTCTAAATCGTTCGCAGCCATACTTTAAACAGCAGGCAGCTATATTGGGACGTATGAATGGATTTGTACAGGAAAACTTGACAGGTTTCAATGTTTTAAAACTTTTCGGACGCGAAGAAAACTCTCAAGAGAGATTTGAAAAGATTACGGATGAATTGCAACAAGTCGGATTTAAGGCGAGCTTTATTTCAGGTTTGATGATGCCTGCTCTTCACATCGTGTCTGATTTAACTTACTTAATTGTAGCTGTCTTAGGTGGTTTGCAGGTTATTGCAGGACGCTTGACTATTGGTAACATGCAGGCCTTCGTTCAATATGTATGGCAAGTCAGCCAGCCGATCCAAAATATCACTCAGTTAGCTGGGCAAATGCAAAGTGCCAAGTCCTCTCTTGACCGTGTCTTCGAAGTTTTAGATGAACAGGAAGAAGTCCAAACTGCTGAAGTGAAAGAACTAGCACCATTGACAGGTCAAGTTAGCTTCAAAAATGTTGATTTCCAATATGTGGAAAACAAACCATTGATTCGCAATTTTAATTTAGATGTTGAACCTGGAGAGATGGTAGCTATCGTTGGACCTACTGGAGCAGGGAAAACAACCTTGATTAACCTTCTCATGCGTTTTTACGATGTGACAGCTGGTGCCATTTTAGTGGATGGCCAAGATATTCGTGACTTGTCTCGTCAGGACTATCGTCGACAGTTTGGGATGGTCCTACAGGATGCCTGGCTCTATGAAGGCAGTATCAAGGAAAATCTTCGCTTTGGAAATCTTGAGGCAACAGATGAAGAAATCGTTGAAGCTGCTAAGGCGGCCAATGTTGACCACTTTATCCGCACCCTTCCTGGTGGCTATAACATGGAGATGAACCAAGAATCAAGTAATATTTCTCTTGGTCAGAAACAGTTGTTAACTATCGCGCGTGCTCTCTTGGCGGATCCTACAATCTTAATTTTGGACGAAGCGACCTCATCAGTCGATACTCGTTTAGAACTCTTGATTCAAAAGGCCATGAAACGTTTGATGAAGGGGAGAACAAGCTTTGTCATTGCCCATCGACTTTCGACAATTCAGGAAGCTGACAAAATTTTGGTACTTAAAGATGGACAGATAATCGAACAGGGAAATCATGAAAGTCTTTTGGCTGCAAAAGGTTTCTATTATGATCTTTATCAAAGTCAATTTTCTAGTAAAAACAGAGAAAATAGCTAGGGTAAATAGCCACTCATTTTCTTAAATTATCAGTCAATTACAACTTTTTTAATATGGGTTAATTTTCTTGCTTTTGTCTACTAGGTGTAGTATACTGAGGTAGTAATCAATAAATATGGTTACAAAAATAATATTATGAGGTGAGAAAAATGGTAGAATTGAAAAAAGATGCATTAAAAGACGTAACAACATTATCTAAGACAGCTCCTGAAACGCTAGTAAAAACGAAAGAAGTCTTGAATCAAGCCGTAGCTGACTTGTACGTAGCACATATCGCTCTTCATCAAGTACACTGGTACATGCGTGGACGTGGATTCATGGTATGGCATCCTAAGATGGATGAATACATGGATAGTCTAGATGCTTACCTTGATGAAATCAGCGAACGCTTGATTACACTTGGTGGCAAACCCTACTCTACTTTGACAGAATTCCTTCAACACAGTGAAATCGAAGAAGGAGTTGGAGAATTCCGTAACGTAGAAGAAAGTTTGGAACGTGTCCTTGAAATTTATCGTTACCTTATCACTCTTTTCCAAAAAGCATTGGATGTAACAGATGAAGAAGGTGATGATGTAACCAATGATATCTTCGTTGGTGCTAAGGCAGATCTTGAAAAAACAGTCTGGATGCTTGCAGCAGAATTAGGACAAGCACCTGGTTTGTAAGATAAATTATTTTTCTAAAAATCCGTAGAATTTTTCTACGGTTTTTTTCTATTCAGGAGGGCATTCCAAAACAGTCTTTTTTGAAGATTTTTGATAAAATAGAACTATCAATGAAAAGGATGAAAGCATGACAAAGAAAATCGTAGCCATTTGGGCTCAAGATGAAAAGGGTGTGATCGGGAAAGAGGATCGTTTACCTTGGCATTTGCCAGCAGAGTTAAAACATTTTAAAGAAACAACCTTGAATCATGCCATTTTAATGGGTCGTGTAACCTTTGATGGGATGGGTCGACGATTGCTTCCAGGACGTGAAACCTTGATTTTGACGCGCAATCCTGAAGAAGCAATCGATGGTGCTCTGGTTTTCCAAAATGTTGAGGATGTTTTAGACTGGTATCATCATCAGGCTAAGAATCTCTATATCATTGGTGGCAAGCAGATTTTTCAGCTTTTTGAACCTTATCTCGATGAGATTATTGTGACACAAATTCATGCTCAAGTTGAAGGGGATACCTATTTCCCAGAAGATTTTGACTTGACTGTTTTTGAGACTGTTGCAAGCAAATCTTATTCCAAAGATGAGAAAAATGTCTATGATTTTACCATCGAATATAGAAAGAGAAAGGAAGTCTAATGGAGCGTAGTATTTTTGGATTTTTTACAGCTCTTTTGTGTGCTGTCTGTCTTGTAGCTGGAACACACGCTTTTCGTAAAAAGCGCTTTGGACTTGCTACTCTGCTTTGGCTAAATGCTTTCACAAACTTGGTGAATAGCATTCATGCTTTTTATATGACCTTATTTTAGATAGAATGAATAGTTAGAACGGAAGGGAATCATGCCTACAAATAGGAAAAATGATATGATGGTTTATTGCTCATTTTGTGGCAAAAGCCAAGAAGAAGTTAAAAAAATAATCGCTGGGAACAACGCTTTTATCTGTAATGAATGTGTGGAGTTGGCCCAGGAAATTATTCGTGAGGAGTTAGCTGAGGAAGTCTTGGCAGACTTGTCTGAGGTGCCAAAACCAATCGAACTCCTAAACATCTTGAACCACTACGTGATCGGTCAAGATCGTGCCAAACGTGCTTTGGCAGTGGCTGTATATAACCACTACAAACGCATCAATTTCCATGACACTCGTGAAGAGACTGAAGATGTGGATTTGCAAAAGTCAAACATTCTAATGATTGGCCCAACTGGATCAGGGAAGACTTTCCTTGCTCAGACTCTTGCTAGAAGTTTGAATGTACCATTTGCCATTGCAGATGCAACAGCTCTTACTGAAGCTGGTTATGTGGGTGAGGACGTTGAAAATATCCTCCTCAAACTCTTGCAGGCAGCTGATTTTAACATTGAACGAGCAGAGCGTGGAATTATCTACGTAGACGAAATCGACAAGATTGCTAAGAAGAGCGAGAATGTTTCTATTACACGTGATGTTTCTGGTGAAGGTGTGCAACAAGCCCTCCTCAAGATTATCGAAGGTACAGTAGCAAGTGTTCCTCCACAAGGTGGACGCAAACATCCACAACAAGAAATGATTCAAGTAGACACAAAGAATATCCTCTTCATCGTGGGTGGTGCCTTTGATGGAATCGAAGAAATTGTCAAACAGCGTCTTGGTGAAAAAGTTATCGGTTTCGGACAAAATAGCAAGGCTATTGACGAAAACAGTTCTTACATGCAAGAAATCATTGCAGAAGATATTCAGAAATTCGGTATTATTCCTGAATTAATTGGACGCTTGCCTGTCTTTGCAGCCTTGGAGCAGTTGACAGTAGATGATTTGGTTCGCATCTTGAAGGAACCAAGAAATGCCTTAGTCAAACAATACCAGACTTTGCTTTCATATGACGATGTTGAACTTGAATTTGACGATGAAGCACTTCAGGAAATTGCGAACAAAGCCATCGAACGTAAAACTGGTGCGCGTGGTCTTCGCTCAATCATCGAAGAAACCATGCTAGATGTTATGTTTGAAGTTCCAAGTCAAGAAAATGTGAAAACAGTCCGTATCACAAAAGAAGCAGTTGATGGAACAGCTAAGCCAATCCTAGAGACAGCCTAGAGGTGACTATGGAAATCAATACACACAATGCTGAGATTTTACTGAGTGCTGCCAACAAGTCCCACTATCCGCAGGATGAACTTCCTGAAATTGCTCTTGCAGGACGCTCAAATGTTGGTAAATCGAGCTTTATCAATACCATGCTCAATCGAAAAAATCTAGCTCGTACCTCTGGAAAACCAGGGAAAACACAACTACTCAATTTCTTTAATATTGATGATAAGATGCGTTTTGTAGATGTGCCTGGTTACGGTTATGCCCGTGTGTCTAAAAAGGAACGCGAAAAATGGGGACGCATGATTGAGGAGTACTTAACCACTCGAGAAAATCTTCGAGCAGTGGTTAGTCTCGTTGACCTTCGTCATGATCCGTCAGCAGATGATGTACAGATGTACGAATTTCTTAAATATTATGAGATTCCTGTCATCATTGTGGCGACTAAGGCAGACAAGATTCCGCGCGGTAAATGGAACAAGCACGAATCAGCTATTAAAAAGAAATTAAACTTTGATCCAAGTGATGATTTTATCCTCTTTTCATCCGTTACAAAAGCAGGAATGGATCAAGCTTGGGATGCTATTTTAGAAAAATTGTGAGGAATACATATGGCAAAAACAATTCATACAGATAACGCTCCAAAGGCAATCGGGCCTTACGTTCAAGGAAAAATCGTTGGGAACCTTTTGTTTGCTAGCGGTCAAGTTCCTTTATCTCCTGAAACTGGAGAAATCGTAGGAGAAACGATTCAAGAGCAGACTGAACAAGTTTTGAAAAACATTGGAGCTATTTTGGCAGAAGCAGGCACAGATTTTGACCATGTTGTTAAAACAACTTGTTTCTTGAGTGATATGAACGACTTTGTACCTTTCAATGAGGTATACCAAACAGCCTTTAATAAGGAATTTCCAGCTCGTTCAGCTGTAGAAGTAGCTCGTCTTCCTCGCGATGTAAAAGTCGAAATTGAAGTCATCGCTGAGATTGGATAAGCGAGTTGAAGTTTGGTTCTTCCAAACTTCTTTTGATATAAGGAGACTATGATGACAATGAAACAACTTCACCTGGTGATTGTAACAGGAATGAGTGGTGCAGGGAAAACTGTAGCCATTCAATCCTTTGAAGATTTAGGATATTTTACCATTGATAATATGCCACCAGCTCTATTGCCAAAGTTTTTGCAGTTGGTAGAGACCAAGGATGACGACCACAAGTTAGCCCTAGTGGTGGATATGCGAAGCCGCTCTTTCTTCTCAGAGATTCAGGCTGTCTTGGATGAATTGGAAAATCAGGATGATTTGGACTTCAAGATTCTCTTTTTGGATGCTGCTGATAAGGAATTGGTGGCACGCTATAAGGAAACTAGAAGAAGTCACCCTCTTGCAGCAGATGGTCGTATTTTGGACGGGATCAAGTTGGAACGCGAACTCTTAGCCCCATTAAAAAATATGAGTCAAAACGTAGTTGACACAACAGAGTTAACTCCTCGTGAACTTCGCAAGACTATTGCAGAGCAATTTTCGGACCAAGAACAAACGCAGTCCTTCCGTATTGAGGTCATGTCTTTTGGCTTTAAATATGGCATTCCAATTGATGCAGATTTGGTATTTGATGTTCGTTTCTTGCCAAACCCGTACTATCTGCCAGAACTTCGCAATCAGACAGGTGAAGACCAGGCAGTTTATGACTATGTCATGAACCATGAGGAATCTGAAGATTTCTACCGTCATTTGTTAGCCTTGGTTGAACCAATCCTACCAGGCTATAAAAAAGAAGGCAAATCAGTCTTAACTATTGCGATTGGTTGTACTGGTGGACAACACCGAAGTGTTGCTTTTGCCAATCGTTTAGCGAATGACCTATCTAAAAGTTGGCCTGTAAATGAAAGTCATCGTGATAAAGACCGAAGAAAGGAAACGGTAAACCGTTCATGAGAAAACCCAAAATTACGGTGATTGGTGGAGGAACCGGAATCCCTGTTATTTTAAATAGTCTACGGGAAAAAGACGTCGAAATTGCAGCCATAGTAACCGTTGCAGATGATGGTGGTTCTTCAGGTGAATTGCGTAAGAATTTTCAACAGTTGACACCTCCAGGGGATTTACGTAATGTCCTTGTAGCCATGTCAGATATGCCAAAATTCTATGAAAAGGTCTTTCAATACCGTTTTTCAGAGGATGCAGGTGCTTTTGCTGGTCATCCATTAGGAAACATTATCATAGCTGGATTATCTGAAATGCAGGGTTCGACCTATAATGCCATGCAATTGCTGAGTAAATTCTTCCATACTACAGGAAAGATTTTCCCATCAAGTGACCATCCTTTGACACTCCATGCTGTCTTTAAAGATGGATCAGAAGTTGCTGGGGAAAGTCACATTGCAGATCATCCAGGTATGATTGACCATGTCTATGTGACAAACACTCTAGACGATGAGAAACCGCAGGCTAGCCGTCGTGTTGTCAATACCATTCTTGAGAGTGATATGATTGTTTTGGGACCAGGTTCACTCTTTACTTCGATTTTGCCTAATATTGTCATTGAGGAGATTGGGCAGGCTCTTCTGGAAACCAAGGCTGAAATTGCCTATGTCTGCAACATCATGACTCAACGTGGAGAGACAGAACATTTCTCGGATAGTGATCACGTAGCAGTCTTGCATCGTCATTTGGGCCGTCCATTTATCGATACTGTCCTTGTTAACATCGAAAAGGTTCCGAGGGATTATATGGACACCAACCGTTTTGATGAATATCTGGTGCAGGTTGAACATGATTTTGAAGGTTTGCGCAAGCAAGTACCTCGTGTTATTTCATCCAATTTTTTACGTTTGGAAAATGGGGGTGCCTTCCACGATGGTGATTTAATCGTAGATGAGCTCATGCGGATCATTCAGGTGAGAAAATGAGTTTTACAGTAGCAGTAAAAGAAGAAATTTTAAGTCAGCATCACCTGAGTCGTCATGAATTGTCAGCTATTATCAAGATTTCTGGTAGTATTGGTTTATCGAGCTCTGGTTTGACCTTGTCCGTCATTACAGAGAATGCTAAGTTGGCTCGTCATCTCTATGAATCATTCTTGCACTTTTACGGCATCAAGTCTGAGATTCGTCACCACCAGAGAAGTAATCTACGGAAAAATCGCGTCTATACTGTATTTACGGATGAGCGAGTCCAGGAACTTTTAGCAGATTTGCGTTTGGCCGATTCTTTCTTTGGTTTGGAGACTGGGATTGATCCAGAAATTTTAGGAGATGAGGAAGCAGGTCGTGCCTATCTCTGTGGAGCCTTCTTAGCGAATGGCAGCATTCGTGATCCCGAGTCAGGGAAATATCAGTTGGAAATTAGTTCGGTTTATCTAGACCACGCCCAAGGGATTGCTTCGCTCTTGCAGCAGTTCTTGCTAGATGCTAAAGTTATCGAACGAAAAAAGGGGGCAGTGACCTATCTTCAGAGAGCTGAAGATATTATGGATTTCCTGATTTTAGTGGGAGCCATGGAAGCGAGAGATACTTTTGAAGGCGTCAAGATTCTCCGAGAAACTCGGAATGATCTCAATCGTGCTAATAATGCAGAGACAGCTAATATCGCTCGTACGGTTTCTGCAAGCATGAAAACTATCAACAATATCAGTAAAATCATTGATACCATAGGTCTAGATAGCCTACCAGTAGATTTGCAGGAAGTAGCACATTTGCGTATCCAACATCCGGACTACTCTATCCAGCAATTGGCTGACAGTTTGACAAATCCACTCACAAAAAGTGGTGTCAATCATCGACTGAGAAAGATAAATAAAATTGCTGATGAACTTTAAAACCACGAATCCTAGGATCCGTGGTTTTTTCTTATAAACTTGTAGAGTGTTTTGGTTGTACTTTTTGTTGAGGGTCAATGTAGTTAATGGCATTGTTGACGGCGGTTGGTGCTTCACCAAGACCTGTCGCAATCAGGTCAATCTTACCTTCGTAGTAACAACAGTCACCAATAGCGTAAATTCCTGCCTGGCTTGATTCTTGCTTGCTATTGACGATAATCTTATGACGATTCAGTTCTAATCCCCAATTTTTAAGATTACCAACTGATGATTTGAAGCCATAGTTGACAAAGAGGTGATCTAGTTCAATGCTTTCGGTCTCATCGGATTTGACTTTTGTGATTTCAAGTTTGTCTAAAGTTTGACCATCTCCAAGAAGTTGACTTGGAACAAATGGTGTTTTAATAGCTACAGATGATTCTTGAAGAGCTTGTACACTATGCTCGAGGGCACGGAAGTTATCTCGACGGTGCACAAGTGTAGTTGGAGCAATCTTTTCAAAAGCTAGGGCCCAGTCCACAGCTGAGTCGCCACCCCCCAGGATGGTGACTTTCTTACCAGCATATTGTTGAATGTTAGAAACGTGATAATGGATATTTTCATAACCTTCAACACCTTCTAGTTCAAGTGGACGCGGTTTAAAGGCACCACCACCCATAGCGATAATGACAGCTTTACTACTATGAATACCTTTAGTAGTTGTTATCTTAAAAATATCATTCTCTTTTTCAATGTCAAGAACAGTTTCATTGAGGTGGGCTGGTGTATCAAACCCTTGTAATTGTTCTAACAAGCGATTTGTTAATTCTTCACCAGTGAGATTTGGGAAACCTGGGACATCAAGAATTTGTTTTTCAGGATAAAGAATGGCAGGTTGACCACCTAATTGGGGAAGAGAGTCAATGATTTGTACTTTAGCTTGACGTAAATTTGCATAAAAGGCTGCGAAAAGACCAACTGGGCCACCCCCTATGATTGTAATATCATATAATTCAGACATGGTTTCTCCTTATTTCATTTTTATCATTTTATTCTATCATATTTTCTGCCAATTTAAAATGAGGTAAGGGGGAGAAAATTTCCATTAAAAATGGTATAATGAAGAGAAGCTTTTTTGGAGAGGGGACACAGGATGAATTTTCAGCAATTATCTAATCTTCAATACTGGTCTAGTTTGTTTTCCAGTCCTTGGAGTATTGCGATAAATGTGATTGATATTCTAATCGTCGCTTATATCTTATATCAATTTACAAAATCAATTGCAGGAACCAAGATTATGATTCTGGTTCGAGGCGTTTTAGTTTTTATCTTAGCTCAGATTGCGGCTAATTTTTTGGGCTTGACGACTATTTCTTGGTTGATTAACCAATTGATTACCTATGGAGTTATCGCAGCGGTTGTTATCTTTTCTCCAGAAATTCGGACAGGTTTGGAACGATTAGGTCGAGCTACGGACTTCTTTTCAAATACTCCTATAAGTTCAGAAGAGCAGATGGTACAGGCTTTTGTAAAATCGGTTGAGTATATGAGCCCGCGAAAGATTGGAGCTTTGGTAGCTGTTCAACGTGTGAGAACCTTGCAGGAGTACATCGTTACAGGAATTCCTTTGGATGCTAAGATTTCTGCTGAGTTATTAATTAACATCTTTATCCCTAATACGCCTCTCCATGACGGTGCAGTCATTATCAGTGGAGATCGGATTGCAGTAACTTCTGCCTATTTACCACTGACTGAAAACACAGGTATTTCCAAAGAGTTTGGAACTCGTCACCGTGCAGCCATTGGTTTATCAGAAGTTTCAGATGCCCTTACTTTTGTTGTATCAGAAGAAACTGGGGGTATATCCATCACCTACAATGATGTCTTCAAACATGATCTAAGTTTGGAAGAATTCGAGGAAGAACTACGTCGTATTCTGATCCCTAAGGATTCACAAGAACCAAGCTTAAAAGAACGTTTATTAGGAGGGTGGAATAATGAAAAGAAATAGCCTTTATATCATCTCCTCACTCCTCTTTGCATGTGTCCTATTTATCTATGCAACATCAATCAATTATCAAAACAATACTAATGCGAGACAAACTAAAACTGAAACCTACACCAATACAGTAGTCAATGTACCGATTGATATTCAGTATGATAGTGCGCAGTATTTCATTAGTGGATTTAGCTCAGAAGTAACGGTATTTCTGACTGGTTCAAATCGGGTGACTTTGGCCAGTGAGATGAAAGAGAGCACTCGTAAATTTAAAGTGACTGCGGATTTATCACAAGCTACAGAAGGAACGATTGAAGTTCCCTTAACCATTGAAAATCTTCCAAGTGGTTTGACAGCTGTAGCAACACCACAAAAGATCACAGTCAAGGTTGGTAAGAAAGTTACTCGAGATAATGTACCTGTTGTACCTCAAATTGATTCTAGTCAAATTGATGAGAAGATTATAATCGAACGTGTGACTGTTTCTGATGAAAAAGTTTCAGTAACCAGCGACGCAGATACTTTGTCTAAGATTGATCGCATTGTTGCAGTTTTGCCAACGAGTGAAAAAATAACTGGGAATTATTCAGGGTCAGTACCTTTACAAGCTGTCGACAGGAATGGGACCGTTTTACCAACAGTTATTACTCCTTTTGAGGTTACTATGAAAGTAATAACTAAACCAGTCCGAACAACAAATAGTTCAACGACAACAAGTAATGCTTCAACTGTAGAAAACTCATCAACGACAGCAGCAGAAACGAAGCCAGATAATTCAAAGCAAAATTAACATTAAACTAGAAAAGGATTATAAAAATGGGTAAATATTTTGGAACGGATGGAGTCCGTGGAGAAGCAAACGTAGAATTAACACCTGAATTGGCTTTTAAACTAGGCCGATTCGGAGGATATGTTCTTAGTCAACATGAGACAGAAGCGCCTAAGGTTTTTGTAGGACGCGATACTCGTATTTCAGGGGAAATGTTAGAAGCAGCCTTGATTGCTGGTCTCCTTTCAGTGGGAATTCACGTTTATAAACTTGGGATACTTGCTACGCCTGCAGTAGCATACTTGGTGAAAACTGAGGGGGCAAGTGCTGGGGTCATGATTTCAGCAAGCCACAATCCAGCTCTAGATAACGGGATTAAATTCTTTGGTGGTGATGGCTTTAAGCTAGATGATGACAAAGAAGCAGAAATCGAAGCCTTACTAGATGCTAGCGAAGATACTCTTCCACGTCCAAGTGCCGAAGGACTAGGTACAGTTGTTGATTACCCAGAAGGCTTGCGTAAATATGAAGCCTACCTTGTTTCGACTGGAACTCCCCTTGAAGGAATGAAAGTAGCCTTGGATACTGCAAATGGTGCAGCTTCTACAAGTGCCCGCCAAATCTTTGCAGACTTGGGTGCTCAATTAACAGTCATTGGAGAAATGCCAGACGGCCTTAATATCAATTTGAATGTTGGTTCAACTCATCCAGAAGCCTTGCAAGAACTTGTCAAAGAAAGTCAATCTGCCATTGGTTTAGCCTTTGATGGTGATAGCGATCGTTTGATTGCTGTTGATGAAAATGGTGAAATTGTCGACGGTGATAAGATTATGTATATCATCGGTAAATACCTTTCTGAAAAAGGTCAATTGGCACAAAATACAATTGTAACAACAGTTATGTCCAACCTTGGTTTCCATAAAGCCTTGGATCGTGAAGGCATTAATAAAGCTGTCACTGCTGTTGGAGACCGCTATGTAGTTGAAGAAATGAGAAAATCGGGCTACAATATCGGTGGAGAACAGTCAGGTCACGTTATCTTGATGGACTACAATACAACTGGTGATGGTCAGTTGTCAGCAGTTCAATTGACTAAGATCATGCAAGAAACAGGTAAGAGCTTATCTCAATTGGCTTCAGAAGTAACAATTTACCCACAAAAATTGGTTAATATCCGTGTGGAAAACACCATGAAAGACAAAGCCATGGAAGTACCAGCTATCAAGGCTATTATCGATAAGATGGAAGAAGAGATGGCAGGTAATGGACGTATTCTCGTTCGCCCAAGTGGAACTGAGCCACTCTTGCGTGTCATGGCTGAAGCACCAACAACTGAAGAAGTAGATTACTATGTGGATACCATTGCTGAAGTTGTGAAAGCAGAAATCGGAATTTAGGAAAGTTAGCAGAAAATAAGAAAATATGTTACAATGTCAAAGTAAATTGTAACCATGGAGAATATGATGAATTTAAAACGTGAACAAGAATTTGTAAGTCAGTATCACTTTGATGCACGTAATTTTGAATGGGAAAATGAGAACGGAATTCCTGAAACAAAGGTTGATGTGAACTTCCAACTACTTCAACATGACCAAGAAAATCAGGTGACTTCTCTCGTAGTTGTTTTGAGCTTTATGATTGTCTTTGATAAATTTGTTATCAGTGGTACTATTTCTCAAGTGAACCACGTTGAAGGTCGTATCGTAGATCAACCAAGTGACTTTAGTCAAGAAGAAGTTGAGACGCTTGCTCGTCCTTCTTTGGATATGCTAAACCGTTTGACTTATGAAGTAACGGAAATTGCACTAGACTTACCAGGAATTAATTTGGAGTTTTAAAAAAAATGAAATTAGCGGTCATAACAGACTCATCTGCTTTTCTACAAGCGGAAACCTTGCGGAAAGAAGATTTATTTATGCTTGACATTCCTGTGAATATCGACGGACAGGAGTATGTTGAAGGTGTAAATCTAACCGCTCAAGAATTTTATGAAAAAATGGCTCGTTCATCTGAACTACCTAAAACAAGTCAACCAAGTATTGCAAAGTTGGATGAAATTTTATCATCATTAAAAGAAAAAGGCTATACTCATGTTTTGGGTCTCTTCCTTTCTTCTGGAATCTCAGGATTTCACCAGAATATCCAGTATATGACGGATGAGTTCGAAGATTTAACCATTGCTTTTCCTGATACTCGCATTACAAGTGCGCCCCTAGGATTTATGGTGGAAAGTGTGTTTCAATGGTCTGATCAGGGAGATGATTTCCAGTCTATACTAGATAAGTTAACCGAACAGATTGAAAATACTTCTGCCTTTATCATGGTAGATGACCTTGATCATCTGGTTAAAGGTGGTCGTTTATCAAATGGCGCAGCTATTTTAGGGAATCTTCTTAACATTAAACCAATTCTATATTTCAATGACCAAGGTGTTATCGAAGTTTATGAGAAGGTTCGTACAGAGAAGAAAGCAACAAAACGTCTAGTTGAAATTGTCAAAGATGTGACAAGTAACGGAAACTACCAGATTATGGTAATTCATGGGAATGCCTCTCAAAAAGCATCCGATTTACGTCAGCTATTGCTAGATAGTGGAGTAGCTACAGATGTTGAGATTGCAACCTTTGGTAGTGTTATTGGAACCCACCTGGGAGAAGGAAGCATCGCTTTGGCATACACACCAATTGTCTAGATTGTTCTTACAGGCTTTGTATCTTAAAATTGAACACGGACTATCTGCCTCTTGAAAAAAGATGCCAGTCTTGCCTTTTATGGAAAGTCGGCGCCATTCCCTATTTTTCATGGGCAGCTAACGTCCTTTGTATCTTAGCAATTGAACACGCCTGGAACCCTGTGTGAAAAAGACAGTTCTTCCAAGGAGTATCTACTCCTTGATTAGAACTCCTATTTTCACTTTGTGTTCTTGTAGGCTTTGTATCTTAAATAGGAGTAAAGATGAGTATTCGGGTGATTATTGCTGGTTTTAAGGGAAGAATGGGCCAATCTGCTTGTCAGATGGTTTTGTCTGATCCTGAACTTGAACTAGTAGCTGTTTTGGATCCTTTTGAGTCTGAATCTGAGTGGCAAGGAATTCCAGTATTCAATGATAAAAATGACTTAGCAGGCTTTGATGCCAATGTTTGGGTGGACTTTACTACACCAGCTGTCGCCTATGAGAATACACGCTTTGCTCTTGAACATGGCTTTGCTCCAGTAGTAGGAACGACAGGTTTCACCAGCCAAGAAATTGAAGAATTAAAAGAATTGTCTCGTTCCAAAGGCTTGGGTGGATTGATTGCTCCTAACTTTGCCTTGGGTGCTGTCTTACTGATGCAATTTGCAGCACAGGCAGCTAAATACTTCCCAAATGTGGAGATTATTGAACTTCACCATGATAAGAAAAAAGATGCTCCGAGCGGGACAGCAATCAAAACAGCTGAGTTGATGGCACAAGTTCGTGAGTCTATTCAACAAGGTGCTAGCGATGAGGAAGAACTCATTGCTGGTGCTCGTGGAGCTAACTTTGATGGTATGCGAATCCATTCGGTTCGCTTGCCAGGATTGGTAGCCCATCAGGAAGTTATTTTTGGAAATCAAGGAGAGGGATTGACCCTGCGTCATGACTCCTTTGATCGTAGCTCCTTCATGACAGGGGTGAATTTGGGAATCAAAGAAGTTGTCAAGCGTCATGAGCTTGTCTATGGATTAGAACACTTACTATGAAATTAACAAAAATGCCTTCTGAATTTCAGAAGGCTTTACCAGTATTAGAAAAAATTAAAGAAGCAGGATTTGAGGCTTATTTTGTTGGTGGATCTGTTAGGGATGCCCTACTCAATCGTCCCATCCATGATGTGGATATCGCGACTTCATCTTATCCTGAAGAGACCAAGCAGATTTTTCCACGCACAGCTGATATCGGCATTGAGCATGGAACCGTTTTGGTTTTAGATGGAGATGAAGAGTACGAGGTCACCACTTTTCGAACAGAGGATGTCTATGTAGACTATCGGAGACCAAGTGCTGTTTCTTTTGTTCGTTCACTCGAAGAAGATCTCAAACGCCGCGATTTCACAGTCAATGCCTTTGCCTTGGATGAGACAGGGGAAATCGTCGATTTATTTGATGGTCTCAAAGATTTAGAAAATCAAGTTCTGCGAGCTGTCGGTGTAGCTAGTGAACGTTTCAATGAAGATGCGCTACGCATCATGCGTGGCTTTCGTTTCCAAGCTAGTCTTGGTTTTGAACTCGAGCAAGAAACGTTTGAAGCGATGAAGGCCTTAACGCCACTCTTAGATAAAATCTCTGTGGAGCGCACCTTTGTCGAGTTTGATAAGCTTTTACTGGCTCCCTATTGGCGAGTAGGTTTATCTTCTATGATTGAGAGTCAAGCTTATGATTATCTTCCAGATATGGTAGGCAGTCAGGAAAAACTCCAGTCTTTGTTTGATTTAGAAAAAGATTTTACTTTTGAATCTTCTGAGCAAGCTTGGGCTGCACTTTTATGGGTTTTAGAAGTGGAAGATGCTCAACAATTTTTGAAACATTGGAAAACTTCGCGTCAATTCGCTAAGCAAGTTCAAGATTTACTTACGATCTTAGAACTTCGTGAAGAAGGGGAACTAGGTAAACGTGATTGTTACCGCTTTGATTTGGACTTGCTTCTACAGGCTGAAAATCTTCGTCGAGCTCAAGGTAAAGACTATAATCCACAAACAATCACAGAAACTTATGAGAGCTTGACCATTCATGATAAGAAAGAGATGCAAATCAATGGTGGTATTCTCATCAAAAAATACGGCTACCAACCAGGTCCAGAATTAGGAGATGTTTTAGAAGAAATTGAGTATGCTATTGTGGATGGAGATTTGGAAAATAACTTGGATGCCATTCATGCATACCTAAGGGAGAGAAAATGAGTGACTTTATCGTTGAAAAACTAAGTAAATCCGTGGGAGATAAGACAGTCTTTAAGGATATTTCCTTTATCATCCATGACTTGGACAGAATTGGTCTTATCGGTGTCAACGGAACCGGTAAAACAACCCTTTTAGATGTGCTTTCTGGAGTTTCAGGTTTTGATGGTGATGTTAGCCCATTTTCAGCAAAGAATGATTACAAGATTGGCTACCTGACCCAGAATCCGGATTTTGATGATAGTAAGACTGTCTTGGATACTGTTTTATCCAGTGACCTCAAAGAAATCCAGTTGATTCGGGAGTATGAACTGCTTATGCTCAACTACAGTGAAGACAAGCAGGCACGTTTGGAACGGGTTATGGCAGAGATGGATTCCCTTCAAGCTTGGGAAATTGAGAGTCAAGTCAAGACCGTTCTCAGCAAGCTGGGCATTCAAGACTTATCTACTCCTGTTGGAGAATTGTCAGGTGGTCTGCGAAGACGGGTTCAGTTGGCGCAAGTCCTTCTGGGCAACCATGATCTTTTGCTTCTTGATGAGCCTACCAACCACTTGGATATTGCGACCATTGAGTGGCTAACCCTCTTCTTGAAAAATTCCAAGAAAACAGTATTATTTATCACCCACGATCGCTATTTCCTAGATGCTCTTTCTACGCGAATCTTTGAGTTGGACAGAGCAGGTTTGACAGAATATCAAGGAAATTACCAAGACTATGTTCGTCTCAAGGCGGAACAGGATGAGCGCGATGCAGCTCTTCTTCACAAAAAGGAACAACTCTATAAACAGGAATTAGCATGGATGAGACGCCAACCTCAAGCTCGTGCAACCAAGCAACAGGCGCGTATCAATCGTTTCCATGACTTGAAGAAGGAAGTTTCAGATAATAGTGTTGAGACAGACCTAAGCATGAATTTTGAAACTAGCCGTATCGGTAAAAAGGTCATCGAGTTTAAGAATGTTTCCTTTGCCTATGACGATAAACCGATTCTGAAACATTTTAATCTTTTAGTCCAAGCCAAGGACCGTATCGGAATCGTCGGGGATAATGGTGTTGGGAAGTCAACGCTACTCAACCTCATTGCAGGAAGTCTTGAACCAACTGAAGGTCAAGTTATTATCGGAGAAACGGTTCGCATTGCTTATTTCTCTCAACAAATCGAAGGTTTAGATGAAAGTAAGCGGGTTATCAATTACCTGCAGGAAGTGGCAGAAGAGGTTAAGACTAGCGGTGGTACTACGACATCCATTGCAGAATTACTAGAACAATTTCTTTTCCCTCGTTCAACGCACGGGACTTTGATTGAGAAGCTATCAGGCGGAGAGAAGAAACGTCTTTATCTCCTCAAATTACTTCTTGAAAAACCTAATGTCCTCCTCTTAGACGAGCCAACCAATGACCTTGATATTGCGACCTTAACGGTTCTAGAAAATTTCTTACAAGGTTTTGCAGGTCCAGTTTTGACAGTCAGTCATGACCGATATTTTCTTGATAAGGTTGCGACTAAGATCCTTGCCTTTGAGAATGGAACCATCCGTCCTTTCTTTGGCCATTATACAGATTATCTAGATGAAAAGGCCTTTGAAGCAGAAACGGTAACTCAAATCCAAAAAGCTGACAAGGAAAAAGTCGTCAAAGTTCGTGAAGAAAAGAAACGGATGACCTACCAAGAAAAGCAGGAGTGGGCAAGTATTGAAGGTGACATTGAAGCCTTGGAAAATCGCATCGCCGCTATTGAAGAAGAAATGCAAGCAAATGGCTCTGACTTTGGGAAGCTAGCTACTCTTCAAAAGGAGCTAGATGAGAAGAATGAAGCCTTGCTTGAAAAATACGAACGCTATGAATATTTAAGTGAGTTAGTATAATGGAAGAAACAATTATTAAATGGAGTAGTAAGAAAATCGTTTTGAGCCTTATTCTTTATCTACTAGAATTGGCTATTCTACTTTGGATCTTTTCGTTTTTGCTGAGCTATCCCGAAGAAGCACCTGCGGGATTGGTGGCTTTCATTCTCTTTATTGGTTTCTTGATCATCATCGTTGGCTTCATTTTGTATCAACGTTTGCGACTACTTTTTTCTGATAAAGAGTATTTGAAATGTACGGCTCAAGGATTTTCCTATAAACCATATCCAAAGAAAGACTGGCAGTTTTATTCCTGGGGACAGGTAGAAAAGTTTGCTCTCACGAGAATTAAGGGTAGTAGAAATGCAAGGGATTTTTATATGATTGAGGTTCAGTTTTATGACAAGGAACTTTTAAAACCCAACTTTTTCTGGTATCGTCTTCGAAGTAGATTTACAAGTTCAAAACATTCTAATGTTTTGAAAATCCCAATCTATTTGCTGGATGTTGGCTTGCCAGAAAGAGTATTTGAAACCATGTCTTACTTTGAGCGAGAGTGGCGCATCGAACAAAATCGTCAACGAAACCAAAACTCTAAAAGCAAAAAGAAGTAAGTACTTCATTCAGCGAATGCTAGCAACAATTGAAGAAAAAATGAGAAGTCTTGTACCAAGTATCAAGGCTTCTTTCTATTTTGCTTTTCTAGGAATTATGGTATAATAGGGAGTAAAAACTTTAAAAGAAAGAAACGCTATGAACTTAAAAGATTACATTGCAAGTATTGAAAATTATCCGCAAGAAGGAATTACATTCCGTGATATCAGCCCTTTGATGGCTAACGGCAATGCCTACAGCTATGCTGTTCGTGAAATTGTTCAATATGCTACTGACAAAAAGATTGATATGATCGTAGGGCCAGAAGCGCGTGGATTTATCGTTGGATGTCCAGTTGCTTTTGAGTTGGGAATTGGTTTTGCACCTGTACGTAAACCAGGGAAATTGCCACGCGAAGTCATTTCAGCTGACTACGAAAAAGAATATGGTGTTGACACTTTGACCATGCACGCAGATGCTATCAAACCAGGTCAACGTGTTCTTATCGTAGATGACCTCTTGGCAACAGGTGGTACTGTTAAAGCGACAATCGAAATGATTGAGAAATTAGGCGGTGTCGTAGCTGGTTGTGCCTTCTTGATTGAGCTTGACGAGCTAAAAGGTCGTGAGGCAATCGGAGATTACGATTATAAAGTTTTGATGCATTATTAATGAAAAACAGTCCCTAGGGCTGTTTTCTCTTAATGATGATATAAAAAAAGGCTATATCTAGTTAGAGAAAAACTATAATTGAAAACTATATCTTCATACAGTATAATAAAGGGAAAGAGAAACGTCAGCATTTTTCCCCGTTGACGATACCATGTTTACTTGAGTCCAATATGATACAGTAAGGAGATTTCTATGCCGATTCGAATTGATAAAAAATTACCAGCAGTTGAGATTTTACGAACGGAAAATATTTTCGTCATGGATGACCAGAGGGCGGCTCATCAGGATATTCGACCACTGAAAATTCTGATTTTAAACTTGATGCCACTGAAAATGGTTACAGAAACTCAGCTTTTACGCCATTTAGCCAATACTCCTTTGCAGTTAGATATTGAATTTTTATATATGGAAAGTCATCAGTCGAAAACAACTCGTTCTGAGCATATGAAGACTTTTTATAAGACCTTCTCAGAAGTTCAAGACCAGTATTTTGATGGCTTGATTATTACAGGTGCTCCAGTTGAACATCTCCCTTTTGAAGAAGTGGACTATTGGGAGGAATTTACTAAGGTTATCGATTGGTCTAAGACTCATGTCTTTTCAACCCTGTATATTTGCTGGGGGGCACAGGCGGGTCTATACTATCGCTATGGCGTAGATAAATACCAGATGGACCAGAAGCTTTCTGGGATTTATCCTCAAGATGTTTTGAAAGAAGGTCATCTCCTATTGAGAGGATTTGATGATTTATATGTATCTCCTCATTCTCGCCATACAGAAGTCCACAAAGAAGATATCCTGAATAAAACAAATCTAGAGATTTTAGCATCAGGAAAAGAGGTGGGAATATCTATCCTTGCGAGTCGAGATTTGAGAGAAGTCTATAGCTTTGGGCATTTAGAGTATGATCGCGATACGCTTGCAAAGGAATATTTTAGAGATCTAGATGCTGGTTTAGATCCACATATACCAGAAAATTATTTCAAAAATGATGACATTCATGAACTCCCATGTATGCGTTGGAGTTCATCTGCAGCCCTCTTCTTTAGTAACTGGGTAAATTATGCAGTGTACCAAGAGACGCCGTTTGAGTGGAAAAGTGTGGAAGATGATGTGTCTCATTTTGGATATTTATAAGAGGAATTATGACATATTTAGATGCTTTCAAATCAGGAAACTTAGTGTTACCGAGTGACCTGCTCTTACATTACAATCAACTGTTCTCGTCAAGCGATGATTTCTTGGTTTGGCAGTTCTTTTACCTACAGAATACAACGGCTTTAGGTGAATTGTCTCCAAGTCAGATTGCTGAAAAAATCGGCAAAAATGTCACTGAAGTCAATCAAGCTATTTCACGATTGACTGAGAAAGGGTTGCTTCAATACCGAACCATTGAACTGAATGGCGAAATAGAAGTAATCTTCGATGCAACTCTTGCCTTGGAGCGCCTAGACCAACTGTTTGAAAAACAAGCTCCAAACCAGGTGCAATCTGCCCCAAATGATTTAAAGAGCTTGGTAGATACTTTCCAACAGGAGCTAGGTCGTCTATTGAGCCCGTTTGAGATTGAAGACTTGGAAAAGAGTTTGAAAGAAGACGGAACTAGTGCGGATTTGATAAAAGAAGCCTTACGAGAAGCTGTTCTAAATGGAAAACCAAATTGGAAATATATCCAAGCTATCCTACGAAACTGGCGTCATGAGGGGATTAGGAGCGTAGCCCAGGTAGAAGCGAAACGTCAAGAGAGAGAGGCAACAAACCCTCAAAATGTTCAGGTTTCATCTGATTTTAAAAATGCTATGGATCTATGGAAAGACTAATAATGAATAACAAAAAAACTTGCCTGCTTGGCAAGTTCTTTTATTTTTAATTAGCAAGTCCCCAAACACTTACAGAACGTTCAGAAACTGGGAAGTCACCATATCCTTCAGCATTAATAGTCACTTGGTCTGAATGGTTGCCAAGAATATCAACAAAAGTATGATCAGCCCATTCTGTACCTACAAACATGGTTTTGTAATTCTCTTGAGCGTTTGAGATAAGAACAGCTAAAGGTGATTGGTTGTCAGCTCCAGAACGAACCCAACCGATACAATTAGGGTCATCAAAGTAGTCTGTCTGCTCTCCATAAGCCAAATCTTTTCGGATAGCTAAGAGACAGTCAAGAACTTCTTTAAAATCTTGCTGAGCATATTGACCAGAGATACCGTAGTAGTCTCCGTAAAATACACAAGGAAGCCCTTGTTCACGTAGGAGGATGAGAGCATAGGCTGCTGGTTTAAACCATTCTTCTACAGTAGATTCTAAAGCTTGTCCTCGTTGAGTATCATGGTTTTCGACAAAGGTTACAGCTTTATCTGGTTTGATTTGAACCAGACTATCATTAAAGATGGTACGCAAATCGTAGTCTGCACCAGCCTGGCTTGCTTCAAAGAGATTCATATGGAGTCGGACATCGACAAGGTCAAAGCGTTCTTCGATTTTATCAAGGTATTCAAGGTTGGCATCCTTGTCTGGATTCCAGAATTCTCCAAAGACATAGAAGTCTTGTCCATATTTCTCTTTGATGTCACGAATGAAATTACGCATAAAGAAGGAGTCAATATGCTTGACAGCGTCTAAGCGGAAACCTGTTACGCCAGTCGTTTCCATGAACCAATCAGCCCAATCGTAGATGTTTTTGATAACCTCAGGATGTTTGAAGTCCAAGTCAGCATACATAAGATAGTCATAGTTACCGTTTTCGTTATCGACTAATTCCTCATGAGCCCAGCCTTTGTTGTCTCCTTGTATCAGATAGATGCCAGACTTACGGCGTTTGGCATCATAGTCAGTTCCAGTAAAGTGGTACCAGTGCCAGTGGAAATCATTGTAGGTGTTTTGTCTTCCATCAAAAGTAAAGTTTGTCCAACCATTGATGGTAAAAGGTTCTCCAAGTTCAATTGTGCGATCTTCTGGGTCGACTTCAATAACCTGGAAGGATTCTAAACGGTCTGCAGCTGCCTTGTGGTTTAAGACGACGTCAGCCATAGGTTGAATCCCATGTGATTTAAGTGTTTGAATGGCTTGAAGATAGTCTTCTTTGAAACCGTACTTGGTACGCACAGTTCCTTTTTGATCAAATTCACCGAGGTCAAAAAGGTCATAGACACCATAACCGACATCTTTTTCGTTGGTAGCTTTAAAGGCAGGTGGCATCCAGACGTGGCTAATTCCTAGATTTGCAAGGTGCTCAGCATCTTCGGTAAGTCGCGTCCAGTGTTGTCCATCGTGGGGAAGGTACCACTCAAAATATTGCATTAGGGTTTGGTTTTTCATAGATAGTCCTCATACTTAACAATTTGAGAATCATTTTACCACAAAGCTGTGCAATACGCAAACGTTTGCGCAAATCTAAAAAATATTTTCGACTATTTTATCAAAAGTGTTGATTTTTTTGTATCAAAATGCTAATATAATAATATAAAAAAACATAAATATAGGAGTCAGCCCATGATTGAATTTCAAAATGTTAGTAAGTTGTATGGTGATAAAGAGGCTTTGAGCAATCTCAATTTGCAGATTGAAAATGGAGAGATTATGGGTTTAATTGGCCATAATGGTGCTGGAAAATCGACCACTATAAAATCCTTAGTCAGTATCATTTCACCAAGCAGTGGTCGTATTTTGGTAGATGGTCAGGAGCTATCGGAAAATCGTTTAGCGATCAAACGAAAGATTGGCTACGTAGCAGACTCGCCTGACTTATTTTTGCGTTTAACGGCCAATGAATTTTGGGAATTGCTTGCCTCATCCTATGATCTAACTAGCTCTGACTTGGAGTATAGTCTAGCTAGGCTATTGAGTGTTTTTGATTTTGCTGAAAACCGCTATCAGGTTATTGAAACTCTTTCTCACGGAATGCGTCAGAAAGTCTTTGTCATCGGGGCACTCTTGTCTGATCCTGATATTTGGGTCTTGGACGAACCCTTGACTGGTTTGGATCCCCAGGCTGCCTTTGATTTGAAGCAAATGATGAAGGAACATGCACAAAAAGGTAAAACAGTTTTGTTTTCGACCCATGTCTTAGAGGTAGCCGAGCAAGTCTGTGATCGGATTGCCATTTTGAAAAAGGGGCATTTGATTTATTGTGGTAGCGTGGAGGACTTGAGAAAAGACCACCCAGATCAGTCTTTGGAAAGTATCTACCTTAGCCTTGCTGGTAGAAAAGAGGAGGTTACAGATGCGTCTCAAGGTCATTAAAAAATTAGTTGATATCAATATTCTCTATTCATCTAAAGAAGCTAATTTGGCTAACCTACGAAAGAAGCAAGCTAAGAATCCTGATAAAAAGGTTGATGTATCAGGGAAATTGTTGCGTTCTTATCTTGCTTCTAGTTTGTTGCTACTCATCTTATTTTCTAATCTAGCCTTTCGTTTTCCTTTTGAGGAAATGCCAAGTTCTTTTAGTACCATGGTTGCTATTTTACTGGTGCTTGCCTTTTCAACGTCTTTCACTGCATTTTACAATGTCTTTTATGAGAGTAAGGACTTGGCCTCCTATAGTCCCTATGCCTTTAAAAAATCAGAGATTATAATTGCTAAAGGACTGTCTGTCCTCTTGCCAGCTCTAACTGGAATTGTACCAATCCTAGCTTATTTTCTAGTCCTCTACATTAGGCTAGCTCCTACTCTTTGGCTGGGTTTGCCCTTGATGTTGCTGTCCTTGGCCTTATTATTTGTCTCTGTGACTCTAATGATGGTAGTGGCAGTGCATTTCTTGGCTCAAACTGCGGTTTTTAGAAAGTATCAGTCTATTTTTGCGAATGTGATGATTGGGATAGGGGTTATCACGCCTTTATTATTTGTCTTCTTTCTACAGTCGACTTCTGGAGATATAGTTGACAGAGTTAGAGACATTCCACCTCTTCTTTATCCTATTCATCTCTTTTACAAAATAGCGGTGGAGCCTTTTTCGACAGAGGCTATACTGGGTCTGCTCGCTTGGATAGGACTAACTCTCTTCTTACTTTATCTGACCAAAAAGAAGGTTCTTCCTCGTTTTTATGATATTATCCTGCTTAACAGTGAGGAGAAAGTCACAAAAGAACGTCGCAGTAAAGAGGGGATTTCAACGCCTAAAAAGGGATTTTTCCGCATGGTTTTACGCTACAACCTCTCCCTATTGGGACAGGGGACTGGCGTCATTACAGTGCTTTTTACAAGTGCCTTTCTTCCTTATATCATGATGATCGGATTGATTTCCAAAGTTCGAGATTCTCAGTTAGTTCCAGATATTCATCCTCCATACTGGTTACCCTTGTTTTTTGTAGGAGTGTTTATAGCAGTTTTAAATAACAATATCACAAGTCTACCTTCAATCGGGCTATCTCTGGAGAGGGAAAATTTTGATTTTCTGAAGAGTTTGCCCTTTGACTTTGCTCGTTATGTGAAAGTGAAATTTTGGATTATATTTGCTGTTCAGTCCTTTTTACCTATCGTGATTTTACTTGGTCTTTCCCTTTATTTAGGCTTGCCAATCCTTTCGATGATTTACCTTCTTGCGGCATGGATTCTTGCCAGTGTTATCCTTGCTTGTCGCCATTATTTTAAGGACGTGAAAAACCTGTCAACTAATTGGACTAGTATTACGGACCTGGTGAATCGTTCAAATGGCATAGTCACAATGGTTCTATTGCTTATTTATAGTGCAATCCTAATGGCCCTTGTAATTGGTAGCTTATTCTTGGTTCAGTCTCTCTCCGCTATCCTTGCCATCAGCTTGGGAGTAGGATCTCTTATCCTCCTGCTTGGTCTTGCTATATTTAGCTGTCATTACTATCTATCACGCATATTGATAGAAATAGAAAAAAGATGAGACAGTTGGTCGCTTGCTTGATAAATTTTATAAAAAGAAATGCTCCTCCAAGACGGAAGAGCATTTCTTTTATTGTGATTCTCACACAATTACTTCCTAATTTTTAATTAGTATTAGTATACCATTTTTTAAAACGAGAGTAAAAAAGCAAGGGTTGTTTCTTTTTTGAGAATTGTCTAAAAATTTGATATAATTGTATCTATGAATAAAGTATTCGTCAGTCGGCGTGTTGAAAAAAAGCTCCGCAAAGGTCAGGTTCTTTTGGAAGAAGTTGATTTTCCAGACTTATCTGAAACTGATCAGGAAGTTGAACTTTTCAGCCAAAGCAAAGAATTTTTAGGAAAGGCTTATTTATCTCGTCAAAATAAGGGAATTGGTTGGTTTGTAACCAACCAGAAAGTTTCTTTTAATCAAACCTTCTTTGAAAGCTTGTTTGAAAAAGCCAAACAAAAACGTTCTTCCTACTATCAAGATGAGTTGACAACTGCCTTTCGTTTGTTTAATCAAGAAGGCGATGGATTTGGTGGAATGACGCTGGATCTCTATGGAGATTATGTTGTTTTCTCTTGGTACAACTCCTATATCTATGGAATTCGCCAAGAGATTATAGCAGCCTTTAATCAAGTTTTTCCAGAAGTCTTAGGTGTCTATGAAAAGATTCGCTTTAAAGGTCTAGACTATGAGTCTGCCCATATCTATGGTCAAGAAGCAGCTGAATATTTCACTGTTCTTGAGAATGGAGTTCTCTACCAAGTCTTTATGAATGACGGCCTTATGACAGGGATTTTCTTGGATCAGCATGAAGTTCGTGGGAGTTTAGTTGATGGTTTAGCAATGGGGAAATCCTTGCTCAATATGTTTTCCTATACAGCGGCCTTCTCAGTCGCTGCAGCTATGGGGGGAGCTAGTGAAACGACTTCTGTGGATTTGGCCAAGCGTTCAAGAGAATTATCAGAAGCTCATTTTCATGCCAATGGTTTGAGTCTAGACAATCATCGATTGCTTGTCATGGATGTCTTTGAATACTTTAAATATGCTAAAAGAAAAGGTTTAAGCTATGACGTAATTGTTCTGGATCCGCCTAGCTTTGCCCGAAATAAAAAACAAACATTCTCTGTAGCTAAGGATTATCATAAGTTGATTTCCCAAAGCCTAGAGATTTTAAACCCAGGTGGAATCATTATTGCTAGTACCAATGCGGCTAATGTTTCCCGTCAAAAATTTACAGAACAAATCGACAAAGGATTTGCAGGTAGAAAGTATCAGGTCCTTCATAAATATGGACTTCCAGCAGACTTTGTCTACAATGAAAAAGATGAAAGTAGTAATTACCTCAAAGTGATTACCATGAAGGTTAGTAAATGAAATTAATTGTTTCTGTCATGCCAAGAAGTATAGAAGAGGCTCAGGCTATTGATGTTATGCGGTATCATGATGCAGATATCATTGAGTGGAGAGCAGACTTCTTACCCAAGGAAGCTATCTTGCAGGTAGCGCCAGCTATTTTTGAAAAATTTGCAGGTCGTGAGCTTGTTTTCACTTTACGTACTCGTGCCGAGGGTGGTCAAATTGAGCTCTCTTCAGAAGAGTATGTTCAAATTATCAAGGAAGTGGCACAGCTTTATCAACCAGATTATATTGATTTTGAGTATTTCAGCTACAAGGATGTTTTTGATCAGATGTTAGACTTTCCAAATCTCGTCTTGAGCTACCATAACTTCCAAGAGACACCTGAAAATCTAATGGAAATCTTGTCTGAGTTAACAAGTTTAAATCCTAAAGTTGTGAAAATAGCTGTTATGGCTAATACAGAACAAGATGTATTGGATCTGATGAACTTTACACGTGGCTTTAAAACACTGAATCCTGAACAAGAATATGTAACGATTTCCATGGGAAAAGTAGGCAAGGTCTCTCGTATTACTTCAGATGTGACTGGTTCTAGTTGGTCTTTTGCAAGTCTAGATGAAGCTAGTGCTCCAGGACAAATTTCACTATCTAGTATGAAAAAAATTAGGGAGCTTCTAAATGAAGATTGATGGCTACACACGTTTAGTAGCTGTAGTCGCAAATCCTATCAAACACTCCATTTCTCCCTTTATTCACAATAGCGCTTTTGAAGCAACCAATACCAATGGTGTTTATCTTGCTTGGGAAGTAGATGCGACTGAACTAGCAGAAACAGTTGCTAATATTCGTCGCTACCAGATGTATGGAATCAATCTTTCCATGCCTTACAAGGAACAAGTGATTCCTTATCTGGACCAGTTGAGCGAAGAGGCTTGTTTAATTGGTGCAGTTAATACAGTTGTGAATCGAGAAGGAACATTAATTGGATATAACACAGATGGCAAGGGATTCTTTAAGAGCTTGCCTTCTTTTAAAATATCAAGGAAAAGAGTGGTTTTGTTAGGAGCAGGCGGTGCAGCCAAGGCAATTTTGGCACAGGCAATCTTGGATGGAGTAAGTCAGATTTCTGTCTTTGTTCGTTCTTCATCCATGGAAAAAACAAGACCTTACTTAGAAAAAATACAGAATGCGACTGGATTTAGAGTAGATTTATTTGCATTAGAGGATATTCAAGAACTTCAAGACAGCATCACTCAAGCCGACCTCTTGGTTAATGCTACTAGTGTGGGCATGGATGGATCCTCTCAGCCGATCCCGACCAGCATCGTTTTACCAGAGAAGCTCATGGTAGCAGATGTGATTTATCAACCCTTTGAAACTCCATTTCTAAAGTGGGCTAAAGAGCAGGGAAATCAATCTATCAATGGCCTTGGCATGTTGCTTTACCAAGCTGCTGAAGCTTTTGAGTTATGGACAGGCAAGGAAATGCCAACAGATCAAATCTGGGAATTATTAAAACAAAAGTACCAATAAAGAAAAAGGAGACCTGCTATGAAAATTAGAATAGACCTTCCACATCATCCTTACGATATTCAGATTGAAAAAGGATGCTTGTCTCAAGCAGGAAAATGGTTGCGCGAACTTTGGCAACCACAAAAAATTGTTATCATAACGGATAACCGTGTTGCTTCACTCTATGCAGAAAAGGTTAAATTGAGTTTGGAGGATGCTGGCTTTCAAGTGGCAGTTTTTGACTTTTTAGAGGGCGAAGAACGAAAAAATCTGACTACAGTTCAAAAAGTCTATGAATTTTTAGTTAAGCAAGGTTTAACTCGTAGTGATGGCATCGTAGCCCTCGGAGGTGGTGTAGTTGGCGATTTGGCTGGTTTTGTGGCTTCAACCTACATGCGAGGAGTTCATTTCGTTCAAATTCCAACTAGTTTGACAGCCCAGGTGGATTCTTCAATCGGTGGTAAGACAGGAGTGAATACTCCTTTTGCTAAGAATATGGTAGGAACTTTTGCCCAGCCGGATGGTGTTTTGATTGACCCAACTGTTCTTGAGACCTTGGGTAAGAGAGAGTTGATTGAAGGAATGGGTGAAGTCATCAAGTATGGCCTGATCGAAGATTCAGAGCTTTGGGACCTATTATCTGATATGGATGGTTCTGTCGAAAGCATATTGGAACATTCCGAGAGTTTGATTGAGCATTCTTGTCAGGTTAAGCGCAAGATGGTAGTTGAGGATGAGTTGGATAATGGCGTTCGTTTATATCTCAACTTTGGTCACACAATTGGCCATGCCATCGAAGCAACTGCTGGTTACGGAAAAGTCATGCACGGTGAGGCAGTAGCTATGGGAATGGTTCAGGTCTCTAAGGTAGCAGAAGAAAAAGGACTCATGCCAGTGGGAATAACCAAATCTATCCGAGAGATGTGTCAGAAGTTTGGTCTTCCTGTTGATTATGAAAACTGGGATGTTGAAAAGCTTTATCGAGCTTTGACTCATGATAAAAAAGCGCGTGGGAATACCATGAAGTTAGTTTTGGTACCTGAGCTTGGTTCAGCGACGATTCACCCAGTTTCTCTTGAAGAAATGAAAGATTACTTAGTAAAATAAGGAGAATGTATGAGATATTTAACAGCAGGAGAATCACATGGTCCTCGGCTGACAGCAATTATTGAAGGAATTCCAGCAGGACTGCCTTTGACTGCAGAAGATATCAATGAGGATCTCAAACGTCGCCAAGGCGGTTACGGGCGTGGTGGACGTATGAAAATCGAGAGTGATCAGGTTGTCTTTACTTCTGGAGTTCGTCATGGTAAGACAACAGGGGCACCTATTACCATGGATGTCATTAATAAAGACCACCAAAAATGGCTGGATATCATGTCTGCCGAGGATATTGAAGACCGCCTTAAAAGCAAACGAAAAATCACCCATCCGCGACCAGGTCATGCTGATTTGGTCGGTGGGATCAAATACCGTTTTGATGACCTTCGAAATTCTTTGGAACGCTCATCTGCCCGTGAAACGACCATGCGAGTAGCGGTCGGAGCAGTAGCCAAGCGTCTTTTGGCTGAGCTTGATATAGAAATTGCTAATCATGTTGTGGTCTTTGGTGGCAAGGAAATTGATGTTCCAGAAAACTTAACAGTTGAAGAAATTAAGAAACTAGCTGCCCAGTCAGAAGTTTCTATTGTCAACCAAGAACGTGAGCAGGAGATTAAGGACTATATTGACCAGATTAAGCGAGATGGGGATACCATCGGAGGTGTTGTGGAAACAGTTGTCGGAGGTGTTCCGGTTGGTCTTGGTTCTTATGTCCAATGGGATCGTAAACTAGATGCAAGGCTAGCTCAAGCTGTTGTTTCTATCAATGCCTTTAAGGGTGTGGAGTTTGGTCTTGGTTTTAAAGTAGGCCATCTTAAGGGTAGCCAAGTCATGGATGAAATCCTCTGGTCATCAGAAGATGGCTATACTCGTCGGACTAATAACCTTGGAGGTTTCGAAGGTGGTATGACTAACGGCCAACCGATTATCGTTCGTGGAGTTATGAAGCCAATTCCGACTCTCTACAAGCCGTTGATGAGTGTCGATATTGAAACTCATGAGCCTTATAAAGCAACAGTAGAGAGAAGTGATCCTACTGCTCTTCCAGCAGCAGGTGTCGTTATGGAGGCAGTTGTAGCAACGGTTTTGGCTCAAGAAATCCTTGAGAAATTCTCCTCTGATAATCTGGAAGAATTAAAAGAAGCTGTTGCGAAACATCGGGAGTATACAAAGAATTATTAAGGAGTTCTTATGGCAAAAATCATCTATATCGCAGGACTAGGTTTGATTGGTGCTTCCATGGCACTCGGAATCAAGCGGGATCATCCTGATTATGAAATTTTAGGATACAATCGTAGTCAAGCGTCCAGAGATATTGCCTTGGAGAGAGGAATGATTGACCGTGCGACGGATGATTTTGCCAGTTTTGCTCCACTTGCAGACGTCATCATTCTTACCCTGCCAATCAAGCAAACTATTGCCTTTATTAAGGAATTGGCCAACTTGGACTTGAAAGATGGTGTCATTATTTCTGATGCTGGATCGACCAAGTCAGCTATTGTGGCTACAGCTGAGAAGTGTTTTGCTGATAAGTCTGTTCGCTTTGTGGGGGCCCATCCCATGGCAGGAAGTCACAAGACAGGAGCTGCCTCTGCAGATGTTAATCTTTTTGAAAATGCCTATTATATCTTCACGCCATCTAGTCTGACAACTCCGGATACTCTCGAAGAAATGAGAGACTTGCTGTCAGGCCTTCATGCTCGTTTCATTGAAATCGATGCTGAAGAGCATGACCGAGTGACTTCTCAGATTAGCCATTTTCCGCATATCTTAGCATCAGGCCTGATGGAACAAACTGCAAGTTATGCTGAAGAGCATGAAATGGTGCGACGCTTTGCGGCCGGTGGATTTCGAGATATGACTCGGATTGCTGAAAGTGAGCCTGGTATGTGGACTTCTATCCTCTTATCCAATCGGGATACCATTATTGAACGTATCGAGGACTTCAAGGGCCGTTTGGACGAGATTGGACAAGCTATCAGTAAGGGTGATGAAAGCCAAATCTGGAATTTTTTCAATCAAGCGCGTGAGCAACGTCAGGCTATGGAAATCCATAAACGCGGAGGAGTAGATAGCTCATTTGACCTTTATGTAGATGTTCCCGATGAGGAAGATGTGATTTTACGCATCTTGGAATTGCTACGTGGAACTTCTTTGGTCAATATCCATATCAATGAGGAAAACCGTGAGGATGTACACGGGATTCTGCAAATTTCCTTTAAGAATGCTCAGGATTTAAAACGTGCTGAGCAAGTCATTACAGAAAATACAGACTACACAGTCGTTATTAAATAAGGAGGACAATTATGTCAAATATTTATGATAGTGCAAATGCACTAAGTCGTGGACTACGCGAATTGCCTGAATACAAGGCAGTTAAAGAAGCTAGAGATGCCATCCAAGCGGATGCAGAAGCAAGCAAAATTTTTGCAGATTATATTGCTTTTCAACATGAAATCCAAATCATGGCACAAACTGGTCAAATTCCAGATGCTTCTTTCCAAGAAAAAATGGAAAGCTTTGGTAAGCAGATTCAAGGTAACTCTCTCTTGTCAGAATTCTTTGCCAAACAGCAACAACTTTCGATTTACCTTTCTGATATTGAAAAAATTGTTTTTGAACCAATTTCAGAACTTTTAAAATAAGAATTTACCTCATAAAGTCAGGAATTTTTAAGAAATTTCTGACTTTTTATGATAAAATAAGAAAAAGTATTGTCAGTATGAGGGCCGGTATGAAATTAAAAACAAACATTAAGTACTTAAATGGTAGTATTCGCGTACCTGGGGATAAGTCCATTAGTCATCGCTCTATCATTTTTGGAAGCTTAGCTGAGGGTGAGACTAAGGTTTATGATATCCTACGTGGAGAAGATGTCTTATCAACTATGCAAGTTTTTCGCGATCTCGGCGTTGAGATTGAGGACAAGGACGGTGTCATTACCATTCAAGGTGTTGGCATGGATGGTTTGAAAGCTCCTCAGAATGCTCTAGATATGGGAAATTCTGGGACCTCTATTCGTTTAATTTCAGGTGTCCTTGCTGGTGCAGACTTTGAAGTAGAGATGTTTGGGGATGACAGTCTTTCTAAACGCCCAATGGATCGTGTAACCCGTCCTTTGAAAAAAATGGGAGTTACAATTTCAGGTCAAACAGAGCGAGACTTGCCACCGTTGCACTTAAAAGGAACAAAAAACTTAAGACCTATTCGATACGAATTGCCAATTGCCTCTGCTCAAGTCAAGTCAGCCTTGATTTTTGCGGCTTTGCAGGCTCAAGGTCAGTCAGTCATTATCGAGAAGGAGTGCACTCGTAATCACACAGAAGATATGCTACGTCAATTTGGTGGAGAGTTAAGTGTCAATGGTAAGAAAATCACTGTTCAAGGGCCACAGAAACTTAGTGGACAAACGGTTGTCGTACCAGGAGATATTTCTAGTGCAGCCTTTTGGTTAGTAGCAGGTTTGATTGTGCCAAATTCTCGTGTCGTGCTGAAGAATGTCGGTATTAATGAAACACGTACAGGTATTATCGATGTTATCCGAGCTATGGGCGGGAAATTAGAGATTACTGATATGGATCCAATTGCCAAATCTGCAACCTTGACTGTCGAGACTTCAGAACTAAACGGGATAGAAATTGGCGGAGTCTTGATTCCACGTTTAATTGATGAATTGCCGATTATCGCGCTCCTTGCTACCCAAGCTCAAGGTCAAACAGTTATCAAAGATGCAGAAGAACTCAAGGTTAAAGAAACGGATCGCATTCAAGTTGTCGCAGATGCTTTAAATAGCATGGGAGCAACTATTACTCCTACAGCAGACGGCATGATTATCAAAGGGAAATCTACCCTCTATGGAGCCAAAGTCAACACCTTTGGAGACCATCGAATCGGCATGATGACAGCCATTGCAGCTCTCTTGGTTGCAGATGGAGAAGTTGAATTGGATCGTGCAGAAGCTATCAACACTAGCTATCCAAGCTTCTTTGATGATTTGGAGACTTTGATTCATGGCTAAGGTTTTACTAGGTTTTATGGGTTCAGGAAAAACTACTATTGCTAGACAGCTGGATTCTGACTTCGTAGATATGGATGCCTTGCTGGAAGGCCGACTGGGGATGCCGATTGCTCGTTTCTTTGAAGAAAAAGGAGAGGCTGCCTTCCGCCAGGTGGAATCAGAAGTTTTAGCTGACTTACTAAAAACAAACCAGGTCGTGTCTACTGGTGGAGGAGTGGTCATTTCTCAGAAAAATCGTGACTTGCTGAAGGAAAATTCCGACAATATTTATCTAAAAGCAGATTTTGAGACCCTTTACCAGCGAATTTCAGCTGATAAGGACAATCAACGTCCACTATTTTTAAAGAATAGCAAGGAAGATTTGGCAGCGATTTTTAATGAAAGACAGGCTTGGTATGAAGAAGTAGCTAGTCGAGTTGTAGATGTGGCAAGATTAAGCCCAGAAGAAATTATAGAGGAACTGAGATGAAAATTGCCTATCTAGGCCCTAAAGGATCTTTTTCGCACCATGTAGTGCAAACGGCTTTTCCTCATGAGGAACTAGAGCCTTTTTCAAATATTACGGACGTTATCAAGGCCTATGAACAAGGTTTGGTAGACTATTCAGTAGTACCAGTTGAAAATTCTATTGAAGGTAGTGTTCATGAGACCCTAGACTATCTTTTCCATCAAGCTCGGATTCAAGCAGTGGCTGAGATTGTGCAGCCAATCCATCAACAGTTGATGGCAGTGCCAGGGCAATCTAAAATTGAGAAAATCTTTTCTCATCCGCAGGCATTAGCCCAAGGGAAGAAATTTATCGATGAGCATTATCCAGATGCTCAATTAGAAGTAACGGCCAGTACAGCCTATGCTGCTCGCTACGTTTCCGAACATCCAGATCAGCCTTTTGCGGCCATTGCCCCCAAAAGTTCGGCTGGAGAATATGGTTTGGAATTAATTGCTCAAGATATTCAAGAGATGGAAGCCAATTTCACTCGCTTTTGGGTGTTAGGTCCCAAGGCACCGCAAATGCCCTTGAATGCAAATGCTAAGAAAATGAGTCTAGCCTTGACCTTGCCAGATAATCTTCCAGGTGCATTATATAAGGCGCTTTCTACTTTTGCTTGGCGTGGGATTGACCTAACTAAGATTGAGAGTCGCCCCCTAAAAACAGCACTAGGTGAGTACTTTTTTATCATTGATGTGGACTATGCTGATAAAGAATTGGTCCATTTTGCTCAAAAAGAATTAGAAACCATTGGGATCCACTATAAAGTACTAGGAGCTTACCCTATCTATACCATACAGGATAAAGGGAAGGAGAAGGAATGACTAGAGAAAATCCTCTGACACACCATGAGAAACTACGTTACGACTATCTATTAAAAAACATCCACTATCTAAATGATAAAGAAAAGAGAGAGTTTGCTTTTTTACAAGCTAAGCTGGATGGTCAACAAGAAGCTCGTTCAGTTGTCGTAGAAGAAGCAGAAAGCCAAGACTATACAGAACCTAACACAGGGCTTCCGAGTTATACTAATCGAAGTCGAGCTAGTCGACGTACTAGTCTACCGCAACCAAAAGCTAAGATTCCTAAGCAGAAGAAACCAAAGAAAAAAAGAGTCTTTCGCTTTAAACGCATACTTGCTTGGTTAGGAATGCTGTTGCTTTGTGCTGCAGTAGGAATGATTTTTATGTTCTTGAAAGGTTTCCAGTCAGCCAATCCGAATGGCTCAAGCGGGTCGAAAGATGCCAAGGCTGCCCAAGTTGAAGTTTTCAATGGACAGGATACAAGAGATGGTGTCAATATTCTTATCTTAGGAACAGATGGCCGTATTGGACAGAATAGTTCAGAAACACGGACAGATTCTATTATGGTTCTCAATGTAAGTGGTAAGGATAAAAAACTTAAGCTTGTAAGTTTTATGCGTGATAACCTAGTTTATATTGATGGTTATAGCCAAGTTATTAACGGACAAAAACAAGCTGACCATAAGTTGAACTTGGCCTACGAATTGGGGGAACAAGAAGGAAAACAAGGGGCTGAAATGGTGCGTAAGGTCCTCAAAGATAACTTTGATTTAGACATCAAATACTATGCCCTTGTTGATTTCCAAGCTTTTGCGACTGCCATTGACACCCTTTTCCCTAATGGTGTGACTATTGATGCTCAATTTTCAACTCTAAATGGAGTTCCAGTTACAGAAGCTACAGTCGGTGATGACTTGCATGCGACAGAAACCGAATCACCTACACAAACCATTAAAGTCGGAACGCAACAAATGAATGGTTCAACTCTTCTCAACTATGCACGTTTCCGTGATGATGATGAAGGGGACTATGGACGCACTCGTAGACAGCAACAAGTCATGACAGCTGTTTTACAGCAAATTAAAGATCCTACAAAACTTTTCACAGGTTCAGAAGCACTTGGTAAAGTATTCGCTATGACATCTACAAACCTTCCTTATACCTTCTTATTGACCAACGGATTATCCGTCCTTGAAGGAGGTCAGAACGGTATTGAAAGACTAACAGTACCGGAACTTGGAGACTGGGTAGATGACTATGATGTCTATGGAGGCCAAGCCCTTCGAGTGGATCAAAAAGCTTACCAGAATAAGCTAGCCCAAATGGGATTCAGATAAAAAAATTAATTAAAATCAAAGCTTTAAACATCTAACTAAATGGATGTCTCAGGCTTTGATTTTTCACATGGTTAGATGGATTTTTTGACCATTTTTATGGTATAATGAAATGATGTAATTCTATAGAAGAGGATGAGAATGAGATGAGTGATTTAAAGGCAATTCAAGCCCGTAGCTTAGAGATGGCTGAATATTTTGTCGCCTTTTGTAAAGAACATGGATTGCTCTGTTATTTGTGTGGCGGAGGAGCTATTGGAGCTTTACGAAATAAAGGTTTCATCCCTTGGGATGATGATTTGGACTTCTTTATGCCACGAAAGGACTATGAAAAACTAGCAGAGTTATGGCCTCAATATGCGGATGAGCGTTACTTCCTATCAAAGAGTTCTAAAGACTATGTAGACCGTAACCTCTTTATCACCATTCGTGATAAGGAGACGACTTGTATCAAGCCTTATCAACAAGATTTGGATCTTCCCCACGGCTTGGCTTTAGATGTTCTTCCCTTGGACTACTACCCTAAAAATCCAGTAGAGCGCAAGAAACAAGTCCGCTGGGCTTTGATTTATTCTCTATTTTGTGCACAAACCATTCCAGAAAAGCATGGAGCTCTCATGAAGTGGGGTAGTACCATTTTACTAGGGTTGACTCCTAAATCGCTTCGCTATCGTATCTGGAAAAAGGCTGAGAAAGAAATGACCAAGTATGGACCAGCTGAAAGTGATGGCATTACAGAATTATGTTCAGGGCCAGGATACATGAAGAAAAAGTATCCAATTCAGGCCTTTGAAGACAACATCTTCCTACCTTTCGAGGGAACAGAAATGCCTATTCCGGTCGGCTATGATGCTTATCTTAGCACAGCTTTTGGTGACTATATGACACCACCTCCAGCTGACAAGCAAGTACCTCACCACGATGCCATAATAGCAGATATGGATAAGAGCTATAGAGAATATAAGGGAGAGTATGGTGGATAAGAAAAAAATTCTATTTTTTATGTGGTCCTTCTCTCTAGGTGGAGGTGCAGAAAAAATCTTATCAACGATTGTTTCAAACTTGAATCCGGAAAAGTATGATATTGACATTCTTGAAATAGAACATTTTGATAAAGGATACGAACCAGTACCTGAAAATGTGAGAATTTTAAAATCCTTACAAGATTACTGTCAACCAAGATGGTTAAGAGCACTACTGTGGAGATTGAGAATTTATTTCCCAAGATTAATAAGACGCTTACTTATAAAAGATCAATATGATGTAGAGGTTTCCTTTACTATTATGAATCCTCCTCTTTTATTTTCTAAACGACAAGAAGTGAAGAAGATTTCTTGGATTCATGGAAGTGTTGAAGAATTTTTAACAGATCGTTCGAAGCGTGATTCTCATAGACGACAATTGGATGCTGCTGATAGGATAGTAGGAATTTCAAAGAAAACCAGCAATTCTATCAAAGAAGTTTATCCAGATTACTCACAGAAATTAGTAACAGTCTATAATGGTTACGATTTTGAAAGTATTTTGGAAAAATCAAAAGAAAAGATTGCTATTGAGATAGCTCCTCAAAGTATCTGTACCATTGGACGTATTGAGGAAAATAAAGGTTCTGACCGAGTAGTAGAAGTTATACGACTTTTGCACCAACAAGGTAAGAAATATCACCTCTACTTTATAGGTGCTGGAGAGATGGAAAGTGAATTGAAAAAAAGAGTGCTGGAATACAAACTTGAAGACTACATTCATTTTTTAGGCTATCAAAAGAACCCTTATCAGTATCTCTCTCATATGAAAGTCCTATTATCCATGTCCAAACAGGAAGGTTTTCCTGGGGTCTATGTTGAGGCCTTGAGTCTAGGGGTTCCCTTTGTGTCTACCAAGGTTGGCGGAGCAGAAGAATTATCTCAGGAAGGTCGATTTGGTAAAATCATTGAAAGCAATCAAGAAGCAGCTCAAGCAATTGATAACTACATGACATGTGTATCAAGCTTTGATGTTAACAAAGCTAGCCAATTTATTCAGCAATTTACAATTGCTAAACAAATTGAACAAGTAGAAAAACTACTAGAGGAGTAGCATGGAAACTACATTAATTAGTGTCATTGTTCCAGTCTATAATGTGGCGCAATACCTTGAAAAATCAATAGCATCCATTCAGCAACAAACCTATAAAAATCTCGAAATTATTCTTGTTAATGATGGGGCGATAGATGAAAGTGGTCGCTTGTGTGAACAAATTGCTGAGCAAGATGAAAGAGTTTTGGTCTATCACAAAGAAAATGAAGGACTATCTCAAGCTCGAAATGATGGATTGAAGCAAGCCCACGGGGACTATGTTATTTTTATAGATTCGGACGATTATATTCATCCTGAAATGATTGCTAGCTTATATCAACAATTAGTCAAAGAAGATGCGGATGTTTCCAGCTGTGGTGTTATGAATGTCTATGCCAATAGTGAGAGTCCGCAAACTGAAAATCAGGATGATTATTTTGTATGTGATACTGAAACATTCCTTAGAGAATATTTAATTGGTGAGAAAATACCTGGTACTATTTGTAACAAACTCATCAAAAAGAAAATTGCAGCACAGTTAACTTTTCCAAAGGGCTTGATTTATGAAGATGCCTACTATCATTTTGAACTCATTAAAGTAGCTAAAAAGTATGTTGTTAATACCAAACCGTACTATTATTATTTCCATCGAGGAGACAGTATTACTACCAAACCATATGCGGAAAAGGACTTAGCCTACATTGATATTTATCAAAAATTTTATACTGAAGTTGTTAAGGAATATCCAAACTTAACAGAAGTAGCTTTCTTTAGACTTGCATATGCACATTTCTTTATCTTGGATAAAATGCTTCTAGATGATAATTTCAAAGGGTTTAAAGACTATCCAAAGATTTATGGCTATTTAAAAAAACATGCCTTTGCTATTTTCAAAAATACCATTTTTAGAAAAGGAAGACGTATTAGTGCTTTAGCTTTGTCTGTAAATGTAAGATTGTATAGAATATTATTGTTTAAAAATATTGAGCAGTCGAAAAAAATTAATTAGAAAAGGAGGGCCTGAGATGGTTGATGGCAAACGAATGTTTCTAACGGTTACGATTCTAAGCTATATCGTAACCATAATAAGCGGAATCACTTATTTGTTTACCAGTAACAACGTAGGACTTCTGACAACTTTGCTTTTGCTCTTAATTAGCAGTCTGCTACTTTGCTGGAATAATATCAAATACTATTTGATTCACTTTATATTCTTTATCACAATTTTTATATTTTTGGTATCCAGACCCACCATTGATTATTTTAGAGATGGAGCGCTAGACACCTATCAACCAATTGCTTATCGATTTGCTTTCCTAGTTGTTATTGTTTCTATCTTAGGATTGACTATAGGTAGCTTTATAGCGAATTATTATCTTGCTCGAAAAAGCAAGGCTCCTGTAAAAGTAGAAAAAACAGTTAATATCAATTATATAAAAAAATTACGTTTTGTTTCATTGAGTGTATTTTTACTCACCTATCCATTTTATTTTCTTAGACTATTTGAGCGCTTGCTATACCGTTTGCAAACTTCTTATTACAATTATTATGCAAATTTTGAAAGCCAATTGCCCTACTTTACCTATATCTTATCGACTTTCACGGTTTATGCCATGTGTGTTTACTTAGCAACTAAACCTAAAAAGTCACATGCGACAATGGTTTTAGTTGCCTATATCGTGGCTAACTTGATTCACTTAGTAATTGGTACTAGAAATCCCTTTATTCTAAGTTTGATTTTTGCCTTTGTTTACTACTTTATGCGTGAACAAACGGAGAAAGGTAAATGGATCGGTTTCAAAGAAAAAATGGCTATTTATCTTGGAACACCTGTTCTCATGCTTGCGATGGGAGCATTAAACTATGTTCGTGATAATGCTCAAGTGTCCCATAGTGGAGTTTTTGATTTATTACTCGATTTCATTTATAAACAAGGAACTAGTTTTGGAGTTTTAGCGAGAGGATTCCTGTACAATAGTAGTCTTCCTTATAGAGACTTCCGAAATTTCACTTTTGGTCCGGTTGTTGACTATTTTGCGAGAGGTAGTATCGGAATCATATTTGGTGCCAAACCATTTGAACATACGACAAATAGTATTGAACTAGCGATTGATAGTAATAGTTATGCCCACAATCTGTCCTATCTCGTTCTAAACAAAGAATATCTAAGAGGCCATGGTATTGGAAGTAGTTATATCATGGAATTGTATACTGATTATGGTATGTTGGGACTATTTCTACTAAGTATCTTACTTGGTATGCTCTTTATAGCTATGTTGCAAGTGGCATATCGCTCAAGAACAATCTTATTTGCATTATCTTTGCTAATCTTGAATAATTTATTCTTTATGCCTAGAAGTAGCTTTTCAGAGAGTTTCTTTAATCTTTTTACAATGCAATTCTGGGGAATTGTTCTTATTATCATTTTCGTGGCAAAAATGCTTACAAAAGAAAATCATCACTTAATCAAAAAAGGGGAAATACATGTTTGAACATTATTCTGTAGCTGATTTGTTCGCAAATCTTTATAAAAAACGTAAAGTGAATTTGCTAGCTTTACTAGCCTTATTTGCTCTCATAGCTGTACCATTTACTTTAAAAGCTGTAAAAAATAAAAATACAGTCAAAGATTCTACTAGTTATTCTACTTATATCACCTATAAGATAACTGCTCCAGAAACATCATCAAAAACAATTTTGAATCATCAAGTTGGTGGCTATAGTGACTTCTATGCAAAACTAATTGATGGTAATCTCAATGGCGCCTTTCTTTTCAATGATGTTGATTCTGATAAGATGAAAGAAATTGCAAAAGATTTAGATACTACAGAAACAGCATTGAAGAATTCTGCAAGTGACTATTGGACAAAAAAATTAACGATTAACCCATTGATTGATGATGCAGGTGTAACTGTTAAAATTTTAACTCCAAGTAAGGAAGTGAATGATTTCCTTGAAAGCAAGTTTGATTCATTGATTGACAAATTCAAGTCTATCTATACAGACGTTAAGATTGAAAAACTTGAAACAGTTAACTCTAAAGAATTGACTCCGAATGGAGAAGTTGCTCTTGGCTTTAACTTGAAAAATCTTATCTTACGCTTAGTGATTATTGGTATTCTCTGTGTCATCTTGGTTATCTTGGCAAATGTTCTAGTATATCTTTTCAATCCAACTATTAATCGTGCAGGTGATTTTTCAACTTATCAAGTAGACTTGGTTTCAACTATTACCACTGTTGAAAATCTTTCTGAACTATTGAGTTACAAGTGTCAAGGTCAACCCCTAGCAATCGTAAGTTCAGATAATCGTATTTTGAATAAATTACAAGCAGAATACAAACTGAATCTTGAAGGAGTTCAGTTTGTCAATTTGAAAAATATCAAGGATCTTTTAGCATTTGAGAATATTTTATTCGTAGAAGAATATGGTGTCACTCGATATAAAAAATTTGAAGAAAGTATGCAAGAAGTGAGAAATCTAAATCGTTCAGTTTTAGGTGTGATTTCTTTTGCGCTCTAATGATTTGATATACATAAAGAATTAAAAATCATCCAAGGCAAAGGAGGACTAGAATAGTCCTCCTTTGTCTTTGGGAAAAATTCAGATTTGACAGAATGATGTAGAAAAGTCTTCCTAGAGGATTTGGATAAGATTTCGTCAGGGAGGACAAACATGGCTTGAGGAACAGATTTCCCAGCCAAATAGGTTTTTTAACTAACTTTATGATATAATAAATCAACGAGGTAAATTGAATGAAAAGTATAAAATTAAATGCCCTGGCTTATATGGGTATTCGTGTTTTAAATATTATTTTCCCAATTTTGACGGGTACTTATGTTGCGCGTGTTCTAGATCGAACAGACTATGGTTATTTCAACTCTGTTGATACCATCCTGTCTTTTTTCTTACCCTTTGCAACCTATGGAGTCTATAATTACGGCCTTCGAGCTATTAGTAATGTAAAAGATAATAAGAAGGAATTAAATAAAGTCTTTTCAAGTCTTTTTTATTTGTGTGTAGCTTGTACGATTATTACAAGTGCCGTCTATCTTTTATCATATCCTTTATTCTTTAATAGTAATCCTGTCATACAAAAGATTTTTTTGGTAATGGGGGTTCAACTCATTGCACAAATATTCTCAATCGAATGGGTGAATGAAGCGCTTGAGAATTATAGTTTTTTATTTTATAAAACAGCATTCATCCGCATTCTCATGTTGGTATCCATCTTTGTGTTTGTAAAAAATGAGCATGATATTGTTATCTATACACTGATTATGAGTCTTTCAACTCTGATCAATTACCTCATTAGTTATTTTTGGATAAAAAGAGATATCCAGTTTGTAAAGGTTTCTTTGGGGGAATTTAAACCTCTCTTTCTTCCTTTGACAGCCATGCTAATCTTTGCCAATGCCAATATGTTATTCACCTTCCTTGATCGTCTCTTTTTGGTAAAAACCGGAGTTGATGTAAATGTCAGTTATTATACGATGGCACAACGGATTGTAACGGTTATCGCAGGTGTTGTTACAGGTGCGATTGGAGTCAGTGTTCCTCGCTTGAGCTACTATCTAGGTATTGGAAAAAAAGAAGAGTATGTAAATTTGGTGAATCGAGGAAGTCGCATTTTCAACTTCTTCATCATTCCACTTAGTTTTGGGTTGATGATTTTAGGGCCAAATGCAATCCTTTTGTATGGTAGTGAGAAGTATATTGGTGGTGGCATATTGACATCCCTCTTTGCTTTTCGTACCATTATTCTTGCCCTAGATACTATTTTAGGCTCTCAAATTCTCTTTACAAATGGATTTGAAAAAAGAATTACAGTTTATACCTTATTTGCAGGTGGACTAAACCTAGTTCTTGATAGTCTCCTCTACTTTAATAACATTATTACACCGGAGTATTATTTGATTACGACGATGTTATCGGAAAGTTTTCTCCTAATACTTTACGTTATCTTTATTCATAAGACCAAGCTCATTAATCTAGGACATATCTTCAAATATACGGTGCGTTATTCTCTTTTCGCATTGACATTTGTCCCAATCTATTTTTTAGTTAATGTTGTTTATCCGGTCAAGATGGTTATCAACCTACCTTTCTTAATCAATATGGTGATCATCATGGCCTTATCAGCTCTTAGCTATATTGCTTTACTCGTTTGGACCAAAGATAGTATCTTTTATGAATTTTTAGGTCATGTCATCTCGCTCAAAAAACGTATTAAAAAATCTTAGGAGGAATAGATGAGAAGATTAAGTATAGAAGAGGCTAAACAAATTGAACTCGATATTTTAGCTTTTATTGACTCGTTTTGTAAAAAGTATGATATTGATTATTTTATCAATTATGGCACCCTGATTGGAGCTATTCGTCACAAGGGTTTTATCCCCTGGGATGATGATATAGACCTCTCTATGACACGTGAAAACTACGAACGTTTTATCCAGTTATTCACTAAAGAACAATCGAAATATAAGATTTTAGCCTTAGAAACTGATGATCGCTATTATAATAATTTTATTAAGGTTGTAGATTCAACAACAAAGATAGTGGATACACGAAATACTAAGACGTATGATTCTGGAATTTTCATTGATATTTTTCCAATGGATTCTTTCAACAATCCTAAAGTTATCGATGTTTGCTATAAGTTGGAAAGTTTTAAATTATTATCCTTTAGTAAGCATAAGAATATTGTTTATGGAGATAGTAAGTTAAAAGACTTGATTCGTTCCTTCTTCTGGTTTATCCTTCGTCCTATTTCTCCACGTTATTTCGCGAGTCAAATTGAACAGCAAATTCAAAAGTATAGGGTAAAAGATGGTAAATATATCGCTTTTATTCCTTCCAAATTTAAGGAAAAAGAAGTCTTTGCCAAAGAAGTATTTGAAGATTTGATTGAAGTTCCTTTTGAACATTTATTGCTTTCAGCACCGAAACAATACGATGCTATTTTGAAGCAGTATTATGGTGAATATATGACTCTCCCACCAAAAGAAAAACAGTTTTATAGTCACGAATTTGAAGCCTATAAATTGGAGGATTAAATGCAGTACTTAGAAAAAAATGAGATTAAAGAAATTCAACTAGGTATTTTGGACTATGTTGATGAAATTTGTAAAAAAAATGACATTCCTTATTTCCTTAGCTATGGAACCATGTTGGGAGCTGTTCGTCATAAGGGAATGATTCCTTGGGATGATGATATCGATATTTCACTGTATAGAAAAGACTATGAGCGTCTATTAAAAGCGATTGAGGAAGACCAACATCCTGTATATCGAGTCCTTTCCTACGATACTTCTTCATGGTATTTCCATAATTTTGCAGCTGTTTTAGATACAACAACAGTTATTGAAGATAACGTAAAATACAAGCGTCATGATACAAGTTTGTTCATTGATGTTTTTCCGATTGATCAATTTTCAGATTTGAGTATCGTTGACAAGAGCTATAAATATGTTGCCTTGCGTCAGCTTGCCTATATCAAAAAAGAACGTGCTGTTCATGGAGATAGCAAATTAAAAGACTTCCTCCGTTTGTGTACATGGTATCCTCTTAGGCTTGTTAATCCGAGATATTTCTATAAGAAAATAGATCAATTAGTTAAAAATAGTGTGACAGAAAATCCTGCTTATGAAGGAGCTGTTGGAGTTGACAAAGAAGGAATGAAAGGTGTTTTTCCAATAGATACTTATAAAGAATTAATTTTAACAGAGTTTGAAGGAAGAATGATGCCAATTCCTAAAAACTATGATGCCTTTCTAACACAGATGTATGGTGATTATATGACTCCGCCATCAAAAGAAATGCAGGAATGGTACAGCCATGGTATAAAAGCTTATCGAAAATAATCATTGCCTAAACTTTTATAAATAGAAAAGTTAACAGAATGTTCAATTAAATAAAGAGAAGTATAATTTATATGAATAATTTAAAAATAAACAGTCTAGTATTATACAGTTGTTTTCTATATACCTTAGTGATACTAACTTTATCAAAACCTGTTTTTGCTGATACTATTTCTACTGGTGGAGGTAATAAGATTCATTTTATTAATTTGAAATCAAAGTCAGGAAGTGATGCTATTCTCTTAGAAAGCAATGGACATTTTGGTTTAATTGATGTGGGTGAAGACTATGATTTTCCAGATGGAAGTAATCTACTCTATCCAGACCGTTGGGGAATTAGTAGGGAGAATGAAGACACAATAGAGGACAGACTTTTCCGACATTTAAAACAAGTTGGTGTTAAAAAATTAGATTTTGTTTTAGGAACCCATGTTCATAGTGATCATATTGGTACTGCAGATGAAGTTTTAAAACGCTACCCTGTTGACAGATTTTATCTCAAAAAATATTCAGACGAACGTATTACAACACAGTGGAGATTGTGGGATAATCTCTATAACTATGATAATGCAGTGAGAACAGCTCTAGAACGTGGTGTAACTCTTATCCAAGATATTTCTGATAAGGATAGTCATTTTAAATTGGGCAATATGGATATTCAACTATACAATTATAAAAATGAGTATGGTCCTGATGGGAAATTAAAAAGAGTCTATGATGATAACTCTAACTCAATTGTCGCGGTAGTGAATGTAGCAGGCAAGAAAATATATCTAGGTGGAGACTTAGATAATGATCAGGGTGCTGAAGATAGATTAGGTCCTGTAATTGGTAAAGTAGATATGATGAAATGGAATCATCATTTTGATGCTACAATTTCAAACACAGTTAACTTTATTGAAAATCTGTCACCGAGCATAGTTGTTCAAACAAGTGGATTAGATATCAATCGTCAATCAACAACTAATTTGCTCCGAGAAAAAAATATACAAACAATCAAGGCTTATAGTAAGACCAAAGATGCGACAGTATTTGATATTAGCGATAGTGGTTTTTCCAATGTATCAGATTCTTTCCCTGATATTCCCACAGTATCAGAAAAGTGGTATAAGGAAGATGGCTACTGGAAATATCGTCTATCTGATAATCAAATGGCTATCGGATGGAAAAAAATTAATGGGGTCTACTATTTCTTTAATGGACAAGGTCAAATGCAGGCTGATAGATGGCTTCATCTGAAAGATTCTAAAGAAAAAATAGATGGAAACTGGTACTACCTCAAGAAAGATGGAAGCATGCAGGAATCAGGTTGGTTTAAACATGATGGGGCTTGGTACTATATCACATGGTCTGGTGCTAGAACATACAATGAACTAGCTGAAATTGGTGGTCAAAAATATCTCTTTGATAAAGACGGTAAAATGCTGACTGGCTTACAAGTCTTTAATGGCAAGAAGATGTTCTTTGCAAGTAATGGTAGCTTACAGGCTCAAGGAAGGGCTTCTAGTTGGCAAAAGATTGGGGTAAGCTGGTATTATTATGATGGAGAAGGTGTTCCTTCAGTTGGTCTGAAAAAAATTAATGGAAAGACCTACTACTTTGACAACTATGGAATCATGAAAACTGGCTGGGTCTTCCTTGATGGTCATTGGAACTATTTTACTAGCGATGGGGATATGAAAACTGGCTGGGTCAAAGACAAAGATATCTGGTATTATCTAGATAAAGACGGTGTCATGCTAACAGGCCTTCAAGAGATTAATGGTTCTCGCTATTATCTCAATGCAAGTGGCGCTATGCAGACAGGTTGGAAATGGCTCGATAACCATTATTACTACTTCGTAAGCAGTGGAGCCATGAAGACAGGTTGGCTCAAAGATAAGGACGTCTGGTATTATCTAGATAAAGACGGTGTCATGTTAACAGGATTCCAAGAAATCGATGGTTCTCGCTATTATCTCAATGCAAGCGGCGCTATGCAGACAGGTTGGAAATGGCTCGATAACCATTATTACTACTTCACAAGCAGTGGAGCGATGAAGACTGGCTGGTTAAAAGATAAGGACACGTGGTACTATCTAGATAAAGAAGGTATCATGCTAACAGGCCTTCAAGAGATTGATGATTCCCGTTATTACCTTAACACAAGCGGAGCTATGCAAACTGGTTGGAAATGGTTCAATAACCATTATTACTACTTCACAGGAAGTGGTGCCATGAAGACTGGTTGGTTCAAAGACAAAGGTCTTTGGTACTATCTAGATAAAGAAGGTATCATGCTAACAGGCCTTCAAGAGATAAATGGGGCACGCTATTACCTCAATGCAAGTGGTGCCATGGAAACTGGTTGGAAACAACTGAATGGTAACTGGTACTATTTCCAAACAAATGGTTCTCTCCTAAGAAATGGAACAAGTCCTGACGGGTACAAGCTCAATGCAGATGGAATTTGGACGACTGTTACAACCGAGGAAACAACTCAGGAACGAACTGTGGCAAATAGTCAGGGGCACATTTTCGAAACAACAGAAGTAGAGAGAACACAACAAACAGAAAGCTCATCTGTTACGTCTGAGGAAAAAAATCAATCTACTGAACCTAAGACACAAACGAGCCAAGAAAATAATTAAGTTTCTAACTGATTTTTAATTAAATTTTTCTACAATAAAAACACCTATAAAGCTTAAGTTTTATAGGTGTTTTGTTAACTTCGTTTGATTTTTGCACGAACTAGATCTATTGCATAGTGAAGTGTTTTATCTTTGATAATAAAGAATTCTAAATCATAATTTAGTGTTCTATACTAGATATCAATGAACATTCCAACGCCATTCTTTTGATAAAATCATTTAAATCTTGTATAATAGATAGAACTGAAAGTATGAGGTTACGAACTATGAAAATGAAACAAATCAGTGATACGACTTTAAAAATCACGATGTCTTTAGAAGATTTGATGGATCGTGGGATGGAAATCGCAGACTTTCTCGTTCCACAAGAAAAAACAGAAGAGTTCTTCTACGCCATTCTGGATGAGTTAGAGATGCCAGACAGTTTCTTGGATACAGGTATGCTTAGCTTCCGAGTGACACCGAAGCCTGATAAGGTCGACGTCTTTGTAACCAAGTCTAAGATTGACCAAAATTTGGATTTTGAGGATTTGGCAGACCTTCCCGACATGGATGAACTAGCAAAAATGTCTCCAGATGAGTTTTTGAAAACATTAGAAAAAACCATGGCAGAGAAAACTAAAGAAGACATTGAAGCTATCCAATCTTTAGAGCAGGTTGAAAAAGAGGAAGAAGCAGCGATTGATGAAATTGCTGAGGTGGATGAAGGGAAAAGAGAACCTTATATCTACTACATCCTACGCTTTGACGACTTAACTAGTTTGGTTTCTTTTGCGAAAACCGTTGATTACCAAATGGAGACTTCAGAACTTTACAAAATGAACGACCAATACTATCTAACAGTCTTGGTTGATGTAGAAGATCATCCAAGTCTTTATCCAGCTTGGTTATTGGCTCGCATGCGTGAGTTTGCTGATGATAGTGATATCAGCCGTTCAGTTCTCCAAGAATACGGTCAAATCATCATCAATCACGATGCCGTCCAAGGACTCCAGAAAGTTTGAAGTATTTAAAAAAAAGACAGAGAAATAGAATTCTCTGTTTTTTTCGTTTTAGATTTGGATTTGATTAGGCTTAGACTATATGATAATTTTTGTAAACTCAATTGAGGTGCTATAGATAAATACTTTCTATTACGTCACTTAGCTTGCTAAAATAATGAAAAAACGATATCATAGAAAGAAATAAGCGAGGTAAAGTATGGACCAAGGACAATTACAAAAAGAGGTAGAGGAAATCCTAGAAGATGTATTAGCAAAAGCTTCTCTCCATGAAGGATCTATCTTCGTTTTAGGGCTTTCTTCTAGTGAAGTGATAGGAGGACATATTGGAAAAGCCTCCAGTCAAGAAATTGGGGAACTAATTGTCGAAAAGATTTTAGACATCCTATCATCTAAAGGGATCCATCTTGCTGTTCAAGGATGTGAACATGTAAATCGAGCCCTTGTAGTAGAGAGAGAAGTTGCCATCAAATACCATTTGGAAATAGTCAGTGTACTACCTACATTACATGCTGGAGGTTCTGGTCAATTGGCGGCCTTTCGGTATATGAAAGACCCAGTTGAAGTCGAATTTATAAAAGCAGATGCAGGTCTGGATATTGGTGACACTTCTATAGGCATGCATGTCAAACATGTTCAGGTGCCTATTCGACCAATTTTGAAAGAGATTGGTCAAGCTCATGTAACTGCACTTGCTAGTCGTCCCAAGCTTATTGGAGGAGCGCGTGCACAATATCCCCAAGATTTTATAAGAAAAATATAGATAAAAAGTTGAAAGCTCTCGTCTGCTAAGCAGGTGGGAGTTTTCTTGTCATCAAGAAGCGCTATTAGTTTCCGAGCAGATTCCAAGTATTTTTAGAAAGGTAGGTATATAATAGAGCTATGAAATCGTTATCTATATTCATATATCTAATAAGAAAGGTGATGGAAATGAAAAAATGGCAAGCAACTGTATTGGTCTGTGCTAGTCTGGTCTGTCTATCGGCTTGTAACAATCAAACGACGAGCGAGGCTGATAAACAAAATGGGGACAAACAAGCGCAAGTTAGCTCTCAGGTAGCAAAAAAAGGAGAAGAAGTTCCAGATTTTGAGCTTACGGGAGTTGATGGTAAAACTTATCGCCTATCAGATTACAAAGGCAAAAAAGTCTATCTCAAATTTTGGGCATCTTGGTGTTCTATTTGTCTAGCCAGCCTCCCTGATACAGATGAGCTGGCTAAAGAAGAAAGTGATGACTATATCATCTTGACAGTTGTTTCTCCTGGACAAAAAGGAGAGCAAGCAGAAGGAGACTTCCAAAAATGGTATCAGGGTTTGGACTATAAAGCTTTACCAGTATTGCTAGATCCTTCGGGAAAACTCTTAGCAAGTTACGGAGTCCGTTCTTATCCGACTCAGGCCTTTATCGATAAAGAAGGCAAACTAGTTAAGACCCAGCCAGGTTTTATGGACAAAGAAACTATTTTAAAGACTTTAAAAAGCATAGATTAGAGGCTCATCATGAATGATAAATTAAAAATAATTGTATTCATAGGAATCATCATTTGCGTTATTATCGGACTTTTATTTCTTTGGGAAAAAAGAAGCGCAAGCTACACAGATACCACTCAAATCGAGAAGGCAGCAGTTAGTCAAGGACAAAAGGACAAGAAAAAAACTGAGCCAAGTAAAGATGCTGACCTACATGAAATTTATCTAGCGGGAGGCTGTTTCTGGGGAGTTGAAGAGTATTTTTCAAGAGTAGCAGGTGTGACAGATGCTGTTTCTGGCTATGCGAATGGTAGAGGAGAAACAACCCAGTATGAATTGATCGGCCAAACCGGGCATGCTGAGACTGTTCATGTGACCTACGATGCCAATCAAATTTCTTTAAAAGAAATCTTGCTCCATTATTTCCGCATTATCAATCCAATTAGTAAGAATAAGCAGGGAAATGATGTGGGGACTCAGTACAGAACGGGAGTCTACTATAAGGACGAGCAGGACCTAGAAGTCATCAATAAAGTCTTTGAGCAAGTTGCTCAAAAGTATGACCAGCCTCTAGCCGTTGAAAAGGAAGCCTTAAGAAATTTTATTGTGGCTGAGGACTACCACCAAGACTATCTCCAGAAAAATCCAAATGGATATTGCCATATCAACGTCAATCAAGCATCCTATCCTGTTATTGATGCGAGTAAATATCCAAAACCGAGTGACGATGAATTGAAAAAACTCCTCTCTCCTGAGGAGTATGCAGTGACTCAAAATAGTCAAACAGAACGGGCCTTTTCAAATCGTTACTGGGATAAATTTGAAGCAGGTATTTATGTAGATGTGGCGACAGGTGAACCCCTCTTTTCTTCGAAAGATAAATTTGAATCGGGCTGTGGTTGGCCAAGTTTTACCCAGCCTATCAGTCCAGATGTTGCGACCTACAAGGAAGACAAGTCTTATAATATGGTCAGAACAGAAGTCAGAAGCCGAACTGGTGATTCCCACTTAGGACATGTCTTTACAGACGGGCCTAAGGACAAGGGAGGGCTACGCTATTGTATCAATAGCCTGTCCATTCGCTTTATTCCTAAGAATCAAATGGAAGAAAAGGGTTATGGTTATTTGTTAGATTATGTTGAGTGAACGTGATATTCTTAAAAAGAGTTTACTAAAAATGTTTTGGATTCATATTTGATTTTTTTAGAAGTGTTGACTTTAATATTTGAAGCCTAATTGCTCTTAAATAAAGATATTTTTAAATAAAAGAAAAAAATTATCAAAAAACGATAAAAAAGTGTTGCATTTCAAAAAAATTATGCTATACTAGATATATCGAAAAACGATAATAAGTTTTCGAGTAGTAACAAAAAGAGCTCATTTGTTGGTAAAACTAAAAATATTTTATAAAAGAGGAAATCATCATGAAAAAAACTACATCAACTAAAATCGTAAACTTTACTAAATCACTTGTTACACTAGGCTCTAATTTCGGAATCTTTACCCTCAGTTTCTTTAGTATTGCTTCCTTAGTTCTTTTCCTTGGTCAATTTGATATCAGCCAACTAATGCCTGAAGGTGGAGAGGTAACAAGGTCAGGCTACGAAGCGTGGGGAGGGGTTAATGCCTTTGTTCTAACCTTTGTTGCTGGTAATACACTTCTGACTTATGGCCTTATCAAATTAAAACAGTTTGCTAAGAACTTTAAGGAAAGCGATCTTTTTGAAGATACAACCATTTCATTCTTGAAAAAAGGTGCAGTTCTAATGACACTAGTAGGAGCAATCCAAGGTATTACAGAACTTATTTTGAATCCTGCCCACATCATTTTTAACTTCTCGATTGCAGCATTTTTGTTTATTGCTAGCTTGGTGCTTACTTCAATCAAAAATCAATTTTCAGATAAAGTAGCATAATGCATGTACGTAACACTTACTAATATTGTATAATATAGTAGAGATTAGAAACGAGGTTTTGAAATTAATGTCTAAGAAAAATTCCTACTTACCATTTGCTTTAGGTTTTATTAATATCCTACTTTTTATCTTGGGAGTGTCTTTGGTTATATCCATCCTTTTAACAGTTTTCAATGTAACTGAGATTAACCTATTTAACCTTGGGACTATTTCCTTAAAACCTGATATGGTGAATACTTCAATACTAGTGAGTGCTTTGTCCTTTATCAATAGCTTTATCATTCTGTTTGTACTATTTTGTGTTAGACAGTTCTTCCAAAATATTATTCATGAACAGATTTTTACAAGTTATAATGTCAAACTTGCTAATCGTATCTCTATTTCCCTCTTTATTGCCTCATTTCTAGGAGATGGTATTTTGACACTCAATGGTTATTCATTTCTGAATATAACTTTCATGGTTACTGCTCTCGTTGTTTGGACAATTGGTAAAGTCCTTGAAAAAGCAAACGAAATTGCAGAAGAAAATGAGTTTACAATTTAGAGAAAGGAGAATATCACATGATTGTTATTAATCTAGATGTCGAATTAGCAAAGAAAAAAATGCGTTCAGGAGATTTAGCAGAACGTGTAGGTATTACTCCCGCAAATCTTTCAATACTGAAAACAGGTAAGGCTAAGGCTATACGTTTTTCAACGCTAGAAGCCATTTGTAAAGAACTTGGGTGCCAACCTGGTGATATATTGGAATATGTGCCAGATTAAAAAGTGGTTCAGCATAAGCTGAACCTTTTTATTTTGTTAAATTATATAAAGAATTCTAAAACATTTCCTGATAATCTGATAAAAAATACTGACTAGATAAATTCTAGGGACCTTCTTATTTATGGTATACTTAGGATATGCATAGAAAAACAGTGATTGATTTTAGGGCTTTGGGCGAGAGATACACCTTTACCCAGCCTATCAAAGAGTTAAAAACCAGAGATTTAGCAGAAGTGGCGGACTTATTAGCACAAGTGGAAAGCTACCAAGAACAGGGCTATTATGTAGTTGGTTATGTTAGTTATGAAGCAGCACCTGCTTTTGAGGAAAAATTAGCAGTACACTCAGGTCCCTTGTTAGGAGAGTATCTCCTCTATTTCACTATTCATGATAGTGTAGAAAAATCCAGTATCCCTCTGACTTATGAGGAGGTGGATTTGCCATCAAATTGGCAGGAAGTAACATCTGCTGAGGACTATGAAAAGGCGATTGCCCAAATTCACCATCATTTAAGACAAGGAGATACCTATCAGGTCAATTATACTGTCCAACTCAAGCAGAATTTAAGTGCTAATCCTTTTGCCATTTACAATCGTATGGTGGTGGAGCAGGAAGCGGGATATAATGCCTACGTAGAGCATGATGATATGGCAGTGATTTCCATGAGTCCTGAACTCTTTTTTGAGCAAAATGGTCGTGAGTTGACGACTCGTCCTATGAAGGGGACGACTAAACGTGGTTTGAATAACGATGACGACTTGAAAGAGGCGGCTTGGTTGGAACAGGATCCCAAAAATCGTTCAGAAAACATGATGATAGTGGATCTCTTGCGCAATGACATGAATCGTATTTCTGAGGTTGGTAGTGAGCATGTGGAGCGTTTATGCCAAGTGGAGCAGTATTCTACGGTGTGGCAGATGACTTCGACTATCAAGAGTCAGTTACGACCGGATGTTGATCTAGTAGAAATCTTCCGTTCGCTTTTTCCATGTGGCTCCATCACAGGAGCTCCCAAGATAGCGACCATGGAAATTATCAAGGACTTGGAACCCCAACCCAGAGGAGTTTACTGTGGGACATTTGGACTCTTACTTCCCAATGGTATACGGATTTTCAACGTAGCCATTCGAACCATTCAACTGCATGGAGGGCAAGCCATCTATGGTGTCGGAGGTGGCATCACTTGGGATAGTACTTGGGAGTCAGAATACCGTGAAGTCCAGCAAAAAGCAGCGGTTCTTTATCGAAAACAGCCTTGTTTTCAGCTGATTACGACAGGGAAAATCAACCAGAAAAAATTGCTCTTTGAAAAGCAACATCTAGAAAGATTGCAAAAGGCTAGTCGTTATTTTGCCTTTCCATTTGACCAAGAAGTTTTGAGACAAAAAATAGAGAAGGAGTACCAGTCTTGTGACATCTGTCAAGATTATCGGATACGAATCAGTCTCAGCAAATCTGGAGAGATTGAAATTGAACGACAAGTATTGACACCACTTAGCTCTAACTTTTGTCAGGCCAAACTTTGTCTACAAGAAGCTGATTTGGAGCAGGCCTTTACCTACTTTAAGACGACACACCGACCACATTTGACAGTGGGAGAGCAGGAAATCATCTATCACACTGCTGATGGAAAATTGCTTGAAACCTCTATTGGAAATCTGGTCTTGAAAATGGATGGCAAGCTCTATACACCTCCTAGTCAGCTAGGCCTGTTACCAGGGATTTATCGCCAGCATTTACTTGAAAGCGGGCAAGTAGAAGAGAAGGTCTTGACCGTAGAAGATTTGAAACAGGCAGAGGTCATTTATGCCTGCAATGCGGTTAGGGGCTTGTATGAGTTAAAAATATAATGGCTATTAAATATTATTTGTGAACATTAAATATTGAAATTGAAATAAAGTTAAGCATTTGATATAATGTAGGCGTCATTAAATTTAAAAATAGGGATAGTTTAAGATGAAATCAAAAAAATATATAGTAACAAGCATAGCGACAGCAACACTTGGACTTGCTTTGCTTACAGATACAGCAGGTATGTCCCCTTTTTCAATACAGCAAGTTTCTGCTCAAGAAAAGAGTACGCCTAAGAATGGTAACGTAAAAGAAAATAATTTACCTAAGCAATCAGAGAAGCCTAAAGATAGTGCTCCAAAACAATCAGAGAAGCCTAAAGATAGTGCTCCAAAACAATCAGAGAAGCCTAAAGATAGTGCTCCAAAACAATCAGAAAAACCTAAATCTAGCGCTCCAAAACAAACAGAGAAGCCTAAATCTAGCGCTCCAAAACAGTCAGAGAAGCCTAAATCTAGCGCTCCAAAACAAACAGAGAAGCCTAAATCTAGCGCTCCAAAACAAACAGAGAAGCCTAAATCTAGCGCTCCAAAGCAAACAGAGAAGCCTAAATCTAGCGCTCCAAAACAATCAGAAAAGCCAAAAACTAGCACTCCAAAACAAACAGAGAAGCCTAAATCTAGCACTCCAAAGCAATCAGAGAAATCCAAAGGTACTGCACCAAAGCAATCTGATAAACAAAAAAATACGACACCTAAACAGGATAAGCCAAAGTCTACAGTCCAATCTGGCTGGGTAGGGTCTTCGTACTATGAAAATGGTGTTAAAGTCACTAATAAGTGGATTTTTGATAAAAAAGCTAATTCTTATTTCTACCTAAATGCTTCGGGAAACGCTGTCCGAAATGCTTGGGTAGGGAATTACTATCTTAAATCAGATGGTAAGAGGGCAAAAAGCGATTGGATCTATGATAAAAATTCTGGTTCTTATTACTATTTGACAGCTGAAGGAAGTTCTGCCCGTAATAAATGGATAGGAAATTACTATCTAAAATCAGACGGTAAGATGGCCAAGAATGAATGGGTAGATGGTGGCCGTTACTATGTTGAATCAGATGGTAAAATGGCTAGGGATAAATGGGTAGATGGTGGCCGTTACTATGTGGGATACAATGGTGTATGGCAACCAAAACCAGCAGTCGGGAATCAGTACAATGCTGCTTTAACTAAAGCAAAAAGCTATAATTCGGCTTTACATATGTCAAAAAAAGCTCTTTATGAACAGTTAACATCACAAGTTACACATGGTTTTTCAAGCTCAGCAGCACAGTATGCCATTGATCACTTGAACGCAGATTACAAAGCAAATGCCTTAGTTAAAGCAAGAGAATACCGAAAATACAGTAATTTATCAAAAACAGAAATTTATAACAGGCTAACTTCTCCTTGGATTGGAAAATTTACAAAAGAAGAAGCAAACTATGCCATTCAACATTTAGGTGACTAATTTTTACAAATAGTGAAGCAAATGAGATGTTTTAATATTGGCTTTTAACACGCAAACCTTTGCACAAATCTGACGATTTTGTTATACTATGTCTGTAAGCATTTCCATTAATAAATATAAAGGAGAAAAAGATGAGTCAAAAGATTATTGGGATTGACCTAGGTGGAACATCTGTCAAGTTCGCAATTTTAACTCAAGAAGGAGAAATCCAAGAAAAATGGTCTATCAAGACTAACATTTTGGATGAAGGGAGCCATATCGTAGACGATATGATTGAATCAATTCAACATCGTTTTGAATTGCTTGGATTGGCTGCGGCAGATTTCCAAGGGATTGGTATGGGTTCACCTGGTGTGGTTGATCGTGAAAATGGAACTGTTATCGGAGCCTATAATCTCAACTGGAAAACTCTTCAACCGATCAAAGAGAAAATGGAAAAAGCCTTGGAAATTCCATTCTTCATCGATAATGATGCCAACGTGGCGGCTCTTGGTGAGCGCTGGATGGGTGCTGGTGAAAACCAACCAGACGTTGTTTTTATGACTCTGGGTACAGGTGTTGGTGGCGGTATCGTGGCAGAAGGTAAATTGCTTCACGGTGTTGCTGGTGCTGCTGGTGAGCTTGGTCACATCACTGTTGACTTTGACCAACCAATCGCATGTACCTGTGGTAAAAAAGGCTGTCTTGAGACAGTAGCTTCTGCAACAGGGATTGTCAACTTGACTCGTCGTTATGCAGATGAATACGAAGGCGATGCAGCCTTGAAACGCTTGATCGACGACGGTGAAGAAGTAACTGCTAAAACTGTCTTTGACTTGGCAAAAGAAGGGGACGATCTTGCTTTGATCGTTTACCGTAACTTCTCACGCTACTTGGGTATTGCATGTGCCAACATTGGTTCCATCCTAAACCCATCAACGATTGTTATCGGAGGTGGTGTATCAGCTGCAGGAGACTTCCTGCTTCAAGGCGTGCAAAAAGTTTATGATGAAAATACCTTCCCACAAGTTCGTACAACAACTAAGCTAGCTCTTGCAACTCTAGGAAATGACGCTGGAGTGATCGGAGCAGCATCTCTTGTCTTGCAATAAGAAACAAAAGAAGGAGAAAATCACTATCTTGAAGCGAGTGATTTTCCTCCTTTCTTTTTTTATGCTATACTAGTTAAGAATAAACGTTGAGGAGAGAGTAAATGACAAAAGCAGATAAGATTTTTAAAGAAAATATTGAGCGAATTCTCAATGAAGGAGTCTTTTCAGAACAAGCTCGTCCCAAGTATAAGGATGGAACAGTAGCTAACTCCAAGTACATTACAGGTGCTTTTGCGGAGTATGATTTGTCCAAGGGTGAATTTCCCATCACAACCCTACGTCCAATTGCTATCAAATCAGCTATCAAAGAAGTTCTTTGGATCTACCAAGACCAGACAAATAGCCTAGAAGTTCTCAATGACAAGTACAATGTTCACTACTGGAATGACTGGGAAGTTGGAGATACAGGGACAATCGGTGAGCGTTACGGGGCTGTTGTTAAAAAGCACGACATCATCAATAAAATCCTCAAACAGTTGGAAACTAATCCTTGGAACCGTCGCAATATCATCTCTCTCTGGGATTACCAAGCTTTTGAGGAAACAGACGGTCTTCTTCCATGTGCCTTTCAGACCATGTTTGATGTCCGTCGTGTAGATGGGGACATCTATCTGGATGCAACCTTGACCCAGCGTTCTAACGATATGCTGGTGGCCCACCATATCAATGCAATGCAGTATGTTGCGCTTCAAATGATGATTGCCAAACACTTTGGTTGGAAAGTTGGAAAATTCTTCTACTTTATCAATAACCTTCATATCTATGATAATCAATTTGAACAAGCTCAGGAATTGCTCCGTCGTGAACCTTCAAATTGCCAACCACGTTTGGTCTTGAATGTACCAGACAAGACCAACTTCTTTGATATTAAAGCAGAAGATTTTGAGTTGGTTGACTATGATCCAGTGAAACCTCAGTTGAAGTTTGATTTAGCTATTTAATACTCTTCGAAAATCTCTTCAAACCACGTCAGCGTCGCCTTACCGTAGATATATGTAACTGACTTCGTAAGTCATATCTACAATCTCAAAGCAGTGCTTTGAGCAACCTGCGGCTAGCTTCCTAGTTTGCTCTTTGATTTTCATTGAGTATAAAAGAACAGAAAAAAAGAAGTTGGAAAATCCAACTTCTTTTTATTAATTAGCGTGATACGCGACGGCGAGCTGCTTTTTTACGATTTTCTTCGATGAAAGCTGCTTTTTGTTCTTCTGGTTCAATCACTTTCTTTTTGAATGCGTATACTGCACCTGCAACAGCAGCAACAGTTCCTGCAACACCTGTTACGAGACCTTTAGCAAATCCTTTAGCCATGAGTCTTCCTCCTTTTATTTATAAATCAGACGGAAATAGCATAAGATATAGCATTTTTCTGCCTGTCTATTTTGTGATATAATAATAGTAACGAAAAAATGGGAATTTTTCAAGGAAAAACGATGAAAAGCAAAATAATTGTGATTGTTGGCCCAACAGCTGTTGGAAAGACTGCCCTAGCCATTGAAGTTGCTCAGCGATTCAACGGTGAAGTAGTCAGTGGGGATAGCCAACAAGTATACCGAGGACTGGATATTGGAACAGCCAAGGCAAGTCCGGAGGAGCAGGCAACTGTCCCTCATCACTTGATTGATGTGAGAGATGTAACCGAGTCTTACTCGGCTTTTGATTTTGTTTCTGAAGCCAAGATGGCCATTGAGGATATTCAAAATCGTGGTAAACTTGCTATAATAGCTGGTGGGACAGGACTTTATATTCAGAGTCTACTAGAGGGATATCATCTAGGTGGAGAGACACCACACGAGGATATTTTAGCCTACCGAGCTAACTTAGAACCTGTTTCGGATGAGGAGTTAGTTCATCTCGTAGAGAAAGCAGGTCTTGAAATTCCCCAATTTAATCGTCGTCGTGCTATGCGTGCCTTGGAAATTGCCCATTTTGGTCAAGACTTGGAAAATCAAGAAAGTTTATATGATCCGCTGATTATTTGCTTGGATGATGAGCGTAGTCAGCTTTATGAGCGTATCAATCACAGAGTGGATCTGATGTTTGAAGCTGGACTTCTAGACGAAGCCAAGTGGTTGTTTGACCATTATCCAGATGTGCAGGTTGCTAAAGGGATTGGCTACAAGGAACTCTTTCCCTATTTTCGAGGAGAGCAGAGTTTGGAGGAGGCTAGCGATAGTCTCAAGCAAGCGACTCGTCGATTTGCCAAGCGCCAGCTAACCTGGTTCCGTAATCGTATGCAGGTGACCTTTTATCAGATAGGAGAATCTGGTGTAAAAGACCGTATTTTAAGCCAGATTGAGGAGTTTTTAAATGATTGAAACGGAGAAAAAAGAGGAGCGAGTCCTGCTCATTGGTGTTGAACTCCAGGGTATGGATAATTTTGACCTCTCCATGGAAGAGCTGGCTAGTCTGGCTAAGACGGCTGGTGCAGTTGTAGTCGATAGCTACAGACAAAAACGAGAAAAATACGACTCTAAGACCTTTGTTGGTTCTGGTAAGTTGGAAGAAATTGCTCAAATGGTGGACGCAGAAGAAATCACGACAGTCATTGTCAATAACCGTCTGACACCTCGACAAAATGTCAATTTAGAGGAAGTCTTAGGTGTTAAGGTGATTGACCGTATGCAGTTGATTTTAGATATCTTTGCTATGAGAGCTCGAAGCCATGAAGGTAAGCTACAAGTTCATCTTGCACAACTCAAGTATCTCTTGCCTCGTTTGGTTGGTCAGGGGATTATGCTCAGCCGTCAGGCAGGGGGAATTGGTTCCCGTGGTCCAGGTGAAAGTCAGCTGGAGCTTAACCGTCGTAGTGTTCGCAACCAGATTACAGATATCGAACGTCAACTCAAGGTGGTTGAGAAAAACCGAGCGACAGTTCGAGAAAAACGTTTGGAGTCAAGTACCTTTAAGATTGGTTTGATTGGTTACACCAATGCTGGGAAGTCAACTATTATGAATGCTTTGACCAGCAAGACCCAGTACGAAGCAGATGAACTTTTTGCAACTCTAGATGCGACAACTAAAAACATCCATCTGGGGGGCAATCTACAGGTAACCTTGACAGATACCGTTGGATTTATCCAAGACCTACCGACAGAATTGGTGTCAAGTTTCAAGTCGACCTTGGAAGAAAGCAAGCATGTAGATCTCCTGGTCCATGTCATCGATGCCAGCAATCCTTACCATGAGGAACATGAAAAAACGGTCCTCTCCATCATGAAAGATTTGGACATGGAGGATATTCCTCGCTTAACCCTTTATAATAAAGCAGATTTGGTGGGGAACTTTACGCCTACTCAAACGCCTTATGCATTGATTTCTGCTAAATCTAAGGATAGTCGCGAACAGTTGCAGGCTTTATTGCTAGATAAGATTAAGGAAATTTTTGAAGTATTTACCCTGCGCGTGCCTTTTTCTAAATCTTACAAGATTCATGATTTAGAGAGTGTCGCTATTCTTGAAGGACGGGACTACCAAGATGATGGTGAAGTCATCACAGGCTACATTGCAGAGAGAAACAAATGGAGATTAGAAGAATTTTATGACTGATATCAAAACTTTGGCACTCAAGTATGGTGGCTATACAAGTCTAGACAAGGTCTATCTGGACCAACTTTTAGCTGGTAGGTCTGAAGAGGAGCAACTAGCTCTCATTACACCTCCACCCAGCGTAGTGAATGCCTACTTTGCAGAGCTTTACCAGAAAAAGAGTCCTCAAGCTGCGACCGATTATTTTGCAGAAGTCAGCCAAGAACTGAACCTCTATAATGCTGAGCCAAGTTTCGCTTTGGAAAGCAAGCCCTTTATTCGCCTCAATCTATCTGGTAAATCCTTTGGATTTTGCTACGAGAAAGAAGGACTAGGTCGCATTTTCTCAGAGAACGAGGAAGCAATTACGGATGAATTACTCTTTGAGATAGCGCAAATTTTTCCCCATCAGCTAATTTTTGTGGAGTCTGGTAAGATTTACATGAAGGCGATTGGTGAAGAGGAAGTAGTCAGCCTGGAAAATCTCACAGCCTTGACAGATCTGGAAAATTTAGCAGATGGAAGAAAGCGACTTAAGGGATATAGCCAAGAGGATTTACTACTAGAAGCTAGAGCCTTTTCTGGCAAATTTTATTATCGCTCAGAAAACCGCACAGCTATGTTATATATTGATTAATTAGAAAGAAGCAAATGGATATTCAATTTTTAGGAACGGGGGCTGGTCAGCCTTCTAAAGCCCGCAACGTTTCAAGTCTCGCCCTGAAACTCTTGGACGAGATTAACGAAGTCTGGCTCTTTGACTGTGGAGAAGGAACGCAAAATCGCATTCTGGAAACTACGATTCGACCACGCAAGGTCAGCAAAATCTTTATCACTCACTTGCATGGAGACCATATCTTTGGCTTGCCTGGTTTTCTCTCTAGTCGTGCCTTTCAAGCCAATAAAGAGCAGACAGATTTGGAAATCTATGGTCCCCGAGGCATCAAATCTTTTGTATTGACCAGTCTACGAGTGTCAGGTTCACGCCTGCCCTATAAGATTCATTTCCATGAGTTCAACCAAGATTCTCTAGGGAAAATTCTTGAAACAGATAAATTTACAGTATATGCGGAAGAGTTGGATCACACTATTTTCTGTGTAGGCTACCGTGTCATGCAAAAGGATCTAGAAGGCACTCTGGATGCTGAAAAACTCAAGGCTGCCGGCGTACCATTTGGACCGCTTTTTGGAAAAATTAAAAACGGGCAGGATGTCATCCTAGAAGACGGCACCGAGATTAAGGCAGCAGACTATATCTCAGCCCCACGCCCTGGTAAGATTATCACTATCTTAGGTGACACTCGAAAAACTAATGCCAGCGTGCGTCTGGCTGTCAATGCAGATGTCCTTGTCCATGAATCCACTTATGGTAAAGGTGATGAGAAAATTGCCCGCAATCATGGCCACTCAACCAATATGCAGGCTGCGCAGGTGGCAACAGAAGCGGGAGCCAAACGACTCTTGCTCAACCATATCAGCGCCCGTTTTCTTTCAAAAGATATCAGCCAGCTTAAGAAAGATGCTGCAACGGTTTTTGAAAACGTCCATGTGGTCAAAGACTTGGAAGAAGTGGAAATCTAGAAGATTGAGAAAGGAAAAGTATGTCTACTATTCTCATTACAGGTGCTAGCGGGGGTCTAGCCCAAGAAATGGTCAAACTCTTGCCTCAAGACCAACTCATTTTGCTAGGTAGAAATAAGGAAAAACTAGTTCAACTATACGGAAATCATCCTCAGGCTGAATTGGTTGAGATTGATATTACCGATGCTCAAGCCTTAGAAGAACTAGTTGTTGAACTTTACCAGCGTTATGGCAAGATTGATGTTTTAATTAACAACGCTGGTTACGGAATTTTTGAAGATTTTGACAAGATTTCTAATCAAGACATTCATCAAATGTTTGAGGTTAACACCTTTGCTCTCATGAATCTATCACGTTTGGTTGCTTCTCGTATGAAGGAGACTCGAAAAGGCCATATCATCAATATCGTCAGCATGGCAGGATTGATTGCGACTTGCAAGTCTAGTCTATACTCTGCGACCAAGTTTGCGGCTATCGGTTTTTCAAATGCTCTTCGACTTGAGCTCATGCCCTATGGTGTCTATGTGACAACTGTTAATCCAGGACCTATCCGTACAGGATTTTTTGACCAGGCAGACCCAGATGGGACCTACCTCAAATCGGTCGACCGCTTCCTACTCGAGCCAGATGCAGTAGCTAAAAAAATTGTTAAGACTATAGGCAAAAACAAACGCGAGCTCAATCTCCCAGCCTTGCTAAATTTAGCTCATAAATTTTATACCTTCTTTCCCAAGTTAGCAGATAAGTTGGCAGGAGAAACTTTTAAATATAAGTGAAAAGGCTGTTCCCTTGAGGAATGGCTTTTTATTTTTTTCGGTTGCTAATTTGTAGAAAAATACCACATGATAAACAGGCAGTTTATAACGATTAAGCCCATTTAAGGTATAAATAGAGATAAGAAAGCAGAAAAGAGAGGATAAACTTCGAGTCTAACATAACTGAAAGTATATCTATAGCCGAAGCTTATGAAGTCAAGATAAAATAGGATTAAAAGAACTTGCCCTTTGTCAGATTGATTAGACTGTAAATTGGAGTTAGGAATATTCTTAGAATAGATGAAGAAAATAAAAAAAAGTAAAAATGTTAAAACATCTTGACATTTTATCGATTTAGAGTATAATAAGAAATGTAAAGAGCTCTTGACATTATTACAAAAATTTGGAGGAACAAAGCCATGAAAAAGATGGATGAAATGGACAGAGATATTCAGTTGCGTTCTGAGGAGTGGGGCTATAAAACAGCGCTTTTGGGTTTATGTGCATGGACAGGATTTAATATCTATCAAGCACTTGTTGGTGGTGGCAAACTTGAAATGCTTCCTTGCTTAATTTTGATCTTATCTGTAAGTGTGCAAGGATTTGCTCAAACCGCAATGAAACGTAATATGATTGCTGGTGATGAAGAGTATAAAGAACCAAATAAACTTGTTCAAGGAGTGATTTTGATGGTTGTTATCCTTATCGTAGTATTGGCTCTTGGCGTTTATTTTTTTCAGAAAGACTAATGCTGTATGAAAAATAATATCAAACAGTTAAGAAAATCTGAGGGACTACGTCAGGAAGATATGGCAAAAATATTAGGCGTTAGTCGACAAACCATTATTGCTATCGAGAATGACAAGTACAATCCTACACTTGAACTAGCAATGAAAATTGCAAGGCTGCTACGACTACATGTTGAAGAAATTTTCATTTTAGAAGATTAAAGATATCAGATAGCATTTATTCTAATCATCTGATTCGTAATGATGGAGAGTTTTCCGGTTCATGGAAACTCTCTTTTTAAAGCTCTTAAAGAGTCTACTCAATTTTACCCTTGTCCATCTATATATCTATCTATCTATCGTAAAACTGGTATAAAAATTGCAAATCGAATCTTAAAATAGTATACTAGTTCTGTTAGTTATGAAAACGTTTGCGTTTTATTAATTTTAGGAGACAAATGATGGAATTAACAGCCATTTATCATAGACCAGAATCAGAGTATGCTTATCTTTACAAAGAAGGTCAGCTACATATCCGAATTAGAACCAAGAAAAATGATGTCCAGCAGGTTATTTTGCATTATGGAGATCCCTTTATTTTCATTGAGGATAAGTATGAAGCTAAGAAAGAAATGACCAAAGTAACCTCAGATGCTTTATTTGATTATTGGCAGGTTACAGTATCGGTTGATTTTGCACGCATTCAGTATCTCTTTGAGCTCCTTGATGAGGAAGGTCAGGGTATCTTTTATGGAGATAAGGGTTGTGTAGAACATACTCAAGAAAACTTGGATGCTGATGGAAACGGCTTTAAGCTTCCTTATATTCACGAAATCGACGGATGCCAGGTTCCTGACTGGGTTTCAAATACCGTTTGGTACCAGATTTTCCCAGAACGATTTGCTAATGGAAATCCTAATTTGACCCCAGATGGAGCTCGAGAGTGGGATGCTGCCATTGCACCTAATATTGATGATTTTTTTGGTGGAGATTTACAAGGGATTATTGACCACTTAGACTATCTTAAAGATTTGGGAATCACTGGACTTTATCTATGTCCGATTTTTGAAGCAACGACCAATCATAAGTACGACACGACGGATTATTTTGAAATTGACCGTCACTTTGGAGACAAGGAAGTCTTTGCTAATCTAGTCGAGGAAGCTCACAAACGGGGCATCAAGATTATGCTAGATGCTGTTTTCAATCATATCGGCTACCAGTCTGCCCAATGGCAGGATGTTCTAAAGAACGGAGAAAAGTCACCATATAAAGATTGGTTCCATATCCAAGAATTTCCAGTTACTGAGGATAAACTTCAGAATCCAAGACAACTCCCTTATCATACCTTTGCCTTTGCTAGCTATATGCCTAAGTTGAATACAGCTAATCCGGAGGTTAGGGACTATCTTTTAAGTGTTGCGACCTACTGGATTGAAAATTTTGATATCGATGCTTGGCGCTTGGACGTTGCCAATGAAATTGACCATCAGTTCTGGAGAGATTTCAGAAAGGCAGTTCTCGCTAAAAAGTCTGATTTGTATATTTTAGGTGAAATCTGGCATACCTCACAACCTTGGCTACAAGGGGATGAGTTCCATGCAGTTATGAACTACCCACTCTCTGAAAGTATCAAGGATTATTTCTTGCGTCAGCGTAAAAAGACAGAGCAGTTTATTTCAGAAATCAATAGCCAGTCGATGTACTACAAGCAACAAATCTCAGAGGTGATGTTTAACCTTTTAGATTCTCATGATACAGAGCGTATCCTTACAACTGCCAAAGGAAATCTCCAGCATGTCAAGGCAGCCCTAACTTTCCTCTATCTTCAAAAAGGGACCCCTTGTATCTATTATGGAACAGAGCTAGCATTAATTGGTGGACCAGACCCTGACTGCCGTCGTGTCATGCCTTGGGACCGTGTTTCTGAAGACAATGACATGCTGAATTTCATGAAGAAATTAATCAAGGTTCGCAAGGAAGTTGCAAGCATTATTCAGCATGGAAATTATCGCTTGGAAGAAGTAAAACTAGATGTTTTATCCTTGAAGTGGAACTACCAAGGAAAAGAAGTTCAAGCAATCTTTAATCAGTCTAAAGAGAATTTTATCTTAGACAGAGATTCAGTTGACTTAGCGAGTCATTGCCAGTTTGAAGATGGTCAGCAAGTCATCTTACCAGATGGATTTGTCATTACTGTTTCGAAATAAAGCAATCAACTGCAACAAGTATCTAGTTACAAAAAAATGAAGGGATTACGTAACTTTAGATGCATAAAAACAAGAAGCTGTCCTCTAGTAGGACAGTTTTTTGGTAAATTTCACTAAATGTACATTCAGATTTTTTATAGTTTTCTACAAAATATAGAAAAAACAATCAAAAGTATGATTTTTACAGTCATAGTATTGAAGTTTCCTATATTATTTTATAAAATAGAAGTAATAATTACAAAAAAAGTATAGCGCTTTCAATAAAAATGGAAGCGGTTACTTAACAAGGAGAACCCTATGGGAAAAGATTATTGGAATCGCAAAAGTATCTATAGCATCCGTAAATTTACGGTAGGAACATGCTCAGTGCTTATCGGGACATGCTCTGTTTTATTTGGAGCAAATCTAGCAGGTGTAAATTCTGTATCTGCGGATGAGACACCAGTCGCTGTTGCTACAGAAAAAGTGGAGAAAGAAACTCCTAAAGAGGAAGCTGTAGATTCAAAAGCTTCTGAACAACCTGTAACAACAGAAACTGTTAAAAGTGAAGCAGTAGAAACTAAGTATGAAGTAGAGAAAAAAGTGGAAGCCCCAACTACTGAGACTACTCCTGAGAAAAAAGAAACCTCTGATGTTGAAAAGCAAGCTCCAGCTGTGACTCAGGATCAATCTGCTCAAACAGAAAAACCAGAGCTCAAACCTGCAACTAATGATGAGGTAAAACAGTTGATTGAGGATAGAAAAGTAGAATTCAACCAAAACTGGCATTTCAAGCTCAATGCCAATGCTAAAGATGCGGTCAAGCCAGATGCCGATGTTTCTAGTTGGAAGAAATTAGACCTTCCTCATGACTGGAGTATCTACAATGACTTTGACCATGACTCACCTGCCCAAAACGAAGGTGGGCAACTCAATGGTGGTGATGCTTGGTATCGTAAGACCTTTAAACTCGATGAAGAAGACCTCAATAAGAATGTACGCATCACATTTGATGGGGTTTACATGGATTCTCAGGTTTATGTAAATGGACAGCTAGTTGGTCACTATCCAAATGGTTACAACCAATTCTCTTATGACATCACTGACTATCTCCATAAAGACGGTCGCGAGAATGTCGTAGCAGTGCATGCCATCAACAAACAACCAAGTAGCCGTTGGTACTCAGGAAGCGGGATTTACCGTGATGTTACCCTTCAAGTCACAGATAAGGTCCATACTGAGAAAAATGGAACAACTATCTTAACACCAGATCTTGAAAAACAACAGAATGGCAAGGTTGATACTCATGTAACCAGTAAGATTGTCAATACTGATGATAAAGATCATGAAATTCTTGCTGAGTATCAAATCATTGAACGTAATGGTCAAGCTGTAACGGATCTAGTTCGTACAGCTAGTCAAGTCTTGAAAGCTCATCAATCAGCTAGCTTAAATGCTATTTTACAAGTTAATAAACCAAAACTTTGGACAGTTCATAGCGACAAGCCTGCCCTTTACGAATTGGTGACACGTGTCTATCGTGATGGTCAATTGGTCGATGCTAAGAAGGACTTGTTTGGTTACCGTTACTACAATTGGACACCAAATGAAGGCTTCTCTTTGAATGGTGAACGTATTAAATTCCATGGGGTTTCTCTTCACCATGACCATGGTGCTCTTGGAGCTGAAGAAAACTATAAGGCAGAATACCGTCGTCTGAAACAAATGAAGGATATGGGTGTAAACTCTATCCGTACAACCCACAACCCAGCTAGTGAGCAGACTTTGCAGATTGCTGCTGAGCTTGGTTTGTTGGTCCAAGAAGAAGCCTTCGATACTTGGTATGGTGGTAAGAAACAGTATGACTACGGTCGCTTCTTTGATAAAGATGCTACTCACCCAGACGCTAAAAAAGGTGAAAAATGGTCTGATTTTGACCTTCGTACCATGGTTGAACGAGGAAAGAACAACCCTGCTATCGTTATGTGGTCTATCGGTAATGAAATCGGTGAAGCAGACGGGAAACCTCGTTCTCTAGCAACAGTTAAACGCTTGGTTCAAGTTATCAAGGCTGTTGATAAGACACGCTATGTCACTATGGGAGCAGATAAGTTCCGTTTTGGTGATGGTAGTGGTGACCATGAAAAGATTGCCAATGAACTTGATGCCGTTGGATTTAACTATTCAGAAGACAACTACAAGAAACTTCGTGCAAAACATCCAAATTGGTTGATTTACGGTTCTGAAACTTCCTCAGCTACTCGTACACGTGGAAGTTATTTCCGTCCAGAACGTGAATTGGTCCACAGCAATCAGGCTTACCGTAATTACGAGCAATCAGACTACGGTAATGACCGTGTTGGTTGGGGTAAAACAGCTACTGCATCTTGGACTTTTGACCGTGACAATGCAGGTTACGCGGGTCAGTTCATCTGGACAGGTACGGACTATATCGGTGAACCTACTCCATGGCACAACCAAAACCACACACCGGTTAAAAGCTCGTACTTTGGTATCGTAGATACAGCTGGTATTCCAAAACATGACTACTTCTTGTATCAAAGCCAATGGGTTTCTGCTGAGAAGAAACCAATGGTTCACTTGCTTCCTCACTGGAACTGGGAAAATCCTACCCTAAAAGAGAATGTAGCGGATGCAGATGGTAATATTCCAGTCCGTGCCTATTCTAACGCTGCAAGTGTAGAACTATTCTTGAATGGTAATACTCTAGGCAAGAAGACATTTACTAAAAAACAAACAAGTGATGGACGTACTTACCAAGAAGGTGCCAACGCTAATGAACTTTACCTTGAATGGAAGGTTGCTTTTGAACCAGGTACTTTAGAAGCAGTAGCTCGTGACGAAGCAGGTAATATCATTGCTCGTGATAAGATTGTGACCGCTGGAGAACCTGCAGGGGTTCGTTTGGTCAAAGAAGAAAATGCTATCGCAGCTGACGGAAAAGACCTCACTTATATCTATTACGAAATTGTTGACAGTAAAGGTAACGTAGTTCCTACAGCCAATAATCTTGTTCGCTTCCAGTTGCATGGACAAGGTCAGATTGTCGGTGTGGATAACGGGGAACAAGCCAGCCGTGAACGTTACAAAGAACAAGCAGATGGTTCATGGATTCGCAAAGCCTTTAATGGTAAGGGTGTTGTGATTGTCAAATCAACTGAGCAAGCAGGTAAATTCACCTTGACTGCTCACTCTGATTTCTTGAAATCTGGTCAAACAACTATCTTCACAGGTAAGAAAGACCAAGAGGAAAAAACTGTTTTAGGTGCAGAGGTTCCTAAAGTTCGTACAGTAATCGGTCAAGCAGCGAAAATGCCTTCAAAAGTAGGATTTATCTACAGTGATGGCAGTCGTGCAAAACTTCCAGTAGAATGGTCCGCAGTTGATGTCAACCAACCTGGTATTTTTACTGTTAAAGGTGTGGCAGAAGGAAGAGATGTAGAAGCGCGTGTTGAAGTCTTGGCTCTCGAAACAGAATTACCGGTAGTTAAGAGAATTGCACCAACTACAGATTTGAGTACGGTTGACCCATCTGTTAGCTATGTATTGTCAGATGGTACTCTAGGAAGCTATGACGTTGATAGGTGGGAAGTTGCAGCTGAAGATCAAGCTAAATTAACTATCCCAGGCTCTCGTATCCAAGCTAAAGGAATTTCAGGTGATGATGAAATCGCTGCAACCTTTGTAGTCGCAGAAGGTCAAGCGGCCTCACCAGTAGTACCGACTGTAACTGTTGCAGACCAGCCTGTAGAAGGGCTCTCAACTGACCAACCGGTTCTATACCATAAACTTGCTTATGGAGCTGCTTTGCCTGAAGTCAAAGCTTTAGCTGAAAATGCGCAAGTTACTGTTATTCAAGCTAACGAAGCAAATGGTATGCGTGCTAGTATTTATGTTCAACCAAATGATGGTGGAGCACTTCAGACTTATGCTATCCAATTCTTACAAGAAGCTCCTCAGATTGAACGTTTAAGTCTAGAAGTTGAAAATGCAGACGCACTGAAAGAAGACCAAACGGTCGGTATCAAGGTCTTGGCTCACTACCAAGATGGTACTCAGGCAGTCTTGAAGGCTGACAAGGTTACCTTCTCAACTTCAGGTGAAGGAGACGTAGCTGTTCGTAAAGGTATGCTTGAATTGCATAAACCTGGTCAAGTAACTTTGAAAGCTCAATTTGAAGGAGCAGAGGGTCAGATTGACTTGAACATTCAGGCAAATACTGAAAATAAAGTTGTCCAGGCAATTCGTCCAGTAAGTGTTGTGACAGGTTTGAACCAAGAACCAAGTCTACCTGATACAGTAACGGTAGAGTACGATAAAGGATTTCCAAAAGTTCACAAGGTAACTTGGCAAGCAGTTGCTAAGGAAGACCTTGCTAAATACCATAGCTTTGATGTTCTAGGTAAAGTAGAAGGAATTGAAAACGAAGCTCATGCTAAAGTTTCTGTAGAAGGTATCATTGCAGTCGAAGAAGTGACTACAACAACTCCAGTTTCAGAAGCTCCTCAATTACCAGAAAGTGTCCGTACTTACCACTCAAACGGCCAAGTATCTTCAGCTAAAGTGACTTGGGATGCTATTGACCCAAGCCAATATGCAACTGAAGGTAGCTTTACAGTGACAGGGCATGTGGAAGGGACTCAGTTACCAACTAAACTTCATGTTCGTGTATCTGCTCAGACAGAAACTGGTGCAAACATTTCTGACCAGTGGACAGGTTCTGAGTTGCCACTTGCCTTTGCATCAGACTCAAATCCAAGTGACTCGGTAGCAAATGTTAATGATAAACTAATCTCATACAACGACCAACCAGCTAACCGTTGGACAAACTGGAACCGTACAAGTGAAGCATCAGTGGGAATCCTCTTTGGTGATTCTGGTATCCTATCTAAACGTTCGGTTGACAACCTCAATGTTGCCTTCCACGAAGACCACGGTGTTGGTGCACCTAAGTCTTATGTCATCGAATACTATGTAGGAAAAGATGTTCCAACAGTTCCTAAGAACCCAAGCTTTGTAGCTAGTGAAGACCACGTCTTTAACGATGACAATAACTGGAAACAAGTGACAAATCTTAAAGCTCCAGACCAAGTGAGAGCTGGAGAAATGACTCACTTTAGCTTTGATAAAGTCAATACCTATGCGGTTCGTATCCGTATGGTTAGACCAGATGGTAAATGGGGTACTTCCATTACAGAAATTCAAATCTTCTCTAAACAAGTAGCTCCAGCTAAGAAAGCTCAAGCTCAAATCCAAGTAGATGGAAAAGATTTGCCAAACTTTAACCCTGGCTTGACTGACTATTATTTAGAAGCTAAAGAAGACCAAGCACCAACTGTAACAGCAAGTGTATCAGATAATGGTATTGCTACAGTGATTCCAAGCGTTCGTGAAGGTGATCCAGTTCGTGTTGTCGTTAAGGCTGAAAACGGAGATATTCTAGGTGAATATCGTCTCCACTTTACAAATGATAAAGACTTGCTAGCAAGTAAACCTGTTGTTGCTGTGAAATCATCACGCTTGGTTGCTAAGGGGCATACTCTTGAGTTACCTGCGAAAGTCGCTGTTTACTTCACAGGTAAAGATGGCTATGAAGTCAAAGACTTGGCAGTTGAATGGGATGAAGTTCCAGCTGAAAATCTAGCGAATGCAGGTGAATTTACAGTTCGTGGTCGCGTTTTAGGTACTGATTTAACTGCTGAAGTAGCAGTACGTGTGACTGATAAACTCGGTGAAAACCTATCAGATAACCCTGATTTTGATGATGATAGCAACCGCTCATTTGCTTCTGCAACCAATGATATTGATCCAAATTCTCATGACCGTGTGGACTATGTTAACGATGGTTCTGATGATGAAACCCGTCGTTGGACCAACTGGTCTCCAACTCCATCTGATAATCCAGAAGTTTCAGTAGGGGTTATCTTTAGAGAAGCTGGCAAGATTGTTGAACGTACAGTCGCTGAAGGAAGCATTCGATTCTTCTCAGATGGTGGTACAGATGCACCTTCTAAACTAGTCTTAGAACGCTATGTGGGACCAGAATTTGACTCACCAGAATACTACTCTAACTACCAACCATACGATCCAGAACATCCATTTAACACTCCTTCTAACTGGGAGAAAGTTGAATACCGTGCGGACCAAGAGATTCAAGCAGGTACTGATATCCATGTAACCTTTGCCCCAGTTAAAGCTAAGGCTATGAGATGGCGCATGGATAGAAAAGCTGATACCAAGGGTGTAGCTATTACAGAAATGGCCTTCATTGCTCCAAGTGAGGAACCTAAGGATAGTACAGCTGCAAAACTTCTTGTGGATGGTAAAGAGATTGCTGACTTCTCTGAAGATCGTGTGGATTACCAAGTGACCTATAGTGGAAATCGTCCTCAAGTAACAGTTGAAGCTGGCGAAAATGTAGCAGCAACTATTGTTGATAGTGGTGATGATAAACTTCCAGTCTTGATTCATCTTGTTTCAGAAAGTGGTAAACATATTAAGGAATACCGCATTCAATTGACTAAGGCAGATGCTGAAAGCGCTAAGACAGAACCGGCTATACATGAAGTTCCAGAGTTCACAGGCGGCGTGAATGGAGAAGAACCAGCAGTTCACGAAATTCCAGAATACACTGGAGGCGTGAATGGAGAAGAACCAGCAGTACATGAAGTTCCAGAGTTCACAGGTGGCGTGAATGGAGTTGAAGCAGCAGTTCACGAAGTACCAGAACATACTTTAGGAGCGAATGTAGTCGAACCAGCAGTTCACGAAGTACCAGAATACACTGGTGGTGTGAATGCAGTCGAGGCAGCGGTTAACGATGTGCCAGAATACAAAGGTGGTGCCAATGCAGTCTTTGCAGCGGTGAACGAAGTACCAGAATACACTGGTGGCGTGAACGCAGCCGAAGCAGCGGTCAACGATGTGCCAGAGTACAAAGGTGGTGCCAATGCAGTCTTTGCAGCGGTGAACGAAGTACCAGAATATACTGGTGGCGTGAACGCAGCCGAAGCAGCGGTCAATGAAGTACCGGAGTACAAAGATGAGCAGTCGATTGTAGCCCTTGCTATGTCACAAGACAAGACTTATCAGGCACCTGCAAGCCGTCAACATATTCTCCCTGAAACAGGTACTAAGGAAAATGCAACCCTTGCAACAGCAGGTGTTGTGGGAGCGCTTCTTGGACTCTTTGCAATGGGAAAGAAGAAAGACGAAGAATAAAATAATCTGACAGTATTTAGATTATAGAGATTGGACAAGAAAACAATCTAAACTATAAAAAGTGGACAAACTAGTTTCAAGAAACAGAACTAGATCTTGTCCGCTTTTTTATGTTTCTTGGTAGAAAAAAATCCTTAACAAAGATGCTAAACTTGATAATTGAGTTTTCAAATAACAAAAAACAAATAAGAAAGCCCTTTGTGGCTTTTTTATTTTCATAAAAATGGTAAAATAGTAAGAGTAGAAATGGAGTTCTAGATATGAAACGAATTGATCAATTTGAAAATAAGAAAGTATTAGTCCTAGGTTTAGCCAAATCAGGTGAGTCTGCAGCTCGTCTCTTGGACAAGTTGGGTGCCATTGTAACGGTTAATGATGGCAAGCCTTTTGAGGAAAATCCAGCAGCACAAAGTCTCTTGGAAGATGGTATCAAGGTTGTAACTGGTGGTCATCCCTTGGAATTGTTGGATGAAGATTTTGCCCTCATGGTGAAAAACCCTGGTATTCCTTATAGCAATCCTATGATTGAAAAAGCTCTAGAAAAAGGCATTCCAGTTTTGACTGAGGTTGAGTTGGCCTATTTGATTTCTGATGCACCAATCGTCGGTATTACTGGTTCAAATGGTAAGACAACGACCACAACCATGATTGGTGAAGTTCTGACTGCTGCAGTACAAAATGGACTCTTATCAGGTAACATCGGTTATCCTGCTAGTCAGGTTGCTCAAACTGCGACAGATAAGGACACCCTTGTCATGGAACTTTCTTCTTTCCAATTAATGGGAATCCAGGAATTCCATCCTGAAATTGCTGTCATTACCAACCTGATGCCAACGCATATTGACTATCATGGTTCTTTTGAAGCCTATGTCGAAGCTAAGTGGAATATTCAAAGCAATATGACAGCAGCTGATTACCTAGTATTGAACTTCAACCAGGAATTAGCTAAAGAGCTTGCGACAAAGACAAAAGCGACTGTAGTACCATTCTCAACTCTTGAAAAGGTTGATGGAGCTTATCTTGAAGATGGTCTTCTCTACTTCCGTGGTGAAAAAGTCATGGTAGCTGATGAAATCGGTGTTCCTGGTAGCCACAATGTGGAAAATGCTCTTGCAACCATTGCTGTAGCTAAACTGCGTGGCGTTGATAATGAAACCATCAAGGAAACCTTGTCGGCCTTTGGTGGAGTTAAACACCGTCTCCAGTTTGTAGACCAAATCAATGGCGTTAAATTTTATAACGATAGTAAGTCAACCAATATCTTAGCAACTCAAAAAGCCTTGTCAGGATTTGATAATAGCAAGGTTATCTTGATTGCTGGTGGGTTGGACCGTGGCAATGAGTTTGACGAATTAGTTCCTGATATTACTGGACTTAAGAAAATGGTCATCCTCGGTCAATCTGCAGAACGTGTCAAACGTGCAGCGGATAAAGCTGGTGTGGCTTATGTCAACGCGACTGATATTGCAGATGCGACTCGTAAGGCTTCTGAACTTGCTGAAGAAGGAGATGTTGTTCTCCTCAGTCCTGCCAATGCGAGCTGGGATATGTATGCTAACTTTGAAGTACGTGGAGATCTTTTCATCGACACTGTAGCGGAGTTAAAGGGATAATATGAAAAAAATAGTATTTACTGGTGGGGGAACGGTTGGACACGTTACCCTCAACCTTTTGTTAATGCCTAAGTTCATCGAAGATGGCTGGGAAGTCCACTATATTGGTGATAAAAATGGGATTGAGCATCATGAAATTCTCAAGTCAGGTTTAGATGTTACCTTCCATTCGATTGCAACAGGGAAATTACGTCGTTATTTCTCATGGCAAAATATGGTTGACGTCTTTAAGGTTGCTTTTGGAATTCTTCAATCGCTCTTTATCATGCTTCGAGTTCGTCCACAAGCCCTCTTTTCTAAGGGTGGATTTGTATCTGTTCCGCCTGTTATCGCAGCGCGGGTATGCAGAGTACCAGTCTTCATCCACGAGTCTGATCTCTCTATGGGATTGGCCAATAAAATTGCCTATAAGTTTGCGACTAAGATGTACTCTACTTTCGAGCAAGCGTCTAGTCTCACTAAGGTAGAACATGTAGGAGCTGTGACCAAGGTTTCTGGTCCAGTTATGGAAGAACCTGAAGAAATGGTGGATATCCGAACTTCTTTCAATGACAAGTTACCAACTCTTCTCTTTGTTGGAGGTTCTGCTGGGGCGCGTGTCTTTAACCAACTAGTAACAGACCACAAGGAAGAGTTGACTAGTCGCTATAATATCATTAACCTGACAGGTGATGCTAGTTTAAATGAACTAAGTTCGAACCTCTACCGTGTTGACTATGCGACAGAACTCTATCAACCACTCATGAATCTGGCTGATGTGGTCATCACTCGTGGTGGTGCCAATACGATTTTTGAACTCCTTGCTATGGCTAAATTGCACGTCATTGTGCCACTGGGTCGTGAAGCTAGTCGTGGAGACCAGATTGAAAATGCAGCCTATTTTGTGAAGAAAGGCTATGCTGAGGAGTTGCAAGAGAGCGATTTGACTTTGTCAACTTTAGAAGAAAAAGTAAATCAACTCTTGACAAACAAAGAGATTTACCAAAACAAGATGAAGAATTCTCAGGAATTAAAATCTGTGGCAGATTTTTATGAGCTACTCAAAAAAGATTTATCATAAGGAAAATTGATGTCAAAGGATAAAAAGAATCAGCACACTCAAGTCAAGGAATTGTCAGAGTGGCAAAAACGAAATCAAGAATATCTTCAAAAAAAAGCTGAAGAAGAGGCGAAACGTGCCGAAGAAGAAGCTCGTGAAAAAGAAGAACAAGTATCAGAGTCTTCTGAAAGCGCTCAAGAAGTGTCAGAATGGCAAAAACAACACCACGAGTATTTGAGCAAAAGAACGGAAGAACAATCTAAGAGTTCTGAAGAAGTGGACGAAGAATCCGAAAAATCTGAAGAGAAGGATTCGGATACTAGCGATGAGACTTCAAATGAAGAGAAAGATTCGGAGGAAACTCCTCAAGAAGACTCTAAGAGTCAGGATCAAGTAGAGAAAGAAAAAGCTGACGAAAAGGTTAAGAAACAGAAAAAAGTAAAAACCAAGAGTAAACCTCCAAAACCGGCCATTCCTTCTATACATATCTGGCGAGCAGTTACAATCCTCGTCCCTAGTTTTATAATCTTATTCTTGTCTATTTATCTACTAAGTCCTCTAGCTACAATGAAACATATTGAAGTTACAGGGACGGTTCAGACAAGTGCAGAGCAAGTCAAAGAAGCTTCTGGAATTCGTGACAGTGACTATACAATCAGCTTGCTCTTAAATAAAGATAAGCATGCGGAAATGGTCAAATCAAATCACTGGATTGAATCGGCTAAGATAGTTTATCAATTCCCAGTTCACTTTACTATTGAAGTTAAAGAATTTGTGATTGTAGCCTATTCAGTTTCAGGAGATAACTATTATCCAATCTTATCTAGTGGAAGCATTGAATCAACTGCCGTTAGTTCTGACAACTTACCTGAGAAATACATATCTGTTTTATTTAACGATGAGGAACAGATTAAAACCCTAATTTCTCAGCTAAATGAAGTTAGTCCAGAAATTAAGCAAGAGATTGAGAAGATTGAACTTGCACCAAGTAAGGTAACAAGTGACCTTCTAAAGATTACCATGTATGACACAGACGAAATTTTGGTGCCATTATCAGAACTAGGGAAGAAATTACCTTACTATAGTAAGATAAAACCACAGTTAACAGTTCCTAGCGGTATTGACATGGAGGTCGGTATCTATAGCTATAGTCTAGTGGATAAGGCTCTGGATGACGAAAGAGTCAAAGCCAAAGAAGAGGAAAAGAAGAAGCAGGAAGAAGAGAAGAAAAAACAAGCTGAGCAAGGAAATCAAGATCAAACAACACAGACGACTCAAACAACACAGAGTCGCTAAGTTTCAGATGATTCGTTCAGTTACTTGTTTTTACTTGACAAGTACCGCTTTAAATAATAGAATAGTAAAAAACCTTTAAAGCAGTCCAGAGAGGCAGCTAAGGTTAGACGGTGAAAGGGTGGAGACTACCCATTTTTCGTGGAACCTTGCTGTAGGCAGGTTCCTTTTTTCATGCTCTCTAGCTAACAAAGGTAAAAGGAGAAAAGTATGCGCGAAGCTCGTCCAGTTATTGCTCTTGATTTTCCAAGTTTTGAGGCAGTCAAGCAATTTTTAGCTCTTTTTCCAGCAGGAGAGAGCCTCTATCTAAAGGTAGGTATGGAACTTTATTATGCTACAGGTCCTGAGATTGTATCTTATCTGAAAGATTTGGGACATAGTGTCTTTCTGGATCTCAAACTCCATGATATTCCAAATACAGTCAAATCAGCCATGAAGGTCTTGTCTCATCTGGGCGTTGATATGACCAATGTTCATGCAGCAGGTGGCGTTGAGATGATGAAAGCTGCGCGTGAAGGCCTTGGGAAAGAAGCTAAATTGATTGCTGTCACTCAGTTAACTTCAACCTCTGAGGAGCAAATGAGAGAGTTTCAAAATATTCAAACCAGTCTTCAAGAATCGGTTATTCACTATGCCAAGAAAACTGCTGAAGCGGGATTAGATGGTGTGGTTTGTTCAGCTCAGGAAGTTAAGCTCATCAAAGAAGCTACCAGTCCAGACTTTATTTGCCTGACACCCGGCATTCGTCCATCAGGCGCTGCAGTAGGAGATCAAAAACGTGTCATGACACCAGCAGATGCCTATCATATTGGTAGTGACTATATCGTTGTCGGACGCCCAATCACTCAAGCCACTGATCCAGTAGCAGCTTATCATGCTATCAAGGATGAATGGACCCAAGACTGGAAATAAGAATATAGTTTAAAATACAAAGGAGAATCCCATGACACTTGCTAAAGACATTGCTAGCCATCTATTGAAAATTCAAGCCGTTTACCTCAAACCAGAAGAGCCCTTCACTTGGGCATCAGGAATCAAGTCACCGATTTATACGGACAACCGTGTAACACTTGCCTACCCAGAGACACGTACCTTGATTGAGAATGGTTTTGTGGAAGCTATCAAGGCAGAATTCCCAGAAGTAGAAGTGATTGCAGGAACAGCGACTGCGGGTATCCCACACGGTGCTATCATCGCTGATAAGATGAGTCTGCCATTTGCCTATATCCGCAGCAAACCAAAAGATCATGGCGCTGGAAACCAAATCGAAGGCCGTGTAGCTCAAGGACAAAAGATGGTTGTTGTTGAAGATTTGATTTCAACTGGTGGTTCGGTTCTCGAAGCCGTAGCAGCAGCCAAACGCGAAGGAGCAGATGTGCTTGGTGTCGTAGCAATTTTTAGCTATCAATTACCAAAAGCAGATAAAAACTTTGCGGATGCTGGTGTCAAACTAGTGACTCTTTCAAACTACAGTGAGCTCATTCACCTAGCCCAAGAAGAAGGCTACATCACACCAGAAGGACTTGCTCTCCTCAAACGCTTTAAAGAAGACCAAGAAAATTGGCAAAATGTTTAGAGCATAGAAAAATCAGGTAGTCACAAGGATTACCTGATTTTTTTGAAAGGTCCAGGTAATCAGTTTGAAATTCCCAGACAAAATTTTTGAAAGGATTCTGAAAAAGAGGTAAGATGTATGTGTAAAGAAAAAAGAAAACGCTTACTCAAATAGGAGGAAATTTTATGTCATTTAAAACAAGCAATGCAGAAGGACCTGTAGATTTTATTAACACTTATGATTTGGAGCCAATGGCTCAACAAGTTATTCCTAAAGCTGCCTTTGGTTATATCGCTAGTGGAGCAGAGGATACTTTCACTTTACGCGAGAACATCCGTGCCTTTAACCACAAACTCATCGTTCCACATACGCTTTGTGATGTGGAAAATCCAAGTACAGAGATTGAATTTGCAGGTGAAAAATTGTCTTCGCCAATCATTATGGCGCCTGTTGCGGCTCATAAATTAGCAAATGAACAGGGGGAAGTAGCTACTGCACGTGGTGTGCATGAGTTTGGTTCTCTCTATACAACTAGTTCTTACTCTACTGTAGATCTTCCAAAAATTACAGAAGCCCTTCAAGGGACACCTCACTGGTTCCAATTTTACTTTAGTAAGGATGACGGTATCAACCGCCACATCATGGACCGTGTGAAGGCTGAGGGCTACAAAGCAATTGTCTTGACAGCAGATGCTACTGTAGGGGGCAATCGTGAGGTCGACAAGCGCAATGGTTTTGTCTTCCCCGTTGGTATGCCAATTGTTGAGGAATACCTGCCAGAAGGTGCTGGTAAATCAATGGACTTTGTTTACAAGTCAGCCAAACAACGCTTGTCTCCATGTGATGTAGAATTTATCGCTACATACTCAGGACTTCCTGTTTATGTCAAGGGACCACAATGCCGTGAGGATGTTGAACGCTCACTCGCTGCTGGAGCTTCTGGTATCTGGGTAACCAACCACGGTGGCCGTCAAATCGACGGTGGACCAGCTGCCTTTGACTCACTTCAAGAAGTAGCAGAAGCAGTTGACAAACGTGTGCCAATTGTCTTTGACTCTGGTGTTCGTCGTGGTCAACACGTCTTTAAAGCCTTGGCTTCAGGAGCAGACTTGGTAGCTATTGGGCGCCCTGTAATCTATGGTTTGGCTCTCGGTGGTAGTGTTGGTGTGCGTCAAGTCTTTGAACACTTGAATGCAGAATTGAAGACAGTTATGCAGTTGTCTGGAACTCAGACTATTGAGGATGTCAAACACTTCAAACTCCGTCATAACCCATACAATCCAACCTTCCCAGTTGACCCACGTGACTTGAAATTGTATTGATAAGTAAGACGGCCTTCACCTGATGTGGAGGCTTTTCTTCGTGTATAGAAAGATTAAATCGCTATCAGAAACTATATAAATATATTTTCCAGTCAAATATCTTGCTAGGGCTTTCAAATTCTGTTATACTGGTCCAGTAATAAAATAATAAAGACATTTGGGGTGCCTTAGGCTGAGATGATACCCATTGAACCTGATACAGTTAAGACTGGCGAAGGGAAATGTGAAAAGGTTTTTTTCGTATGTTGAAGGAAACTGTCTAATCTTGTAAGGTAAACTCTAATTCTCGTTTGTAATTGGAGTTTTTTTGTTTATACAAACTGGATAGGCTTGTTTAGGTAGCTCTCTGAAAATGCCCTCGATGTTCTTTAAAAGTATCAAGTGGAATTACGATCTTGCTTGGTATCTCTTGATATTTTATTGATTACTAAGGAGTAAAGAAAGGAAAAATAAATATGGAAACACAAGACTATGCATTTCAGCCAGGTTTGACCGTTGGAGAATTATTAAAAAGCAGTCAGAAGGATTGGCAGTCTGCAATCAATCATCGCTTTGTTAACGAACTTTTTGCGGGGACAATTGAGAATAAGGTCTTAAAAGACTACCTGATTCAAGATTATCATTTCTTTGATGCCTTTTTATCCATGCTGGGTGCCTGTGTAGCTCACGCAGACCAGCTTGAATCCAAGCTTCGTTTTGCCAAGCAACTAGGCTTTCTTGAAGCAGATGAAGATGGTTATTTCCAAAAGGCTTTCAAAGAGTTAAAAGTAGCAGAGAATGACTATCTAGAAGTGACCTTGCACCCTGTAACAAAAGCCTTTCAGGAGCTAATGTATTCTGCTGTGGCTTCATCAGACTATGCTCATCTTTTGGTCATGCTGGTCATTGCAGAAGGTCTCTATTTAGACTGGGGTTCTAAAGATTTGCCTCAACCTGAAGCCTATATTCATTCGGAATGGATTAATCTCCATAGAGGTCCTTTCTTTGCAGAGTGGGTTCAATTTCTGGTTGACGAACTCAATCGTGTCGGGAAAGGTCGAGAAGATTTGACAGAACTTCAGGAACGCTGGAATCAAGCAGTTGCTTTAGAATTAGCCTTTTTTGATATTGGTTATGAATTATAGGACAGATGCAATACTTTTATGTAGATTAAAAGAATGAACAAACAAACTATATAAATATATTTTCCGGTCAAATATCTTGCTAGGGCTTTCAATTTCTGTTATACTGGTCCAGTAATAAAATAATAAAGACATTTGGGGTGCTTTAGGCTGAGATGATACCCATTGAACCTGATACAGTTAATACTGGCGAAGGGAAATGTGAAAAGGTTTTTTTCGTATGTCGAAAAGAACTGTCTAATCTTGTAAGCTAAACTCTAATTCTCGTTTGTAATTGGAGTTTTTTTGTTTATCAAAAGAGGATAGGCTTGACGGCAAGCCTTTTGGTAGCTCTCCTTGAATGCCCCACTTTTCTTTAAAAAAGGAGTTTTTTATGTTGAAAAAATGGCAGTTAAAAGATGTTATCTTACTTGCTTTCTTGTCTATCTTTTTTGGTGGCGTTTTTGTGGGTTCAGGCTATCTGTTTGATATCCTCACCCTGATCTTGGCCCCTCTTGGTTTGCAGGCCTTTGCCAATGAAATCCTCTTTGGTCTCTGGTGTATGGCTGCGCCCATTGCGGCCATCTTTGTTCCAAGAATCGGAAGTGCAACGATTGGAGAAGTGCTTGCTGCACTTGCTGAAGTCCTTTATGGTAGCCAATTCGGTCTAGGCGCTCTTTTGTCCGGCTTGGTTCAAGGTTTGGGAAGTGAATTTGGTTTTATTGTAACAAAGAATCGTTATGAAAGTTGGCTCTCTCTAACTGCTAATAGTATTGGGATTACCCTTTTTAGCTTTGTCTATGAATACATTAAGTTAGGTTACTATGCCTTCTCCCTTCCTTTTGTCCTTTCCTTGCTGGTGGTGCGTTTTATTTCTGTCTTTTTCTTCTGTGCCATTTTGGTTCGTGCCATTGTCAAACTCTATCATCAGTTTGCAGCTGGAGGAAAGGCATAGATGGGTCTGGAATTACGGGAGATTCAGTCCCCAATCTTCTCAGAGCCGCTTGATTTTACTTTTCATGCGCAAGCTTTTACCTTGTTAGTTGGGAGCAGTGGTTCAGGAAAATCCAGCCTCTTTCAAGTCATTGCTCAAGTCAGTTCCTTACCCTATAGTGGTCAAGTCCTGATAGATGGGAGAGAGGTCAGTCAGCTTTCTATCGTCGAACGTGTCCAGTCGGTTGGCATTCTCTTTCAAAATCCCAATCATCAATTTACCATGGAGAACTTGTTTGAGGAGCTGATTTTTACCCTGGAGAATATCGGCCATCCCCTTCAAGAGATTGATTCTAAAATAGCAGAGGTGGTTCGGCAATGTCGTTGCGAGCCAATCTTGCACCGTCCCATCCATCACCTATCAGGTGGGGAAAAGCAAAAAGCTGCTTTGGCTGTTCTCTTTGCTATGAATCCTAGGGTCTATCTCTTGGATGAGCCTTTTGCTTCCATTGACCGCAAGAGCAGAATCGAGATATTGGAGATTCTAAAAGAGTTGGCTCTTGATGGGAAGACAGTCATCCTGTGTGACCATGATTTATCAGACTATGAAGCCTATATCGACCATATGGTGGAGCTGAGAGACGGGCAACTGAGGGAGGTGTTTCAAATCCCTACCTCTGAGATGACACAGGTTGTTTCAAAGGAAGTTGCTTCTAGCCCAGAACTATACCATATGGATCGTGTGACTTGTGAGCTGGGTAATCGCCCCCTCTTTTCCATTGCGGATTTTACATTCTACCAAGGAATTTCCTGTATCTTGGGTGACAATGGTGTCGGGAAATCAACCCTCTTTCGCTCTATTCTTCAATTTCAAAAGTATAAAGGGCTCATTACTTGGAAGGGGACAGTCCTGAAAAAGAAAAAGAGTTTGTACCGTGACCTGACGGGTGTTGTTCAGGAAGCTGAGAAGCAGTTTATCAGAGCCAGTCTGCGAGAAGAGCTTCAATTAGATGGACCTGATTCTGAAAGAAATCAGCGAATTTTCCAAGCTTTACAATATTTTGATCTGGAGCAGGCTCTTGATAAGAGTCCCTACCAATTAAGTGGCGGCCAGCAAAAGATTCTTCAGCTATTGACCATCTTGACCAGCAAGGCTTCTGTGATCTTGCTAGATGAACCTTTTGCAGGTTTGGATGATAGAGCCTGCCATTATTTTTGCAGGTGGATTTTGGAGGACAGAAATCAGGGAAGAAGTTTTTTGATCATTAGCCATCGTTTAGATCCCTTGATTTCTGTGGTCGATTATTGGATCGAGATGACTAGTCAGGGTCTCAGTCATGTGAAAGCAGTGACAATTACCAAACCTCTCCCATCTCTGAACAATGATACTCTAGGGGAGGTGAGGTAGTATGATCAAAGTAGCAACCAAGACACCAGTTATCAGCCTCTTCTTTCTAATTTTATCCTTGGAAACATCCTTCATTCCTTCGATTGCTCTTAATCTTTCGGTAGCCGCATTTTGCATACTCTTCTTGCTCTATCACCGTCGATTTAAAATGTTGGCTTGGATGCTCTTGCTCGCCATTTTGCCATCCTTCGCCAACTACTGGGCAATTCAGTTACATGGGGATGCTTCGCAGGCAGTGATACTTGGAACGAGGGCTTTTGTGACGGTTTGTATAGGTCTTGTCTTTGTTTCTAGTATTTCCCTAAAAGAGCTTCTCTTGTACTTGTCTCAAAAGGGGTTATCGCGCTCTTGGGCCTATGCCTTGATTGTGGTATTCAATGCCTTTCCCCTCATTCAGCAGGAAATCAAGTCTCTCAAGGAAGCTTGCTTATTGCGTGGTCAAAAACTGCATGTTTGGTCTCCCTTGATTTATAGCAAGGTTCTGATGACGGTCTTTAGATGGCGCCATCTTTACCTGAGAGCTCTGTCTGCACATGGATATGACGAACATGCTCATTTGGAGAATCGCTATCGGACTTTTTATATTTCACAGAGGACAAAATTGATCTACCTACTTTTCTTTTTATTGCTTCAAACCAGTTTATTTCTATAAAGGAGTTATTATGGAATTTACAGATATTGCGATGGAATTATCCAGAGAAGCTTGGCAGGCTTCCTTTCAGCATCCCTTTGTTTTACAGTTACAAGAGGGAACGTTAGAACCTTCTATTTTCCGCTATTACCTGATTCAGGATGCCTACTATCTGAAGTCTTTTTCAGAAGCCTATCACCTCTTGGCTGATAAGACTTCAAACCAAGAGATGAAAAGGCTCTTGAAACAAAATGCCCAGAGTCTAGTGGAGGGTGAATTATTTATCCGTCAACAATTTTTCAAGGAATTGGAAATCAGCGACCAGGAAATGGAGGAGCAACCGATTGCTCCAACCTGTTATCATTACATTTCTCATATTTATCGACAGTTTGCAGAGCCAAACTTGGGCATTGCTTTTGCTAGTTTGCTCCCATGTCCTTGGTTATACCATGATTTGGGCAAGGCACTTAATCGCAAACCATCCCCGAATCCTCTTTATCAGCAGTGGATTGAGACCTATATCACCGATGAATTAGAACAGCAGATTAAAGAGGAAGAAGCGCTGGTCAATCAACTCTATCGAGAAAGCGACGAGACAGACAAACAAAAAATGCTAGAGGCCTTCCACAGAAGTGTCCACATGGAAGCCAAGTTTTGGGAGATGGCTTACCAACACCAAACATGGACGAGTGATTTACAGTCCTTAGAAAAAGAGAAGAAATAGAAAATGAGAAACCACCAACTTCAAGTTCACAAATTAACCGTTTTATCCATGATGATTGCCCTTGATGTTGTTCTTACACCCATCTTTCGAATTGAAGGGATGGCACCGATGTCTAGTGTGGTCAACATTCTTGCAGGAATCTTGATGGGGCCTGTTTATGCCTTGGTCATGGCTACAGTCACAGCCTTTATCCGTATGTCTACTCAAGGCATTCCGCCCTTGGCCCTCACAGGAGCTACTTTTGGAGCCCTCCTTGCAGGTCTCTTTTATAAGTACGGTCGAAAATTTCATTATTCTGCCCTAGGAGAAATATTGGGAACAGGGATTATCGGTTCCATTGTTTCCTATCCTGTCATGGTTCTCTTTACGGGATCTGCGGCCAAGCTCAGCTGGTTTATCTATACTCCGCGATTTTTCGGAGCGACCTTGATCGGTACAGCCATAGCTTTTCTTGCCTTTCGATTTTTGATCAAGCTGGAATTCTTTAAAAAAGTGCAGGGATATTTCTTTTGAGAAAGGATAGAATGATGCAGAAATTGACAAATCCTTTCCCTCTGGCAACTAGTTCCTTGATTCACTGTATTACCAATGAGATTTCTTGTGAGATGCTGGCTAATGGCATTTTGGCTCTGGGATGCAAACCAGTCATGGCAGATGATCTTCGTGAGGTTCTTGATTTTACTAAGCAAAGCCAGGCTCTCTTCATCAATTTGGGGCATTTGTCAGCTGAGAAGGAGAAAGCAATCCGTATGGCAGCTACTTATGCAAACCAAGCTTGTCTCCCAATGGTAGTAGATGCGGTTGGTGTATCAGCGTCACCCATTCGTAAGGATCTAGTCAGAAATCTTTTAGAATACAATCCCACAGTCCTTAAAGGAAATATGTCGGAAATCCGAAGTCTTGTTGGCTTAAAACACCACGGAGTCGGGGTCGATGCTAGTGCTAAAGATCAAGAAACTAAGGATTTACTTCAAGTTTTGAAAGACTGGTGTCAGACCTATCCTGGTATGTCGTTCCTAGTCACTGGCCCAAAGGATCTCATCGTTTCGGAGACCCAGGTTGCTATATTGGGGAATGGCTGCGACGAATTAGACTGGATAACAGGGACAGGAGACCTGGTGGGAGCCTTGACAACCGTTTTTCTCAGCCAAGGAAAGACCGCCTTTGAAGCTTCTTGCCTAGCGGTCTCTTATCTCAATATCGCTGCTGAGAGAATACTTGTTCAAGGAATGGGATTGGAAGATTTTCGTTACCAAGTTCTCAATCAACTCTCTCTCCTAAAAAGAGATGAAAACTGGCTAAAAGCAATCAAAGGAGACTTTTATGAATAGAGAAGCACTTAGACTGTATCTAGTAACCAATCGCTACCAAGATTCCTTGGAAAACTTTCTTGAAAAAGTCGAAACGGCCTGCCGTTTAGGTGTTACCATCATCCAACTACGAGAAAAAAATCTCACAACCAATCAATACTATCAACTGGCAAAACAAGTCAAGGAAATAACAGATGCTTACCAAGTCCCCTTAATTATCGATGATCGATTGGATATCTGTCTAGCAGTCGATGCTGCAGGTTTGCATATTGGCGATGATGAACTGCCAGTTTCGGTTGCCCGCAAAGTCTTGGGTCCTGAAAAAATCCTCGGTGTCACTGCTAAAACGGTTAAAAGAGCTCTAGAAGCAGAAACATCGGGTGCGGATTACTTGGGAACAGGAGCCATTTTCCCGACTACGACCAAAGAAAATGCACCCATCACTCTGATTTCAACCTTGAAAACAATTTGCCAAACGGTCGCCATTCCAGTAGTTGCTATCGGAGGCTTGACGTCAGAGAATATTGACCAACTTATCGGCACGGGTATAGTTGGAGTAGCTGTCGTACGTGATTTGATGCAGGCAGAAGATATTGAAGCAAAAACGCAAGCCTTTTTAACAAAGCTAAATGACATTGTTTCCTAATCAAAAACTCTCTAATTCCTTATAGCGGGAACTAGAGAGTTTTTTTCTTAATCTTTAAAAGTTGTATGGTTGACTGGGCCAGAACCATGTCCGAGTTGAGGAGCGTCTTGGATGGCTTTTGTGATAAAGGCCTTGGCCTTATCAACTGCCTGATAAAGACTTCTGCCCTTGGCTAGTTCAGCCGTAATCACAGCAGCAAAGGTACATCCAGTACCATGGGTGTGACAGGTTTGAATTCTTGGACTTTCCCAGACAAATTGCTCCCCCTTGGTAAAGAGGAAATCCTTGGCACCACCTTCAAGATGGCCACCTTTGATAACAACGGACTGAGGACCAAATTCTTTTATAATCAGGCGACCAGCACGCTGCATGTCTTCTGGATCATGAATCGAAAAACCAACAATCTCTTCTGCCTCAGGAAGATTGGGTGTGATAATGGTTGCAAGGGGAAGCAGATTAGTTTTTAGGTAGTCTCTGGCACTAGAATCAATCAGGGTGTCCCCGCTCGTAGCGACCATAACAGGGTCAAGGACGTAGGGACAATCCAGTTTTTTAAGATAGGGTTGGATGATCTCCATAATCTCAGTAGTTGCCAACATCCCAGTTTTTACAGCCTGAGGCTTGATATCCGAAAAGACACTCTCCAATTGAACTTCCAGCATTTGGCTGGAGACGTGCTCTATTAGCTGAACGCCTCTGGTATTTTGAGCGACAAGGCTGGTCACAACGGCCATTCCATAGACATCTCTAGCTTGGAATGATTTTAAATCAGCCATAATGCCAGCACCGCCACTAGGGTCAGTCCCTGCAATGGTTAGAGCAACGGGTAAATAAGTCATCTAAAACCTCCCAACCAACTGAAGTTTGTATTCTTAAGAACAAGCTAGTCTGTTTGAGGAAAGCAATAGAAGACTGCTAGTCCTCATTATCATTTCCACTTCCATCAGCTAGCATTACCTAGATTGAGTCAAAGGGATCTAACAGTCGTTAATCTCAGCTTTACGCACCCCTAGTGGTTGTTTTCTTTTTTCTTCAGTATAGCATATTTTTATAGTTTATATAGTAAAATTTGACTGTAAATCTCTCGTTACATGATTAGAATTCTATTTTTCGAAAAAATAATAAAAATTATAGTTGACAAATGTAGATTTTGCGAGTATACTGATAATTGAAATTGACAAATGTAGATTTTGGAGGTATGCTGATGCAGATTTCGGATGCAGAATGGCAGGTCATGAAGATTATCTGGATGCAGGGAGAACAGACTAGTACTGATCTCATCAAAGTATTAGAGAAAAGGTTTAGCTGGTCTAAGTCCACGATTCAGACACTCTTAGCCCGTTTGGTTGAGAAAGAATGCTTGACTCGGGAAAAGCAGGGCAAGTCCTTTGTCTATTCGGCCCTTTTAACTCTAGACGATAGTAGAGGTTTAATGGTTCAGGATATCAAAGACAAGCTTTGTTCTCGCAGGATGAAGCTCTTGCTAGCTGATTTGATTGAAGAATGTGACTTTACCCTAGCTGATTTGGAAGGCTTAGAGGAAGTGATTTCAAAGAAAAAAGCAAGTGCTGTAACAGAAGTAAAATGTAATTGTATGTAAAGGAGACGCTATGTTAAATCTATTTGTATCTATTGTTGTTTTAGGAATGATTGCTTTTATCCTCTTTTGGTTTTTCAAAAAACCGCAAGAAGATGCTAAGAGAGCTCAACAAAAGAATGGCTATCAAGAAATTCGAGTGGAAGTCATGGGGGGATACACTCCAGGAACTATTATCCTCAAAAAATCGCAACCAGCTCGTATTATTTTTGATCGAAAAGATCCTTCACCTTGCTTGGACCAAATCGTTTTTCCAGACTTTGGAGTGCATGCTGATCTGCCTATGGGAGACCAATATGTGGTTGAAATCACTCCTGAAGAAGCAGGTGAGTATGGTTTCTCTTGTGGCATGAATATGATGCACGGTAAGATGATTGTAGAATAGGAGAAGACTATGACCGAAATTGTAAAGGCAAGCCTTGAAAATGGTGTGCAAAAAATTCGTATTACAGCAGAAAAAGGCTATCATCCAGCCCACATTCAACTGCAAAAAGGGATTCCTGCTGAGATTACCTTTCATCGTGTGACACCTTCAAACTGTTATAAGGAAATTCTCTTCGAAGAAGAAGGGATCCTAGAACCAATCGCTCAAGATGAGGAAAAAGTCATTCGCTTTACGCCTCAAGACTTGGGTGAGCATGAATTTTCATGCGGCATGAAGATGCAAAAGGGGTCCTACACCGTTGTTGAAAAAACTAAAAAGTCTCTCAGTCTTTTACAACGTTTTTGGATTACTAGTATCTTTACTGTGCCTCTTGTGATTCTCATGATTGGGATGTCTACAGGAGGAGTTAGTCACCAAGTCATGCGTTGGGGCACCTTTTTAGCCACAACACCCATTATGCTGGTAGCTGGAGTTCCATATATCAGAAGCGCCTGGGCTAGTTTTAAAAAGCACAATTCCAACATGGATACCTTGGTTGCTCTGGGAACCCTAGTGGCCTATTTCTATAGCTTAGTTGCCCTCTTCACTGGTCTACCCGTTTACTTTGAAAGTGCTGCATTTATCCTCTTCTTCATTCTTTTGGGAGCAGTTTTTGAGGAAAAAATGCGAAAAAATACTTCGCAGGCAGTCGAAAAATTATTAGACCTACAAGCAAAAACAGCAGAGGTTTTGCGTGATGATGTTTATGTTCAAATACCTCTAGAACAAGTCAAAGTTGGGGATCTCATTCGCGTTCGACCAGGTGGAAAAATTGCCGTTGATGGGACTGTGTTAGAAGGTGAAACGAGTATTGATGAATCAATGGTGACTGGGGAAAGTATTCCAGTCGATAAATCAGTTGGAGATGCTGTCATTGGTTCAACCATCAATAATAGTGGTACGATCATCTTTAGAGCTGAAAAAGTTGGTTCTGAGACTATGCTGGCTCAGATTGTGGACTTTGTGAAAAAAGCGCAAACGAGTCGTGCTCCTATTCAAGATTTGACAGACAAGATTTCTGGGATTTTTGTACCAGCAGTTGTCATTTTAGGACTTCTTACTTTTTGGGTCTGGTTTGTTTTACTTGGAAATAGCTTTGTGACTTCACTTCTCTACGGAGTTGCTGTTTTGATAATTGCCTGTCCTTGTGCACTAGGACTCGCGACACCGACAGCACTTATGGTTGGAACAGGACGAAGTGCCAAGATGGGGATCCTTCTCAAAAATGGTACAGTTTTACAGGAAATCCAAAAAGTCCAAACAGTTGTTTTTGATAAGACAGGAACCTTGACCGAAGGGAAGCCAGTAGTGACAGATGTTGTCGGAGATGAAGGAGAAGTGCTAAGTTTGGCTGCTTCACTGGAAGATGTATCTCAACACCCGCTAGCTCAAGCAGTTGTAAATCGTGCATCTGAACTAGGAATTAGCCTTTACCCTGTTGAAAACTTCCAAGCCTTACATGGAAAAGGTGTGACTGGGGATATTAATGGTAAACAAGTCTTGCTTGGGAATGCCAAACTTTTAGATGATCTTGCTATTCCACATGATTATCAAGAACGATTTGATTTGCTTGAGAAAGAAGCAAAAACAGTTGTCTTCCTATCCGTAGATGGTCAGTTAAAAGGCTTAATTGCCTTGCAGGATGTCCCTAAGGAAAATGCTCGAGAAGCTATTGCTAAATTGAAAAAACGTGGTCTTAGAACGGTCATGCTTACCGGAGATAATGCTGGAGTAGCGCATGCGATTGCAGAGCAAATTGGAATCGAAGAAGTGATTGCAAATGTCTTGCCAGAGGAAAAGGCACATGAAATTCACAAGCTTCAAAAGAATGGCAAATTGGCCTTTGTTGGAGATGGTATCAATGATGCGCCGGCCCTCAGTGTAGCGGATGTCGGAATTGCAATGGGCTCTGGGACAGATATTGCCATTGAATCCGCAGATCTTGTCCTTACAACCAATAATTTACTAGGATTGGCACGTGCTTTTGATATGAGTAAGAAGACCTTTAATCGTATTCTACTCAATCTTTTCTGGGCTTCTATCTATAACCTCATTGGTATTCCGATTGCAGCAGGAGTGTTTTCTGGTCTTGGTTTGGTACTCAATCCAGAACTTGCAGGATTGGCCATGGCCTTTAGTTCAGTATCTGTTTTAATCAGCTCTCTTATGCTTAATTTTACTAAAGTCGATTAATACTCTTCGAAAATCAAATTCAAACCACGTCAGCTTTATCTGCAACCTCAAAGCTGTGCTTTGAGCAACCTGCGGCTAGCTTCCTAGTTTGCTCTTTGATTTTCATTGAGTATAAAAAGGCGGTCTTAACCGCTTTTTTCTATTCTAAAACAGATTTTCAAAACGTTTCCAAACTGTACTGTAATAGAGAATGAAAGTTTCTGAGCATATACTTAGAAATCTAAAATCAAATGTGATAAATTAGGATTGTAAATTTACTGAATCGTTTTCAAATAACATATAAAAGCGTTTTTTGTAAATATATGAAATTATTTTGAAGGAGAGTTATCATTATGACTCAAGGGAAAATTACTGCATCTGCAGCAATGCTCAACGTATTGAAAACATGGGGCGTAGATACTATCTACGGTATCCCATCAGGAACACTCAGCTCACTTATGGACGCTTTGGCTGAAGACAAAGATATCCGTTTCTTGCAAGTTCGTCACGAAGAAACAGGTGCTCTTGCAGCGGTTATGCAAGCTAAATTTGGCGGATCTATCGGTGTTGCAGTTGGTTCAGGTGGACCTGGTGCGACTCACTTGATCAACGGTGTTTACGATGCAGCTATGGATAACACTCCATTCCTTGCTATCCTTGGATCACGTCCAGTTAACGAATTGAACATGGATGCCTTCCAAGAATTGAACCAAAACCCAATGTACAACGGTATCGCTGTTTACAACAAACGTGTAGCTTACGCAGAGCAATTACCAAAAGTTATTGACGAAGCTTGCCGTGCTGCCGTTTCTAAAAAAGGTCCAGCTGTCGTTGAAATTCCAGTAAACTTTGGTTTCCAAGAAATCGACGAAAACTCATACTACGGTTCAGGTTCATACGAGCGTTCATTCATCGCTCCTGCTTTGAACGAAGTTGAAATTGATAAAGCTGTTGAAATTTTGAACAACGCTGAACGCCCAGTGATCTACGCTGGTTACGGTGGTGTTAAAGCTGGTGAAGTGATCACTGAATTGTCACGTAAAATCAAAGCACCAATCATCACAACTGGTAAAAACTTTGAAGCTTTCGAATGGAACTACGAAGGTTTGACAGGTTCTGCTTACCGTGTTGGTTGGAAGCCAGCCAACGAAGTGGTCTTTGAAGCAGACACAGTTCTTTTCCTTGGTTCAAACTTCCCATTTGCTGAAGTTTACGAAGCATTCAAAAACACTGAAAAATTCATCCAAGTGGATATCGACCCTTACAAACTTGGTAAACGTCACGCTCTTGACGCTTCTATCCTTGGTGATGCAGGTCAAGCAGCTAAAGCTATCCTTGATAAAGTAAACCCAGTTGAGTCTACTCCATGGTGGCGTGCAAACGTGAAGAACAACCAAAACTGGCGTGATTACATGAACAAACTCGAAGGTAAAACTGAGGGTGAATTGCAATTGTACCAAGTCTACAATGCAATCAACAAACATGCTGATCAAGACGCTATCTACTCAATCGACGTAGGTGACACTACTCAAACATCTACTCGTCACCTTCACATGACACCTAAGAACATGTGGCGCACATCTCCACTCTTTGCGACAATGGGTATTGCCCTTCCTGGTGGTATCGCTGCTAAGAAAGACAATCCAGATCGCCAAGTATGGAACATCATGGGTGACGGTGCATTCAACATGTGCTACCCAGACGTTATCACAAACGTTCAATACGACCTTCCAGTTATCAACGTTGTCTTCTCAAATGGTAAATATGCCTTCATCAAGGACAAATACGAGGACACAAACAAACACTTGTTTGGTTGTGACTTCCCTAATGCTGACTATGCGAAAATCGCTGAAGCGCAAGGTGCTGTAGGATTTACAGTTGACCGTATCGAAGACATCGATGCAGTTGTTGCAGAAGCTGTTAAATTGAACAAAGAAGGTAAAACTGTTGTGATCGATGCTCACATCACTCCACATCGTCCACTTCCAGTAGAAGTACTTGAGTTGGATCCAAAACAACACTCAGAAGAAGCAATCAAAGCCTTCAAGGAAAAATACGAAGCAGAAGAACTCGTACCATTCCGCCTCTTCTTGGAAGAAGAAGGATTGCAATCACGCGCAATTAAATAATTTCTCTCGTCGAAAATCAAAGATAAATTTGTAGACTTCTTTATTAGGTTACTGCCGACGATTTCATCATTGAAACCTTAATTTTCAATGATGGAATCTAGTGCGGAGCCTAGAAAAAGTCCTAAAGGATTTTTCGTAGTTTGATGAGCAAAGATTTGCCATCAAACTTGGTTCCGCCTTGTTTATTCTTTGATTTTCATAGAGAGAAACTTGAAAAGATCGGAGCAATCCGGTCTTTTTCTGGAGGATAGTTAATGAATTTAAATCAATTAGATATCATCGTTTCAAGTATTCCTCAAGTCTGTGCTGACTTGGAGCGTATTTTGGATAAACAGGCAGATTATGTTGATCAAGGCTTTGCTCAGTTCACGATTGGCAGTCATTGTCTAATGTTGTCCCAAAATCATTTGATTCCTTTGGAAGATTTTCAGTCAGGTATCATTCTTCACATTGAGATTGAGGATCTAGAGCAGAATTACCAACGTTTAAAAGAGAGAGGTGTCGAGATTTTACACGGTCCTTGTGAAACGGATTGGGGAACAGAGTCCTTATTAGTTAAAGGTCCTGCTGGTCTAGTGCTTGATTTTTATCGTATGAAATAAGGGGCTTAGTCATTTGAAGATAACCTTAACTATTCTTAAAACAGAATGTGAGAATATGAACTATTGAAAGATCGGAGCAATCCGGTTTTTTTTCTGTTATGCGATTTTCAGTCCGTCTCGTTCCATTAGGTGCGAGACAAAAAACCACCCGCTGACGGGTGGTTATGATTTCTACACTTATTGTTTGGCTTCCTGTTTTAATTGTTGCACCTGTTCCTTGTACTGGAGAAGCTCCTTGTCTTTTTTATGGATAGTCGTTTCTGCTTCAGCAATGCGGCTTTTCAGCTCTTGAGTCTTGCCATGGTGATAGCTAAAACCAATAGCACTACCAACAATGATCCCGATTACTAGACAAGTAAAAATCACCAAAATCAAGGGAGCAGATAGTTGTGTAAAGACAAGACTGACAGTTACTGTTTGACGATTGAGCAGACCAAAGGAGATCACAATGACTAATAAGATCAAACCGCCAATTAGATAAGCCTTATCTTTCAGTGACAATTCATTAAATTTTTTTAGCATAAGTTCCTTTTCTCCTGACTATGTTGATAGAAAATTACACACCATTTAGGTATTAACAAAATTCATTTTACTAGAAAATTTCGATACTGTCAATAATTTCTAACAGCTTATTTACCATCAATCGATTCATTGAAAAGGAGTATTCATTTTCTAATATTTGATTGACTAAACAGATCGGAGCAATCCAGTCTTTTTTCTGTTCCCTCTTTCTTCTCACAAGATTGTGATAGTTTACATCTTTATAACAAAAGCTTCAAAGTCTTGATTGTTTTGAAAGAAGATTATAAAATAAGATTCAGTAAAAATGAAATAGGTTTTGAAAATAACTGAAAAACAAATGAAAATGTTAGGTTGGGTAGCGACCTTTATGTCTGTTATGATGTATATGTCTTACTTCCCACAAATCATGGACAATCTGGCTGGTCAAAAAGGAAATTTCATTGAGCCCTTGGTTGCAGCGATCAACTGTAGTCTATGGGTCTACTACGGTCTTTTCAAAAAAGAAAGAGATATCCCCCTTGCAGCAGCGAATGCACCAGGTATTATTTTTGGCCTAGTAACCGCTATCACAGCTTTGATTTAAAAGGAACAGAGGAGACTAGTTTTCAGTCTTCTTTTTTTGTTTCCGGGGAGGCTATTTGCTTTTTCGAGAGGATAATTTTTTAAAAAACAATCTGATCAACTTAAATAGTAGAATAGTATCAGTATGTCACAGTATTTTATAAGAAAAGGTTTCAGAATGAGCTATAATATAAGTAAATGAACAAGCAAATAAGAAAGTTGAGTAGACTTATGACCGAAAAACTGACTTTTCCGGATGGTTTCGGCTGGAACAGGCGAAATGAACAAGCGCTATGGCTTTATCTATGTGGATCGAGATAACGCAGGAAATGGGACTCTCAAACGTAGCAAGAAGAAATCCTTCTACTGGTACAAGGATGTCATTGCCAGCAATGGTGCAAGTATTGAGTAGAGCACATTTGTTCACTATTTTTATAAAATCTTCTCCCTAATTTATAAGATGTGAAAAAGAGTTCAATTCGAACTCTTTTTTTGCTATAATGAAGGGAGAAAAATCAGACAGGAGATTGACATGTCAGAACCATTATTTTTACAATCAGTTATGCAAGAAAAAATTTGGGGAGGTACCAAGCTACGTGATGAGTTTGGTTACGACATCCCAAGTGAAAAAATCGGAGAATATTGGGCAATCTCAGCTCATCCAAATGGCGTTTCAAAGGTTGCAAATGGACGCTACGAGGGAACAGACCTAGCTACTTTGTATGCGGAACACCGTGAATTGTTTGGCAACCGTCCAGAACCTGTATTTCCACTTTTGACCAAAATACTCGATGCTAACGACTGGCTTAGCGTCCAAGTTCACCCAGACGATGCTTACGGATTAGAGCATGAAGGCGAACTTGGAAAGACAGAGTGCTGGTACATCATCGCTGCAGATGAAGGCTCAGAGATTATCTATGGGCACAATGCTAAGTCAAAAGAAGAACTCCGTCAGCAAATAGAGGATAAGAACTGGGATGCCTTGCTTACAAAAGTACCTGTTAAGGCTGGAGATTTCTTCTATGTACCAAGTGGAACTATGCATGCTATCGGTGCAGGTATCTTAATCCTTGAAACGCAACAGTCTAGTGATACTACCTACCGAGTTTATGACTTTGACCGTAAGGATGATAATGGCAACTTGCGTGAACTTCATCTTGAAAAATCAATCGATGTTTTGAATATTGGTGAGCCTGCAAACAGCCGTCCTGTGACTGTCAAAGCAGATGATTTGCGTTCAACTTTACTTGTCTCTAATGATTTCTTTGCAGTTTACAAGTGGGAAATCACAGGAAAAGTTGAATTTGAGAAGACGGCTGATTACAGCTTGTTGAGTGTCTTGGCTGGTCAAGGGAAACTGACTGTAGACGGAAAAGATTATCCAATTCAAAAAGGTAGCCACTTTATCTTGCCAAGTGATGTTGAAGCTTGGACCTTGGAAGGGCAAGGTCTAGAATTGATTGTTAGCCATCCATAAAAAGAAAAGGCTTGAGAGATATTCTCAAGTCCTTTTTGTATTTACATAAATTGGGCGATAAAGACCACGATGATGATAATTGGAATGATGAAACGAAGAAGGAAGAGCCAGACTTGGAAAAGTCCTTGTTTCCAAGGTGTTTCATCAAGATGAAGTTCCTCCATTGCCAGTGTTTTCTTGAAAATATAGCCTGTAAACAGGGACAAGCAGAGAGCACCGAAAGGCATGAGGAGGTTGGAAACCAAGAAATCCATGGCGTCAAAGAAGGTCTTTCCAAAGATATGGACATCAGCCATAAGACCATAGGATAGGGCCGAAGGGATACCAAAGACAAAAGTCAAGATTCCTAAAATCATACTCCACTTGGCACGCTTACGATTGTCTTGGTTGGTGATGTTACCAACATTGATCTCAAGCATAACGACTGATGAAGTTATAGTCGCAAAGAGGAAAAGCAAGAGAAAGAGGATATAGAAAATAGTACCAAAAGGCATATTGTCAAAGAGTTGCGGCAAAACAATAAAGAGGAGACTCGGTCCACCTTCAGATTGGATATTAAAGGCTGACATAGCAGGGAAAATCGCAAGTCCAGCCATAATCGATACAGAGATGTTCAAGGCAACGATGGACATTCCTGATTGGACCAGCTTAGTTTTCTTGTCTAGGTAGGAAGCGTAAGTCAACATGGCTGTAACTCCAAGGGATAGGGCAAAGAAAGATTGACCCAGTGCATAGAGAAGTCCAGCACTTGTTAGTTTTGAAAAGTCAGGTTTGAGGAAGTAAACGACGCCTTCCATAGCATTTGGCAAGCTAAGAGAACGCCCGATAATAACAATAAAGATGATAAAAAGTAGGGGCATCATAACCTTAGATGCTCTTTCAATACCTTTTTGAACGCCGTGTGATACGATGAAAATATTGAGGAAGATAAAGGCTGCTTGGGCTCCTAAAGCAATAACTGGATTAGAAATGATGGAAGAGAATTGCTGGGCATAATCTCCATTTCCGATTAGGTGGAATAATCTTCCAATCTCGATACCAAGGTATACCAGAATCCAACCTCCAATGACACTATAAAATGAGAGAAGGATGAAAAGAGCAAAGGCACCAATCCAACCAATAAAGTTGTACTTTTGATTGTTGCCAAGTTTTCCAAAAGTTTTGATTGCTGACACGCCAGCGCTTCGACCAAGGGCAAACTCAGCCAGTAGAAGAGGGAAACCAATCAATAGTGTCGAGATTAGAAAGACCAGTAAAAATCCACCACCACCATTAGCAGCAGTCATGTAAGGGAACTTCCAAACTGCTCCAAGACCAATTGCAGAACCAGCAGATGCAAGGATGAAACCCAGTTTTGAGCCCCATTGCGATTTTTCAGACATCGTTAAACTCCAATCTATTTTTAAAATAAGAAAAGGCTACTTGAGTTGTCAAATAGCCCTCTCTCAATTGCTCTTTTGAGCTTTTTATTTGATTGATAGACTTGATTATCCTATCATGTTTTCTGAAGCCTGTCAAGAAAGCGATTTTCATGTTTTCATAAAAAATATGATAAAATACTTGACTCTACCCTAAGGTAAGGGGATATACTATTCATGTGGGGAGGAAATCATGTACCATATCAAAGAAGCTGCGCAATTTTCAGGTGTCTCCGTCAAGACCCTCTACCATTATGATAAGATTGGACTCTTAGTTCCGTTAAAGTCAGAAAATGGCTATCGAACTTACAGTCAAGAGGATTTAGAACGACTTCAGGTTATCCTCTATTACAAGTATCTAGGCTTTTCTTTAGAAAGAATAGCAGAGTTATTGAAGGAAGATACGACAGATATATTGTCACATTTAACTAGACAGTTGGATTATTTAACCCAGGAGAGGCAACATCTGGATACCTTAATTTCAACCTTACAAAAAACCATTCAAGAACAAAAAGGAGAAATAAAAATGACCGTTCAAGAAAAATTCACTGGATTTAGCTACCAAGACAATCAAAAATACCACCAAGAGGCGGTAGACAAGTATGGCCAAGAAGTCATGGATCAAGCCCTTGATCGTCAAAAAGGACGAGAGGATGAGGTTGCATCAGCCTTTAATCAAGTCTTTCAAGCCTTGGCTCAAAATCTCAAAGCTGGTCTGCCGATAACAGAATCTGAAAATCAAGAGGAAGCAGCCAAGCTCTTACAAGCTATTCGTACTTATGGATTTGACTGCTCTATCGAGGTCTTCGGTTATATCGGCCAAGGCTATGTCTATAATCCAGAGTTCAAGGAAAACATTGACAAATTTGGGCCAGGAACAGCTCAATACACTTCAGATGTTATTGCCCACTATGTTAGAACTCAGACAAAATAAAAATCGGCGGAGTAATCTCTGCCGATTTCTTACTTTAAAGTTTAATCATAATGCAGACTTCCTGCCACCCAGCCGGTGCAGAGGGCGGAAGTGATGTTAAAGCCACCTGTGTGGGCATTGATATCTAGTACTTCGCCAGCAAAGTGGAGTCCAGGAACCAATTTACTTTCTAGCGTTTTAGGATTGATTTCCTTGAGGCTGACCCCTCCCTTAGTCACAAAGGACTTGGCAAGGGACATCTTCCCTGTTACAGGAATCTTGAGGGACTTGATAGACTGGATAAGTTGGTCCCGTTCTTTTTCAGTTAGCTGTTTAACTTTTTCAGGGTATCCTTGGACAAAGAATTCTGCCAAGCGTTCTGGCAACAAAGATTTCAAGGCATTTTTTAAGGATTTTTCACGGTTTTCTTCTAGAAAATTTATTAAGTCGCCTTCAGAAAGTTGTGGCAAGACATCTAAAGATAGGATTTCGCCACCCTTGACAAAGCTTGACATACGCAGAGCAGCGGGACCAGATAAACCAAAGTGGGTAAAGAGCAGGTCATGGGTAATAACATGCTTACCACAGCTAAGAGTTACATCGTCTAGGGAAATTCCCTGCAAGGCCTTATGCGGGAAATCAGTCAATAAGGGACTTTCAGCAGCCTCAAGTTCGGTAATGGTGTGTTTGAAATGACGGGCAATCTCGTGGCCAAAACCAGTTGAACCAGTAGAAGGATAGGATTTGCCACCAGTTGTGACGATGAGTTTATCACAAGTAAAGGTCTGGTCTGCGGACTTAAGGACAAACTGGTCGTCTATCTTTTTAACAGAAACAATCTCTGTTTGAGTAGCAATTTGCCCGCCTAGTTCCGTAATTTTCTTCTCCAGAGCCTCGATTATGGTTCGCGATTTATCGCTGGCTGGGAAGACACGTCCGTGGTCTTCAACCTTGAGTTTAACACCATTTTCCGTGAAAAAATTAATGATATCATGGTTATCAAACTGGGAGAAGACACTGTAAAGAAATCGCCCATTGCCTGGGATTCCAGCTAGTAGGTCGTCTAAAGTGCTGTTGTTAGTTACATTGCAACGACCACCACCAGTTCCAGCTAATTTTTTTCCAAGTTTCCGATTTTTTTCAATGAGAAGGGTTTTCTGCCCGTAAAAGCTACTGGAAATCGTAGCCATCATACCAGCAGGGCCACCTCCGATGACAATAGTATCAAAATGTTTCATAAGAGTATTGTACCATAAAAAAACAAGAGATGATTAGACATCTCTTGTCAGATTTATTAGTTGATTTCGTATCCCATGAGGAGCCCACCTTCTTCCGCATAGAAACTGCAGAGTCCAGAAGTTGGGATGATTCTAATGTCAGCTTGTGGGTATTTTTCTCGTAAGAGCTCTGAGAGCTGTTGGCAGAATTTTTCATTGCTGCGGTGAGCCATGACGATACGCCCACCAGCGTAGCCAGCTTTGATTAACTCTTCATAAGCAGCCTGAAGAGACTTTTTAGCACCACGAGCCTTTTGGAGGAGTTCTAAGGTTCCGGTTTCGCTTGCTTCCCCGACCATACGAATATTGAGGAGCCCGACAACTGTACCAATAAGCTTACTCAATCGACCGTTTTTAACCAAGTTATCCACTTTAGCAAGAACGAACAACAACTTCGTTTTTTCTTGGTAAGTAGTAATCACTTCAACCACTTCTTCAAAAGAAAGTCCTTGGTCAATCAAGTCATTGATTTTCTCAACAATTAAGTCTACCTCTCCACCAGCAGACAAACTATCAATAACGTGAATCTGAGTGTCAGGGTGGTCTTCGAGATAGATATTCTTAGCTAATTGAGCACTATTGTGGCTACCAGAGAGAGTTCCAGTGATAGTCACTACAAAAATATGTTTGGCACCTTCGAATGCTCGTAAGTAATCATCAGGACTAGGGCAGGCTGATTTTGAAGCTTCAGAAGTCGCATACATAGTTTCCATCATCTTATCGATATCCAGATTGGCATCATCGACAAAGACTTGATCTGCTACCTGAATCTTTAAGGGAACACTGACAAATTCAGTATCAAAAGCAAGGTTTTCCAGCTGGCGATAATCACAACCAGAGTCAGCTACAATCTTCCAAGTCATAGAAATTCTCCATCTTTATCACTTATACATTGACAAAGGTTCTGTCTTTTTTTACAATTATATCATGAAAGCCCTTGAAACAAAAGTAGTACCTCTCTGTTGTCACAAGTAGAAAGAAATTGTTATGTCTGAACGTAAAATATCTGAAAAATCGCTTGAAAACCTTAGAAAATCAAATCAAGAATCTAATTTGCTAACCAGAGAAGCGATTGAAACAGCTCTTTTGCAACTCTTGGAGAAAAAAGAGTTGGCTAAGATTAGCATTTCTGAGTTAGTCAAGCGTGCTGGCGTTTCTCGTGCAGCTTTTTATCGAAACTATGATTCAAAAGAAGAGATTTTAGAAAGTGTCTTTAAACGTAGCGTCCATAATATCATGGAGCAATTAGGCCATTACGATGTTAAAACAGACCTTTATCTCGTATGGGTTCACCTCTTTAGAGAAGCCAAGAAAGAAGCCAAAGTTATTCAGCTTGCCCTAGACTATCACTTAGAAAAAATCTTTGTGCAAGCCATGCAAGAATTTCTAGAAAAATACTATGGAAAATCAAAAGGTGTCAGTTCTTACCTGCATTCTTTTTGGAGTTCGGCCATCGTATCGGTCTTGCTTAAATGGATCAAGGATGGGATGAAGGTTCCTGCTGAAAAAATCGCAGATTTACGCCTGCCATTTTTCAAAAAATAAAACATGAGGAGAAATGCTATGACAGAAAAAAGACTAGCTTGGGATGAGTATTTTGCTGCTCAAGCCCTATTGATTGCCAATCGCTCAACCTGTAAACGTGCCAAGGTAGGAGCTGTTTTAGTCAAGGATAACAAGGTTATTTCAACAGGCTATAATGGTTCTGTATCAGGAACAGAGCATTGTATAGATCATGACTGTCTGGTGATTGAAGGCCACTGTGTCCGCACTCTTCATGCAGAAGTGAATGCTATCTTACAAGGGTCAGAGCGTGGCGTTCCAAAAGGTTTCACAGCCTATGTCACTCATTTTCCATGCCTCAACTGTACAAAACAACTGCTTCAGGTAGGTTGTGAGCGTGTTGTTTATATCAACCAATACCGTATGGATGACTATGCCCAACACCTTTATCAAGAAAAGGGAACAGAATTAACTCACCTACCACTTGAAACAGTGCAGGCAGCTCTCCAAGAGGCTCACCTAATCTAGAAATTATAAAAAAAATAAATGGTTTAGAAAGCTTTTTAAACCATTTTTTGATATAATAAGAAGAATAAATTGAAAGAAGGAATTCTGAAAATGGGAAAACTTGAAGTTATTAATCATCCACTGATTCAACACAAATTATCAATCTTGCGTCGCACTGACACTTCTACAAAAGCTTTTCGCGAACTAGTAGACGAGATTGCAATGTTGATGGGATATGAAGTGCTTCGTGATCTTCCACTTGAAGATGTAGAAATCGAAACACCTATCACAAAAACAGTTCAAAAACAGTTGGCTGGTAAAAAATTGGCGATTGTCCCAATCTTGCGTGCAGGTATTGGTATGGTTGATGGACTATTGAGTTTGGTTCCAGCAGCAAAAGTTGGTCACATTGGTATGTACCGTGACGAAGAAACCCTTCAACCAGTAGAATACTTGGTAAAATTACCTGAAGATATTGACCAACGTCAAATTTTTGTAGTTGATCCTATGCTTGCAACAGGTGGATCAGCAATTTTGGCTGTAGACTCTCTCAAAAAACGTGGAGCTTCAAACATTAAGTTTGTCTGCCTTGTATCAGCTCCAGAAGGTGTGAAGGCACTTCAAGCAGCACACCCTGATGTAGAAATCTTTACAGCAGCTTTGGATGAACGCTTGAACGAACATGGTTACATCGTTCCAGGTCTTGGAGATGCTGGAGACCGCTTGTTCGGAACAAAATAAGATTCTAAAGTGATATTGAGACTATAGCCTAGTCTTAGTTTTGAAAGGAGGTTGAATTTTTGTATCTGTTAGTAGGATAGAGCAAAAATTTGACCTTTTTTGACCAAGGATATATAATAATCCTATTAACAAAGAAATTAGAAATCAAAAGGAGAAATGAATGATTCCTGTAGTTATTGAACAAACAAGTCGTGGAGAACGCTCGTATGACATTTACTCACGTCTTCTTAAGGACCGCATTATCATGTTGACTGGACCAGTCGAAGACAATATGGCAAACTCAGTTATCGCCCAATTACTTTTCTTGGATGCCCAAGATAGTACAAAAGATATTTACCTTTATGTAAACACTCCTGGAGGTTCTGTATCAGCTGGTTTGGCAATCGTTGATACTATGAACTTTATCAAGGCAGATGTCCAAACTATCGTTATGGGAATGGCAGCCTCAATGGGGACTGTCATTGCATCAAGTGGAGCAAAGGGTAAACGTTTCATGCTTCCAAATGCAGAATACATGATTCACCAACCAATGGGTGGTACAGGTGGTGGTACTCAGCAGACTGATATGGCCATCGCTGCTGAACACTTACTTAAAACTCGTAAGACTTTGGAGCAAATCCTAGCAGATAATTCTGGCAAATCTGTTGAGCAAATCCATAAAGATGCTGAACGTGATTACTGGATGAGCGCTCAAGAAACTCTTGACTACGGTTTTATTGACGAAATTATGGCTAATAATTCTTTGAATTAAACTACTAAAGCAAGCTCGACTGAGCTTGTTTTTTTTGATATAATAGAAGGAAGATTGTAAGAAGGAAGTTGAATTATGTTTCAAAAAGAGAATCGGTCTGGTCTGATTATCTATTTATACTATAATCGCGATGCTAAAAAACTCGCAAATTATGGTGATATTTGTTACCACTCAAAAAAACATCGTTACCTACAACTTTATGTTCCAACAGAGGAAGTAGAAGAGCTGGTAAATCGTTTAGGAAAAGAGAAATTTATCAAGAAAGTGAGAGTTTGTCATATCCAAGAATTGGAAACTCCTTTCGTTGGGAACCTTTATAAAACTAGCGAAAACGTTATCATTTAAAAAGTGAGAGAAACTTGTTGACAATTTTCTGATAATTCGGTATATTCTTAACATGTAATTTAAATTGAACATTAAAAGGAGATAAACATGAAGAAAAAATTTGCATTGTCACTTGTAGCTCTTGCAAGTACAGCTCTTTTAGCAGCTTGTGGGGAAGTGAAGTCAGGAGCTTCAAACACAACTGGTAACCCAATTGATGAAAAAGTTGTAAAAATTGGTTTCAACTTCGAAGAAACTGGTGCTGTAGCATCTTACGGTACTTCTGAGCAAAAGGGTGCTCAACTTGCAGTTGATGAAATCAACGCAGCAGGTGGTATCGATGGAAAACAAATCGAAGTAGTCGACAAAGATAACAAATCTGAAACTGCTGAAGCTGCTTCTGTTTCAACAAACCTTGTGACTCAATCTAAGGTAGCAGCTATTGTAGGACCTGCGACTTCAGGTGCAACTGCAGCGGCAGTAGCAAATGCTACACAAGCTGGAGTTCCATTGATTTCTCCAAGTGCTACTCAAGATGGTTTGACAAAAGGTCAAGATTTCCTCTTCATCGGAACATTCCAAGATAGTTTCCAAGGAAAAATCATCTCAAACTACGTTTCAAACAAATTGAACGCTAAGAAAGTGGTCTTGTATACAGATAACTCAAGTGACTACGCTAAAGGTATTGCAAAATCTTTCCGTGATTCATTCAAAGGTGAAATCGTAGCAGACGAAACATTTGTATCAGGTGATACAGACTTCCAAGCAGCTTTGACAAAAATCAAAGATAAAGACTTTGATGCAATCGTATTGCCAGGTTACTATACAGAAGCTGGTAAGATTGTAAACCAAGCTCGTGGTATGGGAATTGATAAGCCAATCATCGGTGGTGACGGATTTAACGGTGCAGAATTTGTTCAACAAGCAACTGCTGAACGCGCATCAAATATCTACTTCATCTCTGGATTCTCAACTACTGTTGATGTTTCAGATAAAGCAAAAGCCTTCCTTGAAGCTTATCGTGCAAAATATAACGAAGATCCTTCAACATTTGCAGCTCTTGCTTATGACTCAGTTTACCTTGTAGCTAATGCAGCAAAAGGTGCAAAAACTTCAGTTGATATCAAGAACAATCTTGCTAAAACACAAAACTTCGAAGGTGTTACAGGTCAAACAAGCTTTGATGCAGATCATAACACTGTGAAAACAGCCTTCATGATGACCATGAATAATGGTAAAGTAGATGCGGCAGAAGTCGTAAAACCTTAATTTTATAGATATCGTAAATGGGGAATGAGCTTTTACTCACTCCCTGTTTCGGTATTTATAAAGGGATTATTTTTTTATAAAATCCTAAAAATAAAACTTAGAAAGAGTGAACCATATGCTTCAACAACTTGTCAATGGTTTAATCTTGGGTAGTGTCTATGCCTTGCTAGCCCTTGGTTATACTATGGTTTATGGAATTATCAAGCTTATTAACTTTGCCCACGGTGATATCTATATGATGGGTGCTTTCATGGGTTATTTCTTGATTAATTCCCTCCATTTAAATTTCTTTTTAGCCTTAATTTTGTCCATGATTGGTTCAGCAATTCTCGGTGTTATCATCGAGTTTCTAGCCTACCGTCCACTCCGACATTCAACTCGTATCTCTGTATTGATTACTGCTATCGGGGTATCCTTCTTGCTTGAGTATGGAATGGTCTATCTAGTAGGTGCCAATACACGCGCCTTCCCTCAAGCAATCCAAACAGTTCGTTATGACTTGGGTCCAATCAGTCTAACAAATATTCAATTGTTGATTTTGACAGTTTCGATTGTCTTGATGATTCTTTTGCAACTCATCGTGCAAAAAACAAAAATGGGGAAAGCCATGCGTGCCGTATCTGTAGATAGTGATGCAGCTCAGTTAATGGGGATCAACGTAAACCGTACAATCAGTTTCACCTTTGCATTAGGATCAGCTCTGGCTGGTGCAGCAGGTGTCTTGATTGCCCTTTACTACAACTCTCTTGAACCATTGATGGGAATGACTCCGGGTATTAAGTCATTCGTGGCTGCCGTTTTAGGTGGTATCGGTATTATTCCTGGTGCAGCTCTCGGAGGTTTTGTGATCGGACTATTGGAAACTTTTGCAACAGCCTTCGGAATGTCAGATTTCCGTGATGCTATCGTGTACGGAATCTTGCTATTGATCTTGATTGTTCGTCCAGCTGGTATCCTTGGTAAGAATGTGAAAGAGAAGGTGTAAACAATGAAAGAAAATTTAAAAGTTAATATTCTCTGGTTGCTCCTTTTGTTGCTTGGATATGGTGTGATTAGCTTATTAGTTTCGTTTGGTATTTTAAACCTTTTCCATATTCAGATTCTAGAACAAATCGGTATCAATATTATTCTTGCAGTAGGACTTAACCTTATCGTTGGTTTCTCTGGTCAATTTTCTCTTGGACATGCTGGGTTCATGGCTATCGGTGCCTATGCAGCAGCCATTATTGGTTCTAAATCTCCAACTTATGGTGCCTTTTTTGGAGCTATGTTGCTTGGTGCTATCATTGCTGGTTTGGTTGCTTTGGTCGTTGGAATTCCTACCCTTCGTTTGAAGGGGGATTACCTTGCAGTTGCGACACTTGGGGTTGCTGAAATTATCCGTATCCTAATCGTCAATGGTGGTGATTTAACAAACGGAGCTGCTGGTATCCTTGGTATTCCAAACTTTACTAATTGGCAAATGGTATACATTTTTGCCGTGATTACGACAATTGCAACGCTGAATTTCCTTCGTAGTCCAATCGGTCGTTTAACCTTGTCTGTTCGTGAAGATGAAATTGCAGCAGAGTCTGTCGGGGTCAATACAACAAAAATCAAAATTATCGCATTTGTATTTGGAGCTATGACTGCAAGTATTGCAGGTTCCCTTCAAGCAGGATTTATTGGTTCTGTTGTGCCAAAGGATTATAGCTTTATCAATTCTATCAACGTTTTAATTATCGTTGTATTTGGTGGCTTGGGATCAATTACAGGAGCAATTGTCGCTGCGATTGTTCTTGGTATTTTGAATATGTTCCTTCAAGATGTGGCTAGCGTTCGTATGATTATCTATGCTTTGGCCTTGGTACTTGTTATGATCTTCAGACCAGGAGGCCTTCTAGGAACATGGGAATTGAGCCTATCAAAACTCTTTAAAAAAGGTAAGAAGGAGGGGCAAAACTAATGGCATTACTTGAAGTAAAACAGTTAACCAAGCATTTTGGTGGTCTGACTGCTGTTGGAGATGTAACTCTAGAATTGAACGAAGGTGAACTTGTTGGCTTGATTGGACCGAACGGAGCTGGGAAAACAACTCTTTTCAACTTGCTGACAGGAGTTTATGAACCAAGTGAAGGAACAGTAACCTTAGATGGTCACTTGTTAAATGGCAAGCAACCTTATAAAATTGCTGCTCTTGGTTTAGGGCGTACCTTCCAAAACATCCGCCTCTTTAAAGACTTGACAGTTTTGGATAACGTTCTTATTGCATTTAGTAACCATCATAAACAACATGTTTTTGCAAGTTTCTTGCGCTTGCCAGCTTTTTATAAGAATGAAAAAGAATTAAAAGCCAAAGCCTTAGAATTACTAAAAATCTTTGATTTAGATGGTGATGCTGAAACCTTAGCTAAAAACTTAGCCTATGGCCAACAACGTCGTTTGGAAATTGTTCGTGCCCTTGCTACAGAACCTAAAATCCTCTTCTTAGATGAGCCTGCAGCAGGTATGAACCCCCAAGAAACTGCAGAATTGACTGAGTTGATCCGTCGCATCAAGGATGAATTCAAGATTACCATCATGCTGATTGAACATGATATGAACTTGGTCATGGAAGTCACTGAACGTATCTATGTTCTAGAGTACGGTCGTTTGATTGCTCATGGGACACCAGATGAAATCAAGAACAATAAACGTGTTATCGAAGCTTATCTTGGAGGTGAAGCCTAATGTCTATGTTAAAAGTTGAAAACCTCTCAGTTCACTACGGTATGATTCAAGCTGTACGTGATGTGAGCTTTGAAGTTAATGAAGGGGAAGTTGTTTCACTTATCGGTGCTAATGGTGCAGGTAAAACAACCATCCTTCGTACCCTATCAGGACTTGTGCGCCCAAGTTCTGGTCGAATTGAATTTTTGGGACAAGAAATCCAAAAAATGCCTGCACAGAAGATTGTGGCATCAGGACTTTCTCAAGTACCAGAAGGACGTCATGTCTTCCCTGGTTTGACTGTTTTGGAAAACTTGGAGATGGGAGCCTTTCTTAAGAAAAATCGTGAAGAGAATCAAGCAAATTTGAAGAAAGTCTTCTCTCGTTTCCCTCGTTTGGAAGAACGTAAAAATCAAGATGCGGCTACTCTATCTGGTGGTGAACAGCAGATGCTTGCCATGGGACGTGCACTCATGTCAACGCCTAAACTACTTTTATTAGATGAACCATCAATGGGGCTTGCGCCAATCTTTATCCAAGAAATTTTTGATATCATCCAAGATATTCAAAAACAAGGAACAACAGTTCTCTTGATTGAGCAAAATGCTAATAAAGCACTAGCTATCGCTGACCGAGGATATGTTCTTGAGACAGGAAAGATTGTCCTATCAGGAACAGGAAAAGAACTCGCAGCATCAGATGAAGTCAGAAAAGCATATCTAGGTGGCTAAACTAGTCTGGGAGACTAGTTTAGGTTGTGGATGGAGATTGCGCACGCAATCCCACTATAGTCTGGGGGACCTTTTTAGTCGGCAGATAAAGATTGCCAAGCAATCCACATCTAGTCTTAGAGATTGTTTTAGTCGGCGGATAAAGATTGCAAAGCAATCATACAATCTACATGAGTATAAGATTAAGGGCTCTAAGTTGAGCTCTTTTTCGTAAAGTCCTTCAGATTTTTCTGAATCTTGAAAAAGAAATGAAAGCGTTTGATAGCTTTCCGTAAAAAGTGTATAATAAAACTATAAACATAAAGGAGATTTCCTATGGCAGTTAAAGATTTTATGACACGCAAGGTCGTTTATATCAGTCCTGATACAACTGTTGCACACGCAGCAGATTTGATGCGCGAGCAAGGCTTGCACCGTCTCCCTGTTATTGAGAATGATAAATTAGTAGGCTTGGTAACAGAAGGGACAATCGCTGAAGCTAGTCCTTCAAAAGCGACTAGTCTTTCAATCTTCGAGATGAATTATTTGCTTAATAAGACCAAAGTAAAAGACGTCATGATTAGAGATGTTGTTACTGTCTCAGGCTATGCAAGTTTAGAAGATGCAACTTATCTCATGCTTAAAAATAAGATTGGTATTTTGCCAGTTGTTGATAATGGACAATTGTATGGAGTCATTACAGATCGCGATGTATTCAGTGCCTTTCTTGAAATCGCTGGTTATGGTGAAGAGGGAATCCGTGTTCGTTTTATCACAGAAAATGAAGTTGGGGTCTTAGGTAAGATTGTTTCTTTAATTGTTGAAGAAAATCTTAATATCTCTCACACTGTTAACATTCCGCGTAAGGATGGTAAAATTGTTATTGAAGTACAAATTGAGGGAAGCATTGACCTTTCTTCATTGAAAAAGAAATTCGAGGATGAAAATATTCTCGTTGATGAAATTACAAAAACTTCTGCAAAAAAACTCTAAAAAGAAAAATATAACTTACTTTAAGCTTGCGAAAAAAATTTTTTTCTAGTATAATAGTTTATTGTGAGCAAACCTCACTTACCCCTTGCAAAGGCTTGGGGTCATTAGACCAAAAGGAGGAACATATCAATGGCTAAATACGAAATTCTTTATATCATTCGTCCAAACATTGAAGAAGAAGCGAAAAACGCTTTGGTAGCACGTTTTGACTCTATCTTGACTGACAACGGTGCAACTGTTGTTGAATCAAAAGATTGGGAAAAACGTCGTCTTGCATACGAAATCCAAGATTTCCGTGAAGGACTTTACCACATCGTTAACGTTGAAGCAAACGACGACGCAGCTCTTAAAGAGTTTGACCGTCTTTCAAAAATCAACGCTGACATTCTTCGTCACATGATCGTCAAACTTGACGCGTAAGAAGGTAGATTATGATTAACAATGTTGTACTTGTAGGGCGTATGACACGTGACGCTGAGTTACGTTATACCCCATCAAATGTAGCAGTTGCGACTTTTACTCTTGCAGTAAACCGTACATTCAAGAGTCAAAATGGCGAACGTGAGGCTGATTTTATCAATGTCGTTATGTGGCGCCAACAGGCTGAAAATCTTGCTAACTGGGCTAAAAAAGGCTCTCTTGTCGGGATTACAGGTCGTATTCAGACTCGTAGTTACGATAACCAGCAAGGACAACGTGTCTACGTGACAGAAGTCGTAGCTGAAAATTTCCAAATGTTGGAAAGCCGTAGTGCTCGTGAAGGACAAAGTGGTGGAGCTTATTCTGCACCAACTGCTAGTCATGCAGCACCTACAAATTCAGTACCTGACTTTTCACGTGATGAAAATCCATTTGGATCAACCAATCCTTTGGATATTTCAGATGATGATTTACCATTCTAATGGACAATTAATACTATAAAGGAGAAAAAACATGGCTCAACAACGTCGTGGCGGATTCAAACGCCGTAAAAAAGTTGATTACATCGCAGCAAACAAAATTGAATATGTTGATTACAAAGATACTGAGCTTCTTAGCCGTTTCGTTTCAGAACGTGGGAAAATCCTTCCACGTCGTGTAACTGGAACTTCAGCTAAAAACCAACGTAAAGTAACAACAGCTATCAAACGCGCGCGCGTAATGGCTTTGATGCCTTTCGTAAACGAAGATTAAAGAAAAGACCCTTACGGGTCTTTTTTTCACGAGATAGTTTTTTTCTGACCTTGGTGTGCTATAATGGCAATAGAAAGAGTAAAGGTGGGTAAGTCAAAGATGAATTGTAGGATTAGAAATATGATTAAGTCTGATATTGAATCCTTATCTCATGGATTTATGAATCAGGGTTGGCCTGGTAGAGAGGAAATTTTAGCTAGATATTTTCTGGAACAGGAAAGTGGGGAGAGAGAAGTCTTAGTTGCAGAGATTGATGGTGCTGTAGTGGGCTACATTACCATTTTGCCCTCTGCTAAACATGGTCCTTTTGCAGAAATCTATCCAGAATTATCAGATTTTAATGTGTTTGAGCCTTTTCGAAATCAAGGGATTGGGAATCAACTGCTAGAAGAAGCAGAAAAACGAGTCAAGTTTGTTTCGAGTAAGGTCACTCTTGGTGTAGGTTTGCACTTAGGCTATGGCCCTGCCCAGAGATTGTATATCAGACGGGGCTACATTCCAGATGGGACAGGTGTCTGGTATCGAAATCAACCCTTGGAAATGAATGCAACTAGCCAAAATAATGATGATTTGGTTTTGTATCTAGTAAAGGAATTCGTATAAGAGACAAGGATTTTATTGGGGATGTGGGATTTCTCTACTTTATGGTATAATGGAAAGAGTGAATTGAAGGAGGTATTATGATGGATGCCAAGTTAAGATACAAGGCTAAGAAGATTAAAATTATCTTTTTTGATATAGATGATACTTTACGAAATTCAAAGACAGGTTTTGTTCCAAGTACTATTCCAACAGCCTTTAAACAATTACGTGATAAAGGAATTTTGACAGGAATTGCGACTGGTCGAGGTATTTTTGGTGTCGTCCCAGAGATTAAAGCCCTCAAACCTGATTTCTTTGTAACCTTGAATGGTGCTTATATTGAGGACAAAAAGGGCAATGTCATTTATAGTAACAAAATTGCTAAAGATAAGGTTGAAGAATATATTACTTGGACCAAAGAAGTTGGAATTGATTATGGTTTGGTGGGAAGCCAAGCTGCTAAACTATCAAGGCGAACAGAGATGATTAGCCAGGCGATTGACCCAATTTATCCTGATTTAGAGGTGGACCCTGATTTTTACCAAAAAGAAGATATTTATCAGATGTGGACCTTTGAGGAGCAGGGTGATGACCTTGTCTTGCCTGATACTTTGGCATCGACTTTACGTATGGTACGTTGGCATGAACATTCGTCAGATGTGGTGCCTATTTCTGGTTCTAAGGCAGCTGGAGTTGTCAAAGTGGCAGACCAATTAGGTCTTAAACCTGAAAATGTGATGGTTTTTGGGGACGGACTTAACGATTTAGAACTCTTTGATTATGCAGGCATTAGTGTCGCTATGGGTGTTTCTCATGAAAAAATCAAAGAAAAAGCAGATTATATTACAAAAACATTAGAAGAAGATGGCATCTTTGATGCCTTAGAAGGATTTGGTATGGTAGAAAAAGAATTACATTTTCCACAAGTAGACATTGAAACAGTAGAAGGTCCAATTGCGACTATTAAGACAAATCATGGGGATATGCGTGTCAAACTTTTCCCTGATCACGCACCAAAAACAGTAGCCAACTTTATTGCTCTATCAAAAGATGGTTACTATGACGGTGTGATTTTCCACCGTATTATTAAAGATTTTATGATTCAAGGTGGAGACCCAACTGGAACTGGTATGGGTGGTGAATCTATCTATGGTGAGTCATTTGAGGATGAGTTTTCAGAAGAACTTTACAATGTCCGCGGAGCCCTTTCTATGGCTAATGCTGGGCCAAATACAAATGGCAGCCAGTTCTTTATCGTGCAGAATCAACACTTGCCATATTCTAAGAAAGAAATTGCTCGTGGTGGTTGGCCAGAACCAATTGCGGAGATTTATGCAGAACAAGGTGGAACTCCTCACCTAGACCGTCGTCATACTGTATTCGGTCAACTTGCGGATGAAGCTTCTTACGAAGTTCTGGATGCAATTGCAGGTGTCGAAACAGGTGCAATGGACAAGCCAGTTGAAGATGTCGTAATTGAAACTATTGAAATTGAGGACTAAAATGAAAATCGGTGATAAGCTAAATGGCCGTATTACTGGGATTCAGCCCTATGGAGCTTTTGTTGAGTTAGAAACAGGAGTGACAGGCCTGATTCATATTTCGGAGATTCGGACAGGATTTATCGAGAATATTTACGAGGTTTTAAAAATCGGTGATGAAGTCCAGGTACAAGTAGTAGATTTTGACGAATATACAGGGAAGGCTAGTCTTTCCATTCGTACCTTGGAAGAAGAAAAACATCAACTTCCTAGACGGAGACGTTTTTCGAATGATCGCATCAAACATGGATTCGCGCCGCTTGGTCGCATGATGCCTGTTTGGACACGAGAAGCCTTGGAACATTTAAAGAAAAACAGTAATTGATATCCCTTAAATCATTGTGATGTTATTATATTTTGTTATAATAGAAGTATGAACGAAGAACAATTATTAAAATCAGGAGAGCGCATTAATCAACTCTTCTCTACAGATATCAAGATTATTCAAAATAGAGAGGTTTTCAGCTATTCAGTTGATAGTGTTCTCCTGTCGCGTTTCCCTCGTTTCCCTAAAAATGGGTTAATTGTGGATTTTTGTGCGGGCAATGGAGCTGTTGGACTGTTTGCCAGTAGCCGGACCAAGGCTAAAATTCTATCTGTAGAAATTCAGGAACGTCTTGCTGATATGGCTGAACGCTCAGTGCGTTTAAATGGGCTGGACGGACAGATGCAGGTCATCTGTGATGATTTGAAGAATATGCCTAGTCACATTCAGGGGAGCAAGGTTGATTTGATTTTATGCAATCCGCCTTATTTTAAAGTGGATCCAAATTCTAATCTGAACGAAAGTGAGCATTATCTTTTAGCTCGGCATGAAATTACAACCAATCTTAAGGAAATCTGTCGTAGTGCCCAGAGTATTCTCAAATCAAATGGACGTTTGGCAATGGTTCATCGTCCTGATCGATTATTAGATATCTTAGCTACGCTCCAACAGCATAATCTGGCTCCAAAACGTCTGCAATTTGTTTATCCTAAACGGGAGAAGGAAGCCAATATGCTTTTGATTGAGGCTATTAAGGACGGCTCCACTAGTGGTTTTAAGGTTTTACCACCACTCATTGTTCATAATAGTGATGGTACTTATACACCAGAAATTCAAGAGATTTACTATGGATCATAAGGCTTATATGTATGTGGTAGAGTGCCGTGATGCTTCCTACTATACAGGCTATACAACAGATGTGAAGAAACGGATTGCCGTGCACAATAGCGGTAAAGGAGCCAAGTATACACGAACTCGCTTGCCAGTAAAACTCATCTTTGCGGAAGGTTTTGACAGCAAGGAAGAGGCCATGTCTGCTGAAGCTCTTTTCAAGCGCAAGACACGCATGCAAAAAGAACATTATCTCAAAGAGTGTCAAAATAAGAATTTAGTCGATGCTTTTGATAAGTAATGAGGAGTCCTTTGGCTCCTCTTACTTTTGTCAAAAATTAAAAAAAATGCTACAATAAAGAGAATAAAGAAACGAGGTATTATCATGTCTAAGATTCTAGTATTTGGTCACCAAAATCCAGACTCAGATGCTATTGGTTCATCTGTAGCTTTTGCTTATCTTGCAAAAGAAGCTTACGGTTTGGATACAGAAGCGGTTGCTCTTGGAACTCCAAATGAAGAAACAGCTTTTGTCTTGAACTATTTTGGTGTAGACGCACCGCGCGTGATCACATCTGCTAAAGCAGAAGGTGCAGAGCAAGTCATCCTAACAGACCACAATGAATTCCAACAATCTGTTTCAGATATCGCTGAAGTAGAAGTTTACGGTGTGGTGGATCACCACCGTGTGGCTAACTTTGAAACTGCCAGCCCACTTTACATGCGTTTGGAACCAGTTGGATCCACATCTTCTATCGTATACCGCATGTTCAAAGAACATGGTGTAGCTGTACCAAAAGAAATCGCAGGTTTGATGCTTTCAGGTTTGATTTCAGATACTCTTCTTTTGAAATCTCCAACCACTCACCCATCAGATAAGGTGATTGCGCCTGAATTGGCTGAATTGGCTGGTGTGAACTTGGAAGAATACGGTCTTGCCATGCTCAAGGCTGGTACAAACTTGGCAAGAAAATCTGCTGAAGAATTGATTAATATCGATGCCAAGACATTTGAACTCAACGGAAACAATGTTCGTGTGGCTCAAGTCAACACAGTTGATATTGCTGAAGTCTTGGAACGACAAGCTGAAATCGAAGCAGCCATCCAAGCCGCAATTGCAGCTAACGGCTACTCTGACTTTGTCTTGATGATTACAGATATCGTCAACTCTAACTCAGAAATTTTGGCTCTTGGTGCTAATATGGACAAGGTGGAAGCAGCCTTCAACTTCAAACTTGAAAACAACCACGCTTTCCTTCCAGGTGCTGTTTCACGTAAGAAACAAGTGGTACCACAATTGACTGAAAGCTTTAATGCATAATCATATATGGGAAAGCCCATTGTTAAAAAGGAGTTTCGGCTCCTTTTTTGCTAGGAGAGAAGTATGTTAGAAAATGGCGATTTGATTTTTGTGAAAGATGATTCGAATATAGGACAGGCCATCCAGGAATCTACTGGTCACTATAGCCATGTGGCCATCTTTTTGGACGGACAGGTCTATCATGCTACGGTGGAAGGTGGCGTCCTTGCCCAGGATCCTGAGGACTTCTTTGAAGCTGGAAAAGTCTATGACCTTTATCACTATGAGCAGATTGATGGTGCAGAGGTCAAAAAGCGAGCAGAGAGTCTCTTAGGGGCTCCCTACAATGCTTCCTTTTATCCAGATGGAGATGGTTTCTATTGTTCCCAGTTTGTAGCAGAAATCCTCCCTATTTTTGAGACCATTCCCATGAAGTTTGGGGATGGTGAGCAAGAAATCAGTGATTTCTGGAAAGACTATTATCGAGAGTTGGGTCTTCCTGTACCTCTGAATCAGCCTGGCACTAACCCGAGTCAATTAGCAGCCTCTCCACTTTTAGTTTGTAAAGAAAGGAATCTTCATGATTCAGATTTTTAATCCATCTCGCTTGACGCGACAACCATTCTTTAGAGATTTGGTAGACTATCTTGATCAGCATGATGATGTTATCCTCCGTGAAATCAAGGCTCAGTTTCCAGAGATACCAGTTGATAAGTTTTTGGAGGAATACATTAAAGCGGGTTTGATTTTGAGAGAGAATAAACGCTATTATCTCAATCTCCCATTTCTAGAATCTACAGAATTTCTTGAACTAGACCAAGAAGTCTTTGTGAGCGATGATAGTCCTGTTTATCAAGAAATCCTGGAGAAAGATTTTAAGACAGAATTGCGCAATCAAACCAATGCGGCTATCCTAGAAGAACACACCGATTTTGCAAGGGAAAAGATGACCTTGTCTAATTACTTCTACAAGGTCAAGTTCCAGTATCCACTGACGGAAGAACAGCAGAGACTGTATGAAATTTTAGGGGATGTCAATCCTGAGTATGCTCTCAAGTATATGACTACTTTTTTGCTCAAGTTTCTTAAGAAAGATCAACTCATGCAGAAACGACGTGATATCTTTGTCGATAGTTTAGTTTTGTTAGGCTACATCGTTCAAAATGAAGAGGGGAAATATGAGTTAGCTGTAGAATTTGACAAAGAAAGACTCATATTTATAAAAAAATAAAGGCTAGGAAATTCCCTAGCCTTCTTTAAGTTCTTATAGAAAACGTTCTGCGATAGCTGCATCTCCAGCGTAGTCTTCCTTCTTGCCTTGGACGATTTGATAGCAATCAGCTCCTTTACCAGCGATAATCACAGCATCCAGTTCTTGATCTGTAACAGACATCGCAGCCTTGATAGCTAGCTCACGGTCAGCAATCTTTTCAACAGGACGATGGATGTAGCTGCTAATTTCATCAGCAATGGCCATTGGATCTTCATAGTTTGGATCGTCAGCCGTTAGAAATACTTGAATTTCAGGATGTTGATCGAGCAGAAGTCCAAAGTCCTTACGACGGCTTTCTCCCTTGTTTCCTGTTGATCCGAGTACTAAAGCAATCTTTCCAGTCTGATGTGTTTCAACGACTGAGATCAATTTCTTCAAGCTATCACCATTATGGGCGTAGTCGATGAAAACTTTTGCGCCATTTTTCTGAGTGAGAACTTCCATACGGCCAGGAACGCGTGTTGCAGCAATCCCTTTTTTGATGTCTTCAAGACTAGCACCTAAACGAAGGCAGGCAAGTCCTGCAGCGACTGCATTTTCTTGGTTGAAATATCCAATCAACTGGATATCATAATCGCCAGCTAATTTACCAGTAGCTGAGAAGCTAAAGGCTTTGAAGTTCTCGATTTGGTTACTTGACTGGCTACCGTAGAAGTCATGATCTTGGTTCTCAACTTGTTCTTTTAAGACAGAGAAGTGGTCCATATCGCTATTAATGACAACTGCTCGGCTATTTTTCATCAAGAGACGCTTGTGGTAGAAGTAGTCTTCAAAGGTTGGATGCTCAATAGGACCAATATGGTCAGGACTGATATTTAGGAACACACCTACATCAAAAGTAAGACCGTAAACTCGTTTCACCAAGTAGGCTTGACTGGAAACTTCCATAATAAGGTGGCTTCTTCCATTATCAACTGCCTGCGCCATCATATCAAAGAGGTCGATGCTTTCAGGTGTTGTCAGAGCAGACTTGAAGAAAGTTTTTCCGTCCAAAGTCGTATTCATAGTTGATAACATAGCAGGACGATGTTGCTGATTTAAGATATTGTAGGCGAAGTATGCCGCTGTTGTTTTTCCTTTGGTACCAGTGAAAGCGAGAAGTTTTAGTTTTTCCTGCGGATTGCCATAAAATTCCATGGCAATCAAACTCATAGCCTTCTTAATATCGCTAACAACGATGACAGGAATGCCTACTTCATAATCCTGCTCCGCTACATACCAACCGAGTCCTTGTGAGATTGCTGAAAGAAGAAATTCCTTCTTGAAAGCAGCTCCCTTAACAAAAAATAGGCTATTATCTTTTGCTTTTCGGCTATCGTAGCAGATGCTATCAAAAGTTACATCATTAAAATTATAGTGGTAATGTCCTTGGTCGATAATCTCACGGAAGAGATCGTCTTTCTTTAAAATATCTAATACGGTTTCAATCTTTATCATACTTTCTATTGTAAACTGAAAGTCTGAATTTTACAAGTAACAAGGAAAAGTTTATAATGGAAGATAAGGAACTTTTCCTAGTGATTAAAATTGAATGAGGAAGTTATGTCTAACGAAAATAATCATCAGCAGGCCCAGATGTTACGCGGGACTGCTTGGCTTACAGCTAGTAACTTTATCAGTCGCCTGCTCGGGGCTATTTACATTATCCCTTGGTATATTTGGATGGGAACATATGCTGCTAAGGCTAATGGTCTCTTTACCATGGGTTACAATATCTATGCTTGGTTCTTGTTGATTTCGACAGCAGGTATCCCAGTGGCGGTCGCAAAGCAGGTCGCTAAATACAATACCATGCATGAGGAAGAGCATAGTTTTGCCCTGATTCGAAGTTTCTTGGGCTTTATGACTGTGCTAGGACTTGCCTTTGCCTTGATCTTATACCTCTTTGCACCTTGGTTGGCGGACCTTTCCGGAGTCGGTAAGGACTTAATTCCAATTATGCAAAGTTTAGCGTGGGCTGTCTTGATATTCCCATCTATGAGTGTTATCCGTGGATTTTTCCAAGGGATGAATAATCTTAAACCTTATGCCATGAGTCAAATTGCTGAGCAGGTTATCCGTGTCATTTGGATGCTCTTAGCAACCTTTATCATCATGAAGCTCGGTTCAAAGGATTATCTATCAGCTGTTACCCAATCTACCTTTGCAGCTTTTGTGGGAATGGTAGCTAGTTTTGCAGTCTTACTTTATTTCCTTTATAAGGAAGGATTGCTCCAAAAAGTTTTTGAAACACGAGATAAGATTGACAGTAAGAGTCTTTTGGTTGATACGATTAAGGAAGCAATTCCTTTTATCTTGACTGGTTCGGCTATTCAGCTTTTCCAAATCTTGGACCAAATGACCTTTATCAATAGCATGAAGTGGTTTACCAACTATAGTAATGAAGACTTAGTTGTCATGTTTTCTTATTTCTCTGCCAATCCTAATAAAATCACTATGATTTTGATTTCGGTTGGAGTTTCGATTGGTAGTGTTGGTCTGCCTCTCTTGACTGAGAACTATGTCAAAGGGGATTTGCCAGCGGCTTCTCGTCTAGTTCAAGATAGTATCACCATGCTCTTCCTATTCCTCTTACCTGCAACGGTTGGAGTAGTCATGGTAGGTGAACCACTCTATACAGTCTTTTACGGTAAGCCAGATGGCTTGGCTATGGGCTTATTTGTCTTTGCGGTCTTGCAATCAACAATTCTTGGCTTGTACATGGTCTTGTCACCAATGCTTCAGGCGATGTTCCGTAACCGCAAGGCAGTCTTGTATTTTGTTTATGGCTCAATTGCGAAGATTGTTCTACAATTACCATCGATAGCTATTTTCCATAGTTATGGTCCTCTCATTTCAACGACTATCGGTCTTATCATCCCGAATGTCTTGATGTATCGTGATATCTGTCAGGTTACAGGTGCGCGTCGAAAGATAATTCTGAAGAGAACAATCTTAGTTACTATTTTGACTCTGGTTATGTTTATTCTAGTAGGACTCTTGCAATGGATTATTGGATTTGTCTTCCAACCAACTGGACGTTTCTGGAGTTTCCTATATGTCGCCTTAATTGGTACAATCGGTGGCGGGCTTTACGGAGTTATGTGTCTCTATACTCGACTTTTGGATAAGGTTATTGGACAGGAAAAAGCAAATCAGTTACGAGCACGATTAAAATTAACCTAATATTTTATAAATAAAATGAACGATTTGAATTTTTATCTATTGAAATGTTCAAATCGTTCATTTTTTATTAAAAAAATAGGATAAAATATAAAATTTGTTGAAAAAAATCTATAATTTGGTAAAATTTAGATAAAATCGCTTGACTAAAAAAAAACAATAGCTGTATAATGATACAAATATTTAAATTTGGAGGTTCTGTTTATGAAAAAGTCTAAAGCGAAATATCTGACGCTAGCAGGCGTTGCCCTAAGTGCAGGTCTGCTATTGGCGGCTTGTAGCAACTCAGCTAGTTCAACTAAAACATACAACTATGTATATAGTAGCGATCCGTCTAGTTTGAACTATCTTGCAGAAAACCGTGCAACAACCAATGATATCGTTACCAATTTGGTAGATGGACTCATGGAAAATGACCAGTATGGAAACTATATTCCATCTTTGGCTGAGGATTGGACTGTTTCTCAAGACGGTTTGACCTATACCTACAAACTGCGTAAAGATGCTAAGTGGTATACTGCAGATGGAGAAGAATATGCTCCTGTAACTGCCCAAGATTTTGTGACAGGTTTGAAATATGCGGCTGATAAAAAATCAGAAGCCTTGTACTTAGTGCAAGAATCCGTTGCTGGTTTAGATGACTATATCACTGGTAAAACAACAGACTTTTCAACTGTCGGAGTCAAGGCTCTTGATGACCAAACAGTTCAGTACACTTTGACACGACCAGAATCTTACTGGAACTCAAAAACAACGTCAACCATTCTCTTCCCAGTCAATGCAGATTTCTTGAAATCAAAAGGGGATGATTTTGGGCGGGTAGACCCATCTAGCATTTTGTATAATGGACCTTTCTTGATGAAATCCTTTGTTTCAAAATCTGTCATCGAATTCAAGAAAAATCCTAACTACTGGGATGCTAAAAATGTCTTTGTAGATGATGTCAAATTGGCCTATTATGATGGTAGTGATCAAGATGCACTGGCTCGTAACTATGTAGAGGGTGCCTATAGCTATGCTCGTCTTTATCCAAATAGTTCAAGTTTTGAAGGGATTAAAGAGAAGAATAAGGATAATATCATCTATAGCTTGCAAGATGCTACTTCTTACTTCTTAAACTTCAACTTAGATAGAAAATCATATAAATTCACTTCAAAAACAAGTGATGCTGAAAAGAAATCGACTCAGGAAGCGGTTCTTAATAAAAACTTCCGTCAAGCCATTAACTTTGCCTATGATCGTACAGCTTACGGGGCTCAATCTCAGGGAGAAGAGGGGGCAACTAAGATTTTGCGTAACTTGGTTGTTCCTCCAAACTTCGTAAGTATCAACGGAAAAGACTTTGGTGAAGTAGTGGCTTCTAAGATGGTGAATTATGGTAAAGAATGGCAAGGAATCAACTTTGCAGATGCCCAGGATCCATACTACAATCCAGAAAAAGCTAAGGCTAAATTTGCAGAAGCTAAGAAAGAACTCCAAGCCAAAGGAGTCCAATTCCCTATCCACTTGGATATGACAGTTGACCAAGCTGCTAAAAAGGGTGTTCAAGAGGCAAATTCTATGAAGCAATCTATTGAAGCAGCCTTAGGTGCAGAGAACGTTGTAATTGATATTCAACAACTCACTACTGAAGATTATGACAATACAAGCTATTTGGCTCAGACCGCAGCTCAGAAGGATTATGATCTTTACAACGGTGGTTGGGGTCCTGATTACCAAGATCCTTCAACCTACCTTGATGTCTTAAACATTAATTCTGGTGGTTTGTTGCAAAATCTAGGTTTAGAGCCAGGTGAGGCCAATGACAAGGCCAAGGCTGTTGGATTGGATGTCTACACTCAAATGTTGGAGGAAGCTAATAAGGAACAAGATCTTGTAAAACGCTATGAAAAGTATGCTGAGATCCAAGCGTGGTTGGTAGATAGCGCTTTAGCAATTCCAAATGTTTCTAAGGGCGGAACACCAACATTGAGAAAAATTATTCCTTTCTCAACACCATATTCATTGGCTGGTAATAAAGGGGTTGAATCATATAAATACCTCAAATTACAAGATAAGACAGTTACAAAAGATGAATATGAAAAAGCCAAAGAAAAATGGTTGAAAGAAAAAGAAGAATCTAATAAAAAAGCCCAAGAAGATTTTGCTAAACACGTTAAGTAATGACTCTAAATTTAAAAACGGTAACCTTTGATGAGGTTATCGTTTTTTATATAGTTTGAAACTATAACTAGCTCTTGAAAACAAGAAAACGAAGGATCCAAAATAAGTGGTACAATAGTTACTATAGATTTGGAGGTATTGTATGAGTAAATCATTTCACATCAACACAATTTTAGCCCAAGCAGGGATCAAGTCTGATGAGGCAACAGGTGCTTTGGTTACACCTATTCACTTTTCAACGACTTATCAGCACCCAGAATTTGGTCAATCAACTGGATTTGACTATACCCGCACCAAAAACCCAACTCGTAGCAAGGCAGAGGAAGTTTTGGCAGCTATTGAATCAGCCAAGTATGCTTTGGCGACTAGTTCAGGTATGTCTGCGATTGTGTTAGCCTTTAGCGTTTTTCCAGTAGGAAGTAAGGTTTTGGCTGTCCGTGACCTTTACGGTGGTTCTTTCCGCTGGTTCAATCAAGTGGAGCAGGAAGGACGATTCCACTTTACCTATGCCAACACAGAAGAAGAGCTAATTGCCGAGCTAGAAAAGGATGTGGATGTACTTTATATCGAAACACCAACCAACCCTTTGATGTTGGAATTTGACATTGAAAAATTGTCAAAATTAGCTCATGCTAAGGGTGCTAAAGTTGTCGTCGATAATACCTTCTATAGCCCGATTTACCAACGTCCAATTGAAGATGGAGCAGATATTGTCCTTCATTCAGCGACAAAATACCTTGCAGGCCATAATGATGTTCTAGCTGGTGTAGTTGTGACAGATAATGCTGATTTGTACGAAAAACTCTTTTACAATCTCAACACGACAGGGGCTGTTTTGTCACCATTTGATAGTTATCAATTGATTCGTGGTCTTAAAACATTGTCACTTCGTATGGAGCGCTCAACAGCTAATGCTCAAGAAATCGTAGCCTTTTTGGAACAATCACCTGCAGTCAAAGAAGTTTTGTATACAGGTCGTGGGGGAATGATTTCCTTTAAAGTGGCGGATGAAAAACGAATCCCTCATATCTTAAATACTTTGAAAGTATTCTCTTTTGCTGAAAGCCTGGGTGGTGTTGAAAGTCTGATTACCTACCCAACCACTCAAACCCATGCAGACATTCCTGCAGAAGTTCGTCATTCTTATGGATTGACAGATGACCTCTTGCGCTTGTCTATTGGTATTGAGGATGCTAGGGACTTGATTGAAGATTTGCGTCAAGCTTTGGAAGGATAAGACTATGGGGAAATATGATTTTACGACTTTGCCCAATCGTTTTGGACATCATACCTACAAATGGAAAGAAGCAGAGACTGATCGTCAAGTATTGCCGGCCTGGATTGCTGATATGGACTTTGAAGTCTTACCTGAGATTCGTCAGACTGTCCATGACTATGCTGAGCAATTAGTCTATGGTTATACCTATGCGAGTGATGGATTGATTGAAGCCGTTCAAAACTGGGAGGAAAAACACCATAGTTATCGCTTTGAAAAGGATGCTCTAGTCTTTATCGAAGGGGTAGTGCCAGCTATTTCAACAGCCATTCAAGCCTTTACCAAAGAAGGTGAAGCGGTTCTGATTAACACACCGGTTTATCCTCCTTTTGCTCGAAGTATTAAGCTCAATAATCGTAGACTAATCACCAACTCTCTAGTAGAAAAAGACGGACTTTTTGAGATTGACTTTGATCAATTGGAGAAAGACTTTGTCGAAGAAGATGTGAAACTCTACGTTCTCTGCAATCCTCATAATCCTGGTGGACGCGTTTGGGAAAAGGAAGTCTTAGAGAAGATTGGACAACTTTGTCAAAAACATGGAGTCTTGCTGGTTTCTGATGAGATTCACCAAGATTTAGCTCTATTTGGAAACAAGCACCAGTCATTCAATACGGTAAATGAAGATTTTAAAGAATTTTCACTGATTTTAAGCAGTGCTACCAAGACCTTTAACATTGCTGGGACGAAGAATTCCTACGCTATTATCGAAAATCCTAAGTTGAGACTTGCTTTCCAAAAGCGCCAGCTGGCTAATAATCAACATGAAATCTCAGGTTTGGGATATTTGGCAACAGAAGTTGCCTATCGATATGGTGAAGATTGGTTGACAGAACTCAAAGAACTGATTGAGACACACATCAATTATGTAGTGGATGTATTTGGCAAAGAAACTAAAATCAAGGTCATGAAACCTCAAGGGACCTATCTCATTTGGCTTGATTTTTCAGCATATGATATTAGCGATGAAGAGCTAAGAAAGCTTTTAAGAGACGAAGCCAAAGTTATCCTGAATAGGGGCTTGGACTTTGGTGAAGAAGGAGCCCTCCACGCTCGCTTAAATGTAGCAATGCCGACATCTATTTTGGAAGAAGTCTGCCAACGAATCATTGCCACTTTTTCAAATCTTTAAAAACTAGCCTTTTAGGAGAAAAGTCTTCCTAGAAGGCTATTTTCATAGGCGAAAATATGGTATAATTAAGAGATAAAGTAAAGGGGAAATTATGGCTAAATTGATTCCAGGAAAGCTTCGAATGGAGGGAGTGGAACTCTATGAAACTGGTCAGATTGAAATCATTAAGGAACAAGACCATCGCATCTATGCGCGTGTAGCGGAAGAAGAAATTCGTTATAGTTTAGACGATGACTTGATTTTTTGTGCATGTGATTTTTTCAAAAAAAGAGGTTACTGTGTTCATTTAGCAGCTCTAGAATATTACTTGAAAAATGATCAACTAGGACAGGAAATCTTACTCAATCTGGAGGCTAATCAGGAAGAGAAGGAAACTGTTGAGACACAGGTGACTTTCGGAGGAGAATTCTTGAAGTCTATCCAAGTTCCGCGTCAATCCAACATCTATCGGCTTTCTGCTCAAGGGCAGGTGGAAGCAGGAACCAATCGCATTATCTGGACTTTAAGAATTGGTCTTTCTCAACAAGACAAATTTTATGTGATTAGGGATATCCCTCTTTTCTTAAAAGTCATAGAGTTTTCCAAACCTTACATGATAGGAAAGCATTATGAGACTTCATTAAGACTTGAACAATTTGATAAAGCCAGTCAAGAAGTTTTGAATTTTTTACTTGGATTAGTTGAGGAGAAAACAGACAATTCTATTTTTTTCCCAAATCAAGGACGACATCTCTATTTCCCTAAAACCTTTTTTGAGCAGGGGGCTAGTCTACTGATGGGATTAGAAGCCTTTCAGTTTGACCACCAACTTTCGAGTTATCATCGTCTTCTCTTCCAAGACTTTGATGGCCAAGCAAGTTTGTTTTCATTTAGAATTGAAGAAAAATCCAACTATTTTGAATCCAACTATTTTGAAATGGAAATTTTCGAACAGACAGGGCTTAATTTCTTTTACAGAGGACAAGTATTATTCTACAAGGGGAATTTTTTCCTGATGACGAAAAAACAGGCTAGTTTATTAGATGCGCTTAGAAAAGTTCCTTTAGACAATGGTGGTAGAAAGATCTTACAGTTTGATACTCGTGATCGAGACCTTTTAGCTTCGACCTTGTCACAGTTTAAATGCCTAGGAAAAGTAGAAGCTCCTGATTCACTACAAATCCAATCCTTCCGTCCGTCTTTTTATATGGAACGAGAAGAGGATGGTTCTATTCGATTAGATATGCAATTTCAATATGAAACTTGCCTAGTAACCAATCGTAATGAACTAGAGAACCTCCCTTTTGCTAATGATATTCAATTGGAAAAACAGATTTTTCAGTTGGCTTTATCTGCGGGGTTTGAAGCGGATTTTCGTTCGTGGCGTCAAAGTTTGAAAGCTGAAGCAGTCCATACATTCTTTCAGGAAGTATTACCAGCCTTTTCAGCGCTAGGAGAATTAAAGATTTCTGAGAGTATGCAAGATCTTTATCAGATTCAAAAACCTCAAGTTCAGATATCATCCAAGGGAAGTCTTTTAGAAATTCAATTTGATTTTCAGGATATTGATCAAGAAGAAATCAATCGAGCAATGAAAGCTCTCGTTGCCAAGCAGGACTATTATATTAGCTCGTCTGATCAGGTCTATTATTTTGATGAACAGACAAAACGTATTCGACAAGATTTAGAGGAATTAGGAATTGATGAGATAGAGAGTACTGCTTTCCAGGCTCGCAAGTCTTTGGCTTATACCTTATCTCATCTGTTTAAGGACAAGGATCAAGTTACTTTTACTGATGAATTTCGTCATTTGGCGCATCATTTAACGCATCCAGAGGATTTTCCGATGAAGTCCCTAGATATTCGAGTCCAACTCAGGGATTATCAGAAAAAAGGGATTCAATGGCTTCAGATGTTAGACCATTATGGATTTGGTGGAATTTTAGCTGATGATATGGGACTTGGAAAAACCTTACAAGCCATCGCTTTTTTAAGTAGCCAACTTCAGGAGAATAGCCGTGTCTTGATTCTTGCTCCATCTGGTCTCATCTATAATTGGGCTGATGAATTTAAAAAATTTGCACCGAATTTGGATGTGGCTGTCGTACATGGATTGAAACCTTATCGTGAGACTATTTTAGCAGAAAAACATCAGGTCTATGTGACCAGTTATGCCACTTTCCGTCAGGATAGTGAAATCTATCGAAATTTATCTTTTGATTTTCTATTTCTAGATGAAGCCCAAGTGATGAAAAATGCCCAAACCAAAATTGCTAAGATTTTGAGAAAGTTTGTGGTTCCATCAGTTTTTGCTCTTTCCGGAACACCAATTGAAAATAATCTAGGGGAATTATGGTCTATCTTTCAGATTGTATTGCCAGGACTTTTGCCAGCAAAAAAAGACTTTATGAAATTGCCTGCTGAGAGAGTGGCACAGTTTATCAAACCATTTGTCATGCGTCGAAAAAAAGAGGATGTTCTTACAGAGTTACCTGATCTGATAGAAGTCGTTTATAAAAATGAACTGGAGGACCAGCAAAAAGCTATCTATCTAGCTCAACTTCAACAGATGCAAGAGCGCTTGGGACAAGTGACCGATGCAGAATTTCAACGAAATCGAGTTGAAATTTTAACAGGACTCATGCGTCTTCGCCAGATTTGTGATACTCCAGCTCTATTTATGGAAGATTATAAGGGAGATAGCGGGAAGCTTGATAGTTTACGAGATCTGTTAGGTCAAATTGCTGAGGGAAATCATCGTGTACTCATCTTCTCTCAATTTAGGGGAATGCTTGATCGCATCGAAAAGGAGTTGCCTCAGCTTGGCTTAACTTCCTTTAAGATTACTGGCTCTACACCATCACAGGAGCGTCAAGAAATGACCAAGGCTTTTAACCAAGGTGAGCGCGATGTATTTTTGATTTCTCTAAAAGCTGGTGGAGTTGGTCTCAACCTTACTGGTGCGGATACAGTTATTCTGGTAGATTTATGGTGGAATCCGGCAGTTGAATCACAGGCTATTGGCCGGGCCCACCGTATGGGACAAGACCAAGCTGTTGAGGTTTATCGTCTAGTAACTAGAGGCACAATCGAGGAGAAGATTCAAGAGTTGCAGGAAGAGAAAAAGAATCTGGTCTCAGAAGTATTGGATGGAACAGAGTCTCGTGGAAGTCTCACACTTACTGAAATTCAAGAAATATTAGGAATTTCTGAAGCCAAGACTTGAAAAATCAAGACTTTACGTTATAATGGAGTATTGAAAGGGAATAAAAATGAAACAAGTACGATTTCCAATAGTGTCAGATGATGAGATTATGCTGACAGAGATGCCATTTATGGATTTATATGATGAGTCGGATCTCATTAGTAATATCAAGGGAGATTACCAGGACAAAAACTACTTGGAATGGTCACCAATTACTACCGAAAAAAAGCCACTGGTTCAAGCATCAGATAAGCTACCTGAAAAGAAGGAAAAATCCTATGCTGAACTTGCTCGTGAAGAAGCAAGAGCCGATCTAAAACGGAAACGTTCAGCAAAATATTTGACTCAAGATGTTAGTTTTACGAAACGTTATAAACCTTCAAATAATGTAGTAAGACAGGCAAATCAGCCAACAGCTCCTTTCCAAAAGGAAAATCCTGGGGAGCTAGCAAAATTTAGTGACAAACTAACTCAGAACCATTATATTTTGGCTGAAATGGCTCCTCAGATGCAACAGACAAGCAAAGAAGAGCATCTTGGACCAAAGAAAAATAATTATGATTTTTTAAAGAAAAGCCAAATTTATAACAAAAAAGAAAATCAATCAGAAAAAGAACGTAAAATTGCTCAAGAGTTGAACTTGACAAATATGACAGAGTAAAGGGGAAAAAGATGGCAAAAACCTATCATTTTATCGGAATTAAAGGATCAGGAATGAGTGCCTTGGCTTTGATGTTGCACCAAATGGGGCACAAGGTCCAAGGATCTGATGTGGAAAAATATTACTTTACACAACGTGGGCTAGAGCAAGCAGGGATTAAAATTTTACCTTTCGATGAGAAAAATCTTCAAGGGGATTTAGAAATCATAGCTGGGAATGCCTTTCGTCCAGACAACAATGTTGAAATTGCCTATGCAGACAAGAATGGGCTAAGCTATAAACGTTATCATGAGTTTCTTGGTAGCTTTATGCGTGACTTTATCAGCATGGGTGTTGCCGGAGCACACGGTAAGACTTCAACAACAGGTATGCTTTCTCACGTTTTGTCCCACATCACTGATACTAGCTATCTAATTGGAGATGGTACAGGTCGTGGTTCTGAAAATGCCAAGTATTTTGTCTTCGAATCAGACGAGTACGAACGTCATTTCATGCCATATCACCCAGAGTACTCTATTATTACGAATATCGACTTTGACCATCCTGACTATTTCACAAGCTTAGAGGATGTCTTCAACGCCTTCAATGATTATGCTAAACAAATCACCAAAGGTTTGTTTGTCTACGGTGAAGATGCTGAGTTGCGTAAGATTACGGCAAATGCTCCAATCTATTATTACGGTTTTGAAGCAGACAACAATGACTTTGTAGCTAGCGATTTGCTTCGTTCTACAACAGGTTCAACCTTTACAGTTCACTTCCGTGGTCAAGAGTTGGGTCAATTCCACATTCCAACTTTCGGTCGCCATAATATCATGAATGCCACAGCAGTAATTGGTTTGCTTTATACTGCTGGCTTTGACTTGGATTTGGTACGTGAACACTTGAATACTTTTGGAGGAGTTAAGCGTCGCTTTACAGAAAAGATTGTTAACGATACAGTCATTATCGATGATTTTGCGCATCACCCAACTGAAATCATTGCAACTCTAGATGCTGCACGTCAAAAATACCCAAGCAAGGAAATCGTTGCTATTTTCCAACCGCATACTTTTACTCGTACAATTGCTTTGTTGGATGATTTTGCACAAGCCTTGAATCAGGCTGATGCAGTTTACCTAGCACAAATCTATGGATCAGCTCGCGAAGTTGACCATGGTGATGTTAAGGTTGAAGATTTAGCAGCTAAGATTGATAAAAAACATCAAGTTATCACTGTTGAAAATGTGTCTCCGCTCTTAGACCATGACAATGCTGTATACGTCTTTATGGGAGCAGGTGACATTCAATCATATGAATACTCATTCGAACGTCTCTTGTCTAATTTGACAAGTAATGTTCAGTAAGGAAAACCATGGAATTTCCAATTAAAATAAAGGAAGTTCAGCAATCTGATATCGAGCAGGTTTGCTTGATACAGGAGAGTACTCAAAACTTCCAAGAAACATTTAATAGAGAAATAATAGAAGAACGTATCCGTAATTTTGCGGATACGTTTCTCTTAGCTAGTATAGATGATCAGGTGATTGCTTATATTTTAGCGACAGATTTTGCTACTTCCTCAGTAAGTAGATGGATAGTAGAGATGGCAGATGGAGAAGCTATTAGTAATGGAAATCTTGTGATTGATGCTTTATCTGTTCATCCGAATTATCAAGGGCAAGGATTTGGAACCTTGTTGCTTGCAGCCATGAAACAAGTTGCTCTTCAACAAAATAGTCCAGCTATTTATCTGCTCTGTAAAGATGAATTGCTGTCTTATTTTGAGATGAATGAATTTATAGAGCAAGGAATAGTAGACTTGGGAGTCGGAAATGAAGTTGATTTTCTCATGTGCTGGAAGAATCCCTTTTATCAGGAGGAACTATGATTATTCGACAAGCTAGACTTAATGATTTAGACCGTATTTTAGAGATTGAACTAGAAAATTTTTCTATTGAAGAAGCCATACCTCGATCTGTCTTTGAAGCACATTTAAAGGAAATAAAAACGAGCTTTCTAGTGGCTGAAAAAGAGGGAGAGATACTTGGTTATATCGAAGGACCGGTAATCCCTCATCGTTATTTACAAGACCAGTCTTTCACTGAAGAAATAAAAGACCACAGTCATAAGGAAGGTGGTTATATTTCTGTGACTTGTCTTTCTATAGCAAAAGAAGCTCAATCTCTAGGGCTGGGGAAAAAACTCCTGACCGCATTGAAAGAAGTGGCTCTTAAGCATGAACGAGAGGGTATCAATCTGACCTGTCATGACTACCTTATTGAATACTATGAGAAGCATGGTTTTGTCAATGAAGGAAAGTCTAAGTCCCAATTTGCGGGAGAAGAATGGTATGATATGGTCTGGGAAAACAAGAATTAGTGAGTAGAAAGGCTTCTAAGGTTGCTTTTCTTTAGTTTTTAAGATATAATATTAAGGATTATCAACAAGGAGGTAAATACCTTTGAGCGAAAATTCAAATGAAGAAAAGTTGAGTTTTAAAGAGCAAATTTTGCGAGATTTAGAACGACTTAAAAAAGAGGCAAATGAAGTTGAACAAACGGATGACCTTTTTTCAACTTTAGCAAAACCTTCTGAAGCAACTTCAGAAAAAAAGGAATCAAGTATTTCGGAAGAGGAGTTGATTGCAAAATCAGTTGCAGCTGTTGATCAATTGATTGATAATGCCCCAACTGTTCCTGAGCGTCCTGTTCTTGTAGAAGAAGTTCCAGAAGAAGCTGCAGAGGAAGTACAAGAAGCAGTTCCAGAAGCAGTGCAAGAAGAAGTACAAGAAGAAATTCCAGAAGAAGTAGTTGAGTCATCTCAATCAATTCCGGAAAAAGAAGAAAATAATTCAATTCCAACTAGAGTTTCAGTTTCTTACCGTGCATTTGATACTGTTCCAGAAAAAGAAACAGTAAACCTTGCGTCACATGAGGAAGAATTGGCAAGTCAAGAAGCTACTGAAGAAGCAGAACTTCCTAGAAGAAGTCGGAGAGAGACTGTGAAACCAGCCAAGAAAAAGAAAAAATTCCGCTTAAAAGGATTTTTAGTAACAGTTTTGGTATTATTGATTCTAATTGGTGCTGGTGGTTTCTTTGGCCTTCGCTATGCTGAATCAGCTCTACAACCAGTAGATCCAAGTTCTAAACAATATATGTCAGTTCAGATTCCAGATGGTGCTAATACTCAAGAAATTGGCTCAGTTTTGGAAAAATCTGGTGTTATTAAAAACGGTTTGGTCTTTACACTTTATGCCAAGTATAAAAACTACACTGGATTGAAGTCTGGTTATTACAACTTGCAAAAGAGTATGAGCGTTGAAGATGTCATTAAAGAGTTGCAAAAGGGTGGTACACCTGAACCTCAGGAAGTTACTCTTGCAGACTTGACTATTCCTGAAGGCTATACTTTGGAACAGATTGCTCAGACAGTTGGCCAACTTCAAGGCGACTTTAAGGAACCTTTGACAGCGGAATCATTCTTGGCTAAGGCCCAAGATGAGACCTTTATTGCTCAAGAGGTTGCCAAATATCCAAACTTACTTGAAAGCTTACCAGCAAAAGATAGTGGTGTTCGTTACCGTTTGGAAGGTTATCTTTTCCCTGCGACTTATACGATCAAAGAAAGTACAACTGTTGAAAGTTTAATTGATTCAATGCTTGCAGCTATGGATAAGAACCTTTCTTCACACTATGCTGCTATCAAAGAAAAGAACTTAACCGTAAATGAGCTCTTAACAATTGCGTCACTTGTTGAGAAAGAAGGAGCAAAAACAGAAGATCGTAAGCTGATTGCAGGAATCTTCTATAACCGCTTAAACATCGGTATGCCACTTCAAAGTAATATTGCTATCCTTTACGCAGAAGGCAAACTTGGTCAAAACATCAGTCTCTCTGATGATGCAGCCATTAATACATCTATTGATTCACCATATAATGTCTATACAAAAGTAGGTCTAATGCCTGGACCAGTTGATAGCCCAAGCTTGGATGCTATTGAATCAAGTATCAATCAGACAAAGAGTGAATATCTCTATTTTGTAGCCAATGTTCAAGATGGTAAAGTTTACTATGCAACAACATTGGAAGAACATGATCGTAATGTTCAAGAACATATCAATAGTAAATTACCTCAATCAAATAGCACAAACTAAAATTATGTGGTTTTCCACATAATTTTGCTTTAAGAAAGTAAAAAGTTAGTTAAACAATCAAAAGAAAGTTGAGAAAAATGGTAGAAAAAACTTATCCAATGACCTTGGAAGAAAAGGAAAAACTCGAAAAAGAATTAGAAGAATTGAAACTAGTACGTCGTCCAGAAGTTGTAGAACGTATCAAAATTGCACGTTCATACGGTGATTTGTCAGAGAACAGTGAGTATGAAGCAGCTAAGGACGAGCAAGCCTTCGTTGAAGGACAAATCTCAAGTCTAGAGACTAAGATTCGTTATGCAGAAATCGTTAACAGCGATGCAGTTGCTCAGGATGAGGTTGCTATTGGTCGAACTGTAACTATTCAAGAAATTGGCGAAGAAGATGAAGAAGTATACATCATCGTTGGTTCAGCTGGAGCAGATGCCTTTGCAGGAAAAGTATCAAATGAAAGCCCAATTGGTCAGGCATTGATTGGTAAGAAAAAAGGTGATGTTGTTACAATCGAAACACCTGCTGGAAGCTATGATGTTAAAATCTTAAAAGTTGAAAAAACCGTTTAATAGGATAAAAAAGAAGGAGTAGATTTAGGGAAAGCGTTTCCTATCACTCCTTTTCTTAATTCTAAAAATTAAGGAGACTATATGAATTCAGAAAAAAAGCACAAAAAGAAAAGTAAAATGGAACGTGGCCTAACCAATCGCCATGTTCAGGTTATGGCCATTGCAGGAACGATTGGTACGGGATTATTTCTTGGGGCTGGTCGGTCTATTAGTTTAACAGGACCCTCGATTGTTTTGGTCTATATGATTACAGGTGGCTTCATGTATCTCATGATGCGTGCTATTGGAGAAATGTTGTACCAAGACCCGGAGCAACACACCTTTATCAATTTTATTACTCGCTATCTTGGAAAGGGCTGGGGATATTTCTCGGTTTGGTCTTATTGGTTATCAGTAGTCTTTATTGGTATGGCTGAGATTACAGCTATTGCTCACTATGTTCAGTTTTGGTTTCCGTCTTGGCCATCTTGGTTGATTCAGGTTGTCTTTTTAACAATTTTAGGATTGGTCAATCTGATTGCAGTTAAAATATTTGGTGAAGTGGAATTTTGGTTTGCCATGATTAAAATCGTTGCTATTCTTGCCATGATTGCGACGGGTATTTTTATGGTCTTGACCGGCTTTGAAACTCCTTATGGATCAGCAAGCCTTGTCAATATTAGTGAGCAATTCTCCCTTTTCCCAAATGGAGGAATGAACTTTGTCATGGCCTTTCAAATGGTTTTCTTTGCTTACTTGATGATTGAATTTATTGGCGTTACAACATCTGAAACCAAAGATCCTCGAAAAGTCTTGCCCAAGGCGGTTAAGGAAATTCCTTTGCGAATTATCTTCTTCTACGGTGGGGCTTTGCTTGCAATCATGTCTATTATTCCTTGGCGTGAGCTTTCTGCGACGGATTCACCATTTGTAACGGTATTTGAACTTGTTGGTCTTAAGTGGGCAGCAGCCTTGATTAACTTTGTTGTCTTGACTTCCGCTGCGTCAGCCTTGAATTCAACTCTTTACTCAACAGGTCGTCACTTGTACCAAATTGCCCATGATTCACCAAATCGTTTCTTGAAAGCTATTAAGGCAGATACACTTTCACGCCACAACGTTCCTCAGAATGCTATCATTGCTTCTGCGGTATTGATTGGTTTTGCAGCCTTCATCAATGTACTTCCTGGCGTATCAGATGCCTTTGCTTTGATTACGGCTTCTTCATCAGGTGTTTATATCGCTATCTACATCTTAATCATGGTGGCCCATCTTAAGTATCGCAAGTCAAAAGACTTTATGGCAGATGGCTATCTCATGCCCCAATATCGCTTGCTAAATCCTCTGACTATGCTCTTCTTCATCTTTGTATTCGGAACTCTCTTTTTACAAGAATCAACAGTAATGGGAGCCAAAGGTTCAGCTATCTGGATTGTTGCTTTTGGTATTTATAGCCAATGGAAATTTAGAAAATAAGTTATAAGCTCATCAACTCAGGTTGATGAGCTTTCTAGTTTGACAGCTCTTGGTAATAAGACTATAATCAAGCTATAAGTATCTTTGAGGAGGTTTGGATGCAGATAAGATTGGAAAATACAGAGTCTCAGAAATCGCAAATAATAGGAGACTTGATTCGCTCCTATAATCGTTCCAAAAGAGAAGTTGCTGAAAGTGAGCCACTAAACCTTTATGTCGAAGATGAACATGGTGAAATCATGGCTGGTTTAGTAGCAGAGACTTTCGGGAATTGGTTAGAAATTGAGTATTTGTTTGTGAAGGAGGACTTGCGAGGACAAGGAATCGGCTCCCAACTATTACAGCAAGCAGAAAGTGAAGCTAAAAAGAGAAACTGTCGCTTTGCTTTTGTGAATACCTATCAGTTTCAAGCGCCAGCCTTTTATCAAAAGCAGGGCTACAAGGAAGTCTTTATCTTAAAAGACTATCCCTACACTGGACAAAGACATTATTATCAAAAAGATTTGTAAACATAGAACTCTCTATCATGTAAGTGGTAGAGTTTTTTTGTAAAAAAAATCTCACAAAATGACAGATATATATTGCATTATGTAAAATATATGATATAATAAAGTTGAAAAAAGAAGCGCGACTTTTAAAATTAAGGAGGAGGTTACAAGTGGCTAAGAATTTAAAATTAAAACTAGCTCGAGTAGAGCTTGATATGACACAAGGTGACTTGGCAGAAGCTGTCGGGGTTACGCGCCAGACTATCGGCTTGATAGAAGCTGGAAAGTACAATCCCTCGCTTTCGCTTTGCCAGTCTATTTGCAGATGCTTAGGGAAAACTTTAGACCAATTATTTTGGGAGGAAGAAGATGAAAAATAAATTTTATTATTATCAATTATTAGACGAAAGAGAAGAACAACTGATGAATAAAGCTAGTGCAGAGAGTTTTTATATCTCTATCGGATTGTTGTTTCTAGCTTATTTCATAGCAGTGTTAGCACCAAGCCTTTTTAATCCTAGCATGCTTCTCGCTATTATTATCATAGGGACTTTTTACTTTATCAATCGTGCTAGAAGTCTAGGTGTGACTTACTATAGTCGTTTTCATTTTACAATTTTAGGTTGCCTATTATTAACTCTAGTGATTACAGCTACCTTGATGCTACAGAACTACCAGTTCAATATCGAAATATATCAGCATAACCCTTTACATCTTAAATACATTTTTGCTTGGGTATTTACCTATATCTTTTATCTTCCTTGGGTCTTTATTGGTAACTTAGGTTTGAAAAGTTATGGTGAATGGGCTCAGAAGAAGTATGAAAAAGATATGGATGAGCTCGAGAGCATGGAATAGCTTGTTAGCTTTTTATCAATATCGAGAAAATGTGTTATAATAGTACTAATTTATGAGAAAAGAAGAAACATTTTCATCTTTTTACAAATAGGGAAGAAGGACAGTATATGTACCCAGATGACAGTTTAACATTGCACACAGATTTGTATCAGATTAATATGATGCAGGTTTACTTCGACCAAGGAATTCATAATAAGAAAGCAGTTTTTGAAGTTTATTTTCGCCAACAACCGTTTAAAAATGGTTATGCTGTTTTTGCAGGTTTGGAACGAATTGTGAACTACTTAGAAAACCTGCGCTTTTCTGATAGTGATATTGCTTATTTAGAATCACTGGGTTATCATGGTGCCTTCCTGGAATATCTCCGTCATCTCAAGTTGGAATTGACTGTACGTTCTGCTCAGGAAGGGGACTTAGTATTTGCTAATGAACCGATTGTTCAAGTGGAAGGACCTTTGGCGCAGTGTCAATTGGTTGAAACAGCTCTTTTAAATATTGTTAATTTTCAAACCTTGATTGCGACCAAGGCTGCTCGTATTCGCTCGGTCATTGAAGATGAGCCTTTGATGGAGTTCGGTACACGTCGTGCGCAAGAGATGGATGCAGCTATCTGGGGAACTCGTGCCGCTGTCATTGGTGGTGCCAATGGAACTAGTAATGTACGTGCAGGTAAGCTCTTTGGAATTCCGGTTTTAGGGACTCATGCTCATGCTTTAGTTCAAGTTTATGGCAATGATTACCAAGCTTTCAAAGCTTATGCCTCAACTCACAAAAACTGTGTCTTCCTAGTGGATACCTATGACACCCTTCGCATCGGTGTTCCAGCAGCAATTCAGGTTGCGCGTGAACTCGGTGACAAGATTAATTTCCTTGGTGTTCGTATTGACTCTGGTGATATCGCCTATATTTCTAAAAAAGTTCGTCAACAACTGGACGAGGCAGGATTTACTGATGCTAAGATTTATGCATCCAATGACCTTGATGAAAATACCATCCTTAATCTCAAGATGCAAAAAGCTAAGATTGATGTTTGGGGTGTAGGAACTAAGCTCATTACAGCCTATGACCAACCAGCTCTAGGAGCAGTTTATAAGGTTGTTGCTATTGAAGATGAAAATGGTCAGATGCACAATACTATCAAACTCTCTAGCAATGCTGAAAAAGTTTCAACTCCAGGTAAGAAACAAGTTTGGCGCATTACCAGTCGTGAAAAAGGAAAATCTGAAGGTGATTATATTACCTATGACGGCGTTGATGTGTCAAGTATGACTGAACTCAAGATGTTCCACCCAACCTATACTTACATCAAGAAAACTGTCCGTAATTTTGATGCAGTTCCTCTCTTGGTGGATATTTTCAAGGATGGAAAACTAATCTATGATTTACCGAGTCTACCTGAAATTCAAGCTTATGCTCGCAAGGAATTTGATAAGCTTTGGGATGAATACAAACGTGTTCTTAACCCACAACATTATCCAGTAGACTTAGCGCATGATATTTGGCAAGATAAGATGGACTTGATTGATAAGATGCGTAAGGCAGCTCTAGGTGAAGGAGAAGAAGAATGAGTTTGCAAGAGACCATTATCCAGCAATTAGGGGTTAAACCTGTCATCGACCCTCAAGAAGAAATCCGTCGTTCCATTGACTTTCTAAAAAGATATTTGAAGAAACATCCCTTCCTTAAAAGTTATGTATTAGGAATTTCTGGTGGTCAAGACTCGACTTTAGCTGGTCGCCTTGCTCAACTAGCTATGGAAGAAATGCGATCTGAAACCGGTGATGATTCTTATAAATTTATAGCAGTTCGCCTGCCTTATGGCATTCAAGCTGATGAGGATGATGCCCAAAAAGCCCTAGCTTTTATCCAACCAGATGTTAGTTTGGTGGTCAATATCAAGGATTCTGTAGATGCAATGGCAGTGGCAGTAGAGGCTACTGGTAGTCCAATGTCAGACTTTAATAAAGGGAATATCAAGGCTAGAAGCCGGATGATTGCCCAATATGCACTCGCAGGAGCTCATATTGGAGCAGTTATTGGTACTGACCATGCTGCGGAAAATATCACAGGTTTCTTTACCAAGTTCGGTGACGGCGGTGCAGATATTCTTCCTCTCTATCGCCTCAATAAACGTCAAGGAAAACAACTATTGAAGGAGCTTGGAGCTGATCCTACTCTCTATGAAAAAGTACCGATTGCCGATCTAGAAGAAGAAAAACCAGGTATTGCAGATGAAGTTGCACTCGGTGTAACCTACGCAGAGATTGATGACTACCTGGAAGGTAAACAAGTCAGCCCAGAAGCCCAAGCAACCATTGAAAAATGGTGGCACAAAGGCCAACACAAACGCCACCTACCAATCACCGTATTTGATACGTTTTGGGAGTAAAAAGGTCCGGGGGACCTTGAACCTCGAGTCTAGAAACAGGAGAACGAGGAAAATCGGTAACTCGAAGAGTTCGATTTCGTAGTCTCACCCCCCGCAAGCCAGACAGCTACTGCGTCATGAAATTAGAGGAAACTGTTATTTTCTCAATGTTTATGAGTAAAGTGTTTTTACCCTCTCACCTAGAAATAAGAAAGCGAAGAAGGTCCAGTGGATCTTTTTAGCTTGGGCATTCAAACAGAAAGCGAGTTACGATTATGAAACCACTAGGTACACAACCTATAGAAACTCAACGATTGATACTGAGGAGATTTGTGGAAGGTGATGCTGAAGCCATGTTTGATAATTGGGCTTCACGCTCAGAAAATCTGACTTATGTGACTTGGAATCCACACCTGAATGTCGAACAGACTAGAAATTCTATTGGCAATTGGGTAGCATCCTATGACAATCCTAACTATTACAAATGGGCCGCTTGTCTCAAAGAAAATCCTGACTATGTCATTGGAGATATTAGTCTGGTCAGTGTGGATGAAGAAAACTCTAGCTGTGAGATCGGATATATCTTAGGGATGGACTATTGGGGACGAGGACTCATGACAGAAGCCTTGAAGGCTGTTTTATCATACTGTTTGGATGAGATTAGATTTAAAGAGGTTAATGCTTGCTATGCAAGCTTAAATCCCGCCTCTGGTCGTGTGATGGAAAAGGCGGGTATGACTTTTTGGAAGACAATTCCAAATGCAGTTGAACGAAAAGGTTATATCGCTGATAAAATTTATTATCAAATCAAAAAATAAGATGGAAAAGTTATTCTTTTCCATCTTATTTTTTATAATTTACTTTTTAGTCAAAATAAAGCAAATCTTTGCTGGTGCTTGTAAACAGATCGAAACCATCTTTGGTAACAACACCGCAGTCCTCGATACGAACACCGACTTTACCAGGTATGTAGATACCAGGCTCAACTGAGAAGCACATGCCTTCTTCGATAACCATATCGTTTCCTTCCATGATGGATGGGAACTCGTGGACATCCATACCGATACCATGACCGAGACGGTGGTTGAAGTACTCACCGTAGCCAGCTTTTTCAATCACTTCACGAGCAGCTCGATCTACTTCATGAGCCGTCACACCAGGTTTGATAAAGTCAAGGGCAGCTTGTTGGGCTTCAAGAGTCAAGTTGTAAATATCTTTCTTGAACTGGTCAGGTTTACCAACAGCGACTGTACGAGTCATATCGGATGCATAACCATTCACCATCACACCGAGGTCAAAGAGGAGAAGGGCATTGTTTTCGACCTTGTTGGCTCCAGGAATACCATGTGGATTTGCAGCGTTATCACCTGTCAAAACCATAGTATCAAAGCTCATTTCGTAGCCTTCACGTTTCATAGCAAAGTCAATCTGCGCAATAATATCAGTTTCCGTATTATCAAGAGAGATATTGTCAAAACCAACTTTGACAGACTTATCAGCATAGACACCTGCAACCATCATCTTTTGTACTTCGTCTGCAGATTTGATTAAGCGCATGCGTTGGATCAATGGAGTTAAGTTGTCAAACTCGGCTGTTTCAAAGACTGTTTTCAAGCCATGATATTTGGTCAAGATGAGATTATCAAACTCAACTGCTACACGTTTGAAATCAAGCTGTGGCAAGGCGTTTTGGATTTTCTTCCAAGGATTTTCAGAGTCCACGTAGCCAACTACTGGGAAAGAGACAGTGCTAGTTGCACGTTCAACCTCAAGTGCTGGAACGAAGAGAAGCGGTTCCTGATCTGCAAGGACAAAAAGGAACATTTGACGTTCGTGTGGATCACTGTAAAAGCCAGTGAGGTAGTTAATAGTGACGGGATCAGATACGACAGCGACGTCTAGCTTTTCTGATTCAAGATAAGTTAAGATTTGTTGTAATTTAGACATATGCTACCTTCTTTCTACCCCTCTATTTTTGCAAAAATTAGGAGAAAATGCAAGGAAGAAGGAGAAAAGAACCTAAAAAAATTCCAACAGCTAATGGCATGTTGGAATTTAAATATTAATTGAAGTCTGCCTTGCTTTTAACATCGCTATATTCTTCAGCGATTTCTTGGCTGAGAATATCCTCATAAGTTGGTAGAACAATGTCCTGACCATATTTTTTCTTAAGAGCAGTAGTGACCAAGCGATAGGCAAGGTTGGCATTACGAGATAGGATAGGTCCGTGGAAATAAGAACCGAAAACATTTTTATAGTGAACACCTTCTTCGATTTTCTCTTCATTATTTCCATTTCCGTAAACAACCTGACCGAGTGGTTTTTGGTCATCTGAGAGGAAGGTACGGCCTTGGTGGTTTTCAAAACCATAATAAGTTTCATTAAACTCTTCATTATGAATCTTAATGTCACCAATGAATCGGTTATTGGTTTGGTTGAGTGTGTAATGTCCCATGACACCTAGACCTTCGATGCGTCTTCCGGAAGCTTCAATATAGTATTGGCCTAATAGCTGGAAGCCACCACAGATAGCAAGGACGACACCATCATTTTGGATAAAGTTGTCAATGCTCTCTTTTTTATCTGGCAAATCACCAGCAATGATACTTTGTTCAAAGTCTTGACCACCACCGAAAAAGGCAATATCGTAGTGATGTTCATCGAAATTATCATGAAGCGAAACGATATCAACTATCACATGTGCACCCAGCTTTTCAGCGACGTACTTGAGCATGAGGATATTTCCATTATCTCCGTAGGTGTTCATGAGATTCCCATAGAGGTGGGCGATATTTAGTTGGTAAGGATAATTGCCGTCTTTTGAGGAAAGTGAAGTATAAACCATTAGTTCATCTCCTTTCTAACAAGCTGACGATTGGCTAGTAATTCTCGGAATTCTAGCATAGCCGTATATGTCGCAAGGATATAGGCATGCTTGCAGTCTTGGGCTTCGATCGTTTTGAGAACTTGTTCCAGGCTACTTGTTTCAGTGATCTTGTCAGCTGGATAGCCAGTAACACGTAGACGACGAGCAATTTCAGAATGACGAACTCCACCCGCATTGATTTCAGGAATGTCCATATCCGTAATTTGCTCAAAGTCAGCATCCCAAATCCAGCTGGTATCAATCCCGTCCGCATAGTTGGCATTGAGGAGAACAGATAGACTAAATGGGTACGGAGCTAGTTTGATCATTTCGATGGCCTGGGTAGCACCAACAGGATTTTTAATAAGAACCAGTGTGCATTCCTTGTCACCGATATGGAAGGTTTCTTGTCGTCCAAAGACAGCACGACTCTTGTCAAATCCTTGCTTAATCAGTTGAGAATCAGCGCCTAGGTAACGGGCGATAGCAACTGCAGCCAGAGCATTGTAGATGTTGTAGAGACCACCGATTTGAATACCATATTCCTGACCGTCAATAATAAAACGAGAACGATTGTTGGTCAACTCAACCAATTCTGTCAGACGGTAGTCCAAGTCAGGACGCTTGCATCCACAATTTTCACAGATATAAGCTCCCAAGTTAGCATAAGTGTTGAGCTCATATTTCAGAATACTTTGACATTCAGGGCAGAGAATACCTTCAGTATTGTAGTGAGCAAGTTGCGCTGGACCTTTTTCTAGATCAAAACCAAAATATTGAACAGGATTTTGAATTGCAGGTTTATAGAAAAGCGGACTATCACCGTTCAGCAGAACAGTAGCAGTAGGAACTTTTCGAATAGCATCCAAAATCATGTTATAGGTTGTATAGATCTCACCGTATCGGTCCATCTGATCGCGGAAAATATTGGTGATAACGAAAAGACTAGGATGGATGTAGTCACAGATATGTGAGAGACTAGCTTCGTCGATTTCAAGAACTGCTATATTTTTTCCAGTTTTTGAAGATTTTGCAGTCAAGAAAGTAGTCGTAATCCCTGTGATCATGTTGGCACCACTAGGATTAGTTAACACTTTACCATAAATTTCCTTTAGGATACCGACAGTGAGAGCGGTCGTCAAGGTTTTCCCATTGGTACCAGTTACCACAACAATTTCGTAGTTTTTCGCTAAATGTTGTAAAATATCTTTATCAAATTGAAGGGCAATTTTTCCAGGGAGCGTACTTCCACGTCCAAGACGACTCAAAATAAAATGAGAAGAACGCCCAGCAAGAAGGCCCAAAGTAGTTTTTAATTTCATGTTTCTATTATATCATAAATGCTGAAAAAGACAGATTTGAGATTTTGGATAAAAAAACAACCCTAAGGAGGTTGTTTTTTCATAAGTGTATCTTAGCTTAAATCGCAAACAAGTCATTCAAGTTTTCAGCCAATGTTGGGTGAGTGAAGATTTGTTTTGTGAAGTAAGTGTATGGGATTTTGTTGTCCATAGCAACAGTAATAATGTTGATGATTTCTTGTGATCCTTCTGAAAAGATAGTTGCCCCGAGAATTTCTTTAGTTTCAGTGTTGACAACTGCTTTGAAAGCTCCACGAAGGTCACCATTTACATGACCACGAGGCATAGCAGCAACTGGGATTTCCTTAACAGCGTATGGAAGTTCCAAATCAGCTGCTTGGCTTTCAGTCAAACCAACTTGTGAAAGTGCTGGTGTGATGAACATGGTGTTTGGAACATTGAGACGGTCTTCAAGTGTGTAGCTGCCATCACCAACAAGGTAGCTGTAAACAACACGGAAGTCATCTAGTGAAATGTAGGTAAATTGAAGTCCACCGTTGACATCTCCAACTGCAAAGACACCAGGAATGTTTGTTTGACAATGTTTGTCCACCTTGATAGCACCACGTTCAGTTAGTTCAATATCTGTATTTTCAAGTTGAAGTGGTTCTACATTTGGTTTACGTCCAGTTGCGTAGAGAAGGGCGTCAAAACGGTAGGTTTCATTCTCTGTCACGACAAGAACTTGGTCACCATCGTTTTTGATTTCAGTAGTATGGATATTTTGAAGGAGTTCAATGCCGTCTTCTTCCATGTATTGTTTAGCAAGAGCAGCAATGGAAGGTTCTGCGCGAGGTAGGAAAGTATCTAGAGCGTCTAAGACTGTTACCTTGCTTCCGAGTTTATTGTAGAGACCAGCAAACTCAAGACCGATATTTCCACCACCAAGAATTCCGAGTTTTTCTGGTAATTGTTCCAAGTTTTGGATACCAGTTGAATCAAAGACATTCTTGCTAGTAGACAGTCCTGGAATAGGCAAAACGTTTGAAATAGCACCAGTGTTAATGACGATTGTTTCAGCAGTTAGTTCTTGTTTTTCATCACCAGCTTGAATTTCGATGACCTTATTAGAAACAAAGTGGGCTTCGGCATCAATGATATCAACTCCAGTACCAGCGATAGTAGCATAGTTTTTACCATTGAGGCGTGTAGTAACAGTGTTTTTAGTTGCCATGACCTCGTCAAATGACAAGTCCTTTTCTGCAGCAACTAACAAGGTTTTAGTTGGAATACAACCGATGTTGATACAAGTTCCACCGTACATAGCCTTGTTGCGTTCGATAAGGGCAACTTTTTTACCAGCTGAAGCTAGTTTGGCAGCAAGAGTTTTACCTGCCTTACCAAATCCAATAACAATTAAATCGTATGTTAACATTTTTAAATCCTCCTGTTTGTTTTCATTCTAACACAAGAAAAAAATTTTTTCACAATTCTGCTACGGGAAAAAATATTGGACTAAATTAGTCTTACGAAAGCTTTTGAGAATCAAGTTCAAAAAATAGAAAAATCGTTTACATAATTTAATCAAGTGGTTAGACTATCTTTTGGCCCTCTCTTGTGTTATACTAGATAGGTTGCAAAGAAAGCAGTACTTTTCTTTAGTGGAAAAGAAGCAACACGATCTTTCATATAAAGATATGGAAAACCGTCATGAAAAGAAAAGTATAAACTAAGCGCTATAGGGTGGCTTCGCACCACCTTTAGAAAGAAGAAAAACGTGAAATTTAATGAATTTAACTTGTCTGCTGACCTTTTAGCAGAAGTTGATAAAGCAGGATTTGTAGAAGCAAGTCCTATCCAAGAGCAAACCATTCCTTTGGCTCTTGAAGGAAAAGATGTTATCGGTCAAGCACAGACTGGTACAGGGAAAACAGCAGCCTTTGGCTTGCCAACCCTTGAAAAAATTCGTACAGAAGAAGCAACTATCCAAGCTTTGGTGATTGCCCCAACTCGTGAACTGGCTGTTCAAAGTCAAGAAGAGCTTTTCCGATTTGGTCGTAGTAAAGGTGTAAAAGTTCGTTCAGTCTATGGTGGTTCAAGCATTGAAAAACAAATCAAGGCTCTTAAATCAGGTGCTCACATCGTTGTAGGAACACCGGGACGTTTACTTGACTTGATTAAACGCAAGGCCTTGAAATTGCATGATATTGAAACCTTGATTTTAGATGAAGCAGATGAAATGCTGAACATGGGATTCCTTGAAGATATTGAAGATATCATCTCTCGTGTACCAGAAAATCGTCAAACCTTGCTCTTTTCAGCGACTATGCCAGATGCTATCAAACGTATTGGTGTTCAGTTCATGAAAGAACCTGAGCATGTAAAGATTGCTGCAAAAGAATTAACAACAGAACTAGTAGACCAGTACTATATCCGCGTTAAGGAACAAGAAAAATTCGACACCATGACTCGTCTCATGGATGTTGATCAACCTGAGTTGTCTATTGTCTTCGGTCGTACCAAACGTCGTGTAGACGAGTTAACTCGTGGACTTAAAATCCGTGGTTTCCGTGCAGAAGGTATCCATGGAGATTTGGACCAAAACAAACGTCTTCGTGTCCTTCGTGATTTTAAAAATGGCAATCTTGATGTCCTCGTTGCAACAGACGTAGCTGCTCGTGGTTTGGATATTTCAGGTGTGACTCATGTCTACAACTACGATATCCCACAAGACCCTGAGAGTTATGTTCACCGTATTGGTCGTACAGGACGTGCAGGTAAGTCAGGTCAGTCTATTACCTTCGTTTCACCTAATGAAATGGGTTATCTCCAAATCATTGAGAACTTGACTAAGAAACGCATGAAAGGTCTCAAGCCTGCAAGTGCAGAAGAAGCCTTCCAAGCGAAGAAGCAGGTTGCACTGAAGAAAATTGAACGTGATTTTGCGAATGAGGAGATTCGTAGCAATTTTGAAAAGTTTGGCAAGGATGCTCGTCAATTAGCATCAGAATTCAGTCCTGAAGAATTGGCCATGTATATCCTCAGCTTAACTGTTCAAGACCCAGATAGTCTTCCTGAGGTTGAGATTGCACGTGAAAAACCTTTACCATTTAAACCATCTGGTGGTGGCTTCGGTGGCAAAGGCAAGGGTGGTCGAGGAGGCCGTCGTGGGGATGACCGTAGAGATCGTGATCGCCGTGGCAATGGACGTCGTGATGACTATCGTAAAGGTGGACGGTCAAAGGATCGCTTTGATAAAGAAAAGCGTTACCGCAAGGATACTAAAAAACCACGCAATACTTCAAGCGAGAAGAAAACAGGCTTTGTTATTCGTAACAAAGGAGATAAATAACAAAAAAAGCGGTTCACTGAGGTGGATCGCTTTTATATATAAGGAGACCGAGAGTCATATGAAAAGTAATACGAGAAGTTTGTATTTATAAATTTGTTATCTTGTAATATTATCTTATCAAAAAAATAAAATACTGTCAATAAGAAAATAATAAAAAATAGGAAAAATTTTCGAATACACTTGAATTGCAATTCAATAAACAATTTTCAGATAATTGTTGAAAAAGTCAGAATTTTATGATATAATGAAAGCGATTATATGCGAGGTAAAAAATGGCACATTTATTAGAAAAAACAAGAAAAATCACATCAATTTTAAAGCGTTCGGAGGAGCAATTACAAGATGAGCTTCCTTATAATGCCATTACACGTCAATTAGCAGACATTATTGACTGTAATGCTTGTATTGTGAATAGCAAGGGTCGTTTGTTGGGCTACTTTATGCGCTACAAAACTAATAATGACCGAGTAGAGCAATTCTTCCAATCAAAGACTTTCCCAGAAGATTATGTGCAAGGTGCAAACATGATCTACGATACGGAGGCCAATCTTCCAGTAGAGCATGATTTGACAATTTTCCCAACTGAGAGTCGTTCTGATTTCCCAGATGGTTTGACAACGATTGCTCCAATCCATGTCTCTGGTATTCGCTTGGGTTCATTGATTATTTGGCGTAATGATAAGAAGTTTGAAGAAGATGATTTGATTCTGGTTGAGATTGCCAGCACAGTAGTAGGAATTCAACTCTTAAACTTCCAACGTGAAGAAGATGAGAAAAATATTCGTCGTCGTACGGCTGTAACTATGGCGGTTAATACCCTTTCTTACTCTGAACTTAGAGCAGTATCGGCTATTCTAGCTGAATTAAATGGTAATGAAGGTCAATTAACAGCTTCAGTCATTGCAGACCGTATCGGTATCACTCGTTCTGTAATTGTTAATGCCCTTCGTAAACTTGAATCGGCAGGGATTATTGAGAGTCGTTCTCTTGGTATGAAAGGAACTTATCTCAAAGTTCTAATTCCAGATATTTTTGAAGAAGTGAAAAAGAGGGACTATTAATGGCTAAGGCTTTAATTTCTATTGACTATACAGAAGATTTTGTAGCGGATCATGGGAAACTGACTGCGGGTGCTCCAGCTCAAGCAATATCTGATGATATATATGGGGTGACCCAAAAGGCTTTTGAACGTGGAGATTATGTCTTTTTTACCATCGATGCCCATGAAGAAAATGATGTTTTTCATCCTGAAAGTAAACTATTCCCGCCTCATAATATTATTGGGACTAGTGGACGAAACTTGTATGGCAAGCTAGCCGAATTCTATCAGGAACATGCTGATGATAGTCGTGTTTTCTGGATGGATAAGCGTCACTATTCAGCATTTTCTGGGACTGATTTGGATATCCGTCTCAGAGAGCGTAAAGTGGATACTGTCATTTTGACGGGAGTTCTTACAGATATCTGTGTCTTGCATACGGCCATTGATGCTTATAATCTTGGTTACCAGATAGAAGTTGTCAAACCGGCAGTAGCTTCCATTTGGCCTGAAAATCATGCCTTTGCACTTGGACATTTCAAGAATACACTTGGTGCGAAATTGGTTGATGAAAATTTGCTTGAAATTACAGAATAATACATTTCAAGATGAAAAAATCTGAAAAAAGTCTTGACAATTTTTTTCAAAGTTGATATACTAGTAAAGTAATCGACGCGGGGATGGCGGAATTGGCAGACGCGCAGGACTAAGGATCCTGTGACCGCTTTAGGTCGTGAGGGTTCAAGTCCCTCTCTCCGCATAGTAGTGAGCTAGCTTTGGCTAGCTTTTTATTTTTCATCAAAAAGAGCAAAAATATTTTTGCTCTTTTTTTGGTATTTCATAAACATTTCATATTTGAATATTATAATGGTTTTACAAATATGGAGGTGCTATATGAATCCCACTCAAAGAGCTTGGGCTTACGTCAGCAGAAAACGACTGAGAAGTCTCATATTATTCCTGATTCTATTTGTCTTATTGGCTGGAATATCGGCTTGTTTGACGCTCATGAAGTCTAACAAAACAGTAGAAAATAATCTTTATCGCTCTCTGAATACATCTTTTTCTATTAAAAGAATAGAAGCAGATCAGACCTTTCAACTGTCTCAACTAGATGACCTTAAAAATATAAAGGGGCTTGAAAAGATTTCTCCTGAGCTAGAAACAATAGCTAAGTTAACTGACAAAGAAGTCGTTACTGGAGAACAAAGTATCCAAAGGGATGATTTGACAGAGGCTGAAAAAAATCTTATCAGTTTGATTGCATTAGAAGACTCTTCCAAGGATGTTTCTTTTACAAGTTCCGCCTTTACCCTTAAAGAAGGAAGACACCTAGAAAAAGGAGATAGTCAGAAAATCCTAGTCCATGAAGAATTAGCTAAGAAGAATAACTTAAAACTTGGGGATAAGATTAGTTTAAATCCTGGACAAGTTGAAGGAAATAGTGGACAAAAGCTAGACTATGAAATCGTAGGTATTTTCTCAGGTCAGAAGCAAGAAAAATTCACTGGTCTTAGCTCAGATTTTAGTGAAAACACGGTCTATACAGACTTCGAAAGTAGCCAAACTCTTCTTGGAAATAAGGAAGTTCAAGTAACTGCTGCTCGTTTCTATCTAGAAAATCCAAAAGATATGGATAGTATCATTCAAGAGATTGAAAAGTTATCTCTGGAAAACCAAGGGTTCCAAGTTGAAAAGGAAAACAAGGCCTTTGAACAAATCAAGGATTCGGTTTCGACCTTCCAAACCTTCCTACAGATTTTCCTCTATGGCATTATGATTGCTGGTGTAGGAGCGCTGATCTTGGTCTTGTCACTTTGGTTACGAGAGCGAGTCTACGAGGTTGGTATTTTATTGGCACTAGGTAAAGGGAAAATAGCAATCTTTAGCCAATTTTGCCTGGAAGTCATCCTAGTTTCATTGGCATCTATTCTGCCAGCATTTGTAGCTGGAAATGCCATTACTTCCTATCTCTTGAAGACTGTACTAGCAAGCGGTGACCAAGCTGCACTACAAGATACTCTGACAAAGACAACGAATCTTACAACAAGTCTTCTATCATTTGGAGAATCTTATATTTTCCTACTTATAATTAGCTGCTTGTCAGTTGCACTTTGTTTCCTATTTTTATTTAGAAAATCACCGAAAGAAATTTTATCATCTATTAGTTAATGAAGGAGAAATCATGACTTTACTACAATTACAAGATCTTACTTATCGTTACAAGAACACTGCAGAAGCAGTATTATATAAAATCAATTACGATTTTGAACCTGGCAAGTTTTATAGTATTATCGGAGAATCAGGAGCTGGGAAGTCAACACTCTTATCTCTATTAGCAGGACTTGATAGCCCAGTCGAAGGAGCTATCTTATTCGAAGGCAAGGATATTCGTGAACAAGGTTATTCTTATCATCGTATGCACCATATCTCTCTAGTTTTCCAAAACTATAATTTGATTGATTATCTTTCTCCACTGGAAAATATCCGCTTGGTTAATAAAAAAGCTAGCAAGGATACCCTTCTTGAACTTGGTTTAGATGAAAGTCAAATCAAGCGGAATGTTCTCCAATTATCAGGAGGGCAGCAACAACGTGTTGCCATTGCTCGTAGCCTTGTATCGGAAGCACCAGTGATTTTAGCAGATGAACCAACAGGAAACTTGGATCCTAAGACTGCTGGAGATATTATTGACCTGCTCAAATCTCTCGCTGAGAAAACAGGCAAGTGTGTGATCGTTGTGACCCACAGCAAGGAAGTAGCACAGGCGTCAGATATTACACTTGAATTGAAGAATAAGAAATTGACTGAAACAAGGAAAAATAGTAACTAAAACTTTTAAACATATTAAAAACGGAAGTAAATCTAGAAAGGAATCTTATGTTACACAACGCATTTGCCTACGTCACAAGAAAATTTTTCAAGTCTATTGTGATCTTTCTTATCATTCTCTTGATGGCTAGTTTGAGTTTGGTCGGCTTGTCTATCAAGGGAGCAACAGCCAAGGCTTCTCAAGAAACCTTTAAAAATATCACCAATAGTTTCTCCATGCAAATCAATCGTAGGGTCAATCAAGGAACTCCACGTGGTGCTGGGAATATCAAGGGTGAAGATATCAAAAAAATTACCGAGAATAAGGCCATTGAATCCTACATCAAACGGATTAATGCTATCGGTGATTTGACAGGCTATGAACTGATTGAAACGCCTGAAACCAAGAAAAATCTAACTGCAGATCGAGCTCAACGTTTTGGAAGTAGCTTGATGATAACAGGGGTCAATGACTCTTCTAAAGAAGACAAATTTGTGTCAGGCTCTTACAAACTAGTCGAAGGTGAGCATTTAACCAATGACGACAAATACCAGATTCTCATGCACAAAGACTTGGCTGCTAAACACGGCTGGAAGGTTGGAGACAAGGTCAAACTGAACTCCAATATCTACGATGCAGATAATGAAAAAGGAGCCAAGGAAACAGTAGAAGTAACGATTAAAGGACTTTTTGATGGACATAACAAATCTGCTGTGACCTATTCACAAGAACTTTATGAGAATACAGCTATCACAGATATTCACACAGCTGCCCAACTCTATGGTTATACAGAAGATACAGCTATTTATGGAGATGCTACCTTCTTTGTAGCTGGAGATAAGAACCTAGATACTGTCATGCAAGAATTAGGGTCTATCAACGGCATCAACTGGAAGATGTATAGCTTGATTAAGAGTTCATCTAACTATCCTGCCCTTGAACAATCTATCTCAGGCATGTACAAGATGGCTAATCTTCTCTTCTGGGGTAGCTTGAGCTTCTCTGTTCTTCTACTTGCTCTCTTACTGACACTATGGATTAACGCCCGTCGTAAAGAGGTTGGAATTCTCCTTTCAATTGGTCTAAAACAAGCAAGTATTCTAGGACAATTTATCACAGAAGCAGTTATGATTGCAATTCCAGCACTAATTTCAGCTTATTTCCTAGCCAACTATACTGCTCGTACTATTGGAAATACTGTTCTTGCAAATGTCACATCAGATGTGGCTAAGCAGGCTAGTAAGGCAGCCCAAGCCTCTAATCTTGGTGGTGGTGCAGAAGTCGACGGCTTTAGCAAGACACTTTCAAGTTTGGATATTTCCATTCAACCTTCTGACTTTGCTATCATCTTTGTACTTGGATTGGTTCTTGTGGTATTAGTTATGGCACTTGCTTCAAGCAATCTCCTCTTTAAACAACCAAAAGAACTTTTGATAGATAGTGAATAAAAAACCTGCTACCTATTCTCAGTCAAATGAGATATAATATAGGTAGCATTTTTGATAGAAAAGGATTTATATGAAAATTCTAATTGTAGAAGATGAAGACATGATTCGCGAGGGAATTAGTGATTATTTGACGGATTGTGGCTATGAAACCATTCAGGCAGCAGATGGCCTTGAGGCCTTAGAAAAATTTTCCAATCACCAAGTTGCCTTGGTTCTCTTAGATATCCAAATGCCGAAACTCAATGGTTTAGAGGTTTTGTCAGAAATCCGTAAAAGCAGCCAAGTTCCGGTCTTGATGTTGACAGCCTTTCAGGACGAGGAATATAAGATGAGTGCCTTTGCTGCATTAGCAGATGGTTATTTGGAAAAGCCTTTTTCTCTATCTTTGTTAAAAGTACGAGTGGATGCCATCTTTAAACGTTATTATGATACCGGTCGTATTTTTACGTATAGAGACACCGAGGTAGACTTTGACAGCTATAGCGCCAAAGTGGCTGGTCAAGAAGTTGCAGTGAATGCAAAAGAACTGGAAATTTTAGACTATCTGGTTAAAAATGAAGGTCGAGCCTTAACACGGTCGCAGATTATCGATGCTGTATGGAAGATGACAGATGAGGTTCCTTTTGACAGAGTGATCGATGTCTATATCAAGGAATTACGGAAAAAATTGGATTTAGACTGTATTCTTACCGTGCGCAATGTTGGTTATAAATTGGAGAGAAAATGAGACGTTCAGGTTTATTTAAAAAAATTTTTATCTATACCTTCTCGGTATTTTCTACCTTGGTCATTTGTTTGCATTTGGCCATCTACTTCCTCTTTCCTCCGACCTATCTCAGTCACCGTCAGGAGAGCATCGGGCAAAAGGCTACAGAAATTTCCCAGTCCCTCCAAGGAAAGGACAGTCAAGCTATTCAGGAAGTCCTTGAACTTTATTCTAAAAGTAGTGATATTAAGGGAGCTGTTAAGGGAGAGATGACTCAGGATAAGTTGGAAGTCAATGATAATCTTCCCGTTGATAAACAACGACAAACGGCTTCTTTAGTTATTGAGGAAAGAGAAGTTCAAACCAAGGATGGTCAGACGATGACCTTACAGTTTTTAGCTTCTATGGATTTGCAGAAAGAAGCAGAAAACATCAGTCTTCAATTTCTGCCTTATACGCTATTAGCGTCTTTTATCATTTCGCTCCTCATCGCCTTTATCTATGCTAGAACCATTGTTGCTCCTATTTTGGAAATCAAACGAGTGACTCGACGGATGATGGATTTGGATGCAGAAGTGAGGTTGCGCGTGGATTCTAAGGATGAAATTGGCGATCTTAAAGAACAAATCAACAGCCTTTATCAGCATCTCTTGACTGTGATTGCAGATTTGCATGAGAAAAACGAGGCCATTCTCCAGCTGGAAAAGATGAAGGTTGAGTTTTTACGAGGAGCTTCCCACGAACTGAAAACGCCTCTAGCTAGTCTAAAGATTCTTCTGGAGAATATGAAAGCCAATATTGGGCGCTATAAAGATCGGGACCATTATCTGGGAGTTTCTTTGGGTATTGTGGATGATTTGACTCACCATGTCCAGCAAATCTTATCCCTTTCTTCAGTGCAAGAATTGCGAGATAAGAAAGAACAAATCAACCTTCTTGAAATGACAGATTTTCTCTTAAAGGATTATGATTTATTAGCCAAAGAGAGGGAAATCTCAGTTGTGAATCAACTGACTGACCAACAAACTTATCTAAATCCTTCGGTACTAAAGCTGATTCTTTCCAATCTTATCAGTAATGCTGTGAAACACTCTGTTCAAGGTGGTTATCTAAAAATTGGGACAGAAGATGGCTGGGTTTTCATTGAGAACGCCTGTACTCCTGAGGAGCAAGATAAGTTTGAACAATCCTTTACGGTTTCTAGTCGACAAAGTAAGGGAGCTGGTTTGGGACTCTTCGTAGTCAAAAGTTTATTGGAAAACGAAGAAATTGACTATCGATTTGAACGCTATGAAGACCACTTAGCCTTTTATATGAACCTACCTAAAGACCTGTAAGATTAGGACTTTGAGGAGAGTTCCATATTTTTAGATAGAAGAAATTAAATCTAAACTACAGGAAAAACTAGATTTTTTTGTCAAAAAGTGATAAAATGAACAATGTAAATGGGATATCCCATAAAAATATACAGGAGGCCTGATAAAATGGCAATCGTTTCAGCAGAAAAATTTGTCCAAGCAGCTCGTGACAACGGTTATGCAGTTGGTGGATTTAACACAAACAACCTTGAGTGGACTCAAGCTATCTTGCGCGCAGCAGAAGCTAAAAAAGCTCCAGTTTTGATCCAAACTTCAATGGGTGCTGCTAAATACATGGGTGGTTACAAAGTTGCTCGCAACTTGATCGCTAACCTTGTAGAATCAATGGGTATCACTGTACCAGTAGCTATCCACCTTGACCACGGTCACTACGAAGATGCACTTGAGTGTATCGAAGTTGGTTACACTTCAATCATGTTTGACGGTTCACACCTTCCAGTTGAAGAAAACCTTAAATTGGCTAAAGACGTAGTTGAAAAAGCACACGCTAAAGGTATCTCAGTAGAAGCTGAAGTTGGTACTATCGGTGGTGAAGAAGACGGAATCATCGGTAAAGGTGAATTGGCTCCAATCGAAGACGCTAAAGCAATGGTTGCAACTGGTATTGACTTCTTGGCAGCTGGTATTGGTAACATCCACGGTCCTTACCCTGCAAACTGGGAAGGTCTTGACCTTGACCACTTGCAAAAATTGACAGAAGCTCTTCCAGGCTTCCCAATCGTATTGCACGGTGGATCAGGTATTCCTGATGAGCAAATCCAAGCAGCTATCAAACTTGGTGTTGCTAAAGTTAACGTTAACACTGAATGCCAAATCGCATTCGCTAACGCAACTCGTAAATTTGCTCGTGACTACGAAGCAAACGAAGCAGAATATGACAAGAAGAAACTCTTCGACCCACGTAAATTCTTGGCTGACGGTGTAAAAGCTATCCAAGCATCAGTTGAAGAACGTATCGACGTATTCGGTTCAGAAGGTAAAGCTTAATCTAGCTGAACAATACAAAACGAAACCCGCCTGTGAAGGTGGGTTTTTTGTTTCTGGATATATACAGATTATACTGGAAAGTTCTTTAACTTAAGTTGCTAAAAGAGTCTAATTTTTGTACAATAATGCTATGAAAATACTGAAAAAATCAGCCCTTGTCCTTCTTAGTTTCCTTATCTTGTTTTTAGTAGGGACATTTATCTTTCATCGTATCAGCTTAGAAAAGGAACAAGCCTCTCTAACTCCTATGGGTAAAACTGTTCTCGTTAATGGCCACAAAATCAATGTTTACGTTGAGGGGGATGGTCCAGAGACAATAGTAGTTCTATCAGGTGCTGGAATTGCTTCCCCAATCTTGGACTTTAAGAATGTGTCGGATTCCTTATCAAAAAAATATAAGGTAGTCATCGTGGAGCGGGCTGGCTATGGTTATAGCGAGGATAGTAATCAATCCAGAGACGTGATGGAAGTTTTGTCTGAGACACGTCAAGCTCTATCACAAGCAAATATATCAGGACCTTTTATCATTCTGTCTCATTCAATGGCTAGTCTTGAAAGTCTGGCTTGGCAGGAAAAGTATCCTGATGAGGTGAAAGCCTTGGTTGGTCTGGATTGGGCGTTACCAGCAAGTTATGAGGATTTAAAGGATAATCAGGCCTTGCTTACTGTGGCTTATTGGAGCAGTAAGATTGGTTTATTACGCTATTTCCCTGAGTCCTTTTATATAAAAAATCCAACTCTGACTGAAACTGAACGACAACAATATAAATTACTAGCATATAAGCAGTTGATGTCACAAGCCATGCTTCATGAATCCCGTTTGGTAAAGGAAAATGCTAAGAAAGTTCCCTCTAGCATCAATCCGAAAATTCCCACCTTATTACTAGTTTCTAACGGTGAAGGCACGACCTTTAGCCAATCAGAATGGCAGCATTATGCAGAGAAATTTTCTAGTGACCAGTCTAATATTCAAGTCGTCTATATGGATGCGCCTCACGACCTCTATCATTATCAAAGTCATGAAATAGTTTCGCAGATTGAAGATTTTTTAAAGAGTAATTGATGGTTTAGAGATTTTTTAAATTTTAGACTTATGACGTTAATTAAATAATGAAGGATTAACAGTAGAATAGTAAATTTTTTCTTAACAAAAACCTGCCCATTGGGCGGTTTTTTTGTATGTCCTAAGGAAACGATGAAACCAGAATTTTTGTTTAAAAGTATTATTTTAAGAGAAAAATCTCTAATTTTACAATCCATAGGCAAACGCTTGCATTCTAGTTTTTATTGGACTATAATAGGTTGGTATAAAGCCTTCTGTAATAATATTGAGAAGGCGTAGAAAGTAAGGATTTAGATATTTGTAGTTAAAAATACAATGTTGCTATTCCTTGCTATAGGGAGAGATTTATGGCAATGATAGAAGTGGAACATCTTCAGAAAAATTTTGTGAAGACAGTAAAGGAACCAGGCTTGAAGGGGGCTTTGCGCTCCTTTATTCATCCTGAAAAGCAGACCTTTGAAGCGGTCAAGGATTTGACCTTTGAAGTTCCAAAAGGCCAAATTTTAGGCTTTATCGGAGCAAATGGTGCTGGGAAGTCGACAACCATCAAAATGCTGACAGGGATTTTAAAGCCGACATCTGGCTATTGTCGGATTAACGGCAAGATTCCCCAGGATAATCGCCAAGATTATGTCAAGGATATTGGAGTCGTTTTCGGACAACGTACCCAGCTATGGTGGGATTTGGCACTGCAAGAGACCTACACGGTCTTGAAGGAGATTTACGATGTGCCAGACTCGCTTTTCCATAAGCGCATGGACTTTTTGAATGAAGTTTTGGATTTGAAGGAATTTATCAAGGATCCTGTGCGGACTCTTTCACTGGGACAACGGATGCGGGCGGATATTGCAGCTTCCTTGCTTCACAATCCCAAAGTTCTCTTTTTAGATGAGCCGACCATTGGTTTGGATGTGTCGGTCAAGGATAACATTCGCCGGGCTATTACTCAAATCAATCAAGAGGAAGAAACAACTATTCTCTTGACCACTCACGATCTGAGTGACATTGAGCAACTCTGTGATCGGATTTTTATGATTGACAAGGGGCAAGAGATTTTTGATGGAACGGTGAGCCAGCTCAAGGAGACCTTTGGCAAGATGAAGACTCTTTCCTTTGAGCTGACGCCAGGTCAAAGTCATCCCATCTCTCATTATGAGGGCTTGCCTGATATATCCATTGATAGACAAGGAAACAACCTGACTATTGAATTCAATAGTTCCCGCTACCAGTCAGCTGATATTATCAAGCAAATCCTATCTGATTTTGAAGTCCGTGATTTGAAGATGGTAGATACGGATATTGAAGATATTATCCGTCGCTTCTATCGAAAGGAGCTCTAGGATGGTCAAATTGTGGAGACGTTATAAACCCTTTATCAATGCGGGGATTCAGGAATTGATTACCTATCGAGTCAACTTTATTCTCTATCGGATTGGTGATGTCATGGGGGTTTTTGTGGCCTTTTATCTCTGGAAGGCTGTCTTTGATTCTTCGCAAGAGTCCTTGATTCAGGGCTTCAGTATGGCAGATATCACTTTCTACATCATCATGAGTTTTGTGACCAATCTGTTGACCAGGTCGGATAGCTCCTTTATGATTGGGGAGGAGGTCAAGGATGGTTCCATTATCATGCGTTTGTTGCGACCAGTGCATTTTGCGGCCTCTTACCTCTTTACCGAACTTGGCTCCAAGTGGTTGATTTTTATCTCTGTTGGACTGCCATTTTTAAGTGTCATTGTTTTGATGAAAATCTTATCTGGGCAAGGTATTGTAGAAGTGCTGGGATTAACTGTCCTTTATCTCTTTAGCTTAACTCTGGCTTATCTGATTAACTTTTTCTTTAATATCTGCTTTGGATTTTCAGCTTTTGTGTTTAAAAATCTATGGGGTTCCAACCTACTCAAGACTTCAATAGTGGCCTTTATGTCTGGAAGTTTAATTCCCTTGGCTTTCTTTCCGAAAATCGTTTCAGATATTCTGTCCTTATTGCCTTTCTCATCCTTAATTTACACTCCGGTCATGATTATTGTTGGGAAATACGATGCCAGTCAGATTCTTCAAGCACTTTTGCTTCAGTTTTTCTGGCTTATAGTGATGGTGGGCTTGTCTCAGTTGATTTGGAAACGAGTCCAGTCATTTATCACCATTCAGGGAGGTTAGGATGAAAAAATATCAACGCATGCATCTCATTTTTATCAGACAATACATCAAACAAATCATGGAATACAAGGTAGATTTTGTGGTTGGTGTGCTGGGAGTTTTTCTGACTCAAGGCCTGAACCTCTTGTTTCTCAATGTGCTCTTTCAACACATCCCCTCGCTAGAAGGCTGGACTTTTCAAGAAATCGCCTTTATCTATGGATTTTCCTTGATTCCCAAGGGACTGGACCATCTCTTTTTTGACAATCTCTGGGCTCTGGGACAACGTTTGGTGCGAAAAGGAGAGTTTGACAAGTACCTGACGCGTCCTATCAATCCTCTCTTTCACATCCTCGTTGAGACCTTTCAGATTGATGCCTTGGGTGAACTTTTGGTCGGTGGAATTTTACTAGCGACAACGGCGACTAGCATTGCTTGGACTCTTCCAAAATTCCTGATTTTTCTAGTTTGTATTCCTTTTGCGACCTTGATCTATACTTCCTTAAAAATCGCGACAGCCAGCATCGCTTTTTGGACCAAGCAGTCAGGTGCCATGATTTACATTTTCTATATGTTTAATGATTTTGCCAAGTACCCGATTTCTATTTACAATTCGCTCCTTCGTTGGTTAATTAGCTTTATTGTACCTTTCGCCTTTACAGCCTACTATCCTGCCAGCTATTTCTTGCAGGACAAGGATGGACTCTTTAATATTGGTGGTTTGATTCTGATTTCCCTTGTCTTCTTTGTCATTTCTTTGAAACTATGGGACAAGGGCTTAGATGCCTACGAAAGTGCGGGATCGTAAGAGATAATATAGGATGAGATTTAAAAATTAAGTATGTTACAAACAACCGTTGAAAATTATTGCGGTTGTTTTTGCATGTTTATGAAGACATAAATTCTATCCATACCACTTTTTGCGATTTTGGTAGTTATTCCAGTTGATTGATAATATTTTTGATGGTAGGAATGAGTCTATATTGTACCCAGTTAACTATAATATTTATCGATTAGATCATTTGTTAACATGGATTAAAAAAAAAATTAACCCGCGTTAATTTCTCTTGACTTAAATTTTTTTAATTGATATACTATTTTTCAGAGAGCTAACAATTATATATAAATGTACTACTCTATTTCCTAGATAATACTTAGTAAAACTTTTTATAACAAAGGCTAGCAAAGTTAAAGTTTTCTATCTATTGGAAGTTAAATAAATATGTAAGGAATTAAAATGAAAAAAAGTACAGTATTGTCACTAACTGCAGCTGCAGTTATTTTAGCAGCATATGTCCCTAATGAGGTAGTCTTAGCAGATACATCTAACTCTGAAGATGCTTTAAATATCTCTGATAAAGAAAAAGTAGTAGTAGAGAAGGAAACAGAAAATAAAGAAAAACATGAAAATATTCCTAATGCTATAGAAACTTCAAAGGATACTGAAGAGAAGAAAACAACAATTATTGAGGAAAAAGAAGTTGTTAGTAAAAATCCTGAGATAGATAATAAAACTAGCAATGAAGAAGCAACAATCAAAGAAGATTCCAATCAATCTCAAGGAGATAAAGCGGACTCGTCTGCAAGTAAAGACCCAGAAAGTCCCAAAAAAGAGGATAAACTTGTCTATATTGCTGAATTTAAAGATAAAGCATCTGGAGAAAAAGCAATCAAGGAATTATCCAATCTTAAGGATACAAAAGTTTTATATACTTATGATAGGATTTTTAACGGTAGTGCTATTGAAACAACCCCAGATAATCTGGACAAAATTAAACTAATAGAAGGTATCTCATCGGTTGAACGATCACAAAAAGTCCAGCCAATGATGAATCATGCTAGAAAGGAAATTGGAGTTGAAGAGGCAATTGATTACCTAAAGTCTATCAATGCTCCATTTGGTAAAAATTTTGATGGTAGAGGTATGGTCATTTCAAATATCGATACCGGGACAGATTATAGGCATAAGGCCATGAGAATTGATGATGATGCTAAAGGCTCAATGAGATTCAAAAAAGAAGACTTAAAAGGTACTGATAAAAATTTCTGGTTGAGTGATAAAATCCCTCATGCTTTCAATTATTATAATGGTGGTAAAATCACTGTAGAAAAAGCTGATGATGGAAGCGATTATTTTGATCCACATGGGATGCATATTGCAGGGATTCTTGCGGGAAATGATACTGAAAAAGATATTAAAAACTTTAACGGAATAGATGGAATTGCTCCTAATGCACAGATCTTCTCTTATAAAATGTACTCTGACGCAGGATCTGGGTTCGCAGGGGATGAAACAATGTTTCATGCTATTGAAGATTCAATCAAACACAATGTCGATGTTGTTTCAGTATCATCTGGCTTTACAGGAACGGGCCTTGTAGGTGAGAAATATTGGCAAGCTATTAGGGCGTTAAGAAAAGCAGGCATTCCAATGGTTGTAGCTACGGGTAACTATGCAACTTCTGCTTCAAGTTCTTCATGGGATTTGGTGGCAAATAATAATCTGAAAATGACCGACACTGGAAATGTAACACGAACTGCAGCACATGAAGATGCGATAGCGGTCGCTTCTGCTAAAAATCAGACAGTTGAGTTTGATAAAGTCAACATAGGTGGAGAAAATTTTAAATACAGAAATATAGGGGCCTTTTTCGATAAGAATAAAATCACAACAAATGAAGACGGTTCAAAAGCTCCTAGTAAATTGAAATTTGTATATATAGGTAAAGGTCAAGACCAAGATTTGATAGGATTGGATCTTAAGGGCAAAATTGCAGTAATGGATCGAATTTATACCAAGGATTTAAAAGATGCTTTTAAAAGAGCAACGGATAAGGGCGCACGCGCCATTATGGTTGTAAATACTGTCAATTACTACAATAGAGATAATTGGACAGAGCTTCCAGCCATGGGATATGAAGCGGATGAAGGGACTAAAAGTCAAGTATTTTCAATTTCAGGAGATGATGGTGTAAAGCTATGGAACATGATTAATCCTGATAAAAAAACTGAGGTTAAACGAAATAGTAAGGAAGATTTCAAAGATAAATTGGATCAATACTATCCAATTGATATGGCCGGCTATAATTCTAATAAACCGAATGTAGGTGACGAAAAAGAAATTGACTTTAAGTTTGCACCTGACACAGACAAAGAATTGTATAAAGAAGATGTTATAGTTCCAGCAGGATCCACATCTTGGGGACCGAGAACAGATTTGCTTTTAAAACCTGATGTCTCAGCACCAGGTAAAAATATTAAATCCACTCTCAATGTCATTAATGGGAAATCAACTTATGGTTATATGTCAGGGACTAGTATGGCAACTCCAATCGTGGCAGCTTCTACTGTTTTGATTAGACCAAAGTTAAAGGAAATGCTTGAAAGACCTGTATTGAAAAATCTTAAGGGAGATGACAAAATAGACCTTACAAGTCTTACAAAAATAGCCCTACAAAATACTGCACGGCCTATGATGGATGCGACTTCTTGGAAAGAAAAAAGTCAATACTTTGCATCACCTAGACAACAGGGAGCAGGTCTAATTAATGTTGCCAATGCTTTGAGAAATGAGGTTGTAGCGACTTTCAAAAACACGGATTCTAAAGGTTTGGTAAACTCTTATGGTTCTATTTCTCTTAAAGAAATAAAAGGAGATAAAAAATACTTTACAATTAAGCTTCACAATACATCAAACAGACCTTTGACCTTTAAAGTTTCAGCATCTGCTATAACTACAGATGCTCTAACTGACAGACTAAAACTCGATGAAACATATAAAGACGAAAAATCTCCAGATGGGAAGCAAATTGTTCCAGAAATCCATCCAGAAAAAATCAAAGGAGCAAATATTACATTTGAGCATGACACTATTACCATAGGAGCAAATTCTAGCTTTGATTTAAATGCGGTTATAAATGTTGGAGAGGCTAAAAACAAAAATAAATTTGTAGAATCATTTATTCATTTTGAGTCAGTGGAAGAAATAGAAGCTCTAAACTCCAACGGGAAGAAAACAAATTTCCAACCTTCTTTATCGATGCCTCTAATGGGATTTGCTGGGAATTGGAACCACGAACCAATCCTTGATAAATGGGCTTGGGAAGAAGGATCAAAATCAAAAACAATGGAAGGTTATGATGATGATGGTAAACCAAAAATTCCAGGAACCTTAAATAAGGGAATTGGTGGAGAACATGGTATAGATAAATTTAATCCAGCAGGAGTTATACAAAATAGAAAAGATAAAAATACAACATCCCTAGATCAAAATCCAGAATTATTTGCTTTCAATAACGAAGGGATCAACGCACCATCATCAAGTGGTTCTAATATTGCTAAAATTTATCCTTTAGATTCAAATGGAAATCCTCAAGATGCTCAACTTGAGAGAGGATTAACACCTTCTCCACTTGTATTAAGAAGTGCAGAAGAAGGATTGATTTCAATAGTAAATACAAATAAAGAGGGAGAAAATCAAATCGACTTAAAAGTCATTTCGAGAGAACACTTTATTAAAGGAATTTTAAACTCTAAGAGAAATGATGCAAAGGGAATCAAATCTTCTAAGCTAAAAGTTTGGGGTGACTTGAAGTGGGATGGACTCATTTATAACCCTAGAGGTAGAGAAGAAAATGCACCTGAAAGTAAGGATAACCAAGATCCTGCTACTAGGATAAGAGGTCAATTTGAACCGATTGCGGAAGGTCAATATTTCTATAAATTTAAATATAGATTAACTAAAGATTATCCATGGCAGGTTTCCTATATTCCTGTAAAAATTGATAACACAGCTCCTAAGATTGTTTCAATTGATTTTTCAAATCCTGAAAAAATTAAGCTGATTACAAAGGATACTTATCACAAGGTAAAAGATCAGTATAAGAATGAAACGCTATTTGCGAGAGATCAAAAAGAACATCCTGAAAAATTTGACGAGATTGCAAACGAAGTTTGGTATGCTGGCGCCGCTCTGGTTAATGAAGACGGAGAGGTTGAGAAAAATCTTGAAGTAACTTATGCAGGTGAGGGTCAAGGAAGAAACAGAAAACTTGACAAAGATGGAAATACCATTTATGAAATTAATGGTGCGGGAGATTTAAGAGGAAAAATCATTGAAGTCATTGCACTAGATGGCTCTAGCAATTTCACAAAGATTCATAGAATTAAATTTGCTGATCATGCTGATGAAAAGGGGATGATTTCCTATTATCTAGTAGATCCTGATCAGGATTCATCTAAATACCAAAAGCTTGGCGAGATTGCCGAATCTAAATTTAAAAATTTAGAAAATAGAAAAGAGGATAGTCTTAAAAAAGATACAACTGAGGAAGAAAATCATCAAGACAATGAAGAGTCTATCGAAGAAAAATCTAGCTTGACTATTCATAAAACGATTTCAACAATTAGAGAGTTTGAAAGTAAAGACTTAAAGAAACTCATTAAAAAGAAATTTAGAGAAGTTGATGACTTTACAAGTGAAACTGGTAAGAGAACAGAGGAATACGATTATAAATACGATGATAAGGGAAATATCATTGCTTATGACGATGGTAGTGCCTTAGAATATGAAACTGAAAAACTTGACGAAATAAAATCAAAAATTTATGGTGTTCTAAGCCCGTCTAAAGATGGACACTTTGAAATTCTTGGAAAGATCAGTAATGTTTCTAAAAATGCCAAGGTATATTATGGAAATAATTATAAATCTATAGAAATCAAAACGACCAAGTATGATTCCCACTCAAAAACGATGACATTTGATTTATACGCTAATATTAATGATATTGTGGATGGATTAGCTTTTGCAGGAGATATGAGATTCTTTGTTAAAGATGATGATCAGATAAAAGCTGAAACTAAAATTAGAATGCCTGAAAAAAATAAGGAAACTAAAACAGAATATCCCTATGCATCAAGTTATGGGAATGTAATAGAATTAGGAGAAGGAGATCTTTCAAAAAACAAACCAAACAATTTAACTGAAATGGAATCTGGTAAAATCTATTCTGATTCAGAAAAACAACAATATCTGTTAAAGGATAACATCATTCTAAGAAAAGGCTATGCACTAAAAGTGACTACCTATAATCCTGGAAAAACGGATATGTTAGAAGGAAATGGAGTCTATAGCCAGGAAGATATAGCAAAAATACAAAAGGCCAATCCTAATCTAAGAGTCCTTTCAGAAAAAATAATTTATGCTGATAGTAGAAATGTTGAAGATGGAAGAAGTACTCAATCCGTATTAATGTCGGCTTTGGACGGCTTTAACATTGTAAAATATCAAGTGTTTACCTTTAAAATGAACGATAAAGGGGAGGCAATCGATAAAGATGGAAATCTTGTAACAGATTCTTCTAAACTTGTATTATTTGGTAAGGATGGTAAAGAGTACACTGGGGAGGATAAATCCAATGTAGAAGCTATAAAAGAAGATGGTTCTACGTTATTTATTGATGCAAAACCAGTAAATCTTTCAATGGACAAGAACTACTTTAATCCATCTAAATCTAATAAAATTTATGTACGAAATCCAGAATTTTATTTAAGAGGTAAGATTTCTGATAAGGGTGGTTTTAACTGGGAGTTGCGAGTGAATGAATCGGTTGTAGATAATTATTTAATCTACGGAGATTTACACATTGATAACACTAGAGATTTTAACATTAAGCTTAATGTTAAAGACGGTGACATCATGGACTGGGGAATGAAAGACTATAAAGCAAACGGATTTCCAGATAAGGTAACAGATATGGATGGAAATGTTTATCTTAAAACTGGCTATAGCGATTTGAATGCGAAAGCGGTTGGAGTACACTATCAATTTTTATATGATAATGTTAAACCAGAAGTAAACATTGATCCTAAGGGAAATACTAGTATTGAATATGCTGACGGAAAATCTGTTGTCTTTAACATCAATGATAAAAGAAATAATGGATTCGATGGTGAGATTCAAGACAAACATATTTATGTAAATGGAAAAGAATATAAATCATTTGATGATATTAAACAACTAACAGATAAGACACTAAACATTAAGATTGTTGTAAAAGATTTCGCAAGAAATACGACCGTAAAAGAATTCATTTTAAACAAGGATACGGGAGAGGTAAGCGAATTAAAACCTCATACGGTGACTGTGACCATTCAAAATGGAAAAGAAATGAGTTCTAAGATAGTGTCGGAAGAAGATTTCATTTTACCTGTCTATGAGGGTGAATTAGAAAAAGGATATCAATTTGATGGCTGGGAAATTTCTGGTTTCGAAGGTAAAAAAGATGCTGGTTATGTTATTAATGTGTCAAAAGATACCCTTATAAAACCTGTATTCAAGAAAATAGAGGAGAAAAAGGAGGAGGAAAATAAACCTACTTTTGATGTATCGAAAAAGAAAGAAAAAACACAACCTGATTCAACTAATGATGTCAACAGTATTGTTTCTGGTAAAAATGATAAAAACTTTGAAAATAAGAAGGAAGTTTATCTTAATGAACAAGAGAGCATAGCTAATAAACATACCGATATCGATAGTAAATCAACTACTAACAATTCTGATAGGTTGCCAAAAACTGGAACAGTTAGAGCAGTTCTTACACCATTCATTGCTGGAATATTGTTTATAGTAGGATCACTCCTTGGATTGAAGAAAAAAGATCAAGATTAGGACAAAAGCTATAGATAAAAAATTGGTTTATGTACTGAGATTAGCTAGTGTGATAATGAAACAGTTTTGTGAAAATAGTCATTTTTAACTCAATTAGTTAGTTTGCTTTGATATTGATACCCTTTTTGGATTTATGAATGGACTTAGTTTAGGTAAGTAATGAATTGATTGAAAGGGTTAGTCTTGACAATATTGGTCATATTGATTAGAAAATAGAGTCTATCAAAATTTAAAGGTTAATAGAGGTGATGAGACAATTTCAAGGAATTAAGTAGCGTTTGGTTACTTAATTCCTTTTTCTTTTATAAAATTCTGACCACATAGTCTATCATGACTACCAGATAGGCAAAACCTATTGTTTGCTTTTTTTATTTCTGTTATAGTAGTAATTGTCAAGGGGGGATTAAACTTCCTAACAAAATAGAAAATGAGGTTATATCATGAAAAAAGTAGTAGGTATCGGATTTTTAGTCGTTGCAGCAGCAGTTTTGTATTTTGGTTTAGTTGGATGGCCAAGTTTGGATGTTAACATCTGGGCACTCTTTCCAGTAGGTCTATTTCTATTCTTTACTCTTGAGAATCTAGTGAAAAAAGATTATAAAGCTAGTCTCATGTGCTTGATTATTGCTTTTATTATTGCAAATGCTATTCTTGATATTTTGCCACTTTCAAGTGGGTTGGTAATCGGTGCTGGTGTTCTGGCTTGTGTGGGGATTGGATTTCTATTTCCTGACGCTAATAAGAAAGAAGCATAATACAAAAAAGCCTCGAGATTCCTCGAGGCTTTTTCTTTATTTGCCTGCGTAATATTTTTGAATACCTTTGACAATACCTGCCACCAATCTATTTTGGTAAGCATCACTACGAATTTGTTGGTTTTCGTTGAAATTGTCCATATAACCAAGCTCTAGGAGAACTGCTGGTTTATCTGTTTCTCGAAGAACAGCAAAGCTACTTTGGAGGAGGCCAGCATCCTTAGCACCTGTTTCAGCTAGGAGTGAAGAGTGGTTATCAGCAGCAAGGCGATTACTTTCACTGATGCGATCAGGATGGTTATGCCAGTAAGGATTAATCTTAGCGCGATAGCCCGGAGCGTCTTCGTAAGAATAGGTCTGAATTCCAGAACGATTAGAAGCAGGGTTGCCACTAGCATTAAAGTGGATACTAATGAAAATATCTGAGTTTGTACTATTCACCATTTTTGAACGTTCAGTGATAAAGTCGACATAGACATCACTATCTCTCGAAGAAAGAACGGTATAACCAAGCCCCTCGAGTTCCTTGCGAAGTTTCTTGTAAACTTGCATAGTGAGGTCTTTTTCATTCGTGTTATAGTAAACAGCACCAGGATCTCTACCACCGTGTCCTGGATCTAAGAAAACAGTCTTCGTGTATTTTCCTTTTTCAAATCCACGACTTACAGGAATTTCGCCAATCCATTTCCCATTACTTTGGAATTGCTGTGTTTTTCCGTTGATTTTACGAGTTCCTGTTACATAGACACCATTTTCATCCACATAGTAACGGGCATTGTAATAGCTGTCATCAATCCATTCACTCTTAGCCATGTAACCACCGGACTTGAGGTAGTAGGAGCCAATCCATTCACGCGCAGCATAGACACCACCTGATTTTAAATAGAACCAACTATTGTAGTTATTATCGAAAATCCATTCTCTTTCAGCCATGGCACCGCTAGCTTTTAGGTAGTAGCTACCTTGCCATTGGTTGCTTGCCATTGTGGCATCTTTGTTAAAGTAGTACCAAACCCCACCGATTTTATCCCACTTGTTTTTGATTAAGCTACCAGAAGCTTGGGCATAGTACCATTTGCCATCTTGTTTAACCCAAGCGCTCTCAGCCATAGCACCACTATTGGTAAAGAGATAGCCATTGAAAATAGTGTTGCTGAGCATGATACCGTCTTTATCAAAGTAGTACCAAACCCCACTAACCTTTTTCCAATCTTTTTTAACAATTCTTCCAGATGGATTAGCATAATACCATTTGTCTTTGATTTTACCCCAGCCGCTATCAACCATAGCACCGCTAGAAGTTAGAATGTATCCATCGAAAATAGTATTATCAAGCATGGTTCCATTTTTATCGAAATAGTACCATTTGCCGTGAATTTTTTTCCAATTGAGAGCAGGTTTGTTTGCTTCATAGAAGCGCCAGATATTCTCTTCAAATACCCAACCATTTTTCTTGACTTCTGGAGCTTTTGTCTCTTCCTTTTTGTCTGAACTTGTACTTGGAGTTGTAGTTGTAGTTGTAGTAGATGTTGTAGGCAGGCTTGAACTTGCCTCTGTTGAAGGAAGAGTTTCCTTGGTTGAAGGTGTGCTCTTTTTTTCTTTTTCTGTAGTTGTAGTTTCTTGTGTCGTTTCTGCTGTAGTAGTTTGTAGGTGTTTTTCTTCAGCAAAAGCTGGATTTGTTGCGAATCCTAGAAAAGTAAGCGTGATGGCACTTGCCAAGAGCGTTTTTTTCACTTATTTGATCTCCTATTTTTTTAATAATCTCTTTTAAAATGTCATTAGAAAAGCACCTCATGTGGAAGAACTAGTCGCCAACTATTGAGGTGCTGGCATAATTTATTTTTATTTCATCATGAAGATTTGAACAATCATAACGATGTAGATGAGCAATGTGAGTAGAAATCCAGCTCTCCAAAAGAATTTAAGGAATTTTGGATAATAAAAGCTACGTTTTTTGCTCAGGAAGAAAAAAGTTAAAATGATTGCCAACAAAGATAGGGCTGCCCCCAAAATGGGAAGTTGATTATGGGTAAAAACCTTTGCACTGATTAAATAGTACTCAAAAATCAGAAAAGGAAAAGCCAAATCTGCAAAGTTAATCCCCTTTTTCTTTAACTTAAAAAATCTACTAAAGATAATAGCCAAAGCCAAGGTTAGTACTAAAAGCAAGACGGAAGCGAGTTTCATTAAAATCATAACAATATTGTATCATAAAATTTGAATAAAAGAAAAGCATATTCCTTGATTTAACAGTGTTTTTCTAAAAATTTTTGTTTAGAAACTGATTTTTTATACTATATCAAACATCAATGTGATTTACTTTGTAAAGTTTAAGTAGTTTGAACCTTCATTATAAATCTTTTTTATGGTGACAATAAAAAATATATATTAGTCAGGAGAGAAGAATAGTAGTAGAATGAGTAGCAAATAAAACAAAGGAGTTTCTTATGAAATTAGTTACTTTATGGTCAAAACTCTCACTAGGCATTCAATTATTGGTGTCTTTGGTCTTGGGTGTTATCGCTGCCCTTATCTGGCCACAATTTGCAGGCTTTTATCAATTTTTAGGTCAAGCCTTTATCAAATTGATCAATATGGTTATCATTCCGCTAATCTTCCCAACCATCGTTGTTGCAGTAGCTGGAGTTATCGGAAAAAAATCTTTCGGAAAAATCTTGACCAAGAGTTTGGTTTACTTTTTTGCCGTAACAACTGCCATTACTCTTTTGTTTGTATTTGCTAGTTACTATTTAGGATTTGGTCAAGGAGTGAATATCGGTCAAACTGGTGGAAACCTTGATGGGATTGCTAACAATGTCAAGTTCAGCGAATTTTTGCTTGGTTTCATTCCATCAAATATCGTTAAATCTCTTTCAGATGGCGCTCTATTGCCAATTATCGTTTTTGCAATCTTTCTTGGTTACGGAATTGGGAATCTTAAGTCTGATAAATCTCAGAAGATTATCGAAGGTTTCCAAATCTGGATTGAAGCCATTTACAAGATTGTTGCAGTAATTATCAAACTATCACCGATTGGTATTTTTGGATTTATCGCCAAAGACGTTGCAACTACTGGTGTTGACAAGTTGATTGGTCTTGGTCAGTTTGTCATTGGAACTTATCTGGCTTATGCTGTTTTGGTTCTCCTTATTTTTCCTTTGATTGCTTTCTTCTTTAAAGTGCCGTATTTATCAGCCTTTCGTGAAAATTGGAGTCTCTTGACTCTGGCTTTTGTTACTGGAAGTTCTAGTGTGGTCTTGCCATCACTACTTAAAGATTTGAAAAAACAGGGGCATGACGAGCATACAATTGATTTAGTTGTTCCTTTAGGATATACTTTTAACTTAGAAGGAGCAGCAGTTTATTTCTCAGTAGCGACAATTTTTATCGCCCACGCCTATGGTATTCAATTTTCTTTATCAAGTCTCTTGTTTACTGTTTTATTGTTGACCTTGATTGGAAAAACTGCAGCAACCGTACCATCAGGAGCTATCGTAGTTTTATTAGCTGCAGCACCTCAATTGGGCTTGCCAGTTGAAGGAGTGGCCTTGATTTTTGCAGTTGATTTCTTTGTCAATGCAGGCCGTACCATGATCAATGTTTTGGGTCAAATCTTAACAGTCAGCGTTATTGAAAAAACAGAAGGATATATTTTAGAGGAAGAAAAGGAAAGCCAATTATCAGTCAGCTTTTCTTAAGGAGATATAAATAATGAGTGAAGCAAAAGTTTATGTGATTCATGAGAATCTAGAATGGACTCAACATTTAGTGAAATGGTTGGAAGAATTAGAAGTCCCTTATGAACTATGGGATTTGTCTAGTGGGATTTTAGATTTGCAAAGCCCACCGCCGCAAGGTATCTTTTACAATCGTATGTCTGCCTCTTCACACACAAGAGGACATCGTTATGCGCCAGAATTTACAGAGCAAGTGATTACTTGGTTAGAAGCACACGGACGCAAAGTTGTGAATGGTACCGGTGCTATCAACCTTGAAATTAGTAAAATCAAACAATATTTGAAGTTAAACGAATCTGGTATCGAGACTCCTGCAACAGTTGCGGTTTTAGGTCAAGAGAACATTATTGAAGCAGCAAGAAAATTAAACATTTATCCTTTGATTACCAAGCACAATCGAGCAGGTAAGGGATTAGGCGTTCAACTCTTCCAAAATGAAGAGGAACTGGCAGCTTATGTCAATAGTCCTCTCTTTGAACCATCAGTGGACGGGATTACCTTGTTACAAGCTTACATCAAACCAAGTGATGGACGTATCCGTCGTTCAGAGTTTATCAATCAAAAATTCCTTTATACTGTTTCGATCGATTCTTCAGATGGATTCCAACTGTGTCCAGCAGATGGTTGCCAAATCGGTAAGAGACCGGAGCAACTAGAAACGTCTGAAAAATTCCAGATTACGGAACCTCTACCAGATGACCGGAGAGAAGCTTATGAGACTTTCTTGAAAAATGCTCAGATTGAAGTTGCGGCGATTGAATGGGTTCAATCAGAGAGTGGAGACATTTATGTCTATGATGTAAATACCAACACCAACTACAATCCGACCGCAGAAAAAAATGCCACTATTTTTGCTCACCAACATTTGGCTCAGTATCTAAAAACAGAATTGCAAGCCCTCACTAGTGGACAATAAAGTAGGAAATTCAAAAATCCCCCAGTATCAAATGACTGGGGGATTGATTTGTGTAATCGATGAAATCTTATTGATCTGCTTTAAAGTCGGGGTCTTTTAGGCTTTGAACACTGGCATTGATGACAGCACCGATGATCAATATCTTGGCAATGATAATGAACCAGAACATCATCACAACAACGACGATAGAACTGAAAAATCTGACGTCAACGAGATAATTGACATAATTGTTGAAATAAGCTGCAAAGATGTTTAATAATGCAATAGTGGTAACTAGTACAAAGAGACTTCCAGGTATGACGTATCGAATCCGACTTACTTTAACATTTGGTAGGAAATAGTAGAGCATAATCACGGTAGCAAAAAGAAAGGCATAGATCAGCGGTCCTGTAAAATCCTGTAGATAAGAAAACAGAGCACTCTCGGATTTCCAGTAGTTTTTAAGCAGGTCCAATAACATATGGCCGAACATACTGAGGAATAAGGCAAGGGCAAAGAGAATTTGAAGGCCAAAGCTAACCAAGAGACTCATCAGCTGGTGTGAGATAATTCCTCTATTTTTTGCAACTCCATAGGCTTTATTAAAGGCCTTCTGAAGAAAATCCATGGATTTGGAGAAAGTCCAAAGAGCTGATAAGATAGCAAAACTTAGTAAACCTGTTGATGGTTGAGTCAGAACTTCTCTGACAATTTTTGCAACAACTTCATAGATTGTATCTGGTAAAAATTCCTTGATTGTTAATAGAAAGTTTGAGATGGGAATTTGAAAGTAGGGTAAGATATTGACCACTATCATGAGTAAAGGGAAGATTGAAATCAACCAATAGTAGGCAACAGCAACGCTAGTTAACTCACTATCGGAGGCTTGATAGTAGTGCAAAAAAGCTTTTAATAAGGGTCTATCAGTCAGCTGTTTCCACAACTTTTTCATGTTACAATCCTCCAGTTTTTCTCTTGTTTTCTATAGACTTTAATTTCTTCGAACTAATTCCATCATATCATAAGGTAAGGTATTAGCAGATTCTTTCAAAGAATAGGTTTCTAAATTATTGACATTTTGTCGTAGCTTTTTAGCATACTGAGCTGAGATGAGTTTTTGAGCTTCGTATTCAAAGATACACTTACGTTCAAGGTAGTATCCTCTAAGCATTTCATCAATGTTATTGGGTTTGATACGATTGATAACCCGTTCCACAAAGGCACCACTCGTAATATGACTGGTTTCGCGAAGACGAGATTCCTGCATAAAGCTGATTAAAGAACTCTTATAAATCCCTTTGAGGTTTTCCAAACTCTCGATAATAATTTCAGTGTTGGCTAGGTAGAGTTCTGCAATCTGGTCATAATCAATGGCAAGAAGTCTCTGTTTTTCCTTGTCTTTCCACGAACGGAATGTTTTCCCAAATGTGAGCAATTCATGAAGTAGAAAACGAAGAATGCGTATGGAGACAAGGAAGTAGTAGGTTAGTCGAGAAGCAAAGTTCCGCTTAATATTTTTCTCCATGCTTTTCAAGTAGCGTTGGTAGACACGATAAGCACGATCTCCAATCTTTCCTTCTTCATAGGCTTGTTCCAAGCCATCGCTTTCAACACTGAGAATCAAGAGTTTAAGAGCTTCCCAGTCCTCTTGAATTTCTTTGTTTTCTTGACTAAGAATAAGATTTTCAATACGTCCATGATAATTGTCAATAGCCGCATAGAGTGGAACCTTGTTTTTTGTGTTCTCTAAATCTTTCTCTAATTCCATGGCGACATCGTTTAAGATAGCGATGTGCATGAGCTGATCCTTAGATGGTTCTTTCTCTTCAGAAAGGTGTGGAAGTACTAGTAATCCCGTCAGGAAACTTACCAGGGTTACACCAGCTACGAGGAAGAGAAGAAGAGGGTATTCTTGTTCCAGATTAGACGGTATCAAAAGGATAGTGGCAATGGATACAGTTCCCTTAACACCAGAAAAGGTAAGGAGGAGCATGTCTTTGACATATTTGTCTAAACTTTTATGAAGCTTCTTAATCCGAAATGCGTAAAATCCATAGATCATGACAAAGCGGATAGCAAAAAGCAGGAAGGTCAAGAGAAAAACACTGAGTAAGAGAAGTACTTTGTTGTAAAATGCACTCTTAAGAATTGGTTCTGCAATCATTTCCAGTTCCATCCCAAGAATGACAAAAACTGAACCATTGAGCATAAAGGTTACAGTCTGCCAAACAGTCTCAGTAACTGTATCAACTTGCGCTTCAAGGAGATTTATTTTCTTGAAACGACTGGCTTTCAGAATACCAGCAACAACAACGGCGATGATGCCTGAAACATGAATTTCTTCGGCTATGAAAAAAGTCAAGAGAGGTAAACTAAGTTCCAATAAGAGCTCGCTTGCGATATCTGTTGCACGGACACTGAGTAGAAAGGTATGAAGGAAGCGATTGATTAGGGCTGTTATCAAGCCGACTGCAAAACCTCCAACGATGGAAATGGCTAATGAACTTCCGGCTTGGGTAAGGGAGAATGTTCCTGTTGTCCAAGCGATGAGAGCCATTCGAAAGGCTACTAGTCCAGAAGCATCATTCAGAAGACCTTCCCCTTTTAGGATATTAGAGACCCGCTTTGGGAAGGAAAAGCGTTGAGAAAGGGATGCGAAGGCTACTAGGTCAGTAGGCCCTAAAGCAGCACCAACTGCTACGCAGGTGGCCAATGGAAGGCTAGCCCAAAGGACATGAGCGACTCCTCCCATGCTCAGCGCTGATATAAAGATAACTGGGAAAATCAAGTAGAGGACAATCCGCCAGTGTTTTAGGATAGAAGTAATGTCTGCTTCTTGAGCCTCTCGGAATAGTAGCGGTCCAATGACTAAAGCTAGGAATAACTCAGTATCTAAATGATATTGGTTGTTGGGTAAGCAAAGCCCAATTCCAATCCCTAACAAAATTTGAATCAGAGGCATGGGTAAAAAGGGCAGAAGCTTATTGGTCGTACTAGAAACAATAAGAACTAGTAAAAATACCAAGAGATAAAAAAGTAAATTCATTTTCCACCTCCCTATTTTTGTTTACGACAATTTTCAAAAAGTTCCTTTTGTTCTTGGATTTTTTGATCAATCTTTGAGCAGTCCTTATGCTCGATTTTCTTCTGACAACGCTCCATTTCAAGTGAAATCATTTTCTTCTTGATTTTCAGCATTTTTTTACTCATATGTGCTTCATCCAAAATACCAACTGCACGTTCATGTTGGGTTGACTCGACAAAGTTGTGACGAAGAGCTTCGATTTTATCTTTTAGGTATTGTTTATCCATGGCGATACCTTTCTAATTTTTCAATCATAACTAAAAATGGTGGATTGTTAATTTGGTTGAGGGTGCGATAGATAGTAGCAGTATATTCTTGTTGCGGTAACTGACTGACATAATCCAGGACTGCATCTCGTTCTATATCTCCACCTTCATGCCCGTAATAAATCATGATGGCTATTCGTCCCCCCTTGACAAGTAACTGACAAAGTTTTTCAAGTGCCTCAATGGTTGTGTGAGGTTTAGTAATGATAGACTTATCAGCAGATGGTAAATAACCGAGATTAAAAATACCTGCCTTAGCTTCTGTTACAAACTGATCCACTGTTTCATGACCTTGTAGAAGTAACTCGACATTGGTCAAACCGACTTCTTGTAGACGTTGACTAGTCTTTTCCAGAGCTTGTTCCTGTATGTCAAAAGCATAGACTTGTTTAGCTAATCTAGCGAGAAAAAGTGTATCATAGCCATTTCCCATGGTCGCATCTACAACAACATCATCTTTTGTGATGACTTGGGCCAGAAAATCATGCGCCATTTCAAGTGGTCTTTTCATTCATAAACTCCTGTTTAACAGCCTTGCATCCTTGAACACTACCTCGACGTCTCATTTCAGCTTCAATGCTATTTAGAACTTCCCATTTATTGAGACTCCACATAGGACCTATTAGCATATCTCTAGGCGCATCACCCGTAATCCTATGGATGACTATATGTTTGGGAATAATTTCTAGTTGGTCACAGATAACTTTCACATAGTCATCTTGACTCATAAGCTGCAGTCTACCCTCGTGATAATCACGTTGCATTCGAGTATTTGTCATAAGGTGAAGTAGGTGAAGTTTAATCCCTTGAATATCATTGTCAGTCACACAACGGCGAACATTTTCCACCATCATCTCATGAGTTTCACCTGGCAAGCCGTTAATCAAATGGGCAACAATCTCAATCTTTGGATATTTTCTCAAGCGCTTAACCGTTTCCACGTAGAGTTCATAGGAGTGGGCACGGTTAATCAATTCAGAAGTTTCCTCATAGGTTGTTTGTAAACCTAACTCTACAGTAACATGCATTCGTTCTGACAGTTCTGCCAAGTATTCGATAGTCTCATCGGGCAGGCAATCTGGTCGTGTCCCAATATTGATTCCAACAACACCGGGTTCATTAATAGCTTGTTCATAGCGTTCGCGAATGACTTCGAGCTTTTCATGAGTATTAGTAAAGTTTTGGAAATAGACTAGATATTTTTTTACATCTGGCCATTTGCGGTGCATAAAGTCAATTTCTTTATAAAATTGCTCACGAATAGGAGCATCAGGCGCAACAATAGCATCACCAGATCCAGAAACCGTACAGAAAGTACAACCTCCATGAGCTACTGTACCATCACGATTGGGACAATCAAATCCGGCATCGATAGGAACTTTGAAAGTTTTTTCTCCGAATAAATTTCGATAATAATCATTCAAGGTATTATAGGATTTCATAGCTAATATTATATCAGAAAACCCCAGTAAACTCAAAGTTAGTAAACAATTGAAGAGAAGTAAGAAATTTTTAAAATCAAAAAATTTTATATAAATCCTTTACAAAAAAAATTAAAGTGGTATAATAGAGGTGTTAATGGTGCAAACGTTTTCGTAAATCGTTTGCATTAAAATATAAATTAAGGAGATTTGAATGATGAAAGATACATTCAAAAATGTTTTGTCTTTCGAGTTTTGGCAAAAATTCGGTAAGGCTCTAATGGTGGTTATCGCTGTTATGCCGGCTGCTGGTTTGATGATTTCAATCGGTAAGACGCTTGCAATGATTAATCCTAACTTTGCTCCACTTGTTATTACAGGTGGAATTCTTGAGCAAATCGGTTGGGGAGTTATCGTTAACCTTCACATTTTATTTGCTCTAGCTATCGGAGGAAGCTGGGCTAAAGAACGTGCAGGTGGTGCCTTTGCAGCAGGACTTGCCTTTATCTTGATCAACCGTATCACTGGTGCTATTTTTAGTGTTAGTGGTGATATGTTGAAAGATCCTAATGCAATGGTTTCAACAATCTTTGGTAACTCTATCAAAGTTTCTGATTACTTCATCAGTGTGTTTGAAGCTCCAGCGCTTAACATGGGTGTCTTCGTAGGGATTATTTCTGGTTTTATTGGGGCGACTGCCTTTAACAAATACTACAATTTCCGTAAGCTTCCTGATGCACTTTCATTCTTTAACGGAAAACGTTTTGTACCGTTTGTAGTTATTCTTCGTTCAGTAATTGCGGCAATCTTGCTTTCAATTTTCTGGCCACTTGTTCAAACAGGTATTAATAGCTTTGGTATCTGGATCGCTAACTCTCAAGAAACAGCTCCAGTCCTAGCACCATTCTTGTATGGTACTTTGGAACGTTTGCTATTACCTTTTGGTCTCCACCACATGTTGACTATCCCAATGAACTATACAGCTCTTGGTGGTACTTATGATGTCATGACTGGTGCAGCAAAAGGTACTCAAGTATTTGGTCAAGATCCACTTTGGCTTGCATGGGTAACTGACCTTGTAAACCTTAAAGGTACTGACGCAGCTCAATACCAACACTTGTTAGATACAGTACATCCAGCTCGTTTCAAAGTTGGACAAATGATTGGTTCGTTTGGTATCTTGATGGGTGTAATTGTGGCTATCTACCGTAACGTTGATCCAGATAAGAAACACCAATACAAAGGTATGATGATCGCAACTGCTCTTGCAACATTCTTGACAGGGGTAACTGAACCAATTGAGTACATGTTCATGTTCATCGCAACACCTCTTTACCTTGTTTACGCTCTTGTTCAAGGTGCTGCCTTTGCAATGGCTGATATTGTGAACCTTCGTGTGCACTCATTCGGTTCAATCGAATTCTTGACTCGTACTCCGCTAGCTATCAACGCTGGTATTGGTATGGATATTGTTAACTTTATCTGGGTGACAGTGCTCTTTGGATTTATCATGTACTTTATCGCTAACTTCATGATTAAGAAATTCAACTATGCAACTCCAGGACGTAACGGTAACTACGAAAATGCAGATGGTTCTTCTGAATCTTCAGTTGCCGGCGAAACTAAAGTTGCAGAAGCTTCTCAAGCAGTTAACATCATCAACCTTCTCGGTGGACGTGCAAATATCGTTGATGTTGACGCATGTATGACTCGTCTTCGCGTTACTGTAAAAGATGCAGAAAAAGTTGGAACAGAAGAACAATGGAAATCTGAAGGAGCTATGGGACTTGTCATGAAAGGACAAGGTGTCCAAGCTATCTACGGACCTAAAGCTGACGTATTGAAATCTGATATCCAAGATATTCTTGATTCTGGAGAAGTGATTCCTGAAACTCTTCCAAGTCAAATGGCAGCAGCTCAAAAAGATACTGTTGTCTACAAAGGTGTAACTGAAGAAGTTTATTCAGTTGCTGACGGTCAAGTCATTGAATTGGAACAAGTTAAGGATCCAGTCTTTTCACAAAAAATGATGGGTGATGGATTTGCAGTAGAACCAGCAAACGGAAACATTGTATCTCCAGTTTCTGGTACTGTATCAAGCGTCTTCCCAACTAAACATGCTCTTGGTCTTGTAACTGAAGCAGGTCTTGAAGTTCTTGTTCACATTGGTCTTGATACTGTAAGTCTTGAAGGAAAACCATTTGAAGTGGTGGTTTCAGAAGGTCAAACAGTAGCTGCTGGTGATCTCTTGGTCAAAGCTGACCTCGGAGCTATTCAGGCTGCTGAGCGTGAAACTACAACTGTAGTAGTCTTTACAAATGGAGATGCCATCAAGTCAGTTAAATTAGAAAAAACCGGTTCTCTTGCAGCTAAAACAGCAGTTGCAAAAGTAGAATTGTAATACACTAAGGGGTTGGAAGCTGTTTTCCAACCTCTTGTTTATAGGAGAAAAACATGAAGTTTTTAACACTCAATACTCATAGTTGGATGGAAAAAAATCCTGAAGAAAAATTTCAGCTCTTGTTTCAAGATATACTTGAAAACAGTTATGATTTGATTTGTTTTCAAGAAATCAACCAAGAAATTACATCAACTCAAGTAGAGTCTGGACCACTTTACAATCCGTTACCTTCAGCAGAACCCATTCACCAAGACCACTATGTTCGTCTTTTGGTAGAGAAGTTGTCTGAAAAAGGACTGGACTATTATTGGACATGGGCTTATAATCATATCGGATATGACCGTTATCATGAGGGAGTTTCAATTCTATCTAAAACACCGATTGAGGCGCGTGAGATTTTGGTTTCAGATGTAGATGATCCAACTGATTATCACACTCGTCGAGTTGCACTAGTAGAAACAGTAGTAGAAGGTAAAGAGCTTGCAGTTGCGAGTGTGCATCTCTCTTGGTGGGATAAAGGATTCCAAGAGGAATGGGCAAGATTTGAAGCAGTTCTAAAAGAGTTGAATAAACCTCTATTACTAGCAGGAGATTTCAACAACCCTGCAGGTCAGGAAGGATATCAAGCTATCCTAACTAGTCCGCTAGGCTTACAGGATGCCTATGAAGTTGCAAAAGAGAGAAGTGGAAGCTACACTGTTCCTCCAGAAATTGATGGTTGGAAGGGAAATACAGAACCTCTTCGAATTGATTACGTCTTTACGACAAAAGATCTTCAGGTAGAAAAGTTACAGGTAGTTTTTGATGGCCAAGCAAGTCCGCAGGTCAGTGATCACTACGGTCTTCAAGCAGAACTTTCTTGGAAGAACTAACAAAGAATTTTACTAAAATAAAACGAGTCCCCCTTCGGATATGCGAAGGGGGTTCCTTATTCAAGGGGTTAATATAGTTAAAGTTTTTAGTTGAATAACTTGTAAAATGAAATAAAATCCTTTAAAATAAAATGTGTTGGAGGAATTTATGAATGTAAATCAAATTGTGCGTATGATCCCGACGCTAAAGATAAATAATAGAAGATTAAATGAATTGTTTTATATCCAAACCTTGGGTATGAAACCCTTGCTTGAAGAGTCGGCTTTCTTATCGCTAGGAGACCAGTCAGGCATTGAAAAATTGGTTTTAGAAGAATCACCAAGTATGAGAAGCCGTAAGGTTGAAGGGATCAAAAAATTAGCTAGATTGATTGTAAAAGTAGCGAATCCATCCGAGGTTGAAGCACTGCTAGCTAGAATGGAAAAACTTCCTCAACTCTATAAAGGAAATAAGGGATATGCTTTTGAAATCCTTTCACCAGAAGGGGATCTTGTCCTAATCCATGCGGAAGATGACATCAAAGATTTGAGAAAGTTTGATGAAACTGTTACTTTCACAAAAGATGAGAAAGTGCAATATTTGACAGCATTTGATATTTCAGCAGAAATTAACTTGCCTGCTGAAACGGCGAGCCTGCTTGAAAAAGAGGAAATCGAAACTAGCATAACTTTTAAACAAGCTCAAGGTAGTGATTTGCTTGTTGAAAATAATGTAACTTGGGATTTGTCTATGTTGAAATTCCAGGTAAAAGAACTTGAATTGGCTAGTCTCCGTCAACGTTTTGAAACTGCAGGTTACTTTATTCCTAAGTCTGAGAAGTTTTTCCTAACCAAGGATGCCAACAATATCGAATTGTGGTTTGAGGAAGTATGAAACAAGAAATCATTCAAAAAATAGAGCAACAAATTGAGGCAGGGATTTATCCTGGTGCCTCTTTTGCGTATTATCGGGATGGTGAATGGTCTGATTGCTACCTCGGAGAAGCAAATCCAGAAATTGGAGAGCAGACTTGTCAAGGTTTAGTCTATGATTTGGCAAGTGTGAGCAAGGTCGTCGGAGTTGGAACTGTCTTAACCTTCTTGTGGAAACAAGGCAAGATTGAGCTCGATCAATCCATAAAGACCTATCTTCCAGAGATGGATTATCCAGATATCACCATTCGTCAACTCCTCACACATTCTACGGACTTGGACCCGTTTATTATCAATAGAGACCAGTTGAGTGCAGAAGAATTAAAAGAAGCTATGTTTCATTTGAATCGCCGAGAGAAGAGAGCCTTTCTCTACTCGGATGTGCACTTTCTCTTACTCGGTTTTCTCCTAGAGAACTACTTTGAAAAAGACTTAGACCAGATTCTACAAGAGCAAGTTTTCGATCCATGGAAGATGAAGGAAACTCAGTTTGGACCAGTTAGCAGTGCTGTCCCAACCGTTCGAGGACAGAAGGCAGGAGTGGTGCATGATCCTAAGGCACGTTTACTAGGTAAACATGCTGGAAGTGCAGGCTTGTTTTCAACTGTGAAGGATTTAAAAATCTTCCTTGAGCATTATTTACAGGATGATTTTGCTGACGGATTAAGCCAGAATTTTTCAGATTTGAGTGATAAGGAACGCTCCTTGGCCTGGAATCTTGAAGGCGATTGGCTAGACCATACAGGCTATACTGGAACCTTTATCATGTGGAATCGTAAGAAGCAGGAAGCTGCGATTTTCTTGTCCAATAGAACCTACGAAAAAGACGAGCGTGCCCAGTGGATATTGGACCGTAATCAAGTCATGGACCTAATTCGTGAAGCAGACTAGGGAGGAAGTATGTCAAAAGCTCTTAAAGGAACTCTTTTTACAGTGATTGCTGGTATTGCTTGGGGCTTGTCTGGGACCAGCGGTCAGTACCTAATGGTTCATGGGATATCGGCTCTAGTCCTAACAAATATTCGTTTAATTGTTGCAGGTTTGCTCTTAGTTCTCTTGTCCTATATAAAGTCTAAGGAACAATTTTTGGCTTTTCTAAAAGATAAATCAAGTCTGTTTTCTCTCTTACTATTTTCATTATTTGGTCTCTTTCTGAATCAATTGGCTTATTTAACGGCTATTCACGAGACAAATGCAGGTACAGCGACGGTGCTTCAGTATGTCTGTCCTGTTGGAATCTTGGCTTACACATGTATAAAGGATAAGGTAGCACCTACTATAGCCGAAATACTTTCTATGATTTTAGCAATAGGTGGAACCTTTTTAATTGCGACTCACGGTCAAATGGATCAGCTCTCTATGACACCAGCAGGTCTCTTTTGGGGCTTGTTCTCTGCTTTAACCTATGCACTTTATATCATTTTACCCATTAAACTCATTCAAAAATGGGGGAGCATTCTGGTTATTGGTGTCGGTATGACCATTTCAGGTTTTGTAGCAGTGCCATTTACAGGGATTATCGGTGCTAGTCTACCTATGTCTTTTGATATTTTCTTAGCATTTGCTGGAATTATTCTCATCGGGACTGTTTTTGCCTACACGGCTTTTCTTAAGGGGGCAAGTCTGGTTGGGCCAGTCAAATCTAGTCTCTTGGCCTCTATTGAACCAATCTCTGCGGTATTTTTTGCCTTCATGATTATGGGAGATATCTTTTATCCTGTAGATTTTCTTGGCATGGCAATGATTTTATTGGCTGTGACTATTATTTCTTTAAAGGATTTAATGCTAGAAAAGAAACACAAGTCCATTTAAGAACAGAACAACCTTATAAAGAGGTTGTTTTTTTATGCTCTAGTATCAATTTAATTAATTTTAAGATTGAAAGTTTATAATAAAGGTACAAAAATAAGCTAAACGGAGGAAATATGAATTTTATACAAAGTATTCATCCTGCTAAACCTTTAAGATACTTAAAATGGTTCGACATCTTCATCATCACTGTTTTAATGTTTGGAGAGTTTATCATCCGTTCTACTCAACAATTTATGGAGAGTCTATCACCTTCAACTCTTGCTAGTGTTGCGGAAACTACAACAAATGTAGCAAGTGATGGGGCAGCTTATTCTAGTAATTTTACTTTTCAATTGATGATGTTAGGGATTACTTTCCTTTATCTCTTGATTCGAAATTATGATTTTAAACAACTTCCTATACGTTTTTCCTGGTCTGTTTTCATCTGGGTTCCCCTTATCTTTGCTATTGTTGGTATTTTTGGTGATATTGTAACAACCCTCAGTGGCGAGTACAATTATTTTAATCCTCAACTGCTCCCTTTTATAGATCCTATGGAAATCATTAGAAAATTCATGGCCTTAACGCCAATGGCTATTGGCTATGCGCTTTTAAATGGGTTTTACGAAGAATTTTTCTTCTTGGGATTACTGACTTCAGTAAAAGAAAAGCATCAGTGGCTGGTTCTAGTATACTCGGTAATCATACGGATTTCTTTCCATACCTACCAAGGATTACTCTGGGCCTTGGTTATTGGGCTTGTTTACGGATTATTCTATTATTTCTTGTACAAGTATGTAGTCAAGAATTTACTGACATTCTTTCTTATGCATGCTCTTGCAGATATGTTTGGTTCAAGTCTCTTGTACCTCTTGATTACTTGGAGAACTTAAGAAAAAAATCCACTCATTTGAGTGGATTTTTTTCTTAATGCTTTTAGTCTTTATTTTCGTATGGCAAGATCAAGTTCAAAAGGATACCTGTCATTGCTGATAGGGCAGTACCTGAAAGTGTAACTGGACCAAGTTTAAGGATTGCTCCACCAAGTCCAAGTACCAACATTGCACTTGCAATGATAAGGTTACGCATTTGTCCAAAGTCAACGCGCTCTTTGATCAAGACTTTCAAACCGTTGCTGGCGATAACCCCGTAAAGAAGGATTGACATACCACCAAGTACGGCGCTAGGGATTGTAGAAATCAAAGCAGTGAATTTTCCAAGGAAACTTAGGGCAATTGCGATAAAGGCTGCGTTACGGATAACTGAGACAGAAGCGATACGAGTCATACCGATCACCCCTGTATTTTCACCGTAGGTAGTATTAGCAGGACCACCAAGGAAGGCAGATACAGATGTTGCGATACCGTCACCAAGAAGGGTACGGTGAAGACCTGGTTCTTTCAAGAATTGACGGCCACAGATTTGGCTCAAGACCGTGTGGTCTCCAATGTGTTCTGAGATTGTTACGATCGCGATTGGTAAGATTGCAATCGTCTCTGGACCGAAGTAAAGGTTGTATTCTTTGAAGGTACCACCTGTGCTAAATGGTAGGTAGAAGCCTGGAATTTCGAACCAGTTAGCTTGAAGAACAGGTGTGAAGTCTACTAGACCAAGAAAGACTGCAAAGATATATCCACCGATAATGGCAAACAAGAAAGGAATGATACGAAGGAATCCTTTTCCTTTTGTATTGATAAAGGCAGCGATGAGGAAGGTAACCACAGCTACAAGAGCATTTTTCCAGTTGCCATCAGCAACAAGACCAGCATTTGTTACAGCTGAACCTGCAAGACCTAGACCAATTACGATAATCATAGGTCCGATAACGATTGGTGGTAAAAGTTTGTCAATCCATTTTGTACCAGCAAAGCGGATGCTAGTTGAAACAAGAACGTAGATTAAACCAGTTAAGATAACCCCTGTTTGAGCAGCAGAAACATCGCCACCCATTTCCTTCATAGCAAGTGACATTGCAGTGATGAAGGCAAAAGAAGAACCGAGATAGACCGGAACTTTAAAGCCAGTACATACCATGTAAATCAGTGTTCCGACACCTGATGCAAAAAGGGCAACAGATACAGGCATTCCCAAAATTAGTGGCACCAAGATGGTAGCACCAAACATGGCAAACACGTGCTGGAAGCTGAGTAGAATTCCCTTACCAAAAGAAGGACGTTGGTCAACGTCTAGTAACAAATCAACAGTTGATTCTTGTTTCATAAATACCTCACTTTTTGGGCATCAAAAAAGAGCCCATTATTTTACAGCAATAGGCTCTCAGAGTAAGACATCTTTAAAACATGGTTATCCCAATATTTAAAGAATTTCATATATATCTGCGTCTTCGTCACCTCACAGGATGACATTAAAAACCTTTGCTTGTGATAGTATAGCAGAAAAAAATGATTTTGTAAATCGTTTTTTCCCGAGCCTTGAAACAAGAGAGCGAGGTTTGATTTTGTAAATCATTTTTTCCCGAGCCAAGAAACAAAAAAGCGAGGCATGATTTTGTAAATCATTTTTTCCCGAGCAAAGAAACAAAAAAGTGAGGCTGATTTTTTAGGTATCTTTTTAAAAATGTTTAAAGTGGTCGTTTATTTGGCATACCGGCCTTACGTGGATATTTGTTTGGAGTTTCTTTTTTCTTTTCTACAATGGTGATGTAGCGAGGGTCTCCATTAGGAAGTGTGTAGCTGATGTTATCTTCAACCTTGCTAAAGAGAAGGTTGAGAGCATTTTTGGCTTCTGTCAATTCCTCAGGAGCATTACTGGCCTTAAGAGCTAAAAGTTTTCCACCAACTTTAAGGTAGGGAATGGTTAACTCTGAGAGAACTTGCATGCGTGCAACTGCACGAGCTGTCACAATGTCGAATTGGGCACGGAAATGCTTGTCTTGGGCAAAGTCTTCTGCACGTCCATGGTAGAAATGAACCCCTTCTAAATTAAGCTCCTCAGCCAGAAGCTGAAGGAAGTTAATGCGCTTGTTCAGAGAATCAATGATGGTCACATCTAGCTGAGGATATAGAATCTTCATAGGGAGACTTGGGAATCCTGCACCAGCGCCAATATCAAGTAACTTAATTTCTTGGTTTGCAATCAACCCTTGTAGGATAGGAGCGATGGAATCATAAAAGTGTTTAAGGTAAACCTCTCCCTTTTCAGTAATGGCAGTCAGGTTGATTTTTTGGTTCCACTCGACTAAGAGTTCGAAATAGCGCTCAAATTGTGTTTTTTGCTGGTCAGTAAGATTAATATTCTGTTGGTCAAGTAGTGAGTAAAAAGTTTCTGGTTTCATAGTTATATCCTTCTTGTATATCATCTTATTTTACCACAAAAACATGGAAATTTGATATACTTGTACTAATCTAAAAGCAGAAAGGAATAAGATTATGACTTGGATCATTCTTGGAGTTTTGGCTCTGATTGTTATTTTTGTGATTGTTAGCTATAACGGTTTGGTGAAAAATCGTATGCAGACCAAGGAGGCTTGGAGTCAGATTGATGTTCAGTTGAAGCGTCGAAATGATCTCTTACCAAACTTGATTGAAACAGTTAAAGGTTATGCTAAATACGAAAGTTCTACTCTTGAAAAGGTGACTGAACTCCGTAGACAAGTAGCTGCAGCAACTACACCTGCAGAAGCCATGAAAGCTAGTGATGCACTGACTCGTCAGATATCTGGTATCTTTGCGGTTGCAGAGAACTATCCTGACTTGAAGGCTAGTGGCAACTTTGCTCACTTACAAGAAGAACTGACTAACACAGAAAACAAAATATCATATTCTCGCCAACTTTATAACAGTGTCGTTAGCAACTACAATGTTAAATTAGAAACCTTCCCAAGTAATTTGGTTGCTCTGATTTTTGGGTTTAAAGCTTCTGACTTTCTTCAAACACCTGAAGAAGAAAAAGCTGTTCCTAGAGTTGATTTTAGTGGTTTAGGTGACTAAGATGCTGTATCAACAAATTGCAAGTAATAAACGTAAAACTTGGGTTTTATTAATTGTTTTCTTTCTTTTGTTAGCTATTGTAGGTTATGCAGTTGGATATTTTTTCATGAACTCAGGTATCTGGGGCGTGACCGTAGCTATGATTATCGGTTTCATTTATGCCTTGACTATGATTTTTCAATCTACAGAGATTGTCATGAGTATGAATGGTGCGCGTGAAGTTGATAGGAATGAAGAACCTGTTCTCTATCATGTTGTTGAGGATATGGCTATGGTGGCGCAAATTCCTATGCCACGTGTTTATGTCATTGATGACCCAGGTTTAAATGCTTTCGCCACAGGTTCGAATCCTCAAAATGCTGCTGTTGCAGCGACATCAGGACTTCTAGAGATCATGAATCGTGAGGAGTTAGAAGCGGTAATTGGGCATGAAGTTAGTCACATACGCAACTTGGATATTCGAATCTCTACGATTGCTGTTGCTCTTGCCAGTGCTATTACCCTTTTATCGAGTATGGCTGGTCGTATGATGTGGTGGGGTGGAGCATCACGTAGTAGAAGAAATAGTGACCGTGACAGTGGAGGACTTGAAGTGATTATGTTAGTTATTTCTCTCTTAGCCATAGTTCTGGCGCCTCTTGCAGCGACTTTAGTACAATTAGCTATTTCTCGCCAACGAGAATTTTTAGCAGATGCTTCGAGCGTAGAATTAACTCGTAATCCGCAAGGGATGATCAATGCTTTACAAAAATTAGACAATAGTCAACCCATGAGTCATCATGTGGATGATGCTAGTAGTGCACTTTATATCAATGATCCTCAAAAACCAGGTTTTTTGAAAAAACTATTTTATACGCATCCACCTATTTCAGAACGAATTGAGCGTTTGAAACATATGTAAAAAATATCCAGAGGAAAACCTCTGGATGTTTTATTTCCAAAAGTTAAAGATCTTGTAAATCGACTACTTCTAAACCATGCTCTGTCAGACTATAGATACTCGTACAGACTTCTTTTAAGAAACGTCGATCATGCGAAACAGTGACGAGACCACCAGGATAATTGGCAAAGAGTTTTCTAATTTCTGGTTGAGATGTTGGAGAAAAGTTTCGTGTGGGCTCATCCAGAAGGAGAAAGTTTGGTTTTCGTAGAACTAAATTCAAAAGAAGGAGTTTCCCTTGTTGACCTCCAGATAAGGAGTGGATTTGGTGGTGCATCTCTGGATAGCTGAAATTAAGACTGGCTAAGTGAGATTGGATTTTCTGTATTTCCTCCTTGTGTCCAGTTTGGCTGAGAAATTCTACTGGGGATAGATCCAATTGCAGTGTTTCTTGGTAATCTTGTGGCATAAATCCAAGCGAAATCTCTCTTTTGCCGCTTAGTAGTTGATGTATCTTTGCTAAAAGAGTGGATTTGCCAACGCCATTGGGACCGATAATGCCGATTTTATCTTGACCACGGATAGTTAGTTGTAGCCCTTGAGACAGAATTCGTTGGCCAATGGATAAAGTCTCATTTTCTAGTCGAATTAAGACTTTTGAAGCCGCTAATGGCTCTATATCTGAAAAGAAAAGTTGAATTTGTTCCACTTCAAGTGGCTTTTGGGTCATGGACTGAGCTGCTTTTTCGTAGCGTTTTTCTTGAGAAAGAACATTTTTCATCTTTTTAGCTAATAGGCGACCGGCAGTACTGTCTTTGGTAGCTCGAAGTGCAGTTTCTACATTTTGCTTGACTCGGCGATGCTTTTCCATGGTTTTGTCATAGGCTCTCTGGTCGTTAGCAGCTTGCTGACTTTGTCTGACAAAATTAGCCTTTCTCTGCTCACTATAGCGATCATAGTCTAAATGCTCGACTAGCGTTTCCGCTTCTTTCCGGTGCTTGATTAGTCGCAAGTGGATAATGGTGTCTGCCGTTAGAGAGAGAAAATCTTCATCATGAGAAATGAAAATAACGGTTTGCCTCATCTTTTGAATCTGTTTTTTTAGCCAATCAACCATCTCTATATCCAGGTCATTTGAAGGTTCATCTAAAAATAGAAGCGCAAAAGGTTTTGCTAACTCATGGATGAGTTGAACTTTCAAAGCTTCGCCACCTGATAGACTGCCAATTTCTTGGTCGCTAGCAAAACGGTCGCTATCAAAGTGCAACTCCTCCGCCAAACGATAAAGAATACTGTAGTCTAAATCAGCAGAATCCAAAAAGAAGTAGTCCTGTAGAGATTTTTTCTTCAGTTCTTCAGGGAGATGTTGGGGAATGTAGGCCAGGGACTGAAGGTCACACTGGATTTCTCCCCTGATAGAGAAATCAGCTAATTTTTCTCCCATTAAAGTTCGAAGTAAGGTTGATTTGCCATTTCCTTCTTCGCCTATAATAGCGACCTTTTCTCCGTCTTGGATGGTAATGTTTAAATCGGAAACAAGATCTCTTAAATCTTTGTTTTGTGTAATGGTCAGATGATTGATTTTTATCATATTATTGCCCTTTCTAGAATGTTCATATTACATAACAAAAAGCTCTACTTTACCTAGTAGAGCTAATCGTCTATGTCAAAAAAACTCTTTTAAAAGGGCTGAAACTCCAGCAGAAAAAGAGTACACAAAAAAGAGACAGAAACAAGATCTACTAAATAAAGGTTCTTTATTTGATAGACTTAGTTGTTCATGTCTCCCTTACCTCCGAGTATTGTTGCAATCATCATACTCTTTTTGAGAAAATTTGTCAAGATTAAGCCAGAAAATCCTCTATTTTTAAAACCCAAAAACAGGTCCATAGAGTGTCAGCGTATGTTTAACGTGATCGTAGTGGAACTTGTCATAGTTTCTCCAAGCAGTGCGGGCTTGGTCATTTAATTTCAGTGAACCAAGTCCAATCAAAAGACTAGTACGTTGGTAAAAAGATTCCAGTTCAATTAAGATGGCGTTATCTAGTTTCTCAGTTTTTTTAAGTGCTCTGAGAATTTCGTCTATATTTTGCTGTAAGCGTAGGTCATCTGGTAGTCCCTGTTTACAGCTTTGTATTGTTTGGTTTAATTCTGTAACGAGTTGATAGGCTTCTGTTAAAAGGGCTTTGTCTTCCATATGAGCGTCCTCCTTTGCTCATGTATTGATGCCTATAGTATAGCACAAAAAATAAATTTGTCATAATAAATATATCAAAAAATACTGAAAGATGTTTTAAAAGTTTAGAGGCTTTACTTGACCTCCTTTCATGGTATAATCAAGGGAGTAAACCTTAATGGAGGAAGTATGAAATTAAATATTCAAGAAATCCGTAAGCAACCTGAAGGTTTGCATTTTGAGCAAACTCTGGACTTGGCAACTGACTTACGTGAGCGCAATCAAGAAATTTTAGATGTCAAAGATATTGTCGCAGTAGGAAAAGTTCAGTACGAGGACCGTATGTTTTTCCTAGACTATCTCTTGTCTTATACAATCGTTTTAGCTTCTAGCCGTAGTATGGAACCGGTAGAATTGCAAGAATCATATCCAGTGACAGAAGTCTTTATGGAAGGTGCTACCAATCAACTGGATCAAGAAGTTTTAGATGATGACTTAGTCTTGCCTATTGAAAATGGGGAAATCGACCTGGCTGAAAGTGTTTCGGATAATATCTTGCTAAACATTCCAATTAAGGTTTTAACAGCAGAAGAAGAAGCTGGTCAAGGTTTTGTGTCTGGAAATGACTGGCAAATCATGACTGAGGAAGAATATCAAGCTCAACAAGCGGTTAAGAAAGAAGAAAGTAGTCCTTTTGCTGGCTTGCAAGGATTGTTTGACGGAGATGAATAATGGTCTTGTCCAAAAAACGAGCACGCAAGGTGCTAGAAGAAATCATAGCTCTTTTTCCCGATGCGAAACCAAGTCTAGATTTTCGCAATCATTTTGAATTGCTAGGTGCAGTCATGTTGTCTGCTCAAACGACAGATGCGGCAGTAAACAAAGCGACTCCAGCTCTTTTTGAAGCCTTCCCTACGCCTCAAGCCATGGCAGATGCCAGTGAGAGTGAAATTTCTAAACATATTTCTCGTCTAGGTCTTTATCGAAACAAAGCAAAATTCCTCAAAAAATGTGCCCAGCAACTACTGGATGATTTTGATGGTCAAGTCCCTCAGACTAGAGAAGAATTAGAGAGTTTAGCAGGAGTTGGTCGTAAAACAGCTAACGTAGTTTTGAGCGTGGGATTTGGAATTCCAGCTTTTGCAGTGGATACTCATGTGGAGCGTATCTGTAAACACCATGATATTGTAAAAAAATCAGCAACACCACTTGAAGTCGAAAAGCGAGTAATGGATATTTTGCCTCCTGAAAAGTGGTTGGCAGCCCATCAGGCTATGATTTACTTTGGTCGTGCTATTTGTCATCCGAAAAATCCAGAATGCGAACACTATCCACAATTGTACGATTTTAGTTCATTATAAGGCAAAGCATTGAATGTTTTTACTTGCTTTGCACTGGGCTTTGTGATATAGTAAGGACAATAAAATATTCCTTTAAACCTGTCCCGTGAGGCAGGCAAGGAGCTCGATAAAGTAGAAGGGTAAGTCTATACTGTTTACAGTAAGGCTCGCTTAGTTATACATTCTCAAGTCTCCTTGAAAAAGGAGACTTTTCTTTTTGGAGGTTTGTCATGAAGACAAAAGAAGTTGTAGACGAATTAACCGTCAAGCGAGCAATTACGCGTATCACTTATGAAATTATCGAACGCAACAAAGATTTAAATAAAATCATTTTAGCGGGAATTAAAACACGTGGTGTCTTTATTGCTCACCGTATCCAAGAACGCTTGGAACAATTGGAAAATATCTCTGTTCCTGTTGTTGAACTAGATACAAAACCTTTCCGTGACGATGTCAAAAGTGGGGAGGATACTTCATTAGTTTCTGTCGATGTGACAGATCGTGAAGTTATTTTGGTGGATGATGTTCTTTACACAGGTCGTACAATCCGTGCTGCTATTGATAACATTGTCGGACATGGTCGTCCAGCGCGCGTGAGTTTAGCAGTACTAGTTGACCGTGGACATAGAGAATTGCCAATTCGTCCAGATTACGTTGGGAAAAATATTCCAACTAGTCGTTCTGAAGAAATCATCGTTGAGATGACAGAACTTGATGGCCAAGATAGAGTTTTGATTACTGAAGAAGCTTAAAAGCTAAAGGAGTAGCCATGTCAGAAAATCAACAAGCACTCAAACATGTGGTGTCCATGGAAGATCTCACTGTAGATCAGGTTATAAAATTGATTAAACGAGGGATCGAGTTTAAAAATGGAGCCCAGTTGCCCTACGAAGACCATCCCATTGTTTCCAACCTTTTCTTTGAAAATTCGACAAGAACGCATAAATCCTTCGAAGTTGCAGAGATTAAACTGGGACTGGAACGACTTGACTTTGATGTGAATACAAGCTCGGTAAACAAGGGTGAGACACTCTATGATACAATCCTGACCTTGTCTGCGCTTGGTGTAGATATCTGTGTTATTCGGCACCCAGAGGTTGATTACTACAGGGAATTGATTGCGAGCCCAACCATTACGACATCGATTATCAATGGTGGTGATGGCTCAGGGCAACATCCTAGTCAGAGTCTGCTTGATTTGATGACAATTTACGAAGAATTTGGCCGTTTTGAAGGACTTAAGGTTGCCATTGCTGGTGACTTGGACCATTCACGTGTTGCCAAGTCCAATATGCAGATTTTGAAACGTTTAGGTGCTGAACTTTACTTTGCAGGACCTGAGGAATGGAGAAGTCAAGAGTTTGCAGATTATGGTCAGTTTGTAACTATTGACGAGATTGTTGACCAGGTAGATGTTCTGATGTTGCTTCGAGTTCAACATGAACGCCACGAAAGTGGAGCAGTCTTCTCAAAAGAAGAGTATCATGCTCAACACGGCTTGAACCAAGAACGCTATAATCGCTTAAAAGAAGAAGCAATCATTATGCATCCGGCTCCTGTGAATCGGGATGTGGAAATTGCCGATCATCTTGTTGAAGCACCAAAATCACGCATTGTCCAACAAATGACCAATGGAGTATTTGTTCGAATGGCAATCTTAGAATCCGTATTGGCAAGTAGAAAAGCCAAATAAGACACAAAACGTTAAAAGACGCCAGTGAGCGTCCACGAGAGGTGAAAATATGACAAAAAGACTTCTAGTTTTAGAAGATGGCACAGTTTTTGAAGGTAAGGCCTTCGGTGCAGATATTGATGTAACAGGGGAAATAGTCTTTAACACAGGGATGACAGGATATCAAGAATCCATTACAGACCAATCTTATAATGGACAAATCTTGACCTTCACATATCCACTAGTAGGGAATTATGGAGTTAACCGTGACGACTACGAGTCTATCAGTCCTACTTGTAAAGGAGTTGTGGTTTTCGAAGAGACACGTAAAGCTAGCAACTGGCGTAATCAAATGACGCTGGATGAATTCTTGAAGGCTAAGAAAATTCCTGGTATTTCAGGGATTGATACGCGTGCTCTCACAAAGATTATCCGTAAACATGGAACCATGCGAGCAACTCTAACACACGCTGGCGATAGTATGGACCACATTACGGATCAACTTCAAGCAACGGTCTTACCAACTGACAATATCAGACAAGTTTCTACCAAGACTTCTTATCCAGCTCCAGGAGTTGGTTTAAGCGTTGTTTTAGTAGACTTTGGCCTTAAACATTCTATTTTACGAGAACTTTCAAAACGTGATTGTAACGTAACTGTCGTTCCATATACAACTACGGCTGAAGAAATCCTACATTTGAACCCAGATGGTGTCATGTTATCAAATGGTCCGGGAAATCCAGAAGATGTACCAGAAGCACTTGATATGATTCGTGGTATTCTTGGCAAGATTCCAATCTTTGGTATTTGTATGGGACACCAACTCTTTGCTATGGCAAATGGTGCTAAGACTTACAAGATGAAATTTGGCCACCGTGGTTTTAACCACGCAGTGCGTGAAATTGCTACAGGGCGAGTGGACTTTACTAGTCAAAACCATGGTTATGCCGTTAGTCGTGAAGATTTACCAGATCACTTGATTATTACCCATGAAGAAATCAATGATAAGTCAGTCGAAGGTGTACGTCACAGATACCAACCAGGTTTCTCTGTACAATTCCACCCAGACGCAGCTCCTGGACCACATGATGCAAGTTATCTATTTGATGAATTCATCGAGATGATGGAAGCTTTCAAACAAGCAAACTAAAGACGAGTGAGAAATCGTCGGAGAATTTATTTAATGTCGCTCTGTGAGGCGACGAATAGAAAGGCAGGTCGTTTCTTTTAGTCGCTATATGGCGAACTAAAAACTCCCTGCACTAGATTTTTTACCGAAAATGATCGTTTCGCTAAAAAATCGTCGGAGAATTTATTTAATGGCAATCAGAGAGTTGCCGAATAGAAAGGAGAAGGGTAGTTCGTATTTGCTGAACTGAATACGGGCTACGGACGGTGCTAAAAAGATAGTTATTCCTAGAACTAACAGTTCTTCGTCATAACTCCTATTTTAGCTTTGTCCGCTTGACGCCCTTAATATCTTATAAATGCCTAAACGTACTGATATTCAAAAAATTATGGTGATTGGTTCTGGTCCGATTATTATTGGTCAGGCTGCTGAGTTTGACTATGCTGGAACCCAGGCTTGCTTGTCTTTGAAAGAGGAAGGTTACGAGGTTGTCTTGGTAAACTCAAACCCTGCAACCATCATGACTGATAAGGAAATTGCAGACAAGGTCTACATCGAGCCAATCACACTTGAGTTTGTGACTCGTATTCTCCGTAAGGAACGTCCAGATGCTTTGCTTCCAACTCTTGGGGGGCAAACAGGGCTTAATATGGCCATGGAATTGTCTAAAAACGGAATCTTAGATGAGCTTGGAGTAGAACTTCTCGGTACTAAATTGTCTGCCATTGACCAAGCTGAGGACCGTGATCTCTTTAAACAATTGATGGAAGAGCTGAAACAACCGATTCCAGAATCTGAAATTGTAAATACGGTTGAAGAAGCAGTTGCCTTTGCTGCAACTATTGGTTACCCAGTTATCGTCCGTCCTGCCTTCACACTTGGTGGTACTGGTGGTGGTATGTGTGCTAACGAGGAAGAACTACGTGAAATTGCTGAAAATGGTTTGAAGTTGTCACCTGTTACCCAATGTTTGATTGAACGTTCTATTGCCGGTTTCAAGGAAATCGAGTACGAAGTCATGCGTGACTCAGCTGACAATGCCCTTGTTGTGTGTAATATGGAAAACTTTGACCCAGTTGGGATTCACACAGGAGACTCCATCGTATTTGCACCAGCACAAACCATGTCAGACTATGAAAACCAAATGCTTCGTGACGCCAGCTTGAGCATTATCCGCGCTCTCAAGATTGAAGGTGGATGTAACGTTCAGTTGGCCCTTGATCCTCATAGCTTTAAGTATTATGTCATCGAAGTAAACCCTCGTGTATCTCGTTCATCAGCCCTTGCTTCTAAGGCGACTGGTTATCCAATCGCTAAATTGGCTGCTAAGATTGCTGTAGGATTGACTTTGGATGAGGTCATTAACCCAGTTACAGGTTCAACTTATGCTATGTTTGAACCAGCGCTTGACTATGTGGTTGCCAAGATTCCACGTTTCCCATTTGATAAATTTGAAAAGGGTGAACGTCGTCTCGGTACCCAGATGAAGGCAACTGGAGAAGTCATGGCCATCGGTCGTAACATTGAGGAATCTCTCCTTAAAGCTTGTCGCTCGCTTGAAATTGGAGTTCACCACAATGAAATGCCTGAACTTGCAGAAGTTTCAGATGATGCCTTGATTGAAAAAGTTGTCAAAGCACAAGATGACCGTCTCTTCTATGTATCAGAAGCTATTCGTCGTGGTTATACACCAGAAGAGATTGCAGATTTGACTAAGATTGATATCTTCTATCTTGATAAACTCTTGCATATCTTTGAAATTGAGCAAGAATTAGGTTCACATCCACAAGATGTAGACGTCTTAAAAACAGCAAAACTCAATGGTTTCTCAGATCGTAAGATTGCTGAACTCTGGAATACTACAGCTGACCAAGTGCGCCAACTACGTTTGGAAAACAAGATTGTCCCAGTTTACAAGATGGTGGATACTTGTGCAGCAGAGTTTGAATCAGAAACTCCGTACTTCTATTCAACCTATGGTTGGGAAAATGAATCTATCAAATCTGATAAGGAATCCGTTCTAGTCCTAGGTTCTGGTCCAATCCGTATCGGTCAAGGGGTGGAGTTTGACTACGCAACTGTTCACTCAGTTAAGGCAATCCAAGCTGCAGGCTACGAAGCTATTATCATGAACTCAAACCCAGAGACAGTTTCAACAGACTTCTCTGTATCAGACAAACTTTACTTTGAACCATTGACATTTGAAGATGTCATGAATGTTATCGATTTAGAGCAACCAAAAGGTGTTATCGTTCAGTTTGGTGGTCAAACAGCTATCAACCTTGCTGAGCCATTAGCAAAAGCAGGTGTGACTATTCTTGGTACTCAAGTTGCTGACCTAGACCGTGCCGAAGACCGTGACCTCTTTGAGCAAGCCCTCAAAGACTTGGATATTCCACAGCCACCAGGCCAGACTGCAACTAATGAAGAAGAAGCGGTGCTTGCAGCGCGTAAGATTGGTTTCCCAGTTCTCGTTCGTCCTTCATATGTTTTGGGTGGACGCGCTATGGAAATCGTTGAAAATGAAGATGATCTTCGTTCTTACATGCGTACTGCGGTTAAGGCAAGTCCAGACCATCCAGTTCTTGTTGACTCTTATATCGTTGGACAAGAATGTGAAGTTGATGCCATCTCAGATGGACAAAATGTTCTCATTCCAGGTATCATGGAGCATATCGAACGTGCTGGTGTCCACTCAGGTGACTCCATGGCTGTTTACCCTCCACAAACCTTGTCTCAAAAGGTGCAAGACACGATTGCAGATTACACTAAGCGTCTGGCAGTTGGCCTCAACTGTCTTGGGATGATGAACATCCAGTTTGTTATCAAGGATGAGAAAGTCTTCGTTATTGAAGTAAATCCGCGTGCTAGCCGTACCGTACCATTCCTTTCAAAAGTAACCAATATCCCTATGGCACAGGTAGCGACTAAGTTGATTCTTGGTCAAAGTCTCGAAGAACTTGGTTACCAAGATGGACTTTACCCTGAAAGCACACGAGTTCATATCAAGGCACCAGTCTTCTCCTTTACCAAACTAGCTAAGGTAGACAGCCTTCTTGGTCCTGAAATGAAGTCAACAGGAGAAGTTATGGGATCAGATACGACTCTTGAAAAAGCTCTCTATAAAGCTTTTGAAGCTTCATATCTCCACTTGCCAACCTTTGGGAATGTTGTCTTTACCATTGCTGATGATGCAAAAGAGGAAGCTTTGGATTTGGCTCGTCGTTTCCAAAATATTGGTTACGGAATTCTTGCAACTGCAGGAACAGCGGAGTTCTTTGCAAGTCATGGATTGCAAGCCCAACTCGTTGGTAAGATTGGTGATGATGAACACGATATCCCAAGCTACGTCCGCAAAGGAAAAATTCAAGCTATCATCAACACTGTTGGTACCAAACGGACAGCCGATGAGGACGGAGAGCAAATCAGACGTTCAGCTATCGAACATGGAGTTCCTCTCTTTACAGCTTTGGATACAGCAGATGCCATGCTAAAAGTATTAGAAAGTAGAAGTTTTGTTACAGAAGCTATCTAAATAAAAAAATGATTCTCGTAAGGGAATCATTTTTTATTTTATGAAAATGATAATATTTTCACAATCATTAAAATGTAATCAAAATGAAATGCTAAGTAATAAAATTATAATAAATAATGAGAGAGTTGACTAAAAAACCATAAATAATGGGAACTAAATCCCTATGCATATAAATATATATAATGAATATTTTTGTTTTTAAAAAAACCTAAAAACCAATAAAGAAAACGTTTTCTTGAGCACATAATTCTTTGAACTATTTAAATTCTTATGATAAGATGAAGATGCTAAACAAGTTGGAAAAAATGTGTATTTAATAACCAAAAATATTAAAACATCAAATTGTTTCTGACTAATAGTAAAAATATAAAAAAGGAGAACTTATCCAAATGATAAGAAAAGAACAACAACGCTTCTCTTTGCGGAAATATAAGGTAGGTGTTGCATCCGTATTTTTGGGAACAACCCTTAGCTTTATGTTAGCAAATGGTGGTGCGGTAAAAGCTTCTGAACTTCCTACGCAACCAAGTTCTGAAGAAAAAACAGAGTTGGTGAAAAAGGATAGTGTCAGCGAGGATTCCTCTAAAAAGGAACAGAATGTTGTAGAAAATGCTGCAACAACTGTGCTTGCTGAGACAAATAAGGTTGAAGAAGTAAAACCAGCTTCTGAGGTTAAAACAGAAGAAGCTAAATCTGAACCAGTGTCTTCAGGAAAAGCAGAAGAAGTAAAGCCTGCTTCAACTGAGACTGAGGTTGCTAATAAGGAAACTGCTAAGCCGGTTGAAAAAGCTGAAGAAACTAAGCCAGCTGTTTCAGAAGGTGATAAACCTAAAGTTCGTAATCGTCGTGCTACAACTGAAGATGCAGTTTCTGGAGATCACAACTCTAAGCCTGTAGCCGTAAGCACTTACTTAAAAGATGGGGAAAAAGTAACTCCAGAAATTAAAGATCCTAACGGTGCAACTGTTCGTTCTCAAACTGTACCAGCTGGCTACTCTGCTAAAGAGGGAGATTGGTATACTTACAGTATCGTAGATCTTACTCGCTTTAACCAACGTTATAATACAAATTACTACTCTCGTGCGTATAAGAGATTTGATGATTCTACAGATACAGTTGTTGAATTAATTGATAAAAACACTGGTAATGTAGTAGAAGCTAGAACAATTACAGCGACAAGTGGAATTCAAAAATTCACTACGACAGCTACTGCATCTAGAGGAGAGTTAACGTATCAAGTTGATTACGATAAAGGGACACCTGCTAGTAAGGCTGAACCTGCTCAACCATTCTTACAATATGGATACGAAGTTGGAGCAAGTATTCAAGCTTTGGTAGCTCCAGGACATAACCTCACTACTGAAGAACAAAAATTATACGATGCTGTTTATGCTGCTCGTACATCAACAGATATTATTAACGTTGTAGAACCAGCTTATAACGGTCGTTCCATTACTGATACTAACAGTAAAATTCCACGATTTGTTGAGAAAACAACTTACTACAGAGTAGTTGATAAAAACAACCCTACTTTCAATGCTAGTAAATCTGATGCAACAGTGCAAGATTATGAGCCAAATGGTAGTGAAGTTGATTTAGCTAAATATACAACTAAAGCTATGGAAGGGCAAAATTTCACAGCATCTGGTGAGCGTCAATTTGATGGCTACAAATTGTATCAAAAAGCTGACCCAGATTCAACATCTGGTTATGTAAGTCGTCCTTACAAAGTTGGTATGAAATTCATGGATGCTGAGCGTGCAGGAATTAAACGGATTAAAGAAATTGTAGGGGAAGACGGATCTGTAGTTGTTCGTGTTTATCTTCTTGATCCAAAACAACAAAGCAAACGTTCAGATGGTTCACTAAGTACTGACGGTTACATGTTGCTTGCAGAAACCAAACCGATTAAACCAGGAAAAGTAAATACCGAAGATTTGGTAGTTAAGAAATCACCACTTTATACTATTTCTTTCACTGATTCAAAAGGTGTAAATTATCCAAACGGTAAAGAAGTCACATTTGATTTCCAAAAAGCTGCTGGTTACACGCCTAAGAAGACTGTATTCGTTCCATTCCTGGGAGATAACATTGGTCACCTTTCTCCAAACGAACAATTGATTCGAGGAGTTGGTGGTATCGGTACAAACGTTGACTTGCTCAACTCATTGACACCATACAAGCAACCAATTTATTACTATGTCAAACAAAAGCCAGTTGAAGTCATTCCAGAAGTTGAAAAACAATTAGAGGGACGTGTCTTGACAGACGGCGAGTTTACTTTCAAATTAACAGAAGAGAAAAGTACTCCTGATAAGCACGAAGAAACTGTTACCAACAAGGATGGAAAAGCTACATTCAGCAAGCTTACTTTTAACAAAGCTGGTACTTATAAATACAAGATCACTGAACAAAAGGGTTCTGATACAGACGTTGACTACGACGCAATGACTGTTACCATGACAGTTACTGTAACTGAAAATTCTAAAGGTGAATTGCAAGCAACTGTTAAATACAGTGCTGAAGGTGGTTTCAAATCAAGTGATGATGATAAGATTTTCAACAACTATGTAGTAGCACCAGTAAAAGTTAAATTTGACTTCACGAAGAAATTGGCTGGACGTGAACTTAAAGACGGAGAATTCAACTTTGTTCTTAAAGATTCAAGAGGTCAAGAAGTTGAAACTGTTGCCAACAAAAAAGATGGTACAGTGACATTTACTGAATTGTCATTTGACAATACGAAAATTGGTACACATACCTATACTGTAGAAGAAGTTATTCCAACAACGAAAGAAGTTGGTATGACTTACGATACGATGAAGGCAACTATTACAGTTAAGGTTGCTAAGAACGGTCATACACTTACTACAGTAACAAGCGTATCATCAACTGGTGGTGTAGATGATAACGGAACATCAACTGATGGTAAGGAAGATAAAGTATTCAACAACAAAATCACTCCTCCAGCAACACCTGAATTCCAACCAGAAAAATTTGTACTTAACAAAGAAAAGTATGACATCACTGGAACAAAATTAGTCGATGATGACAACGAGTTGACTAATGAGTATACAGAAACCAATGCAGATCCGTATGCTGATAAAACTACGAACAATGAAGCGGAAAACATCAATACTAAGACCGTTGAACGTGGTGAGAAATTAGTTTACCAAGTATGGTTAGATACTAGAAACTTCTCAGATAAGAATAACATCCAATCTGTTGGTATCTCTGATACTTATGACGCTGAAAAAGTAACAGTTAATGCTGCTGATATTAAGGCATATGACAGTGTAACTGGGCAAGATGTAACTGCTAAGTTTGACATTAAAGTTGAAAATGGTGTTATTACAGCAACTTCTAAAGCTTCTATGAACAAGTCTTTAGGTGATGCGGATAATACTCAAGTTATCGACACAACTAAATTCGAATTTGGTCGCTACTATAAATTTGATATTCCAGCTACTGTTAAATCAGATGTTAAAGGTGGAGTAGATATTGAAAATAAGGCCAACCAAATCGTTCATGTCTACAACCCAGTAAGCAAATCTGTAGAAACACCTGAAAAACCAACTCAAAAACGTGTGAACTCTGTACCAATTACAGTTGATCTCAAGTTCACTAAGAAGTTGGAAGGCCGTACTCTAGCAGCTGGTGAATTTAGCTTTGTTCTTAAGAAAGACAATGTTGCAGTCGAAACTGTTAAGAATGATAAAGATGGTAAGATTACCTTTAAGACACTTAAGTTTGGTAAAGATGATCTTGGCAAGACCTACACATATACTGTTTCAGAGGTTGCAGGTACTGATACAACAGTAACTTACGACGATATGGTTGCAACAGTTACAGTGAAGGTAGCCCATGATGGTACTGCTAAGGCAATTGTAGCAACTGTGACTGACGCTCCAGATAAAGAGTTCAATAACACTGTGACTCCTCCAGAAGAGCCTAAGTTCCAACCAGAGAAATACGTTGTAACTGAAGAGAAATACTCAATTACTGATAACAAGCTTCTCGATGATGATTCTGAGTTGACAGACAAGTACGGAGATACCAATAAAGATCCATACGCAGATAAGACTGACAACAACGAAGCAGAAAACTTGAATACTAAGACTGTTAAACGTGGCGCTAAATTGGTTTACCAAGTATGGCTTGATACAACTAAGTTCGACGCTAACAACAAGGATAACATCCAATCAGTAAGTATTTCTGATGACTTCGATGAAACGAAGGTTGATGTAGATTCTACTAAGATCAAAGCTTACGACTCAGTAACTGGCGCTGATGTGACAGACAAGTTCGACATTAAGGTTGAAAATGGTGTGATGACTGCAACTCTTAAAGCTGGCTTCACGAAGTCATTGGGTGATGCAGAAAATACTCAAATCATTGACACAACAAAATTTGCATTTGAACGTTACTACAAATTTGATATCCCAGCAACTGTTAAAGCAGACGTTGCAGGTGGAGTAGACATCGAAAATACTGCGGCTCAAGTAGTGAACTACTACAACCCATCTACGAAGAAAGTTGAAAAACCAAGCAAACCAACTGAAAAACGTGTAAACTCAGTACCAATCTCTATTGAATTCAACTTCACTAAACGTCTAGAAGGACGTGAATTGAAAGAGAACGAATTTAGCTTTGTATTGAAAGATTCAAATGGTAAAGAAGTTGAAACTGTAACCAACGACAAAGATGGTAATGTGAAATTCTCAGCTCTTACATTCAAGAAGGGTCAAGAAGGCGTACACAACTACACTGTTGAAGAGGTTGCAGGTACAGATGCTACTGTGACATACGACACAATGAAAGCAACTGTAACCATCACAGTTAAACACGACGGAACAGCTAAAGCTTTAGTAGCTAAACTTGGCGATATCGCTGATAAAGAGTTTAACAACGTGGTAACACCACCAACTGAACCTAAGTTCCAACCAGAGAAGTATGTATTGGATACAGCTAAGTTCTCAATTACTGATAACAAACTTCTTGATGATGATGCAGAGTTGACAGACAAGTACGGAGATACCAATAAAGATCCATACGTAGATAAGACTGACAACAACGAAGCAGAAAACTTGAATACTAAGACTGTTAAACGTGGCGC